>JACQOE010000014.1 GCA_016202695.1 Pseudomonadota bacterium | reverse complement strand
GACGCGCGCCGTGCGCGGGGCCGAAATCTCGATGATCTTCCAGGAGCCGATGACCTCGCTCAACCCGGTGATGACCATCGGCAACCAGATCGTCGAGACGATCCGCGAGCACCGGCCCGTTTCCAGGTCCGAGGCCCGCGCCCAGGCACTGGAACTCCTGGAGCGCGTCCGCATCCCCGATGCCGGGCGGCGGCTCGACGACTACCCGCATCGCCTGTCGGGCGGCATGCGCCAGCGGGTGATGATCGCGATGGCGCTCGCCTGCCGGCCGAAAGTCCTGATCGCGGACGAGCCGACGACCGCGCTCGACGTCACCATCCAGGCGCAGATCCTGTCGCTGCTCGCAGGGCTGCAGGCGCAGTCGGGCACCGCGGTCATTCTCATCACCCACAACCTCGGCGTCGTCGCCGAAGCCGCGCGGCGGGTGCTGGTGATGTACGCCGGCCGCGTCGTCGAGGAGGCCGACGTGAAGCGGCTTTTCCGCCGTCCGCTGCATCCCTACACGCAGGGGCTGCTCGGCGCGACGCCGCGGCTCGATACGGGCGGCGACGAGCCGTCGCGGTTGACCGAGATTCCCGGCATCGTGCCTCCGCTCGACCGCCTTCCGGCGGGCTGCGCCTTCGCCCCGCGCTGTCCGCGGGCGGTCGCGCGCTGCCGCGAGGCGAAGCCGGCGCTCGAGGCCGTGGGCGACGGCAGGCGGGTGGCCTGCTTCGTGGCCCAGGCGGGGCGTGCCGACCCATGACGCCGCTCCTCTCCGTCGTCGATCTGAAGATGCATTTCCGCATCCGCGGCGGTTCGGTCTACGCCGTTGATGGGGTCAGTTTCGACATCGCCAGGGGTGAGACCGTCGGACTGGTGGGCGAGTCCGGCTGCGGCAAGTCGACGCTCGGCAAGACCATCGTCGGGCTGATCAAGCCGACGGCGGGAGCCGTCTATCTCGACGGCAACCCGATCTCCGGCTTGAGCCGTCGCGCGCTTCGGCCCCTGCGGCCGCGCCTGCAGATGATCTTCCAGGACCATTATGCATCGCTCAATCCGCGCCTCACGGTCGGCCGCATCATCGAGGAGCCGCTGCTCGTGCACGGCATGCGGGACCGAAAGGAGCGGCGCGCGAGGGTCGCCTCGCTGATGCGCCGCGTGGGCCTGCATCCGGAAGCCGCCGGTCGCCACCCGCACGAGTTCTCCGGCGGCCAGCGCCAGCGGATCGGCATCGCGCGGGCGCTCGCCCTCAACCCCAGGCTCATGATCTGCGACGAGCCGCTTTCCGCGCTCGACGTTTCGGTGCAGGCCCAGGTCATAAACCTGCTCCGCGACCTGCAGCGGGAATTCGGGCTGGCCTATCTGTTCATCTCCCACGACCTGTCGGTGGTGCGGCACATCGCCGACCGTGTCATGGTCATGTATCTCGGCCGGATCGTCGAGGTCGCCGAGCGGCGGACGCTCTGGTCCCTGCCGCTGCATCCCTACACCCGCGGGCTGATCGCGGCGGTGCCGGTGCCGGACCCGGAAACGGCCGGGCGCCGGCGGCGAGAGCTCCTCGAGGGCGAGATCCCGAGTCCGTCCAATCCGCCCTCGGGCTGCCGCTTCCGGACGCGCTGCCCCTTCGCGGCGCCGGTCTGTGCCGGGCGGGATCCCCCGCTCAGGCCCGTGGCCGCCGGTCGGTGGGTCGCCTGCCACTTCGTCGAGGAGGCGCCCGGCGGTGGCGTCCGATATCCGGGCGACGGAGGCCCGATGGCAACCAGCGGAGGCCCACATGGCAGAGCCTTGGGATGAGTTCCTCCCCGACGACGATCGCGCGGTCTATGCCCGCACCGGGCACGGGGCAAGGGCCGGCTTCGGCGAGCGGCCGGCCCTGATGGTCATCGACGTGAACCGCGAGTTCCTGGGCGACCGGCCCGAGCCGATCCTCCGATCCGTGGAGCGCTGGCGAAACTCCTGCGGCGAGGCCGGCTGGAAGGCCCTGCCGGTCATCGCCGGCCTGATCGCCGCTTGTCGCGAGCGGCGGGTGCCGGTCATCTACACGACCGGCGCCGCGCGCAGCGACGGCTGGGACCGCGGCGCCTGGGGGTGGAAGAACACCCGCATGCACGAGCGCTGGCCGGAGGGCGAGGACGGATTCGCGATCGTGCCCGAGGTCGCGCCGGCCCCCGGCGACATCGTCGTCCGCAAGCTGAAGCCCAGCGCCTTCTGCGGCACTCCCCTCCTGGGTCACCTGATGCAGCTCAGGGTGGACACGCTGATCGTGACCGGAGCCTCGACCAGCGGCTGCGTGCGGGCGACCGTGGTCGACGCCTTCAGCCACAATCTCCACGTCGCGGTCGTCGCCGACGGCTGTTTCGACCGCTACCGGCTCGCGCACGCGGCGAATCTGTTCGACATGCAGGCGAAATACGCCGACCTCGTCACAGGCGACCAGGCGCGAGCCTACATCCGGTCGCTCGCGGCGGGCCTGTTCGACTATTCTCCGCCGACGCCCACCGCGGCCGGGTGATCCGGGCCGCCGGCTCGCGCCCGTCGGCGCGCCTCGCGAACGACGCGCCAGACGCGCTCCGGCGTTGCCGGCATGTCCAGGTGCCGGATGCCGAGCGGGCTCAAGGCATCCACCACCGCGCTCATGACCGCCGGCAGGGCCCCGATCGTGCCCGCCTCTCCGGCACCCTTCACGCCGAGCGGGTTGTTGTCCGTCGGCACCTCGTTGCTCCGCACCTCGATGAGCGGCAGGTCGTCGGCGCGCGGCATGCTGTAGTCGGTGAAGGAGCCGGTGAGCAGCTGCCCGGATTCGGCATCATAGGCGATGTTCTCATGCAGGATCTGGCCAAGGCCCTGGGCGACCCCGCCATGGACCTGCCCGTCGAGGAGCGCGTGGTCCAGCACCCTGCCGACGTCGTCCACGACCAGATAGCGCAGGACCTCGACACGGCCCGTCTCGGGATCGACCTCGAGCTCGCAGACGTGGCAGCCGTTGGGATAGGTCGGAGCCCCGGGTGCCCAGGTCGCGGCCTGGTCCAGCCCGCTCTCGAGACCGGGCGGCAGCCGATGCACGCTGAAAGCGGCGCGCACGACCTCGGCCAGCGCCATCGTCCGGTCGGTTCCGGCGACCGCGAATCGCCCGTCGGCGAAGGCGATGTCGCCCTCGCCGGCCTCGAGCAGATGGGCGGCGATCCTGCGGCCCTTCTCGATCACCTTGTCGCAAGCATTGAGGATCGTCGAGCCGCCGGTCATGACCGTGCGCGAGCCGAACGTGCCGCGCCCGAAGGGCACCAGGTCGGTGTCTCCCTGGACAACGCGGATGAGCGCGGGGTCGATACCCAGGCGGGCGCCGACCAGCCGCGTGAAGACGGTCTCGTGCCCCTGGCCGCTCGACAGCGTGCCGACGAGCACGGTCAGGCCGCCGCCCGGGTCGAACCGGAGCTCGGCGCGCTCCTCCCAGGGCGCGCCGAAGGGGCCGCCGGCCTGCTCGATGCAGTTGGCGAGGCCGATGCCGCGAAGCCTTCCTCGCCGCCGCGCCGCCGCCCGTCGCGCCTCGAAGCCGGCCCAGTCCGCGGCTTCGGCCGCCAGCGCCATGTTCGCCGCGAAGTCCCCGCTGTCGTAAGTGAAGAGGAGGCCCGTCCGGTACGGCATGGCCTCGGGGGGAATGCAGTTGCGCCGCCGGATCTCCAGGCGGTCGATGCCCGTCTCGGCCGCGGCCACGTCGATCAGGCGCTCGATCACGTAGCTCGCCTCCGGGCGTCCGGCGCCGCGGTAGGGGGAGGTCGGCTGCGTGTTGGTGAAGACGCCCCGCACCTCGGCATGCACGGCCGGGGTCGTGTAGACCCCGGACAGCGAGCCGAGGTTGTTGGTCGGAGAATGTGCGCCGCGGAAGGAGAGGTAGGCGCCGAGGTTGGCGACCGATCGTACCTCGAGACCGAGGAATCGCCCTTCCTCGTCGAGCGCCAGCGCCGCCTCGGCGATGTTGTCGCGCGCGTGATCGTCGCTGAGGAAGGCTTCGCTGCGTTCGCAGGTCCACTTCACGGGTCGTCCGAGCCGCCGCGCCGCCCACAGCACGAGGATGTACTCCCGGAAGAGGCCGCCCTTCATCCCGAATCCGCCGCCGACATCGGGAACGACGACCCGGACACGGTGCTCGGAGACGCGGAAGATTCGACCGGCGAGGACCTGGCGGATCTGGTGCGGGGTCTGGACCGGCGCGTGGAGGACGTACCGTTCGCCCGAGCGGTCGTAATCGCCGATGGCGGCGCGCGGCTCCAACGGATTGGCCGAGACGCGGTTGATCGCCATTCGCAGGCGGGTGACGTGGTGGGCGCGGGCCAGGGCGGCCTCGACCGCGCCGCGATCGCCGATCGCGTAGCGGAACGACAAGTTGCCGGGCGCCTCGGCCCAGAGCTGGGGCGCGCCGGGCGCGGCGGCGGTTTCCGCGTCGGTCACCGCCGGCATCGCTTCATACGCCACCGCGACGGCCTCGGCCGCGTCCCTGGCCTGCGCCGGCGTCGCGGCGACGACGAGCGCGACCGGGTCGCCGACCATCCGCGCCCGGCCCTGGGCGAGCACCGTGTGGGGCGGCGCGACGACGGACTGAATCCGGCCGTCGGCGGTACGGGGGTTGCTGACGCAGGGGATCGTCCCGAGGCCGTCGTCGGCGGCGTCGGCCGCGGTCAGGATCGCCGCGACGCCGGGCATCGCCGCGGCCGCGGCGGTGTCGATCGCGAGGATGAGGGCGTGCGCGTGGGGCGAGCGGAGGACATGGGCGCAGAGGAGCCCGGGCGGCCGGATGTCGTCGGTGAAGCGACCGCGGCCGGTGAGGAAGCGGCCGTCCTCGATGCGCCCGCCCGACCGTTCCCGCCCAAGCCTTTCCATTGCGATCTGCCCCCGTTGCCCGGTGTCGGACAAAGCTAACCGCTCGCCGGCGCGTCCGCCAGGGAGCGTGGTTGCGGCTTCACGGTCCTGCGGTTCGGTGGCAGTCTGTGCGCTGGCGGTCCATTGTCGCGCCGCGGGCGCCCGCCGCCGCATCGGCCGGCCGATGGCCGGCCGGCGCTGTGCCGCGAGGACGGTTCGGAGACGATCACCGCATGAGCAGGATCGAGGACATCGAGAAACCGGCGCTCGCCGGGAACCTCCCCATGGCCTGGGCGAGCGACGTCATGGCCGAGATGCTGCGCCGGCTGGATCTCAAGTTCCTGGCGCTCAATCCGGGGGCCAGCTATCGCGGCCTGCACGACAGCCTCGTCAACTATCTCGGCAATCGCGATCCGCAGATGCTGCTGTGCCTGAACGAGGACCACGCGGTCGCGATCGCCCACGGCTACGCCAAGGTGACGGAACAGCCGATGGGAGTGGTCCTGCATAGCAATGTCGGGCTGATGCACGGGCTGATGCAGGTCTTCAACGCCTGGTGCGCCCGCGTGCCCATGGTCATCGTCGGGGCGACCGGACCGGTGGACGCCGAGCTCCGTCGCCCGTGGGTCGACTGGGTCCATACCGCCAAGGACCAGGGCGCGCTGTTGCGCCACTTCACCAAGTGGGACGACCAGCCGGCCTCGGTCGGGGCGACGGTCGAGGCCCTTCTCCGCGCCAATCAGATCGCCCGGACGGCGCCCAGGGGCCCGGTCTATGTCTGCCTCGATGCCGGTCTCCAGGAAACGCCTGTGGAGCGGTCCATCGCGCTGCCCGATGTCGGGCGCTACCAGCCGGGCCCGTCGCCCCACCCGTCGCCGGCGACGCTCCGCACGCTCGCCGACCGGCTGCTCGCGGCGGAACGCCCGATCGTCCTTGCCGGCCGGGTTTCCCGCCGCCGTGAAGACTGGGACCGGCGCGTGCGCCTGGCCGAGGCGCTGGGCGCGCGGGTGCTCACCGACCTTCGGACCGGGGCCTCCTTCCCGACCGACCATCCGCTGCACGGCGCGCCGCCGCGGAGCCACTACCCGCCGGCGGCCCAGGAGCTGATCCGGCGGGCGGACGTGATCCTCGCCCTCGACTCGATCGATCTTGCCGGCGCCTTCAAGCTCCTGCGGGTGCAGGGCGGGCCCGCGGCTCACGTGGTCCACTGCTCGCCCGACCCTTACGTCCACAACGGCTGGAGCATGGACCACCAGGGCCTGTCTCCGGTCGATCTCCGGGTGCTCGCCGAGCCCGACGCCGCCATCGAGGGGCTCCTGCCCCTGGTCGAGGCCGGAATGCGGGGGCGGCCCAAGAAGTGGTCGGGATTCCCGACCAACCCGCTCGCCGCGGCGCGGGCGCCGGCGCCCGACCTGGAGGATGGCGGCCGTCCCGTCACCCAGCCGGACGTGGCTTTTTGTCTGGACCAGGTCCGCCGGGCCGGGGGCCGCCGGTTCACCCTGGTCCGCGTCGGCCTGGGGTGGGCGAGCGACCACTATCATTTCCGCGACCCGCTCGACTTCCTCGGCTATGACGGAGGGGGCGGGCTGGGCGCGGGGCCAGGGATGGCGATCGGGGCCGGCCTCGCCCTGCGCGGCTCGAACCGCATCCCCTTGACGATCATCGGCGACGGCGACTTCCTCCAGGGGGCGACGGCGCTGTGGACGGCGGCCCACTATCGGATTCCAGGGCTGATCATCGTCGCCAACAACCGCTCCAACTTCAACGACGAGATTCATCAGGCGGTGATCGCGAGGGACCGCAACCGGCCGGTCGAGAACAAGTGGATCGGCATGAGGATGGGCGAGCCGGCGGTCGACATCGCCGGACTGGCGCGCGCGCAGGGGCTCGATGCGGCCGGTCCGATCGCTCGCGTCGGCGACCTTCTTGGGGCGATCGAGGGAGCGATTCAGGCGGTGGAGGAGGGGCGGCCCTACCTCCTCGACGTCCTCATCGAGCCGGGCTATGCGGCGCCGTTGCTCACCCGGGCCACGGGGGAGAGCCACGACGGGCGTTAGCGCCGCCGCCGGTCGACCAACCCAACCCCGATCGGGGAGAGGCTCTCAGTGCGTCGTGTAACCGCCGTCGACGACGATGTTCTCGCCGTGGAGGAAGGTCGCCGTCGTGGCGGCGAGGAAATAGGCGATCTCGGCGATCTCCTCCGGCTCGCCGTAGCGTTTGAGGCGGACATAGGCCAGCCGGCTCTGGGCGTGCTCGGGATCTTTCTGCATCCTTTCGATCAAGGGGCCGGTGAGTGTCGGTCCCGGACTGATGGCATTGACGATGATGTTGTCCTCGCCGAGCTCGTAGGCCATCGCCTTGGTCAGGTAGATGAGTCCCGCCTTGGTCAGGCCGTAGACCGCGCGGTTGTCGAAGGCGACGGTTCCCATCTGGCTCGCAACGTGAATGATGCGGCCGCCGCCCTGCGCGCGCATCGTCGGCACGACCGCCTGGCTGGCGAAGAACGGCGCCGCAAGGTTGACCGCGACGACCCGGTTGAATTCGGCGCGGGAGAACTCGCCGAAGCGCCGGTAGCTGCGGACGCCGGCGTTGTTGACCAGCACGTCCACGCGCCCGAACAGATCAAGCGCCTTGGCCACCATGGCCTCGGCCGCTCCCTCGTCCCCGAGGTCGAACAGGCCGTACTCGTGGCGTGACTCCGGAGCGCCCAACGCCCGGCAGTCCGTCACCGCCGCCTCGAGCTGCTCTCGAGTCCGGTCGGCCACAAGGTAAACGGAAGCGCCGCCGCGGGCGAACCGCTTGGCGATGGCATTGCCGATGCCCTTCGGCGTCGAGGCGCCGGTGACGATCGCAACCTTTCCGCTGAGATCACCCATCGTTTGCTCCTTCGTCCTCTCGAATATGAACGGCTGCACGCCCACCGCTATTCTACGCTGCGGCTCGAACGCCGGGACGATGATCCGGGCGGGGAGCACCCCCTCACTCGCGTCGTCGCGCCGGGGCCGGCCCTCGTTGCCCTCGACTTACCGCTCGCTTCCGCGGCGTTGACCGAAAATCCGGCTTCGGATAACGTTTCCGCCGGGACAAGACCAAGCTAATCCGGGATTCCATTACGTTTGGCTTTTGCGGGCCGAACGTTTTCGCGCCGTATTATCGGGTGGGCGTTTTCGCTTGTGGCCCATCCTGCGGGCACAACTTAGATACTTTCCAACCTGCCTCGTTGAGCTAGAGGAGTCGACAGCATGATCATGACGCGTGTGCGCGTCGCCCTGGGAGCGGCGCTCCTGGTGGCGGGGCTTGCTTCCTCTCCCGCTTACGCCCAGTCGAAGCCGGCCCAGCTGGTGATTCTGACCGGCAGCGCGGGCGGAGCCTGGTACCCGATCGCCGTCGGCATCGCCGGCCTGTTCGAAAAGCACGGCGTTCGCGGCGGCACGGATCTCGGCGGCGGCACCGCCAACGTGATCAACATCGCCGAGGGCCGCGGCGACATTGGCATGACGTTCGGCGTCAATGTCGTGTCGGCGATCAGGGGAGAGGAGCCTTTCAAGCAGAAGTACACCGGGGTGAAGGCGCTCAGCACCCTGGTCAAGAACTATTTCCAGTGCCTCGTTACCGTGGAGAGCGGCGTCAAGAGCTTCGCCGACCTCAAGGGCAAGCCGGTGGCGCTGCAGGAGCGCCAGCTCGCCTCCTCGCAGTACTTTCGCTGGGTGCTGCAGACCTTCGGCCTGACCGAGGACGACCTGAAGGTCGCCGTCCGCGGCAGCATCAGCACGATCATGAATGCGGTGAAGGATCGCCGCGCCGTGTTTCTCAGCAACATGCCGACGCTGCCGGATGGCGCCACCACGGAGCTCGCGACGACGATCCCGATCCGCATCCTTCCCGTGCCGGACGAGAATTTCAAGAAGTTGCAGGAAATCAACCCCGGTTTCGTGCGCGACGTGATCCCGGCCGGCACATACAAGGGGCAGACCGAGGATGTGCCGGTCTTCAGCGCGCCGACAATCTTCATCGTCAACGACAAGATGCCGGAGGAGCACGCCTATTGGATCGCCAAGACGCTGGTCCAAAGCCTCGACGACGTGCGCATTCTCCATTCCAGCATGAAAGGGCTGACGGCGGAGGAAATGGCCAGGGTGGGGTCCATCGAGCTGCACCCCGGCGCCGCTCGGCTCTACAAGGAGATCGGCGTCCGCGTGACACCGTAGGCGACGGTTGGACGCCTTCCTGGCCGGTCCGGGGGAGACAAGGGCGCGATTCGCCGCGACCATTGAACTCGTGAGCCGCTTCGTCTCCCCCTTCCTGTTGTTCCCGCCCCGGAGAGGCAACGGCTCGCTGCGCCCGGCCGGCGATCGCGGATCGATCGATGCTTGAGATCGCTCGCCACGCGGTGGCCGCCACCGCGATCATCATGTCCTCCTATCACTTGGCCGTGGGCTTCCCGGCGATCATTCCGCCCCGGGCGGAAATCCATTATGCGCTCCATCTCGGCCTCGCGCTCCTCGTGCTGTTCGGCACCGATGCCGTCAACGCGCTCGCCGGCCGCCGCTATCCGAGCGCCATATGGGACGCCGTTCTCGCCGCGGTGACGGTGGCGGCGTGCGGCTATCTCATCCTCTTCGCGGAGGATCTCGCGGAGCGTTTTCGCTTCGCCGAGCCGCTCACTGTCGCGCAAATCGTCCTTGGCTTCGGGCTGACCGTCGCGCTCCTTGATGCGGCACGCAGAACGGTCGGGTGGGTGCTCGTCGGGTTGGTCGCGGTGTTCCTGGTTTATGCCAAGTTCGGAAACTACATGCCGGGAATCCTGTGGCACCAAGGCTTTACGGTCGAGCGCGTCATCGAGCTGATTTACCTCTCCTCGGAGGGCATCTGGAACGTTCCCCTCGTCGTGACGGCCAATTACGTCTTCCTGTTCGTGCTCTTCGGCTCCTTCCTCATCGCCTCGGGCGCGGGGACGTTCTTCACCGATGTCGCCCAATCCCTGACGGGGCGGACCGTGGGCGGGCCGGCAAAGACGGCCGTGGTCGCGAGCGCCTTCATGGGCATGCTCTCGGGCGCCGCCGCCGCAAACGTGGTCACCACCGGTTCGTTCACCATCCCGGCGATGAAACGGGCCGGATACAAGCCGGAATTCGCGGCCGGCGTCGAAGCGGTGGCGTCGACCGGCGGGCAGTTGACCCCGCCGGTCATGGGCGCGGCCGCCTTCATCATGGTGGAGTTTGTCGGCGTCTCCTATGTCGACATCATGGGTTTCGCCATTATTCCGGCGATCCTGTACTTCCTCGCCGTCTATGTGATGGTGGACCTGGAGGCGCGCCGCCTCGGCCTCGTCCCCAAGCGCGACGAAAAGGTCCCCTCTCTGTGGCCCGTCCTGCGCCGCCGTGGACACCTCATCCTGCCGCTCGCGATCATGGTTTACGTGCTGATCGAGGGCTATACCCCGGCGACGGCCGGCTTCGCCGCCACCGTCTCCACGATGGCCCTCGTTCTGGCGTTCGACCGCGAGAAGCGCCGCACGTTCCTGTCCGTCACCGGCGAAGCGATGCGCGAGGCCCCGCGCATGATCGCGCCGGTCACCGTTGCCTGCGCCCTCGGCGGCGTCATCGCCGGCTTGGTGGTCATGATCGGCCTCGGCCTCCGCGTCGGCGGCATGATCTTCGACATCGCCGGCGGCGTCGTGTTTGTGGCCCTCTTGCTCACCATGATCGTGGCCGTGATCCTGGGGATGGGAATGCCGACCTCGGCGGCGTACATCATCCTTGCGGCCTTGCTCGCGCCCGGGCTCGTGAAGATGGGGGTCCCCGTCGTCGCGGTTCACATGTTCATCATCTACTGCGCGGCCAAGTCCTCGATCACGCCGCCCGTCGCCATCGCCTCCTATGCCGCGGCGGCCTTGGCCGAATCCGATCCCTGGCGGACGAGCCTTGTCGCCTTCAAGCTCGGGCTGTCGGTCTTCATCATCCCCTACATGTTCGTCTACGGCACCGAGCTCCTGGGTTTCGGCACGCCGGAGACCATCGCCTGGACCCTGGGAACGGCCATCGTCGGCATCCTGGCCTTGTCGGTGGCGTGCGTCGGATGGCTCAAGTTCCGGCTCAAGGCCCATGAGCGGGCGATCGCTTTCGTCGCCTCGCTGTTCCTGATCTTCGCCGGCTGGCGGACCGATCTTGTCGGTTTTGTCCTCTGTCTGCTTGGCCTGGGGCTCGCTTACGCGCGCGTGCGAGGTCGCGCGGCGGTGCGGCCCGCGCCTTGAGTCGGGGGAGCGCGGCGCCCGCGGGTCCAGCCTGCTCGCCGGGCCAGCCTCCGCCCTCGCGCGCGGGTCATCCGGATCGAGGCCGATCATCGCCGTTTGCGCCGCCGGCGCGTATCGCTTCGGCGAAGGCGGCGATGCCGCGACGAAGGTCATAGGCCGGGGTGAAGCCGAGGTCGCGCGCGGCGGCCGAGATGTCCATCGGCCCGCTCGGCCGGCCCACCGGATCGGGCCCGGGAGCGAGCCGCACGCGGGCGCCGGCCACCACCTCGTTGACGACCCTGACAAGCGTGTCGATGGGGACGGCGCCGTCGGGGCCGCCGATGTTGTAGGCGTGCTTCCGTACCGACCCCGCATCGAGAGCCGCGCGGATCGCAGCCACATCGTCATCCACATAGACGTAATGGCGCGGCAAGACGCCACCGAGCGGCACGACGTGCTCGGCGGTCACGGCCGCCTGCACGAGCCGGCTGATGGTGGAGGCGGTTCGACGCCCGGGCCCGTAGCCGCTTCCGAGCCTCAAGGCGACGGCGTCGAGCCCGTGGCGGAGCCGATAGACGCGGACCATCAGGTCGCCGGCCGCCTTCGACCCGCCATAGGCATCGAGGGGGCGCATGGGGGCGTCCTCGGGGCTCGGCCGGTCGGCCGGCATCTCGCCGTAGACCGCGGTCGAGGACAGGTAGACGAACCGGCGCACCCCGGCGGTGCGTGCCGCCTCCAGCAGGTTCATCGTCCCCGCCACGTTGGCCCGGTAGACGGCGTAGGGGTCGTCGGGCATGACCATGGGGCCCGAGATCCCACCCGCGTGCACGATCGCCTCGATCCCGTGTGCCGCAATCAAGCGGTAGACGGCGTGGGCATCGTTGAAATCGCCGACCGCGGTTTCGAGGTAGGGTGCTTCCTCCCTCGCTGGGACGAGGTCCAGGCCCAGCACTTTGCGTCCCTCGGCGGAGAGCGCTCGCGCGACGCGCCCGCCGATGAACCCGGCGTGACCGGTCACGAGGATGCGGCTCGCCGCCATTCGCCACCTCCGCGGCGGTCATGGGCGGATCGGAACATCCTTGCCGGTCCGTCGGGCTCGGGACCCGGGGCGTGGCCGCGAGGGTTGTTGCCGATCGAGCGGATTATCGTGAGCGATGCGCCGGATGTTAGCATGGGCGCGCGCGGGGTCTCCTGCCCGCGGCAAAGGCCCCCGTTTCTCCCTCCAGGTCCGGATCGCTTCATGGGGGCGGCTCCACTCCCGGTGGCGGGCCGGTCGCCAGCATGATGCCAAATCGGCATGGGCTCTATAGCATTTATGTTTTTGCAAGATAGGTGACGAGCGTATCTAATACCGGAAAATGGGGGTGGGGCCCGTCGTTTCCCTTTGCAACAATCATTCTAGTTCGGCATCCACCATAGCGGAGGACGCACGCATGCGGAGCATCGGTGTTAGTGGCTTGAGCACGGCGCTTGCCACGGCCGTGGCCCTCGCGGTCACCGCCGGCTTCGGCGCCGGCGCCGCGGCGCAGACCAAGACTCTGAACTGGCTCACCTACAAGCCCGCCGGGGCGGGCGACGCCCAGGCGGTCACCACCCAGTGGTTCGCCGACGCGGTGGAGAAGCGCACCAAGGGCGCGGTCAAGATCAAGATCCACTGGGGCGGCAGCGTCGCCAAGATCAACGAAATCCCCGATGCCGTCGGCAAGGGCCTGGGCGACATGGGCGACGTGGTCACGCCCTACTTCCCGGACAAGATGCCGGTGAACAACGCCATCAGCTTCTTCATTCCGCAGCCGCACTCGAGCGTTGAGCTCGGCATCCTGATGGAGAAATGGAACGGCAAGTACCCGCAGTTCGCCCAGGAGCTCGGGCGCTACAATCTCAAGGTCGTCGGCTTCCGGCCGCTCGAGCCCTACGGCCTGATCTGCACCAAGCCGGTCCGCTCGCTCGACGAGTTCAAGGGCAAGCGCATCCGCAGCTACGGCTTCGCCCTTCCGGCGCTGATCAAGGCCCTCGGCGGGACACCGGTATCGATGGGGACGCCCGAGACCTACGAGGCGCTGCAGCGCGGCATCCTCGATTGCAGCCCGATCGGGCCCAACCTCGCCCGCGGCTGGAAGTTCGACGAGGTGGCCAAGTACTACGTCGACGTGCCGCTCGGCGCGTCGTGGGGCCATCTCATCGTGGTCAACCTGAACAGCTGGAAATCCCTCGACGCGACCGCCCAGGACATCATCCAGGGCGTGGGGACCGAGTATCTGGTCCACTATACCAAGGCCCTCGATATCGAGATCGAGAAGATCAAGGAGCTGTGGAAGAAGGAGCTCAAGGTCGAGGTCGTACCCTTCCCGCGCGAGCAGCTCGCCAAGGCGGCCCAGAACGCGGACGTGCAGAAGGTCCGCCAGGAGTGGGTCGACAAGGTCAGCAAGCTCGGGCTGCCGGGAGCCGACATCGCCGACGAGCTCGCGTTCCAGTAAGCGGGCGGCCGCCGCTCAAGGCATTGTCCGCCCGATGCGCCCCGGCCCGTCCCGGGGCCGGGGCGACGGGTGTCCGTCGCGCCTCCGATCCTCGCGCCCGGGGCCGGCCGCCGCCGCCGGGCGGCCAGTCCGTGGCGCGGGCGCATCGATGGAGGGGAGATGATCGCCGGGTTCGAACGCGTCTACGCTGCCTACGGCATGTTCCTTCGCGTGCTGGGCGTCGCCGCCGGGTTCGTCACCTTTGCGATGATGTGGTTGATCGTCGCCAACGCCCTCTCGCGCAAGCTCCTCAACCTCCCGCTCGAAGGCACGCTCGAGATCACCGAGACGCTCCTTCCCATCATCGTCTTCTTCTCCCTCGCCTTCACCCAGTTCCGACGCGGCCACATCCGCGTCGTGCTTCTGACCCGACACCTGCCGCGGGCGGCGCAGCGGGCGCTGTTCGTGATCGGGCTCCTGATCGGCAGCCTTCTCTTCGCCTGGGCGGCGGTCGGCACCTGGGACTTCGCGGCGCAGTCCTGGGCGGTCGGCGAGACCGAGTGGGGAGCGATCCGCTTCCCGCTCTATCCGACCAAGTTCATCGTCTTCGTCGGGGTCCTGGTTCTCAGCCTCCAGCTTCTTCTCGATTCGATACGCCAGGCGCTGATCGCCACCGGCTCGCTCGCCGGCGACGAGGGCCTCGAATGAGCGACCTCGTCATCGGCGTGTTCGGGGTGTTTGCGCTGTTCGGCGCGATTTTGCTTGGCGTCAACGTGATGGTGGCGCTCGGCATCGTCGGCATGGTCGGGATCAGCCTTATGGTCGGCGTCACCTCGGCGACAGCGGTCCTGAGCACGGTCTTCTTCGACACCACCCACAGCTTCAACTTCAGCGTCATTCCGATGTTCCTGCTGATGGGCTTCTTTGCCATGCGCGCGGGGCTCGGCGACGACCTGTTCGAGGCGGCGACCAAGTGGCTGGGGAGCCTTCCCGGCGGGCTCGCCATCGCCACCACCGGCGCCGCCGCCGCCTTCGGGGCCGCGTCCGGCTCCAGCGTCGGTTCGGCGACGGTGTTCACCAAGCTCGCCCTGCCGCACATGATCCAGCACGGCTACGACAGGCGGCTCGCCTCCGCCTCGATCGCGATCGCGGGCACGCTCGCCGTTCTCATCCCGCCGAGCGCGCTGATGGTGGTGTACGGCATCCTCACCGACTCGAGCATCGGCAAGCTGCTCATCGCCGGCGTCATCCCCGGCGTCGTCTTCGCCGCGCTCATCTGCCTGGCGATCTTCGCCAACGTGATTCTGCGCCCCCATCTCGCGCCGCCCACCGGGCACCGGGCGACTTGGGGCGAGCGATTCTGGTCGATCCGGCTCGCCGGGCCGCTGGTCCTGGTGATCCTGGTCATCATCGGCGGCCTCTATGCCGGCGTCTTCACGCCGACCGAGGCCGGCGGGATTGGCGCCATGGTGACCATGATCCTGGCCGTCGTCCGCAAGGGCGGCCTGCGCGGACTCAATCTCCACCACACGCTTCTCGATACGGTGCAGACGACGGCGATGATCTTTGCGATCATCATCTGCGCGCTGATCTTCTCCCGCTTCCTCGCGCTCAGCGGCCTCGCCGGCGCCATCGGCGAGGTGCTTATCGGCGCCGACGTGAACCGCTGGGTGATCGTGCTCCTGGTAACCCTGATCTATCTCTTCCTCGGCATGCTGATGGATGCGCCGGCGCTGCTGGCGATCAGCCTGCCGATCACCTATCCGGTGATGATGAAACTCGGCTTCGATCCCGTCTGGTTCGGCATCTACGTGGTGGTGCTGGCCGAGCTCGGGGCGGTGACGCCCCCGGTCGGCATCAACTGCTTCGTCGTCTACGGGGCCTCGGGCGGCCTGGTGCGGCTCGAGGATGTCTTCAAGGGTTTGATGCCGTTCATGTTCGCCGGCTTCGTCATGCTCCTCCTCCTCTGCCTCTTCCCCGAGCTGGCCCTCTTCCTGCCCAAGACCATGCAGGGCTAGGGCCGGCCGCGGGGGCGTATGGCGGGGGGATCGGTCCGGCCATGGGGGTGAGGCGATGAAGCGAGCCGAGTGCGCCTGCGTGGTCGCGGCCGGGGATGCGCTCGGCGAGTGTCCGGTATGGTCGGCCGGGGAGGGACGCCTCTATTGGACCGACGTCTCGGCGCCGGCCCTCAAATGGTACCAGCCGGCGACCGGAACGAGCGGGATTCGCCCACTTCCCAAGCCCCTCGGCGCCTTCGTCCTGCGCGCGGACGAGGGCATGCTGGCCGCCTTCCGCGCCGGGCTCGCCTATCTCGATCCGGCCACCGGGGCGATCGAGTGGCATACCGAGGCGGTCGATCTCGGCGACACCCGTTTCAACGACGGCAAGTGCGATGCCAAGGGCCGCTTCTGGGTGGGCACCCTCGACCGCCAGTTCCGCCAAGGCCGGGCCGCGCTCTACCGGGTCGATCGCGGACTCGAGTGCCGGCGCATGGACGGCCCGTTCGACCTTTGCAACGGCCTCGCCTGGAGTCCGGACAACCGTGCCATGTACCTCACCGACACCCGCGCCTATGCGATCTACGCCTACGACTTCGACCTCGCCCGGGGCGAGATCGCCAACCGGCGCCTCTTCGTGTCCTTCGCCGGCGCGCGGGGGCGCCCCGACGGCTGCGCGATCGATACCGAAGGATTCCTGTGGAGCGCCGAGGTCCACGGCTGGTGTCTCAACCGCTACGATCCGAACGGCCGCTGCGAGCGCAAGGTGGAACTGCCGGTCGAGCGGCCGACGAGTTGCGCCTTCGGCGGGCCCGACCTCGCCACCCTGTTCGTGACCACCTCGACCATGGGCCTGAGCCCCGAGGCGCTGGCCGGGCAACCGCTCGCTGGCGGGCTGCTCGCCCTCGATCCCGGGGTCAAGGGGCTGCCCGAGCCGCGCTTCGCAGGCTGAGAAGGGGCCGGAAGGGGAACCGCGATGGGCTGGGAATTCCGGAACAAGGCCGCCGTCTGCGGAATCGGCCTGGGCCCGGTGGCGAAGGACACGGGGCTCGGCAATACCGCCCTCATCGGCGCCGCCGTGCGGGAGGCGCTGGCCGACTGCGGCCTCGCCAAGGCGAAGCTCGACGGGCTCTTCGTCAACGCCGGGGTGGACGTGGACCGCCTGGCCGAGAACCTCGGGCTCGCCTGCCGTTATGCCAATCAGGCGTGGACCCACGGGCGCCTGTCCGGTCCGATCGTCCAGTCGGCGGCGCTCGCCTGCGTCGCCGGGCTGGCCGACTACATCGCCTGCATCTACTCGATCGACATCTCCGAGCGGGGCGGCGGCTTCGGCGGCGGGCGCTCGCACGCGCACGAGGAGGGGCGCGAGGGCGGCGGGCCGCACGGCGAGATGCCGCATTACGGCCTCACCCATCCGGGCTCGGGCGCGGCCATGGCGATGCGCAAGTACATGGCCCGCTACGGGGCGACCGCGGAGCAGCTCGGCATGGTGGCGGTGACGCAACGCGCGCACGCCGCGCTCAACCCGGCGGCGATGATGAAGGCGCCGATGACCCTCGCCGACTACCTCGCCGCCCGGCCGGTGATCGAGCCCCTGCGGCTCTTCGACTTCTGCGTCGTCAACGACGGCGCCATCTGCGTCATCGTCACCACCGCCGAGCGGGCGCGCGACCTGAGGAAGCCGCCGGTGCACATCGCCGGCATGCAGGGCCTGCGTGCCGGGCGCGAGGAGTTCGTCTTCGGCCGGCCGGGGCTCGGCGTCTGGCAGCAGACCGAGCGGGAAGACCTGCCCCAGGTCCATCCCGTGTTCGCCATGGCCGGCGTGGAGCGCAAGGACGTGGACGGACTGATGATCTACGACAGCTTCTCGCCGCAGGTGATCTTCGGCCTGGAGGAGTTCGGCTACGTCGGGCCGGGCGAGGCGGCGGCGTGGATCGCGTCCGGGAACGGGCGCCTCGACGGCAGGCTTCCCGTCAACACCCACGGCGGCCACCTCTCCGAGGGCATGCTGGCCGGCTGGGGCCATCAGCTCGAGGCGGTGCGTCAGCTCCGCGGCGAGGCCGGCGCGCGGCAGATTCCGGACGCCGAAGTGATCCAGTATCTGATGGGGACCGGCGTCTCCATCATTTACACCCGCTAGAGACACGACCGCGCGAGGAGGGCAAGAACCGTGAGCCAGCGCCCGCAACCCCGGATCACCGACGACAACCGGCCCCACTGGGAGGGAGCGCGCGAGGGTCGTCTTGTGCTTCCCTACTGCGAGGCGTGTGCGCGGTTCTTCTATCCGATCTCGCCATTCTGCCCCTTCTGCCTCAAGGCGCCGGTCGCCTGGAAGCCGGTCTCGGGGCGTGGGCGCGTCTCCTCCTGGGTCGTCTTCCACAAGGCGTTCTACCCCTATTTCGCTGACAGGCTCCCCTATGTGGTGGTGCAGGTCGAGCTCGAGGAAGGCCCGCGGGTGAACGGCAATCTCTTCGGCCTCGATCCGGGCTCGATTCGCCTTGGGCTCCCGGTAGAGGCGACCTTCGAGCGGGAGGGCGCGGAGGTCACGCTTCCCCAGTTCCGAGCGCGCGCCGCGCCCTAGCCGAACGGGCCGCGGGCCCGGGTTCGCCCGCCTCGCTCGCCCGGCCGCGCCAGATGCCGCCCTTGACCAGCCGGCGGC
Organism: Pseudomonadota bacterium; assembly: GCA_016202695.1. Classification (GTDB taxonomy): domain Bacteria; phylum Pseudomonadota; class Alphaproteobacteria; order JACQOE01; family JACQOE01; genus JACQOE01. The sequence goes on along the minus strand of JACQOE010000014.1, from coordinate 34,316 downwards.
TCTCCTCGCGGATCAGCCGGACGATCTCCTCGACCGGCCGCGACCGGCCCTGATCGGCACGATAGGCGACGGCGAGCGTCCAGGAGATGCCCGGCCCGGCGATCGGGATCGCGGCCAGCCGCCCGGCGGCGATGTCCTGGTGTACGGCGCCGTAGGTGAGCAAAGTGTAGCCGAGGCCACGGCCGACCATGGTGCGGAGGATGTTGAGCCCGTCCACCTGGAAGGCGATGCTGGGCTCGAGAGCATGGTCGGCCATCGCGTTCTCGACCAGCTGGCGCAGGCTATGCTCGCGCCGGGGAAGGATCAGCGGCAACCGGGCGAGGTCCGCGACCGTGAAGGCGCGCGGTTCCCGTCGCGCCGCATCGGCGGACGCGATCACGTACATCGGCTCGACGACCAGCGGCAGGATGTCGAGTTCGCGGTGCGGCGCCGGGTTGTAGAGGATGCCGATGTTGACCTGGTGGGTCATCAGCCGGTCGTAGATGAAGCCGCTGAATCCCTCGACGATGTTGAGCGAGATCTTGGGGAACCGGGCGCGCGCCTTCTCGACCAGGGCGGGAATCAGGATTTCGCCCGTCGCCGGCGGCGCGCCGATGGTGAGCGTCCCGGTCGGGAACTCCGCCTGTGCGGTCACGTCGGCATGGGCTTGGTCAAGCTGTTGGAAAATGGCGTAGGCACGGTTCAAGAGCACCCTGCCCGCTTCGGTGAGCTCCACCCCGCGGGCGTGGCGGAGGAAGAGTTCGACCCCCAGCGTCTCCTCGAGCTTCCGCACCTGGCGCGAGAGTGCCGGCTGGGCGATGCGGAGATAGGCCGCCGCCTTGGAGAAGCTCTTGAACTCGGCGACATCGACGAAATAGCGAAGCTCGCGGAGCTCCATCGTCGGCTTCCGGGTCATGGGCGCTCCCTCGTCGTCCTGGCGCCGGTTATGCTATGCCGGATCGGCATCAGAAATATAGTATTTATGTCTTGGAAGGATGGCTCGCCGATGGTCTAGCTTGCCCTCAGCCACGGGGGGCGCCGGCCGCGCCCGGGGGCGCCGATCCGGCCGGGAGGCACCGGACCATGTCTGCCGAGGGCGGGCCCCTGAAGGGGCTTTGGATTCTCGAGATCGCGGAGGGGATCGCGGGGCCGGTCTGCGGGCTTCAGTTCGCCGACCTCGGCGCCGCCGTGTTCAAGCTCGAGCCGCCGGCGGGCGACCGCGCGCGCGAATGGGGTCCGCCGATGGTCGGCGACGATGCCGCGATCTTCGCCCATCTGAACCGGGGCAAGAAGAGCGCGGTCGTCGACCTGCGCGAGGCTTCGGGCCGCGACGCGCTGACGGCGCTGCTGCCCCGCTTCGACGCGGTGGTGGTGCACATGGACCCGGACGAGCGCGAGTCCTGCGGCATCGACTGGGAAGCGGTTTCCGCTAGGTTCCCCCGGCTCGTCGTCTGTGAGATCGCGGATGTCGGCTTTGCCGGGCCGCTCGCCGATCGCGCGGGTTCCGAGCTGGTCGTGCAGGCCATGTCGGGCTTCCCGCGCTACGTCGGCGAGCTTAACGGACCGCCCTGCCGCGTCGGCTACGAGATCGCCTCGGTCGCCTGCGGCATGCACGCCTATCAGGGGCTCCTCGCCGCGCTTTTGTGGCGGAACCGCACCGGCGAGGGCCAGGTGGTGCGCATCTGCACCCTCGGCCAGCTCCTCTCCCTGAAGACCATTCTCTACGCCGCCCATTCGGCCCCCGACGCGTGGCAAGGCTTCCACCTGAACGGGCCGCAGTGGAAGCCCGACATCGGCTGGCAAACCAGGGACGGCCAAGTCACCTTCGACTTTCGCCACGGCGAGCGCGACGGCTGGGCCGCCTTCTGCGCGCGCGTCGGGCTCGGGCACCTTCCCGACGACCCGCAGTACAGGGACTGGCGCTCCAGCATCTACATCGGCGATCGCAAGGACGATCTGGGCGAGGTCTACCGGCCGGTCTTCGCGCGCATGACCTGCGCCGAAGCCTCGGCCCTGATCAACGAGCTCGGCGGCATCTCGGTCAAGTTCCACGACTACGCCGAGATCCTCGCCCACGAGCAAATCCGCGCGCTCGATCCCCTCGATCGCGTCCCGGACTCGCCCCCGGGCGGCGAGACCCAGGTGGGCACGCCCTTCGCCCTGGTGGGGGCCGAGCCGTCCCGCGAGCACGCCCCGGCGCCCCGGCTGAACGCGCACCGTGGCGAGCTGTTCGCCGCCTGCGGGCTGGCTGGGTTGCAGCCGGCGAGCGCCTGAGCCGGGCCGGCCATGGGGAGCGGAGCAAGGGCATGAGAGCGACCGGAGGTCCCCTCGAAGGCATCAAGGTGCTGGACGCGAGCGCGGGCGCGGTCGGGCCGTGGGCGGGCTCGCTCCTCGGCCAGCTCGGCGCCGACGTGGTCAAGATCGAGCCGCCGCAGGGCGATTTCATCCGCAACATCATGCCGACCCAGCGGGGCCTGAGCACGACCTACATCTCGATGAACTACAGCAAGAGGTCGATCCTCCTCGACCTCAAGGACGCGGCCGAGCGCGCCAAGGCCCACGGGCTGATCAAGAAGGCCGACGTGTTCATCGAGAACTTCCGCCCCGGGGTAGCCGAACGTCTCGGCCTCGGCCATGCCGAGCTCTCCGCCCTCAACCCGCGTCTCATATACGCCTCCGCCTCCGGCTTCGGCTGGGGCGGACCGATGGTCAAGATCGGCGCCACCGACCCGCACATACAGGCGTTCTCCGGGGCGGCCTCGGTCAACGGCATGCCGGGGGGGCTCCGCCAGCGCATGCGCTGGTACGGGCACTTCGACGTCAATACGGCGCTGTGCATCGTGCAGGCGATCCTGACCGCGCTGTTCGAGCGCGCCCGAACCGGGCGCGGCCGACGCGTCGAGATCACCATGATCGAGGCGGCGTTGGCGCTCCAGCGGCTTCGCATCGCCGAGCACCTCGCCGGCGGCAGGCCGGCGCCGATGGGCAGCGCCACCACCTACTTGGTCCCCGATCAGGCGTTCCCCGCCCAGGACGGGCCGATCGCGGTTTCCGCCACCAGCCGGCGCCAGTGGGAACGACTCTGCGCCGCCTTGGGCAAGCCCGAGTTGGCCGAGGATGCGCGCTTCCGCACCAACCCCTTGCGGGTCAGGAACCGGGAGGCGCTGATTCCCATCCTCGAATCCGTCTTCCGGACCCGGCCCGCCTGCCACTGGCTGCGGGTGCTCGCCGGGGCGGCGGTGCCGGCCGCCGAGTTCACCTCCTTCCACCATTACCGCCATCACGTCCACTACCTCGAGAACGAGATGCTCGCGACCTTCGACACCCATTGGGGACGGATGACGGTGGCCGGCATCCCCTGGCGATTCGACAAGTCGCCGGCGAGCCTCAGGCCCGCCGCCGCCCCCGGCGAGCACACCGAGGAGATCGTGGCCGGGGACTGGCCCGACCTCGCGCCGGCGGCGGGCGGGGCGGGCAAGCGCCGCGTCGGCTAAGGGCCGGCGCCTCGCTGCGGAAGGGTTCGGATCGCGCCATGGCCTATCTTCCTGAGGGCACGCCCCTTCCCGCGGCCGACCTCGACGACTCCCCCTACTGGGAGGGCTGCCGCCGGCGCGAGCTCCGCATCCAGCGCTGCGCCGACTGCGGCCGGTTCCGCCACCCTCCCTCTCCGGTGTGCCCGGCTTGCCGGTCCTTCGGCGCGGAATTCGTCGAGGTGCCGGGAACCGGCACCGTCTTCACCTACACCGTCGCCCATCATCCGGTGCACCCGGCGCTGAAGGCGGCGGTCCCCTACAACATCGCCGTCGTGCTGCTCGACGGCGCCGGCGACGTGCGGCTGGTGAGCAACGTTGTCGACGCGCGGCCCGGGGAGATGGCGGTCGGCATGCGCGTCCGGCTGCGCTGGGAACCGACCTCCGACGGGAGCTACCTGCCCCGGTTCGAGAAGGCTTGAGGGAGGGAGGAACGGTCATGGCGTCGGAGCCGGGGAGGGCAAACAACTGGGGCCGCTGGGGCGCCGAGGACGAGCGCGGGGCCGCCAACCTGATCACGCCGGAGCGGCTCTGCGCGGCCGCCGGCCTGGTGCGCCGCGGCCGCGTCTACAGCCTTGCCCTTCCCCTCCAGTCGCGCGATGTGCCGGTCCTGCCGCGCCGCAGCCCGCCCCTGCATTTCATGACCCTTGACGGCGGCGACTACACGGCGGGCCTGACCCGGAAGAGCGGGTTCAAGAGCTCCGACGACTACCTCGCCCTCAACACCCACGGCACCACCCACATCGACGCTCTCGCCCACGCCTGGTACGGGAGCGAGATCTACAACGGCTTCAGCGAGACGACGATCAGGAGCGGCGGCGCCAGGCGCTGCGGCATCGACAAGCTCGGGTCGCTCGCCGGCCGGGGCGTGCTGCTCGATCTCTGCCGGCACAAGGGCGTCGAGCCGCTGGAGAAGGGTTACGCGATAACGCCCGACGACCTCACCGCCTGCGCCGCCGCCCAAGGGGTGGCACTGGGCGAGGGCGACGTCCTCGTGGTCCGCACCGGCTGGCTCAAGGTCTTCGCCGATCAGGGCCCCGGCCCCTTTTTCGCCGGCGAGCCCGGCATCGGCGCCGCCGCCGCCCGCTGGATCGCCGACGCCGGCATTGTTGCCGTCGCCGCGGACAACTTCGGCGTCGAGGCGATCCCGACCGAGGACGGCGAGACCGCGCCGGTGCATCGCATGCTGATCCGCGACTTCGGCGTCTATCTGATGGAGCTGCTCGTCCTCGACGGGCTGGCCCGCGACCAGGTTTACGAGTTCCTGTTCGTCGCCGCTCCACTCCGCATCACCGGCGGGGTCGGAAGCCCGCTCAACCCGCTCGCCATCGCCTGAGGGCCGACGGCCATGGCGGTCACCGTCGAGCGATCGATCGCGGACAAGACCTGCATCGTCGGCGTCGGCGAGACCGAGTACGCTAGGCACGGCGGCATCGCCGACAAGAGCGAGTTCCGCCTCTGCCTGGAGGCGATCCTCAAGGCCGCCGCCGATGCCGGCATCCGTCCGGACGAGATCGACGGCTTCGCGTCCTTCGGCTACGAGCGGCCCGAGCCGGTGCTGATCCAGGCGGCGCTGGGGATTCCCGAGATGCGCTTCTCCAACATGGTCTGGGGCGCGGGCGGGGGCGGGTGCGCGGCGGCGGTGATGAACGCGGCGATCGCGGTCCATGCCGGGCTCTGCCGTTACGCCTGCGTCTACCGTTCGCTCTGCCAGGGCCAGTACGAGCGTTACGGGCACTACCGGCCACGGCCGCGGGGCGGGCCGCATATGGCCCCCTTCGGCCTGATGAGCCCGGCGCAGATGGTGGCGCTCACCACCCGCCGGCACATGCATCTCTACGGCACCACGACCGAGCAGTTCGGCATCGTCGCGGTGACCCTTCGCGCGCATGCCCAGCGCAACCCCCGTGCGGTGATGCGGGGCAAGCCCCTGACCCTCGTCGAGCACGCCCGCGCGCGCATGATCGCCGATCCCTTCCGGCTCTACGACTGCTGCCTGGAGACCGACGGCGCCTGCGCCGTGATCGTCACCACCCCCGAGCGGGCCCGGGATCTGAGGATTCGCCCGGTGCGCATCCTCGCGGCGGCGCAGGCGAGCAACCCCGGCTGGGGCCTGGGGCCGATGGGCTCGCACAACATGCCCATCGAGGATTACGCCTCGGTCAACTCGCGCGTGCTCGCAGGCCATCTGTTCGCGATGGCCGGGCTTGGGCCCGCCGACATCGACGTCGCCCAGATCTACGACGCCTTCACCGGCATCGTCGTCATGGCGCTCGAGGATTTCGGCTTCTGCGGGCGCGGCGAGGGCGGGCCATTCGTCGCCGAGGGCCGGCTCGCCTGGCCCGACGGCGGGCTTCCCGTCAACACCGCGGGCGGGCTTCTTTCCGAGGCCTACCTGCACGGCCTCAACCTGGTGATCGAGGGGGTGCGCCAGATGCGCGGCACCTCGACCGCGCAGGTTGCCGACGCGCGCACCTGCCTCGTCACCAGCGGCGGCGCCTCCGGCCACAAGAGCGCCCTGATCCTTGGCCACTGAACCGGGGAGCCTGGCCCATGCCGGATCTCGAGCGATTGAAGCGGCTCCGCAACAGGACCGCGATCGTCGGCGTCGGCGCCTCGCGCCAGGGCACCTTCCCCGACCTCGATCCCTACACGCTGGCGATCGAGGCGTTTCGCAGCGCCCTCGACGACTGCGGATTGGTGCGCGGCGACATCGACGGCCTGATCGTCCAGGGCCCGGGCGGCGTGAGCTTCGTCCGCATGGGCGAGATGCTGGGTCTGAATCCGGTCGCGGGCGCCACCTTCGACATCGGCGGATTCGCCACCGGCCCGCTCATCCAGTACGCCGCGCTCCTGCTCGACTCCGGCATCTGCCGCAACGTCGCGCTCCTTTACGGCAACGCCTCGCGCACCGAGGGCCGCCGGTTCGGCGGCGAGACCACGGTGACGCCGGGGAGGGAGTACTCGAGCGCCTTCTACTACTACGGCCTGACCTCGCCCGGCGCGGCGAGCGCCTTCCAGGCCCGGCTCCACTTCGAAACCTACGGCACGACGAGCCGCCAGCTCGCCGCCGTGCCTGTGGCCCAGCGCAGGCACGCGGCCCTGAACCCGCAGGCGATCAAGAAGGACTCGCCGCTCACGGTCGAGAAGCATCAGCGTTCCCGGTTCATCTGCGAGCCCCTCCGCCTCTACGACTACTGCCTGATCAACGACGGCGGCGTGGCGCTGATCATGACCACGGCCGAGCGGGCGAAGGACCGCAGGAAGCGGCCGGTCTATCTGATGGGCCTCGGCCGGCATGACACCTACCGCCACTCCTCGCTCCCCAACTACCTCCTCTGGCGCGAGACCATGCCGATGGCGGCGGAGATGGCCTTCGGCATGGCCGGGATCGGGCGCGACGACGTCGATGCGCTCATGATCTACGACAGCTTCTCGATCAACATCTGGTTCGCGCTGGAGAATTTCGGCTTCTGCAAGCCGGGCGAGGCCGGCGCGTTCACCCAGGACGGCCGCATCGAGCTCGGCGGCGAGATCCCTGTGAACACCCACGGCGGCCACCTCGCCGAGAGCTACATGCAGGGCTGGCTGCACCAGGTCGAAGCCGTGCGCCAGCTCCGCGGCGAGTGCGGCGCCCGCCAGGTGCGCGGCGCCGAAATCGTCCAGTACATCTGCCGCGGCAACGTCGCCAGCACCCTGATCTATCGGAATTAGGCCCATGAGCGCGCCCGCCAAGCCACTTCCCCAGATGACGCCGCTCGAGCGGCCGTACTGGGAGTACACCCGCCGCCACGAGCTTCGCCTGCAAAAATGCGGCGCCTGCGGCGCCCTCCGCTTCCCCGCCTCTGCCGTATGCCCGGAGTGCTTCTCCGACACGGCCGAATGGGCCCGCGTCTCGGGCCGCGGGCGGGTGCTCTCCTGGGTCGTCTTTCACCGCAGCTACTTCCCCGCCTTCGAGGCCGACGTTCCCTACAACGTGGTCATGATCGCGCTCGACGAGGGTCCGGTGGTGATCAGTACGATCGTCGGCATCGCCAATGAGGGGATCCGGAAAGGGCTGCGGGTGGAGGCAACGTTCGAGGACGTGACCCCCGAGATCAGCATCCCCAGGTTCAGACCGGTCGAGGAGTGAATGGTGACGGACATCTATAACCTGCCCCTGAACGAGCGCCTGCTCGGCCCGATCCTCAAGGCGCGCGCGATCAGCGAGGGACCGCGCACCTACCTGCGGTTCCTGGATCGCCGCTACTCCTTTGCCGAGACCGAACGGATCACCCGCGCGCTCGCCCGCGGGATGAAGGGCGTCGGCGTGAAACGCCACGACATGGTCGGCCTGTTCCTTCCCAACGGTCCTGAGTTCGTGTTCGCCTGGTACGCCTGCTGCCTCCTCGGCGCGGCGATGGTGCCAATCAACGTCAGCTACAAGGGATTCATGCTGGAGAATCCGCTCACCGATTCCGGCGCCAAGGGACTGTTCCTCGACCGCTCGCTCGTCGCCAGCTTCGCCACCGCCGACGACGCGGTCCGCCGCCGGCTCGACTGGGTGGCGGTGGCGGGCGGGATCGAGGGCCTCGATCTTCCCAAGGGCCCGCGCCGCTACCTCGCCTTCGACGAGCTTCTCCTCGCCGAGGGGCCCGATCCGGAGGATGCCTGCGACTTCCGCGACATCCACTCGGTCATGTACACCTCGGGGACCACCGGGCCGTCGAAAGGCGTGCTCATCTCCAACGCCCATTTCTTCTCCTCGGCCTCCACGTTCCTGCGCGCCCTCCGCCTGGAGCGGAGCGACGTGCTCTATACGCCGCTTCCGCTCTTTCACGGGCTGGCGAGCCGGCTCGGCGTGCTCCCCGCCCTCATGGTCGGGGCCGAGGTGGCGATCGGCGAGCGCTACAGCTCCTCGGGCTTCTGGAAAGAGGCAACCGAATCGAACGCCACCGTCGCCCACACCATCTTCACCATCCCGCCGATCCTCAAGGCGAGGGAGCCCGGCCCCTACGATCGCGCCCACCGGCTTCGCGCCATGTACAATGCACACCACGATCCCGAGTTCGAGGAGCGCTTCGGCGTCCGCCTGGTCGAGGCCTACGGCATGACCGAGACCGGCCTCGTCTTCTACACGCCCTATCCGGAGCGTCGCGAGGGCTCGGCCGGGCGCATCCACGAGGACTGGGAGGCGATGCTCGTCGACGACATGGACATGCCGGTCCCGGTCGGCGAGCCGGGCGAGATCGCACTCAGGCCCAGGCTTCCCTGGATCATGAGCCAGGGCTATCTCAACAAGCCGCAGGTCACGGTCGACACATGGCGGAACCTCTGGTTCCACACCGGCGACATCGCCCGCGTGGACGCCGACGGCTACTTCTACTTCGTCGACCGCAAGAAGGAGCGCATCAGAAGGCGGGGCGAGAACGTCTCGTCCTGGGAGGTCGAGCATTATGTGGGCGGCCACCCGGACGTGGCCGAGTGCGTGGCCCTTCCCCACCCGGCGGCGGCGGGAGAGGACGATATCCGCGTGCTGGTGGTGGCCCGTCCCGGGAAATCGCTGACGCCGGTCGCGCTGATGGACTGGCTCGGCGAGCGCATGCCCCACTTCATGGTTCCGCGCTATATCGAGATCGTGCCGCAGATCCCGCGCTCGCAGACCAACAAGGTGGAGAAGTATCGGCTGTTCGAGCAGGGGCTCGGTCCCACCGCCTGGGACCGCGAGGCGGCGGGCTACCGGGTCGCGCGACCGGAGCGCGGCTCCGGCCGCGGGCCGGGGCGCTGACGACGGAGGGGGGACCGCCATGCCCGACAAGCAGCTCCGCGGCCGGATCGCGGTCGCGGGAGTCGGCAACACCGCCTTCGGCAAGCTCTACGGCAACGACCCCTACGACCTCGGCGCCCGGGCGCTGAAGGAGGCCCTCGCCGACGCGGGCTTGAGTCGCGACGACATCGACGGGCTCCTGGTCAGCCGCATCCCGGACTACCAGCGCTTCGGCGAGATGATGGGACTCAACCCCCGCTTCGCGGGCATCACTCCCGGCCAGGGGCGCATGTCGGGGGCGAGCATCGAGCTGGCGGCGATGGCGATCCACTGCGGCATGGCGAAGACGGTCGCCCTTGTGTACGGCAACAACGGTCGCACCGCCGGCGACCGCTATGGCGGCGAGGGCGATCGCTACGGGAGCGGCGGCGCGGGGCCGTGGTTCCCCTACGGCATGACCTCGCCGGGCGCGGTGCACGCGATCATGTTCCAGCGCCACGCCCATCTCTACGGCACCCGCAGCGAGCAGCTCGCCCATATCGCGGTCGCCTTCCGCAGGCACGCGGGCCTCAACCCGTCGGCGGTGATGCGCGATCCGATCACGGTCGCCGATCATCAGGCCTCGCGTTACATCTGCGAGCCCCTGCACCTCCTCGACTACTGCCTGATCAACGACGGAGGGGTCGCCATCGTCCTCACCTCGGCCGAGCGCGCGAGGGACCTGCGCAAGCCGCCGGTCTACATCCGCGGCTTCGCCCAGGCGACTCGGCTCTCCGAGTCTTACGTTCCCCCCGACGATTTCTGGCGCGCGCCGCTCGAGGCCGTGGCCGGGGACGTGTACGCCATGGCCGGGGCCGGCCGCGACGACATGGACGCGCTGATGATCTACGACAATTTCTCGCCGACCGTGCTCTTCAGCCTGGAGGGATTCGGCTTCTGCCCGGTCGGCGAGGGCGGCCGCTTCGTCGAGGGCGGAAGGCTCGAGCTCGGAGGCCGGCTTCCGACCAACACCTCGGGCGGGCACCTGTCGGAGAGCTACATGCAGGGTTGGGCGCTCAACGTCGAGGCGGTGCGCCAGATCCGCGGCGAGTGCGGGGCGCGGCAGGTGACGGACGCCGGGCTGGTCCAGTACATCTGCGCCGCGCCCCTGGTCACCTCGATCATCTACGGCAAGGAGCCGTCATGAGCGCCTACAGGAAGCCGCTTCCCGCCGTCGACGACCTCAACCGCCCCTTCTGGGAGGGGGTGCGCCGGCGAGAGCTTCGGTTGCTCCGGTGCGAGGGCTGCGGCGGCTACCGCTTCCGTTCCTTCCGTCTCTGCCCGAAGTGCGGCGGCGACAAGGCGACGTGGGTCGAGACGAGCGGCAAGGGCACGATCTGGTCCTACGGTATCTTCCACAAGGCCTATTTCGAGGGTTTCAAGGATGAAGTCCCCTACAACGTGGTGCTGGTGGAACTGGCCGAGGGACCACGCCTCTACACGAATCTGGTCGGCGCGCGGAACGACCAGATCCGCATCGGCATGCCGGTCGAGGCGGTGTTCGAGGACGTGACCCCCGAGGTGACGCTGGTCAAGTTCAAGCCGGCCGGCTGAGGGGCGGTGCATTCGGCAACGAGGCAATGGACGCGGAGGCGGCGATGAAGGCGATGGTGGTGCGCAAGACCGGGGGGCCCGAGGTGCTCGCACTCGAGGACGTGCCGGTGCCGGAGATGCGTCCCAACGACGTGCGGATCAAGGTGGAAGCCTGCGGAGTCTGCTTCCACGACGTGGTCACGCGCAACGGCACCATGAAGCGCGGCGTGACGCTGCCCTTCATCCCCGGACACGAGGTTTCGGGGGTGGTCGAGGCGGTGGGGCCACTGGTCAAGGGCTTCAAGGTCGGCGAGCGGGTGGCGACCGCGCAGCGCCGGCACATCTGCGGCCACTGCAAGTACTGCCGGAGCGGTCGCGAGACCTCCTGCGACGAGCGCGAGTTCCTTGGCGATGCCGGCCTCAACGGCGGCTACGCCGAGCTCGTGTGCGTGGAGGAGGACAACGTCGCCCACGTGCCCGACGGCGTGGCGCTGGCCGAGGCGGCGATCGTCGCCTGCGCCATCGGCACCGAGCTCAACGCCATCCGCGATGTGGCCAAAGTGAAGCCCGGCGAGCGGGTGCTGGTCTCCGGCGCCGGCGGCGGGCTCGGCATCCACGGGGTGCAGCTCGCCCGGCTCGCCGGCGCCTTGGTCGTCGCCGTCACCACCTCGGAGAAGAAGGCCGAGCTGATCCGCGAGGCGGGCGCGCACGAGGTCTTGGTGGTCGGGCGCGACGAAGACTTCTCCAAGCGGGTCATCGCCGCCACCGGCGGCGGCGTGGACGTGGCGATCGACAACGTAGGGAGCGTGCTCTTCCAGCCGACGCGCCGCAGCCTTGCCATGGGCGGGCGCTGGATCTTCATCGGCCAGCTCACCGGCGACTTCGTGCAGCTCAATCCGGCGCAGCTCTTCTTGCGCGACATCTCGATCATGAGCGCGAAGAGCACCTCGCGCCAGCAGCTCATCGATTCGCTGGTCCTGGTGGGACGCAGGCAGGTGCGGCCGATCATCACCGACCGAATCCCGCTCGCAGAGGCGGCCAAGGCCCACGCCGAGGTGGAGAAGGGCGGCTCGTCGGGGCGCATCCTCCTCCTGCCGGAGGGATGAGCGGGGGCCGCTTCCCCGGCCGGCCGGTCGGCGGGTCCTCGATGGCACGCGGGCCGGGGCCGGAGGGTCGCTCGCGCCCGGGGGCCGGGCCGCGTTCCTGACCCGCCGTCCAACGGCTTGATTCCGGAACCGATTCGCCGGCTCACCAGGGCCGGCAAATCCCCCGACCTAGCGCCGGCCCGGGGTGCCGGTGCACCATGCGAGGCGGGCGTGCAGGACTCTCCGCCCTCGCGCGTTTAAGGGTTGTCGCTCCGGTGTGCGGTGCGGACGCCAACGCCGGGGGGCGGCGGAACGGAGAAGGAACCGGATATGCGGAAGGGATGGTTACGGGGGTTCGCGCCGGCCGTCGGTTTCCTTGCCGGCCCGGCCCCGTCCCGGCGGGCGGCATCGATGCGCGCGAGCACCTGAGACGGCGGCGGCGGATTCGACTGCGGTCGATCGGTGGGGCGATGGAGGACGCCAGCGATGAGGACCTCATGGCGAGGGTCGCCGCCGGCGACGAGGAGGCGTTCTGTCGCCTCGCCCGACGGAACGCGCGGCTCGGGTTCGGCCTCGCCCGGCGGCTCACCGGCAGCACGGCCGACGCCGAGGATGTCGTTCAGGAGGCGCTGCTCCGGGTCTGGACCCACGCGCCGCGCTGGCGTCCGACCGCGGCGTTCCGGACATGGTTCTATCGCGTGGTGGTGAATCTGTGCCTCGACCGGCGCCGCCGGCGGGCCTGGGTGGCTCTGGAGGAAGCGGACGAGCCCGCCGATCCGGGACCGGATGCCGTGGCCCTGATCGAGCGCGACGAGACCGGCCGCGCGGTGGCCGCCGCCGTCGCCGGGCTTCCCGACCGGCAGCGGGCGGCGCTGCTGCTGACCTACTACGAAGGTCTCAGCAACGCGGAAACGGCGGTGGCGCTGGCAACGTCGGTTTCCGCGGTCGAGACGCTCCTGGTGCGGGCGAAGCGGGCGCTCAGGCGGCGCCTGAGCCCGCTGCGGGACGAGCGGAAGGAGGAAGGGAAGGATGAAGACTGAGCGTTTTCGCGACCTGCTCGACATCCGCGGTGCCGCCATCGGCGGCTGGCCCGCGGACGAGCGGGAGGAGGCGCGGCGCCTGCTGGCGGCCGAGCCCTCGGCCCGGGAGGCGCTGGCGGCGGCCGAGAGACTCGAGCGGCTGCTGGGCCGCCTGCCGGCGTCGCCGGACGCCGGCGCCGCCGCGGCCCGCATCATCGAGTCGCTGCGCGCCCTCCCGCCTCAGAGGCGGCCTTGGGTTCCCTGGGCGATGCCGATGGCGCGGCCGGGCGTCGGGGCACTCTGGCCCCGGATCGCCGCCCTGGCGATGGTCGCGGGGCTCGGCATCCTGGTCGGGGTGAGCGACCTCGCCCTGGCCCCGGACCTCGGCGACGGCGACATGAGCGCGCTGATCTTCGACGCCGACCTCGGGGTGGGGGTGCCACGATGACCTTTGGAGAATTCGCACGCCGGGTCGGCAGGTTCCGATTTCCGATCTCGCTCGCCGTCAATGTGTTCCTGGTCGCGGTCATCATCGCCTATCTGGTGACCCACCGGCCCGAGGGGCCGCGCTGGGGTGCGAGCCCGCGACTCGACCGGATCGCATCGACCCTGCCGGCGCCCGACGGCGACAAGCTGCGATCGACGTTTGCCGCGCGCTCGGGCGAGGTGGGTGCCGCGACGGCGGCTTACCGCCAAGCGCGGATCGCCATCCGGCAGGCGCTGCGTGCCGAGCCGTTCGATCAATCCCGCCTGCGGGAGGCGATGGCGGAGGCGCGGGCGAAGCGGGTCGCCCTGGAGACGATGCTACAGGACGTGGTGACGACGGCCGCGGCGGAAATGTCGGGTGAAGGGCGCGCCCGGCTCGCCGACTGGCCGAGGACGAGGTGACTGCCGTGGCCGAGGTTGGCGGCGCGCCGGGCGCGGTGGTATATTCGAGGCTTCCCGCGGCGCGATGGCTTATGGCGGATCGGCGGTTGAGGCGCATTTCCCTTGTCCGGCGCAGCCGGCGGTGCGGCTGCCCGATCCCGGAGCGGGCGAGGAGGTGCGAAACGCCGCTTCCCGCCTCGCGTGACGGGCCTCATGGCCGCTGATCCCCAGGACCGGAAACCGGCCGCCGAGATGGTGGAGACCGTCGCTCCAACCGTCCGGCGGCGGGACGAACACGGGACGGGCCCCGCCGTTGCGGCTGCCCGCCGGCCTTCGAAGAGAACTCGCCGGGGACGAGTGGCGCTGTTAGTCGCGCTCTTTCTGGTGCTGGCCGCGGCTGCCGGCGGCTGGGCCTGGTGGCGCCAGGTCGGCGGCGCCCCGGACGTCTACGTCACCGCGTCCGTCGAACGCACCGACATCGAGGACAGCGTCACCGCCCTCGGCAGTCTCCAGCCGCGGGATTTCGTCGACGTCGGCACCCAGGTTTCGGGTCAGCTCAAGAAGGTCCATGTCGAGATCGGGGCCACGGTGAAAGCGGGAGATCTGCTCGCCGAGATCGACCCGACGGTCTACCTCGCCAGGGTCGAGGCCGCCCGGGCGCAGCTCCTTAATCTCAAGGCGCAGCTCGCCGAAAAGCAGGCGCAGCTTCAGCTCGCCGAGCGGCAGTTTCAGCGCCAAAGCAACCTGATGAAGGCGAATGCGACGAGCGAGGACGCCTACCAGAGCAGCGAGGCGGCGATGCGTTCGGCCACCGCCCAGGTCGAAGCGTTGAAGGCGCAGATCCAGCAGACCGAGTCCACTCTCAAGGGCGACGAGGCCAATCTCGGCTACACCAGGATCTACGCCCCGATCGCCGGCACCGTGGTGTCGCAGACCGCGAAGCAGGGCCAGACGCTGAATGCCAATCAGCAGGCCCCGATCATCGTCCGCGTCGCCGACCTGTCGACGATGACGGTATGGGCCCAGGTGTCCGAGGCGGACGTACCCAAGCTTCGCATCGGAATGGAGGCCTACTTCACGATCCTCGGCAACCCCGATCGCCGCTGGTACGGAATGCTCCGTCAAATCCTGCCGACGCCGGAAGTCATCAACAACGTGGTCCTCTACGACGCCCTCTTCGACGTGCCGAACCCGGACCAGGACCTCATGACCCAGATGAGCGCGCAGGTCTTCTTCGTCGTCGCGGGGGCGAAGGACGTGCTGACCGTGCCGATCGCGGCCCTGCACCCGGCGGGAGGCCTCGCCCGCGGACGCGACGCCTCGACCGGCGGCGGCGCCCGTCGCGAGGCCGGAGCGCGCCCGGGAGGCGCGCAGGAACCGGGCGACGCTCGCCGCCCGCGCCGCTACGCGGTCACCGTTCTGATGCCCGACGGCACCACCGTCGAGCGCGAGGTCCGCGTCGGCATCATGAACCGGGTCGCGGCAGAGGTACTCTCCGGCCTCGAGCCCGGGGAGCGGGTCGTGGTCGGGTCGGGCCGGGCCGGAGGGCCCTCGCAGCCCGGATCGTCCGGCCGACCGGGCGTGCGGACGCCGCGCCTGTCATGACGACCGCCTTCGCCTCGAAAGCGTCCGCGCCGCTGTCGGCGGCGGCGCCGCTGATCCAACTGATCGACGTGACGAAGACCTACTTCACCGGCGTGGCGGTCGAGGTCCTGCGCGGGGTCTCGCTCACGATCTACCCCGGCGAGTTCGTCGCGATCATGGGCGCCTCGGGCTCGGGCAAATCGACGCTGATGAACATCCTCGGCTGCTTGGACCGGCCGACGAGCGGCCGCTACATCTTCGCCGGCGAGGAGGTCTCCGAGCTTGACCGTGACGAGTTGGCGAGGCTGAGGCGCGAGGCGTTCGGATTCGTCTTCCAGAGCTACAACCTGATCGCCGGCCTGACGGCAGCGGAAAACGTCGAGGTGCCGGCGATCTACGCCGGCGCCAGGCCGGCGGAGCGGCGTCGGCGGGCGGAGGATTTGCTCGTCGGGCTCGGCCTCGGCGACCGGCTGGATCACCGGTCGAACCAGCTCTCAGGCGGACAGCGGCAGCGGGTTTCGATCGCACGGGCGCTCATCAACGGCGGCCAGGTCATCCTCGCCGACGAGCCGACTGGCGCCCTCGACAGCCGTGCGGGCGCCGAGGTGATGGCGCTCTTGCACGGTTTGGCGGAGCGGGGCCACACGGTGGTGCTGATCACCCACAACCGCGAGATCGCGCGGCACGCGCAGCGTATTGTCGAGCTCAAGGACGGGGTGATCATGGGGGATACGAGCGGCCAGGAAGCGGCTGTTTCGGCATCCCTCTCCGCGCCCTCGCCCCTGCGGCGGTTCGCCGAGGCGGGCGCCGGCCGCATCGGCTTCGCGGTCGCCGACATCGGCGAGGCGGCGAAGATGGTCTTCCGCGCGCTTCGCTCCAATCTGTTCCGCACGGTGCTGACGCTGCTCGGGATCGTGATCGGAGTCGGCTCGGTCGTGGCCATGCTCGCGGTCGGCGACGGCGCGAAGCGGTCGGTGCTCGACCGCATCAGCGCCATGGGGACCAACCTCCTCTTGGTGCGGCCCGGGGCGCCGAACCAGCGCGGGTTCGGGGGGGCCATCGCCACCCTGGTGCCCGACGACGCCGAGGCGATCGCGACGCTGCCGAACGTCGCCTCGGCGGTGCCGGAACTCACGGGCCCGGTGACGGTCCGCTTCGGCAACGCCGACTATCAGACGCAGGCCGACGCGACGACGGCCGACCTGCCGGGAGCGCGGAACTGGCCGGTCGGCCGGGGCACGTTCTTCGCCGCGGCCGACGTCAAGAGCTATGTGCCGGTGGCGGTGCTGGGCCAGACCGTGGTCAACAACCTGTTCGCCCCGGGCGTGGACCCGATCGGGCGATACGTCCTCGTCAAGAATGTGCCTTTCCAGGTGATCGGCGTGATGTCGGCCAAGGGGGCGACGCCCTACGGGGCGGACATGGACGACGTGGTGTTCGTGCCGCTCTCGACC
Organism: Pseudomonadota bacterium; assembly: GCA_016202695.1. GTDB lineage: Bacteria > Pseudomonadota > Alphaproteobacteria > JACQOE01 > JACQOE01 > JACQOE01. Next base: position 17,480 of record JACQOE010000014.1, on the reverse strand, counting down.
GGCAGCCTGCGACTGTTCGGCCAGCGTTTTGTCCGCTCGATCGTCGTCGAGGTCGAGGACCTCGCCGGCATCGACGCGACCCAGGACGCGGTCACCACGCTTCTCCGCGAGCGGCATCGCGCGCAGGACTTCCAGATTCGCAACATGGCGGCGATCATCGATACGGTGTCGCAGACCCAGAACACGCTGACCGTCCTCCTCGGATCGATCGCCGCGATCTCGCTGCTCGTCGGCGGCATTGGCGTGATGAACATCATGCTGGTCAGCGTCACCGAGCGCACCCGGGAAATCGGCATTCGCATGGCCACCGGCGCGCGGATGCGGAACATCCTGCAGCAATTCCTCACCGAGGCCCTCGTCGTGTCCTCGGTCGGCGGCGTGATCGGGGTTCTTGGGGGCCTCGGGGTCGGCGTGGCCCTCGCCGCGCTCGGAACCCCCATACAGTTCTCTCTGCCGCCGGTGGTTCTTGCCTTCGGTTGCGCCTTTGCCACCGGCCTCGTGTTCGGCTACGCGCCGGCGCGCAAGGCGGCGCGCGTGGACCCGGTGGTGGCGCTGGCGACCGAGTAGATGCGCAACGTCGGTCGCGAAGGATGTTTGCCGATGCGGTCCGGGCGCCTTATCGCCCTTTCGGCGGCGGCCTTCGCCCTCGCCGCGTGCGGGGCCCGCATCGCCGGCATCGCCCCTCCGGCGGACATTCCGGGCGGGTGGACGGCCCCGGTTCCGCCGGCCGCCGAGATCTGGCCCTCGCCCGACTGGTGGCGTGGCTTCGGATCGCCCGAACTCGACGCGCTGGTCGCGGCGGCGCGGGCGGGCAATTTCGATCTCGGGGCGGCGGCGGCGCGCGTGCTTCAGGCGGACGCGCAGGTGCGCGTCGCGGGTGCCTCGCTTCTGCCGAGCCTGCAGATGGGCGCCGACGTTACGCGGCAACGGACGTCGAGCCAGCGGAGCACCAGCACCCGCACGACCGGGGGCTCGGCGGACGTCACCCTCTACGACGCCAGCCTGAGCGCCAGCTATGAACTGGATTTCTGGGCCCGGAACCGTGCCGGCCAGGCCGCGGCCGTGATCTCGGCCCGCGCCAGCCGGTACGATCAGGAGGCGGTGGCCCTCACGGTCACCGCGGGCGTGGCGACCACCTACTTCCAGATCCTCTCCCTGCGGGACCGGCTGAGCGTGGCGCACGAGAACCTGGTCAACGCGGAGCGCGTTCTCGAGGTCGTTCTCGCCCGCGCGCGGAGCGGCGCGGCCTCTCCCCTCGACGTGGCGCAGCAGCGGGCGACGGTGGCGGCCCAGCGCGCGACTATCCCCGCGCTGCGCCAGCAGGAGCGCCAGGCGGTGAACGCGCTCGCGATCCTGCTGGGACGGACTCCGGGGGCGTTCGACGTCACCGGGACGACGCTCGCCGGGGTGGCGCTGCCGGCCATGGCGGCAGGGGTGCCGTCGGGACTCCTGGTCCGGCGGCCGGACATACGCAACGCCGAGGCCCAGCTCGCGGCCGCGAATGCCGACATCGCGGCGGCCAGGGCGGCGCTCCTCCCGAGCCTTCAGCTCACCGGCGCAGCCGGAGCCGGGGCGACGGCGCTCTCCTCGCTGTTCGACAGCTCCAGCAGGGTCTACAGCCTCGCCGCGGCTCTCACGCAGCCGATCTTCGAGGGCGGCCGGCTGAAGGGCCAGGTGGACCTCGCCATCGGGCGGCGGGAGGAGCTGATTCAGGGCTATCGAAAGGCGATCGTCTCGGCCTTCGCCGACGTCGAGACGGCGCTCGTCGCGGTCGAGCGCACCGCCGAGCAGCAGGGGTTCCTCGACCAGGAGGTCGGCCAGGCGCAGCTCGCGTTTCAGCTCGCCGAGGCCCGCTATCGCGCCGGGGCCGTGGACTTGCTCACCATGCTCGAAGCGCAGCGGACGCTCTTCCAGGCACAGGATAATCTCGCGCAGGCGCGCCTTGCGCACCTCAATGCGGCCGCCTCGCTGTTCAAGGCCCTCGGCGGGGGATGGGAGGACAAGACCGGCGCCGGACCGGGGAGCGAGCCGGAGGCGGGCCGCTAGAGCCTGTTCCGGCCAAGTGGAGCCGGCCGCGTTACGCCGCGGCGGGGGCCGGCACGCGCGCCTTGCGCAACTGCTGCGCGACGAGCGCCGCGGCGAGAACGGCGCCGGCGAGGTCCAGCCAGACCGTATTCTCGATCAGGAGCAGCGCGGTGACGAAGTAGACCGGTCGCTGCCAGCCCGGGACCGGCGCCAGGAAATGGCCGATCACGCTCGCGGCGAGGAAGACGATGCCGAACATGGCGCTGACGAAGCCCCACAGGACCAGGGGCCAGCCGGCATCGAGCAGCAACGCCGGCTGATAGACGAAAAGGAACGGAACGATGAACGAGGGCAGCGCCAGCTTGCAGGCGATCACCGCGGTGCGGAACCAGTGCGCGCCGGCCATGCCCGCCGCGACGTAGGCGGCGAGGCAGACCGGCGGCGTGATGACGCTGATGCAGGCGAAGTAGAAGACGAAAAGGTGCGCGACCAGGGGCTTGATCCCAAGGTCGGAGAGGGCCGGCGCCGCCACCGCCCCGGCGATCACATAGGCAACGGTCGTGGGCAGGCCCATGCCGAGGATGATGGAGGCGGCGGCGGCGAGGACGAGGGCAAGGAACACGACGCCCTGAGAGGTGCTGACGATGAGGGTGGTGAGCTTGATCCCGAGGCCGGTGAGGTTGATGACCCCGATGACGATTCCCGCCACCGCGCAGGCGGTCGCGACATCGACCACGCCCTCCGCGCCCTCGCGGAGGCAGCGGCCGAGGGCGACGATATCGATCCGCGTCGGCAGCTTGAAGAGATGCACAAGCGCCGTCGCCGCGACGACGACGAGCGCGAGACGCAGCGCCGCGTCGGGGCCGACGGGCGGCAGCGTCGCGAGGAAGCCGGCGACGGCGAGGGCGGCGAGGAGGGCGCGCCTCCGGCCCGCGCCGGGGCGCCGGAAGGGGCCGGCGAGCGCTTCGAGGTTGGAGATGGCAACGGTGGCCAGGATCGCCCAGATCGAGGCCCGCATGGGCGAGTAGCCGAGGTTGAGGAAGTAGACCAGGACGACGATCGGGCTGAGCAGGTAGAGCCCGCTCAGGACCCCCCGCCAGGGCGGCAGCTCGGCGGCGGCGAGACCGACATGCCCGAGGCGCTTCGCCTCGAACTGGACGCTCGCCATGATGTTCCAGAAGTAGAGAACCGCCGGAATCGCCGCGGCGATGGCGATGTCGAGGTAGGGAATGCCGAGCGCCTCGGCCATGACGAACGCGCCGGCGCCCATCACCGGCGGCATGATCTGGCCGCCGGTGGAGGCCGCCGCCTCGACCGCGCCGGCGAATGCCGGATGGTAGCCGCGGGCCTTCATCAAGGGGATGGAGAAGGCCCCGGTGCAGGCGACGTTGCCGACGGCGCTGCCCGAGATGGTGCCGACGAGGGCGCTCGATATCGTTGCCACCTGCGCCGGTCCGCCGCGCGTGCGCCCGGCGACGCGCAACGCCAGCCGGCTGAAGAAATCTCCCTGCCCGGCGCGCAGCAGGAACGAGCCGAAGATCGTGAACATGACGATGATGGTGGCGGAAACCGCGATCGGCAGGCCGAAGATCGCATCCATCGACAGGTAGCTGTAGCCGACGATGAAGGGCACGCCGAATCCCGAGTGGCCCCAGTCGCCGGGGATGAGCTTGCCGAAGTAGGCGTAGGCGAGCGAAAGGATCGCGAGCAGGGGCAATGCCGGCCCGACCGTCCGCCAGGCGCCGACGACGAGAAGCACGATCAGGGCCGCCCCCATCGGCGTCTGGAAATCGATCCAGCCGAGCGGAGTCTCCCACGGCGCGGGGATCGCGGCCTGAAACGCGATCCGGTCCTGGTCGACGACGATGTAGGCGCAAAGCGCCGCCCCGAGGACGGAGCCGACCACGTTCAGGGGCCTCAGGCGGCCGGTGAAGATCGGCCGCAGGAGATAGAGGAGAAAGAGGACCGCTCCGAGATGGACGCCGCGCTGGGTCCTCGGATCGAAGGGCGCCGCCGCCGCGGCGTAGAGGTGGAACAGGGAGAGGGAAATCGCCACCGCGGCGACGACCCGTCCCCGCCAGCGTTCCCTCATGGCCCTCTCCGGTTCCCGGACATCCATCGGGCGGCGGGGGCGCCGGCCGGGTCCGGCCGCGCCCCCGCCGCCGATACGGGGCGTCAGCGCTTCGCGATCTTGTCCGCCGGTATGGTGACCCCGAGGCGGGCATAGGCCCTTGCCGCCCCCGGGTGGATCTTGATGCTCGTCTCCAGGATCTGGGCGGGGTCCATCTCCTTGGCGAGCGAGTGGGCGTTCTCCATCACCTTGCGGTTCTTGTAGGCGTTGTAGGTCAACGCCTCGGCGACCTCGTCCGAGAGCTTGAGGCTCGCCGCCATCTGCGTCCACATGCCCATCACGGTCGCCTTTCCGGCGCCGGGATAGAAGCGCCCGAAGTCGTAGTCCTTGATCGCCTGGAGCCAGGACAGCTCCTTGTTGACCTTGGCGGTCTCCTCGGCGGTGAAGGGAATGACCCGCACCGGGGTCTTGGCCGCCATCGCCATGTGCACCGGATTGATGCCGCCGTTGGTGATGACGTCGACGGCCCCCGACAAGAGCGAGTCCGCCGACTCGGAGTGCGCAAGGGCGAAGGGCGTGTAGGTGATGCCCAGGGCTTTGAAGATCGCCTCGCCGACCGTGCGGGTCGCCGCGCCGACCGGCTGCACGTTGATCTTCTTGCCCTTGAGGTCGGACATCGACTGGATCGGCGATTCGCGCTTGACCATGGCGTGCCAGACGAACGAGTAGAGCGGAAAGAGAACCACGACCGGCTCGCCGGGGGCGGCGAATTTGCCGCCGCGAGTCTGGATATCGGTCAGGTCCTGCTCGGTGATCACGCCCACCTGGGCCATGCCGCGATGGACGCGGACGGCGTTGTCGCCGAACCCGCCTGAGGCCGAGATGCTGACCTGCGCCTTGGTCTTCTGGATGTCGGAGGCGGCGGCGTTGACCATGCCGGTCACGAACTGGAAGCCGATCCCGCCGACGAGGCCGGGGACGATCACCACGCTCTCCTGGGCGCGCGCGGAGCCCGCGCCGGCGCCGACCGCGACCGAGGCCAGGACGGCGACGATCGAGGCGACGAAACCTCTTCTCATGCACGTGCTTGGACGGGTTTCCATGACGGTTGGTCCTCCCTTGGCAGAGGCCGCACTCGATTGGGGGGCGAGGGGCGTGGATCCGCCCGCCGCCCGTCCCGCCGGACGGACCGGCCTGTCCGCCGGAACCGACAGGGTAGGGCGATTCGATCGCCGCGCAACAGCCATTTGCACGACCGACGGCGCGCCCGTCCCCATCCAAGGCGCAACAGGATCACGGCGTCCCTTGAGCCCGGTCCTGCGGCGCCGGGCGTGTCCTCCGCCACGGGGTCGCCGCCTCGTAGGCATGGGCGATCCGGAGAACCGTCGCCTCGTCGAACGGGCGGCCGGCGATCTGCAGCGCGTAGGGAAGCCCCGACGGCGTGAACCCGTTGCAGATCGAGGCCGCTGGCCCGCCGGTGACGCTGAACGCCACCGTGATCGAGGGCTTGGCGAACTTGCCCTTGCGCTCGAAGCGCCCGATCTTCGGCGCCGGCCCGTAGATTCCCGAGGTGACCAGGGCGTCGTAGCGTCGCATCAGCTCCCGGTACTCGGCGGCGAGTTGCCGGCGTTTCCGCTGCGCCTGCACGTAGTCGACGCCGCGGACGAGCGCGCCCGGCAGGACCCGGTACTTGAAGATCGCGCCGAAGGACTCGGGCCGGCGCTGGAGGTCCTCCTCGAAGACCGCGTAGATCTCGGGGAGCTGGATCATCATCTTGCAGGCGGCGTACTCCTGGAGCGGGCGAAGGCGCACATCCTCGACCTCGGCCCCGAGGCGCGCGAGGACGCCGAGCGCCGCCTCCATGTTGGCGCGCACCTCCGGGCTTGCCGGCAGGTCCTCCTCGTAGAAGTGGCGCACGACGCCGATCCTGAGCCCGCGAATATCGCCGGTCAGCGCGGCGCGGAAGTCCGGCACAGGCAGCTCGATGCTGCCCGGGTCGCGGGGGTCGTGGCCGGCGACGGCGGCCAGCATCAGCGCCGCATCCTCGACCGACCAGGCGATCGGGCCGCAGGTGTCGAGGCTGAAGGAGTTGGGGATGATGCCGAACCGGCTCACGCGCCCGTAGGTGGGCTTGAGCCCGACCACCCCGCAGTATCCGGCCGGACTGCGGATCGAGCCCCCGGTATCGGTGCCGAGCGCCGTGAGGGCGAGGCCGGCGGCCACCGCCGCGGCGGAGCCGCCGCTCGATCCGCCCGGCATGTGCTCCGTGTTCCAGGGGTTGCGCGTCGGCGGCCAGGGAAGGTCGTCGGACGGTCCGCCATGGGCGAACTCGTCGCAGGCGAGCTTGCCGAGCAGCACCGCGCCCGCCCGCTTGAGCCGCTCGATCACCGCCGCGTCGCGCCCGGGAATGTTGTCGAGCAGGAGCTTCGAGTTGCCGGTGGTGCGAATCCCGGCGGTCTCGATGTTGTCCTTGACCGCATAGGGGATGCCGTGCATCGGCCCCCGCCAGGTCCCGGCCGCGATCTCGCGTTCGGCCTGTTCGGCCTCGCCGAGGGCCTGTTCGCGGGCGAGGGTCAGATAGCAGTGGAGGTGGGAATCGAGGGCCTCGATGCGATCGAGGAAGGCCCGCGTCAGGGCGACGGGCGAAAGCTCGCGCGCCCGTATCCGCCGGCTCGCCTCGGCGATACCGAGAAAGTGGAGATCGGCGGCCACGGCTCAGCGCTCCGGGGCGAGGCCGTAGACGTTCGCGGGCTCGTCGAAGCGCCCGATCCGGGCCCGGACGAGCCGCGCCTTCGCCTCGACCTGGGGCTGCGCGTCGAGAAGCCCCGCCATCTCGTCGTCGGTCGGCGAAAGCCCGGCGGCTCTGATCAGTCTCCCGATCTCCTCCGCCGACGCCGGCTTCGGGTTCTCGGCCATATCGCCTCCTCCTCCGTCGGGTGTCGCTTCGGGCGGCGCCTCAGGCGCCTGCGGCCGCGAGCGCCGGCTCCGCGCCCATCGCCGCGCGCCCCGCGCTCGCGCCCGCAATCCGGCCGAAGACCGAGCTTCGCGTGCGCGCTGCGCCCCCGGGAACGCTCAAATGGAACGTGCCCCCGACCAGGGCGCCCGCGGCGAAGAGGCCCGGAACGGGGCGCCCGCCGTCGTCGAGCACGCGGCCGAGGAGATCCGTCTTGATGCCGCCGAAGGTGAAATGGATTCCGCAGGTGACCGCACAGGCCAGGAAGGGCGGCCGGTCGATCGTGTTGGCCCAGTTCGACTTGTCGGGGTCGAGGCCCCTGGTGGCCCGGCCGTCCTTCCGCGAGGGGTCGAACGCCACGGAATCGTCCACCGCGGCGTTGTACTCGGCAACGGTCCTCAGGAACGCCGCCCCGTCCATCCCGTGGAGCCCCGCCGCCAGCGCCTCGAGGCTCTCCGCGCTCACCCTGGTGACGCCCTCGCCGTGGTACTCGCTCCTGAGTAGCGGCGCCACCTTGGCGTCGAACACCTGCCAGGCGATGTGGCCCGGCTGGGCAAGCACGATCCGCCCCATGTCGGCGAAGGTGTAGTTCCAGGTGTCGCGCCCCTCGTCGGTGAACCGCCGGCCGCGGGTGTTGACCAGGATGCCGTAGGGATAGCTCCGCCGCTGGTAGCCCCGCGTCTCGCGCGGATCGCCGAACTCGGGCGCAGCCGGGTCGAGGGCGGCGGAGAGGCTGCCGGACCAGTTGCCGCAGGGAACCGCTCCCGCCTCCAGCGCCATGCGAATGCCGTCGCCGACGTTGAAGCGCGAGCCGCGCACCCTGGCGAGCTCCCACCCCGGGCCTAGGTACTGCGCCCGCCAGGCCGCGTTCGCCTCGAAGCCGCCGCTTGCCAGCACCACGGCGCGTGCCCGGACCTCCGCCGTCCGGCCCTGGCGGCGGGCCCGCACGCCGACGATCCGGTCGTCCTCGGCGAGAAGGGCGACGGCGCGCGTCTGGTATCTCACTTGCACGCCGGCGCGCGCGGCCGCCCGATACAGGCCATCGACCAGGCCGCGGCCGGCGCCGCGCACCTTCACCGCCTCGCCGGCGGGGATGCATCGGCGGGGCCGCTCGCCGCCCGTCGGGTCGCCCCCGCCGGGCTTGAGGGGGAGGCCCTGGTCGCGAAGCCAGGCCGCGGTGTCCAGGCTCCGGCCGACGAGCGTCGCGATCTGGTCCGCGTCGGCCCGGTAGCCGGAAAGTCGGGCGAGGTCGTCGAAGAAGGTTTCCTCGGGGTAGCTCTCGATCTCGAGCCGCTCCGCCTCCTCGGCCGGCAGCCGGGAGAAGAGCCGAAGCACGTCCTCGCGGCTGCGATAGGCGACGCGGATCGAGCCCGCGCAGAAGGCTGCGTTGCCGCCGCGCCCCTCCGGCGGCGCACATTCGAGGAGCAGCACCCGCACTCGCTGCTCTCGCGCCGCGAGCGCGGCGCAGAGGCCCGCGTTGCCGCCGCCGACCACGATCACGTCCGCGTCCAAGCCGCTCACTTCCGCCTCGCGATGCGCGCCCGCGCCGTGCCGGGCGCCCCGTCGTCCGCGCCTCCCCGGCGCGCGGGGCAGCCGCCACTCTAACCCATCCCTTGCCCGCCCGGCCACGGCTCGACGAACCTCGCGGCGCTGGCGCCGGACTTCCGGCTCACCCCGAGGACCGGCGGAGCTCCAGGAAGTGGCGGGCGATCTCCTCGCCGGTCGCCAGCCACACGCCGTCGTGGCCGCAGATGTAGTCGAGGGCCGAGGCGAGACAGTCGACCCGGTGCGGGAGCCCGATCAGATAGGGGTGCAGGCTGATCGGAACCACGCGCCCCGATTCCGCGCCCTCGCGGTACATGACGTCGAAGTGGCGGCGGATCATGCCCTCGAACTCGGCGACCGGGTAGCGGTGCTCGTGGAACGCCTGGAAGTCGTTGATCTCGGAGGAGTAGGGCACGGACACCAGGCTCTGGCCGCCGACCTCCATCAGGTAAGGCTGATCATCGTTCGGCCAGTCGGCGACGTAGAGGCAGCCCTCGGCGACGAGGTGATCGAGCGTGTTCCAGGTCTCCTGGCGCCCGGCCCCGAGCCAGCCGACGGGGCGCCTGCCGGTCGCCCGCGCTAAGGTCTCGAACACCTCGCGGATCACGCCGCGCTCCTCCTCCGGCGGGATCTCGTTCAGGCGCAAGGCGTTGGTGCGGTTGTGGCCGATGAACTCCCAGCCGAGCCTCACCCCCTCCGCGACGATCTCGGGGTGCTTCGCGCAGACGAGGCTGTTGGTCGCGGCCGTCGCCCGGATGCCGAACCGGCGGAGGATCTCCATCACCCGCCAGATGCCGACCCGGTTCCCGTAATCGCGCTCGCCCCAGATGCGGACGTTGGGAACCTTCGCGTCCTTGCCGGGCTGCGGGCGCGGGAGCGGGCGGTCGAGGGGGAAGATCTCGACGTTGACGATCACCCAGAGCGCCACGCGCGCCCCGCCCGGCCAGCGGAACTTCGGGCGCCGGGTGATGGGGAGGTAGGGAAACGGACCGTAATCCGAAGGCTGCATCGCTCTCCATGCCCCGTTCGCTTCGCCTCGCGCACGCCGCGCCGGCGGGGGAGGGACGCTGGCGGGCCCCAGTCTGGTCGAAACCGTCGGCGCCGCACAAGGGCCGGGCGCGAGGCCGGCTCAGGCGAGCGCGCGGGTCATGCCGCCGTCGAGCGTGACCGAGGTGCCGGTGACGAAGCTCGCGCGGTCGGAGGCGAGGAACGCGATCCAGCGGCCGATCTCGTCGGGATCGCCGATCCGTTTCATCGCGATCCGGTCGGCGAACTCGGCTTCCACCTCGGCGATCGGCCGGCCAGTCTCCTTGGCGATCCCGGCCATGCGCGCGTTCCATCGATCCGTGCGGACCGGCCCTGGGTTGACCGCAAGGACGACGATTCCCTCCTCGGCGACCTCGTCGGCGAGGCCCTTGGTGACCGCGAGCAGGGCCGCGTTCGCGGCCGAGGCCGGGAGCCTGCGCCGGTCGGGCTGACGCCCGGAGTTGCCGACCACGGTCACGATCCGGCCGGAGCGCGCCCCGCGCATGGCGGGAAGGACCGCGCGCATCATGCGGACGGTGCCGAGGAACTTGAGGGCGAGGCCGTCGGTCCACGCCGCGTCGGGGATCTCCCAGAATACGCCGCCCTGGGCGCTGCCCGCGCAGTTGATCAGGACGTCGATGCGTCCGAAGGCCGAGAGCGCCGCTTCGGCCACCCGCTCCGCCGCACCGGCGAGGGAAAGGTCGGCCGCGACCGTTGCCGCCGCGGTCGAGAACCGGACGCGGAGGGTTTGCGCCTCGGCCTTGAGGCGGCTCGCGGTGCGCGCGGCGAGGACCAGCCTCGCGCCCTCGGCGGCCAACGCCCGCGCCACGGCGCTGCCGATGCCGCCGGTGGCCCCGGTCAGGATCGCCGTTTTGTCCCGCAGCCCGAGGTCCATTGCCGTCGCGATCCTCCCGGGGCGCCGATCCAGGATGGGGCGCCAACCCCGATGCTAGCCAACCGAGGCTAGGCCGTCACCCGGCGGGACGCCACCGACGGCAAAACCCTTCTTCCGGGCGGCGCTTGCCGTCGCCGGCGTCGCCTCCGCCGGCTTGCCTTCCTGGCATGGCCGGGCGATGATGAGCGAGGATACAAGAAAACACACGCATCCCGAACTCCGGTTTTGGCTCTGTCGGGCGCGGGCGAGGGTTGGGGTTTCGCGTCTTGCGCCCTGCCGAGGCATGGGGGGTTCGCGAAGAAGCCCCCGGCGAGATCGGCCGCCGGGGCGGCCGGCAGCCCGGGCGGGCAAAGGCGGGGGAGGCTGCTTCGCGTGGAAGGCGTCGAGCCGAGGACCTGCGTCGATGCCTGGCGGCGCGAGATCGCCGCCGTGATCACGATCGTCGCGGTCGGGTTCTCCACCTTCGAGCTTTACACCGGGCTGTTCGGCGAGCGGGTCGAACTCCTCCAGCGCGGTGCCTGTCTCGGCTTCTCGCTCGCCCTGGTCTTCCTGCTCACCGCCTCCGAGCGGAGCGTCTGGCTGCGCGGTCTCGATGTCGTTCTCGCCGGTATCGGCGGTTTCTCGGGCCTCTACCTGTTCCTCTTCTTCGAGGACATCCTCAACCGCGCGGGCACGCTTACGACCTTCGAGCTGTGGCTGGGAGTGGCCGTCGTCCTGCTCGTGCTCGAGGCCACCCGGCGGCTGATCGGCTGGGCGCTGCCCATCGTCGGCGGCGTCTTCGTCGCCTATGCCTATGTCGGGCCGTACCTGCCTGGACTTCTCGGCCACCGGGGCTACCGGCTGGACCGGATCATCTCCTCCGTCTACATCGGCGAGGAAGGCATCTACGGCGTCCCGATCGGGGTGGCCTCGACCTTCGTCTTCATGTTCGTGCTCCTGGGCGCGTTCCTCCAGCGCTCGGGGGCGGGGAAGTTCCTCACCGAGCTCGCCTTCGGCCTGACCGGGCAGTACCGGGGCGGCCCGGCCAAGGTCTCGGTGGTTTCGAGCGCGTTGTTCGGAACGATGTCGGGAAGCGCCGTCGCCAATGCCTCGGCGGTCGGCAACTTCTCCATCCCGCTGATGCTTCAGCTCGGCTACCGGCCGCCCTTCGCCGCGGCCATCGAGGCCCTTTCCTCGCTCGGCGGTCAGCTCATGCCGCCGGTGATGGGCTCGGCTGCCTTCGTGATGGTCGAGTTCACCGGCATCTCCTACACCAGTATCGCGGCGGCGGCGGCGATTCCGGCGATCATCTACTTCACGACCGTCTTCTTCATCGTCGACTTCGAGGCCGCGAAGCTCGGCCTCAAGGGGCTGCCGAAGAGCGAGCTGCCGAGCCCGTGGAAGACCTTCAAGGAGGGATGGCTGCTGCTCAGCCCGATCGTGGTCCTGTTCGTGCTCCTGTTCGAAGGCTTCTCGGTCTTCAACGCCGCGTTCTGGATGATCCCGTTCACCTACGCGGTCACCGCGCTCAGGCCGAGCCTGCGCATGGACCTGCGGAAGGTGATTGCGGCCCTCAAGGACGGGGCGCTCGGCATCCTTCCGATCGTGCTCGCCTGCAGCGCGGCGGGGGTGGTGATCGGCGTCGCCAGCATGACGGGGCTCGCCCTCAGCCTTTCGAACGCGCTGGTGGTGCTTTCCGGCGGCCACCTGTTCGCGCTTCTCGTGCTCACCATGATCGCCTCCCTGATCCTGGGCATGGGGCTGCCGACGGTGGCCTGCTACATCATGCTCGCGGTGCTGGTAGCGCCGGCGCTCGAGCAGTTGGGGATACCCCTGCTCGCCGCCCACCTGTTCATCTTTTACTTCGGCATCATCGGCGCGATCACGCCGCCGGTCGCGGTCGTCGCCTATACCACGGCGGCGCTCGCCCGCGCGAATCCGATGGAGGTGGGGGTCACCGCCTTCAAGCTGGGGTTCGCGCTCTACATTCTCCCCTATGTCTGGGCCTACGCGCCGGAACTGCTGGGCGAGGGCGATCTCTGGCGGATCGTGATCGTCGTCCTGTCCTCGACGCTCGGCTGCTATCTCTTCGTCGCCGCGATTCAAGGGTGGCTGCTCGGGCGCTGCGGCCCGCTCGACCGCATCCTGCTCGCGTTGGCAGGTCTCGGCTTCGTCCACGTGGGCTCGCTGACCGATCTTTTGGCCGTGCCGCTCGCGGTTTTCGTCGTCGCCCGGCAGTGGTTCGCCTGCCGCCGCCACAAGGCGGAGGCGACCGCGCCGCGGGGCCAGGGAGGGGGAGCGCGGCTGCCCTCGCGCCCCTTGTCGCAACCGAGAGGAGACCAATGATGACCAAGCAGAGGAGGCTACCGATGAAGGTACGTGCACGGGATGTCGTCTCGGCCATCGTCGGCGCCGCGCTCGCCGCCGCGCTGGCGCTGCCGGCGGCCGCGCAGAGCAAATATCTCACCATCGGCACCGCCGGCTCGGGCGGGGCGTGGTATCCGATCGGCGGGGCCATGGCCAAGGTGATCGGCGACAACATCAAGACCATCCAGCCGCGCGTCGAGGCGACCAAGGGCGGCTACGAGAACGTCGAGCTTCTCGCCAAGGGCGACATCGACATCGCGCTCGTCCCGCCCTTCGCCCTGTCGGATGCGTTCAAGGCCAAAGGCGACTACGCCGGCAAGCCCGGCTATCCCCTGAAGGTCGGCGGCTGGTTCGGCTGCTGCGACAACATCCTCACGATCATGGTGCCGAAGGACAGCCCGATCCGTTCGGTGATGGACTTCAAGGGCAAGCGCGTCGTCATGGGGAACCCCGGCTCGACCAACCGGTACATCATGTACAAGGTCATCGAGGCGCTCGGGATCTCGCCCGGCGACTTCCAGCCCCTCGACATCTCCATCGCCCCGGCCGTCAACCGGCTCAAGAACCGCCAGATCGACGTTCTGTGGTGGAACGCGACCACGCCCCACGGGGCGCTGGTCGACGCCTCGGTCTCGCTCGACCTGCGGGTCCTGCCGCTGGAGAAGCCGCTCGCCGACAAGATCGTCAACACCTACGACTGGATGGACCACACGGTGCTGCCGGCCGGCACCTACAAGGGGATGGACAAGGACGCGCCGACCGTGGTGAGCGCGATCGCCCTGGTGATCCACCAGCACGTCGACCTGGAAACCGCCTATCGGCTGACCAAGGCGGTGTTCGAGAACCTCGACGAGTTGCGCCAGATCCATGCCGCCTACAAGCCGATCAGTCTGGCGAGTGCGCTCAACGGCGTGAACATCCCGCTGCACCCGGGCGTGGCCCGCTATTACCGCGAGAAGGGGGTGGCGCGCCTAGTGGACCACGAGAAGAGGTTCGGAAAGCTCTAGGGAGCGCGAGCCTCGCGCGTTTTTCGGGGGCCGCCGGACGGGCGAGCGCCGCCTCGCCCGTTCGGCGGCTCTTGCCGCACGCCCGCACGCGGTCGCCTCCGTTCGGATCGCCGCCCCGACCGCCCCCTCGGACAGGCCCGCGGTTGGCGCTGGACTCGGGGCGCGCATTGTTGCCAGACTGGATACGGCCCCCTGTCCGCGCATCCGGCAGGATGTCGGGTCCGCGGCGGCCGGCGCGGCATCGCCGGGAGAGGCGATCCGCCGGTCCGCGCGACGCAAAAGCGTCCGCAAGACGACGAACGCTGTCCTCAAGGGGAGAGAAGAGCATGACGAACACGCGTCACCTGCCCGCCGCCGCCATCCTGACGCTGGCGCTGGGGCTGATCTTCGGCCTCGTCGCCCGACCGGCGGCGGCCGACTCGAAGCCCGACACGCTCCGTTTTCTGTCCGGGACCAGCGGCGGCCCGTGGTATCCGATCGTGGTCGGGCTGTCGGAGATACTGACCAAGGCGGGGGCCCGAACGACCACCGAGGTCGGCGCCGGCAACTCCAACATCATCAACATCTCGAAGGGTGCCGGCGACCTCGGCTTTGCGCCGACCCCCGCCGCGGCGAGCGCGGCGATGGGCGAGGCGCCCTTCCCGTCCAAGATCACCAACGTCCGCGGCCTCTTCAAGGCTTTCGACTCGCTGATCGAACTGGTGGCGACCAAGGACAGCGGCATCAAAGCGATCCCCGACCTCAAGGGCCGCAAGGTGGCGCTGCAGGAGATCAACGCCGGGGTCACCCCCTTCTTCCGGATGATGCTCGCCACCTATGGGATGTCGGAGGACAATCTCAGCATCGTCATGCGCGGCGGTGCCGGCCAGGCCATGGCGGCGGTGCAAGACCGGCGGGCCGACTTCTTCCTCCAGGCGGGGCCCTATCCCTCCTCCGCCACCAGCCAGCTCGCGGCGACCCGGCCGGTGACGCTGCTGTCGGTGGACGAGGCGCATTTCAAGGAGCTCCTGAAGCTCAACGGCGGGTTCACCCGGGAGACGGTCCGCGGCGGCGCCTACCGCGGCCAGGACGCCGACTTCCCCGGCGTGTTCTTCGCCGTCTTCACCATCGCCAACGAAACCATGCCCGACGACCATGCCTACTGGGTGGTGAAGACCATCGTGCAGCATCTCGGCGAGGTGCAAAAGTTCCACAAGATGATGGAGGGCCTGAGCGCGAAGGGGATGGCGAACTTCGCCGGCGCGCCGATGCACCCCGGCGCCGTGCGCTATTACAAGGAGGCGGGCGCGCTCTAGGCGCGGTCGCGAAACTCGCGGCTCCGGGACGGCGGCGAATCCGCGTCGGCGGACCCCGGTCGGAGGCTTCGCGCCGGCCCGCCCCGGGACCGCCCGTCCCCGGTCCGCCGCCCGGGCGGGCGTGCCCTGTGATCGGCCCCCTGTGATCGGATGAGCCCCCGATGCGCGATGCTCCCCGTACCCTGGCGACGGCCGTCCGCTGGGCCACCCTGGCGGTGGCGCTCGCCATGTCGAGCTACCACCTCGCCACCGGCAATCCCCTGATCGGCCCGCCCATCGCCCAGCGGCACTATCCGATCCACCTCGGCTTCGCGCTCCTCGTTCTGTTCGGGCACGACCTCGCCCGCGCGCTCGGCGAGCGACGACATCTCCGCGCGACCTGGGACGTGTCGGTGATTGCGCTCACTTTCCTCTCCGACGGATATCTCGTGCTCTACGGCGACTACGTCGCCAACCGCATGACCTTCGCCCAGGACCTGACCCCGGTCGAGATCGTGCTCGGGATCACGCTCCTGGTGATGATCATCGAGGCCGCCCGCCGCACGATCGGGGCGGTGCTGATCGCGGTCGGCCTCGCGTTCTTCTTCTACGCCTATTTCGGCTTCGTGCTCCCCGAGCCGTTCTGGCATCCGGGCTTCACGCTCGGGCGGATCGTCGAGCTCGCCTACATGACCCAGGACGGCATCTGGAACGCGCCGATGCGCGTCAGCGCCGACTACATCTTCCTGTTCATTCTCTTCGGCACGCTGCTCGCGGCCTCCGGCGCCGGCACCTTCTTCACCGACCTCGCCCATGCGCTCACCGGCCGCACGATCGGCGGACCCGCCAAGACCGCGGTGGTGGCGAGCGCCTTCTTCGGCATGCTCTCGGGAAGCGCGACCGCCAATGCCGTCACCACCGGCGCCTTCACCATCCCGGCGATGAAGCGGTCCGGCTATCGCCCGGAGTTCGCCGCCGCGGTCGAGGCGGTGGCCTCCACCGGGGGCCAGTTCATGCCCCCGGTCATGGGCGCGACCGCCTTCCTGATGGCCGAGTTCGTGGGCATCCCCTACCTCCGCGTGATGGGCTATGCGCTCATTCCCGCGATCCTCTTCTTCTTCGCGGTCTTCGTCGTCGTCGACGTGGAGGCGCGCCGGCTGAGGCTGGCGCCGCTTCCCGAGGCCGAGATCCCGGACGCGCTTCCGCTCGTGCGCAAACGCGGCTATCTCCTGCTCGCGGTGGTGGTGCTGCTCCTGTTCCTGCTCGAAGGCTATACCGCGACCGCCGCCGCCTTCTGGTCGACGGTGACACTGGCCGCGCTGGTGGCGGTCTTCGACGCCGAGAGCCGGCGGCGGATCGGCCGCGTGCTCTTCGAGGCCATGACCGAAGCCCCACGGATGATCGCGCCGGTGACGGTCGCCTGCGGGGTGGGCGGGTTCATCGCCGGCATGATTGTCATGGGCGGCCTCGGCATCCGCATGAGCGGCCTCATCCTCGATTTCTCCGGCGGTTCGGTGCTCATCGCCCTCGTGCTCACCTTCGTGGTGGCGGTGATCCTGGGGATGGGGATGCCGACCGCGGGCGCGTACATCATCCTCGCCGCCCTGCTCGTTCCCGGCCTGGTGCGCCTCGGGGTGAATGAGGTCGCCGCCCACCTCTTCACGATCTTCTGCTGCGCGACCTCGGGGATCACGCCCCCGGTCGCGGTCACGTCGTTCGCCGCCGCGGGCCTCGCCAACACCGATCCGTGGCGGACCTCGTGGGTGGCGATCAAGCTCGGGCTCCCGGTCTTCATCCTGCCGTTCATGTTCGTCTACGGGCTGCCGCTCCTCGGAATGGGATCGCCGATCGAGATCGCGGCGGCGATCGCGAGCGCAAGCATCGGTCTCGTCCTGCTGCCGATGGCGACGTTCGGATGGTTCCGCATCGCCCTCCTTCCGCACGAGCGGCTCATTGCGGCGGCGGCGGCCTTCTCCATGATCTTCGCCGGCTGGCGGACCGACCTGCTCGGCGTCGGTCTCGGTCTCCTGTTCGTGGCGCTTGTTCACATCAGGCGTCGTCTTCGAGGCGCGCGTGCGGCCCGGGACGGCGTTCTTGCCACCCGCCTCCCGGTCGCCTCGCGGGCGAACGAGGACTGAGCGCCGTCGTCGAGCGCCGCGAATGCCGGCTGGCCCTGGGTTCGGTTTCATGCTTAACTGACCGCGCACCGCGACACGCGGCAGGACGATTCCATTGGGGGGCACAATGCCTATCGGTACCGTGAAGTGGTTCAATACCAAGAAGGGTTACGGCTTCATTCAGCCGGAGGATGGATCGAAGGACGTGTTCGTCCACATCT
>JACQOE010000100.1 GCA_016202695.1 Pseudomonadota bacterium | reverse complement strand
TCTATCACCACGTCAGCCCCAAGCACCTCAAGCGATACGTCGGCGAGTTCGACTTCCGTTACAACACCCGCGCCGCCCTAGGCGTCTCCGACACCGAGCGCGCCGCGTTGGCCCTCAAGGGCATCGAGGGCAAGCGCCTCACCTATCGGCGGACTGGTCGGGAAGGCCGGACGCAAGTTGGTTCCGCTTAGCGTCGTATTTCAACGTCTTCTGAATCGCCGTTTTCGCTGTGAATGATGCAGAACGAGCCGCAGGACCTCATAATCGCGCCCATTCCCACCGGGCCAGCTTTATTGATCCTGTTTGTCTGTGCGCTCGCGATTGCGGGATACATCCATTTTGGAATTTATGGCGTGACCCTCGGCCCACATTCATGGGGGCGCGGCCTTGGGGAGGCGATCGGTGCTGCGCTGGGTCTGTTTGCTATCCCGGCGGTTGTGATTGTTCCCTGGAGGGCCATCCAAAGGCGCCACAAGGTGGTAACAAACACCCCTATTCTGGTCGGGACTCTTTTTTTCGCTTTTTGGGCCGCCCTCGCTTTGAAGGGGGCGATGATGGGTTAGCGGTGCCCTTCGCCGGTGGCTTTGGCCCTAGTCTTGTTACCTTTGGCTTAGGCGGCGTGCTCAGCAGTCGCCGCAGCCCGTCGTCGCGCCGCTGGGCAATCTCGCTCTCGCTAAACCGATCATTCTTGGAAGTGCTCGCCATGAAGAAATTCCCCGTCGTTACCGATCTACCCGCCGACATGATGCAGGCCATTGGAAGGGTCATTGTGGAGTATGCCCTCTTGGAATTGCAACTAAGTCGAATTATCTACGACCTTCTCGGCGTAGATCAGAAAGTCGGCCGCATCGCGGTCCGAGAGCCGCGGGTCAAGGACCGGCTCGAAATCATCTTCGATTTGATCAACCAAAAACGGCTCGCCCTGACCGACCACGAAATGAAACTGCTGCGAAAGACCAGCGAAGCCTGTCTTATCGGGCGCGATCAGTTGGCACACGGCACATGGGTGAGGAATCCCGAAACCGGCACATTGCTGCTGCGCAGCACGAAGGGCCAATGGCAGCCCGTCAAGGGCCAACGTGGCAAGACCAAGCACGCCATCAAGCCCGAAGGGATATTGGTTTCGACGGCCGAAATCACCGCTCTCGGCGATGTAATCAACCTGCTCTCTCGACGATTCGTTGAGCTTCGCGACGCTCTCCTTGCCTCGCTAAGATCATCGCGGCGTAAACGTGCCTGACAATCGATTCGCGCGTGTCGTATTCGAAGTCACACTCATATGTCGCGGCGATCCCAGCATCTATCATTGCCTGGGTAGGCTCAACCTCAGCGCCGGCCTGTCGTTGTGGGGGATCGGTCATCGAAAGCCTTTAGTCAAGTATATAATCCCCGCTGAGGCGGAGTCAGGTTCTAGGTCGTCTTCAAAGAAAAAAGGAAAGAAAAAAGGTGGTGATGGTTTATTATCCGCGCTTTTACAAATCGGTTTGTTCATTGTTACAGCAGAAACGTTGCGTTTAATTGAACAGAAAACAGATAATGTTGTTATACAATTCGCAAACTTGATAGTTTGTCTTGCCCTGTTGGGCGCTTTTATTGCTTTTAGCTGATGCAGCCGCCCGCTTAAGGGCGCCCGCGGCTCAGCCCGGCGGCGCCGGCTTCACCACCCGGAGCGTGCAGTCGATCTGCAGGGCGACGTTGTTCTGGGTGCGGAGCGCCTCGTGCACCTCGGCCTCGCTCACCTCGCGGCGGGCGAGCCGCGCCTCCCACGCCGGGTCGAGGGTGAGGGTCGTCCTCTCCAGCGCGAAGTCGACGTCGAGGTAGAGGGCGAGGGGCGTGTTGGCCGCGCCCTTCGCCTGCCACTCCCGGTTCTTCGCCTTGGAGAACATCTCCAGCGTCTGCGGCAGGATCGGGCGCACGTGGGTGGGATCGATGAGGAAGGCGTCGTGGCGTGGGTGGGGGACGACGATCAGGACGCGGGCATCGTGGCGCCCCACCCGGTAGAGCTCGCGCATGATGCCGAGGAAGCCCTCGGCCGTGGCCCCGAGGTGCTCGAGCACGTGCACCAGGCGCACCTCCTCGGCGGCGCTGTCGGCGAAGGGCCAGGGCAGGGCCTCGAGGTCGACCACCCGGTCGGGCCGGCAGGCCGGCGACTTGTCGACGTTGACGTAGCCCTCGAGGCGGTTGAAGCCGCAACCCAGGTTGAGCCGCATCGCCCGCCCTCAGGAGCGAAGCTCGGGGCGGTCGCGGAACTGCTCCAGCGCCTCGGGGTTGGCGAGCGCCTCGGTGTTCTTCACCGCCCGCCCGTGGACCACGTCGCGGACCGCGAGCTCGGTGATCTTGCCGCTCTTGGTGCGGGGGATGTCGGCGACCTGGACGATCCGCGCCGGCACGTGCCGGGGGGTGGCGTTGGCCCGGATCCGGGCCTTGATGCGCTCGATCAGCGCCGCGTCCAGAGTCAGCCCCTCGCGCAGGCGCACGAACAGCACGATCCGCTGGTCGCCCTGCCACTGCTGGGCGACGACCAGCGCCTCGACCACCTCCTCCACGCGCTCGACCTGGCGGTAGATCTCGGCGGTGCCGATCCGCACCCCGCCGGGATTCAGCACCGCGTCGGAGCGGCCGTAGACGATGATGCCGTCGTGCTCGGTGAGCTCGACGTAGTCGCCGTGGTGCCAGACGCCGGGGAAGCGCTCGAAATAGGCGGCGCGGTACTTGCGGCCGTCGGGGTCGTCCCAGAAGCCGGCCGGCATCGAGGGGAAGGGCGCGGTGCAGACCAGCTCGCCCTTTTGGCCGCGCAGCGGGCGGCCGTCGTCGTCGAACACCTCGACCTTCATCCCCAGCCCGCGGGCCTGGATCTCGCCCCGCCAGACCGGGCCGATGGGGTTGCCGAGCATGAAGCAGCCCATGATGTCGGTCCCGCCCGAGATCGAGGAGAGGCAGAGGTCGCGCTTGATCGCCCGGTAGACGAAGTCGAAGCTCTCGGGCGCCAGCGGCGAGCCGGTGGAGAGGATCGCCTTGACCGTCTCCAGCCGGTGGCTGCGGGCGGGTTCGAGCCCGGCCTTGGCGACCGAGTCGATGTACTTCGCCGAGGTGCCGAAGATGGTGATCCCGGCCTCGTCGGCGTAGTCGAACAGCACGCCCGGGTGGGGGTGGAAAGGTGAGCCGTCGTAGAGCACCAGCGTCGCCCCCGAGGCGAGCGCCGAGATCTGCCAGTTCCACATCATCCAGCCGCAGGTGGTGAAGTAGAAGAGGCGGTCGTTCGGCTTCACGTCGGAGTGGAGGATGTGCTCCTTGAGGTGCTGCAGGAGCGTGCCCCCGGCGCCGTGGACGATGCACTTCGGCGCCCCGGTGGTGCCCGAGGAGTACATGATGAAGAGCGGGTGGGCGAAGGGCAGCCGGGCGAAGGGGATGGCGCCGGGCGCGCCCTTGGCCACGTCCTCCAGCATCGCCGCCCCGCGCACGCCGCCGAGCGGCGGATCGGAGCCGAGGAAGGGAACGATCACCACCCGCTCGACGGAGGGCATCTCGGCCACCGCGTCGCGCACCTTCTCCAGCGAGTCGAAGGCCTTGCCGCCGTAGTGGTAGCCGTCGGCGGTGAACAGCACCTTGGGCCGGACCTGGCCGAAGCGGTCGAGCACGCCCCGCACCCCGAAGTCGGGCGAGCAGGAGGTCCAGATCGCGCCCAGCGCGGTGGTGGCGAGCATGGCGATCGCGGTCTCGGGGATGTTGGGCATGTAGCCGGCGACCACGTCGCCGGGACCGAGGCCGAGCGCGGCCAGCCCGCCGGCGAGCTTCGCCACCTCGTCGCGGAGCTCGGCGAAGGTGAGGGTGCGGCGCTGGCCGCCCTCGCCGCGGAAGACGATGGCGGTGGCGCGGTCGCGGCGCCGGAGCAGGTTTTCGGCGAAGTTGAGGCGGGCGTCGGGGAAGAACCTCGCCCCCGGCATCTTTCCGCCGTCGACCAGCACGCGCTCGCCGCGGGTCTCGGCGATGACGCCGCCGAAATCCCACAGCAGGCGCCAGAACGCCTGCGGCTCGCGGATCGACCACTCGTAGAGGCCGGCGAAGTCGGCGAGTGGGATCCCGAACTCGCTCCGCACCCGGTCGATGAACACGGTCATGTTGGCCTGGCGGACGCGCTCCGGGGAGGGCTCCCAGAGTGGCCGCCCCGCCGCGCCGGATCGATCGCTCACCCTCGCCTCCTCCTCTCGGCTGCCTCGCCCCGATTTATACGACTCCGAGCGGATGGCGGCAAAAGGGCCGTGTCAAAGGGCCGTCGACAGGGAGGCGCGCCGGCCCCGGCCCGAGGCCGCTCGTGACCCGGCTTCGAAATCCGGGTTAGAGTCGCGCCATGTCCCGCCTCGGCCCCCTCGCCGCCGCCCTCGAGCGCATCCCCCCGCCCGCCCGGGCCGGGCTCTACATGATCGTCGCCGCCTTCTGCATGGCTTCGGTCAACGCCTTCATGCGCCACCTGGGGCAGGGCATGCCGCCCCTCGAGGTGGGGTTCTTCCGCAACCTCTTCGGCCTCCTCTTCATGCTGCCGCTCCTGCTGCGCACCGGCATCGAGGGCATCCGCACCACCCGGCACCGGGCGTATGCGCTGCGCGGCGCGGCGACCGCGTTCGTCACCATCACCTGGGTCTACGCGCTGGCCCTGATGCCGGTGGACAAGGCGACCGCGCTCAACTTCACGGTGCCGATCTTCTGCACCCTCGGTGCCGCGCTCTTCCTCGGCGAGCGGGTGGGGCCGCGGCGCCTCGCCGCGGTCGCGGTCGGCATCCTCGGCAGCCTGATCATCCTCCGGCCCGGATTCCAGAGCTTCGAGCCGGCGGCGCTGCTGCCGCTCGCCACCGCCGCCGGGATGGCCGCGAACTGGCTCCTGCTGCGCTTCCTGGCCACCACCGAGCCGGCGGTGCGGGTGGTGTTCTACACCGGGTTCTACACCACGCCGTTCACCCTGGTGCCGACGCTCCTGGTATGGGAGTGGCCGAGCCCCGAGTTCCTGTTCTGGGCGTTCGCGATGAGCGCGATCGGCAGCGTCGGGCAGATCATCGCCGCGCGCGCCTACGCCCTGGCCGAGGCCTCGGTGCTCGCTCCCTTCGACTTCTTCCGCCTGCCCTTCGGCGCGCTCCTCGGCTTCCTCGCCTTCGGCGAGCTGATGGACGGGCCGAGCTGGCTGGGGGCCGGCATCATCCTGGTCGCCTGCCTCTACATCGCCCACCGCGAGGCGAAGCTCGAGCGCACCCCCCGCGCCGCCCAGGGCCGGGCGCACTGAACCGGCCCGAGTGCCCTCGCGTGAGTCGCGTCATGACCCGACCGGGCTTCCTGGCCGCCGCCTCCCAGCGCGTTCCAACGCCGGCCCGCGCCGGGCTCTACATGATCGTCGCCGCCCTGCTGATGGCCTCGACCAACACCATCATCCGCCACCTGGGCCAGACGATGTCGCCCCTCGAGGTGGCGTTCTTCCGCCATCTCTTCGGGCTCCTGATCGTGCTCCCGTTCCTGATCGGGCGCGGCCTCGATGGCATCCGCACCCCCCGGCATCGGGCCTACGCGCTGAACGGCGCGGTGACCGCGTTCGTGATCGTCACCTGGTCCTACGCGCTGGCCCTGATGCCGGTGGACAAGGCGACCGCGCTCAACTTCACGGTGCCGATCTTCTCCATCCTCGGCGCCGCGCTCTTCCTCGGCGAGCGGGTGGGGCCGCGGCGCCTCGCCGCGGTCACGGTCGGCATCCTCGGCAGCCTGATCATCCTCAGGCCGGGGCTCCAGAGCTTCGCGGCGGCGTCAGTGCTGCCGCTCGCCGCCGCCGCCGGGATGGCTGGGAACTGGCTCTTGTTGCGCTTCCTCGCCCCGACCGAGCCGCCGGTGCGGGTGGTCTTTTACAGCGGCCTTTACACCACGCCCTTCGTCCTCGTGCCCACGCTCCTGGTGTGGCAGGCGCCGGGCCTCGAGTTTCTCCTCTGGGCGCTCTTCATGAGCGTGATCGGGAGCGTCGCCCTGTTCATCGCCACCCGCGCCTACGCCCTGGCCGAGGCCTCGGTGCTGGCCCCGTTCGACTTCTTCCGCCTGCCCTTCGGCGCGCTCCTCGGCTTCCTCGCCTTCGGCGAGCTGATGGACGGGCCGAGCTGGCTGGGGGCCGGCATCATCCTCGGCGCCTGCCTCTATATCGCCCACCGCGAGGCGCGGGTCCAGCGCGCGCCGCGCGCCGCCCAGGGCCGGGCGGATTGAGCCGGCGGTCCGGGGGAGCGGGACGATGACGCTGGCCGCCGGCGCCCGACCGCTTCCCCTTGCGGCGCGGGTGGTCGGGCTGATGGCCGGCTCGGCCGTCCTCGCGGCGACCGTCAACGGCATCTTCCGCCTGTGGGGCCAGGAGGTGCACCCGTTCGTGGTCGCCTTCCTCTACAACCTCTCGATGCTGGTCTTCATGCTGCCGGTGACGGCCCGCCGCGGCCTCGCCGCCCTCAAGACCACCCGCCACGGCCTCTATCTCGCGCGCGGCGCCTCGTCGGCGGTCGCGGTCGTCACCTGGGCGGCGGCGCTCGCCCATCTCTCGATCGACAAGGCGACCGCGCTCAACTTCACGGTCCCGGTGTTCACCACCCTGGGGGCGGTGCTGGTGCTTGGAGAATCCGTCGGCTGGCGGCGGCTGGCGGCGGTGGCGGTGGGCCTGGCCGGGAGCCTCTTGATCCTCCGCCCCGGCTTCGGCGGGTTCGAGGCGGCGGCGCTCCTGCCGCTGGTCACCGCCGCGGCGGTGGCGGCGACCATGCTGATGATCAAGTCCCTCGCCCGAACCGAGCCCTCGGACCGGGTGGTCTTCTATCTCGCCCTCTACACCACCCTCTTCACCGCCGTCCCCGCCCTCTACGTCTGGCGGACGCCGCCGGCGGAGCTCCTCCTTTGGATGGTGGCGCTGGGGGCGGCGAGCGGCGGGCGCCACGTTCTGGCGACGCGGGCCTTCGCCATCGCCGACGCCTCGCTCGTCGCCCCGCTCGACTTCTTCCGCCTGCCCTTCGGGGCGCTGGTCGGCTTCCTCGCCTTCGGCGAGCTGATGGACGGGCCGAGCTGGATCGGGGCGGCGGTCATCTTCGCCGCCGCGATGCTGATCGCCGAGCCCGACCGCCCCCCCGCCAAGGCCGGCCCGGCGGCCCCCGCGGCGGGCCCCCCGGGCTAACGTCCGCGCTGCGGGCGGCGCGATCGCGCTGGCGGCGCCACGCGCCCGTCCGATAGAGTGCCGGCCATGCCTGCCGCCTTCACCCTCAGGGCCCGCCTTGCGGCCATCCCCGCGCCCCTCCGGGCGGGCGGGTGCATGCTGGTCTTCGCCCTCTTCGCCTCGCTCTCCAACGGCATCTGCCGCTATCTCGGGCGGTCCTATCCGGCGATGGAGATCACCTTCTTCTTCACCCTCTTCACCCTCGTGGCGGTGGTGCCGACGCTGCTCGGCTCGGGGCTGGCGGGGGTGCGCACGACCCGCCACGGCCTCTTCCTCGCCCGCTCGGCGGTGACCGCGTTCCACACCTTCTGCATGGTCTACGGGCTGACGCTGCTGCCCGTCGACAAGGCGACCGCGCTCAACTTCACGGTCCCGATCTTCACCACCATCGGCGCCGCGCTGGTGTTCGGCGAGCACGTGGGCCTGCGCCGCTGGAGCGCGGTCGCGGCCGGGGTGCTGGGAAGCCTGATCATCCTCCGCCCGGGGTTCGGCGCCTACGAGCCGGGGTCGATCTTCCCCGTGCTCGCCGCCGCCGGGATGGCGGCGGTGCTGCTGATCATCAAGGCCCTCGCCCGCACCGAGCCGCCCCAGCGGGTGGTCTTCTACCTGGCGCTCTACACCACCCCGATGACGCTGCCGCCGGCGCTGCTGGTATGGGTGACGCCGACGCCCGAGCTTCTCTTCTGGACGCTCCTCATCGGCATCATGGTCGGCATCAGCCACAACCTGGTGGTGCGCGCCTTCGCCCTGATGGAGGCCTCGTTCGTCGCCATGTTCGACTTCCTCCGCCTCCCCTTCGGGGCGATCGTCGGGCTGCTCGCCTTTGGCGAGCTGATGGACGGCCTGAGCTGGCTGGGGGCGGCGGTGATCCTGGGGGCGAGCCTCTACATCGCGCGGCGCGAGGCGGTGCTGCGCCGGCCCCGCCCGCCGGCGGCGGCGATCTGCTGAGGGGGGCGGGCGATGAGCGGCGCCCCCACCGCCCTGGCGCGACGGCTCAGGCGCCTGCCGGCGCCGGTGGCGGCGAGCGCGCTGATGCTTACCGCCGCGCTCGGCTTCGCCGCCATGAACGCGATCATCCGGCTTCTCACCCACACCCTGCCGCCCTTCGAGGTGTCGTTCTTCCGCAACGTCTTCGGACTGATGGTGATGCTGCCGGTGTTCGTGCGGCTCGGCCCGGCGGTGCTGAAGACCGGGCGCCACGGCCTCTTCGCCGTGCGCGGCGTGATCCACACCAGCGCCAACTGGCTGTGGTTCTTCGCCCTCGCCTATCTGCCCGTCGACCAGGCGACCGCGCTCAACTTCACGGTGCCGGTCTTCGCCACCATCGGCGCGGCGCTGGTGCTGGGGGAGCGGGTGGCGCGGGCGCGCTGGATGGCGATCGCGGTCGGGATCGGGGGCAGCCTGGTGATCCTGCGCCCCGGCTTCCAGGCGTTCGCCCCGACCATGCTGCTGCCCATCGCCGCCGCCCTGGGCATGGGCGCCAACATGCTGGTAAGCAAGGTCCTCGCCCGCACCGAGAGCCCGGCCACCATGGTCATCTACATGAACCTCTACATGACCGCCCTCACCCTCGGGCCGGCGCTGGTGGTCTGGCAGTCGCCGAGCGCGGGCGAGCTTCTCCTCGGCCTGATGATGGGGGCGCTCGGCTCGGCCAGCCACTTCCTGTGGGCGCAGGCCTTCCGTCTGGTCGACGCCTCGGTGGTGGCCCCCTTCGACCTCGCCCGGCTGCCCTTCGGCGCGATCCTCGGCTTCGCCCTCTTCGGCGAGCTGATGGACGGCCTGAGCTGGCTCGGCGCCGCCATCATCTTCGCCGCCAACCTGTACATGATCCGCACCGAATCGCGCCCGCCCGGGGGCTGAACTCCGGCCCGGGCCGCGATGACGCCGGCGGCCCCGCGGCGAGAAATTCGGGTTTACAGCGCCGTCGTTCTCCGCATCATGCCGGCCGGGCCGGACGGACAAGGAAACGGGCGAGGGCGGGATGGACGGGCGCGAGGGGCCGGGGCGGGCGATCGCGGCACCGGGGCGGGCGCGCGTTCCGGCCGCCTTCCGCGGCGCCGCCTGGATGGTCGGCGCCGCCTTCTGCTACGCCAGCGTCTCGACCTCGGTGCGGGTCCTCGCCGAGCTCAAGTTCCATCCCCTGCAGATCATCTTCTTCCGCGCCGCCTTCGGCCTCCTGGTCGCGCTTCCCTTCATCCTCCGCGAGATCGGGCCGGCGCTCGCCACCGAGCGCAGGGCCATGCACCTCGCCAACGGGGTGGTCAACCTGGGTGGCACCTTCTTCGCCTTCTTCGCCTTCGCCGCGCTGCCGCTGGCGACCTCGGTATCGCTCACCTTCACCAAGCCGCTGTTCATCACCCTCCTCGCGGTGCCGATCTTCGGCGAGGCGGTCGGCTGGCGCCGCTGGCTGGCGATGGCGGCCGGCTTCGCCGGCGTGATGGCGATGCTGCGCCCCGGCCTCGGCGGCGCCGTCGATCTCGCCTCCCTCTCGGCCCTCACCGCGGCGCTCTTCTTCGCCCTGCAGGTGACGGTGGCGAAGAAGCTCGCCCCGACCGAGGGCGCCGCCACCATCATCCTCTCGGCGACCCTGGTTCCGGCGCTCATCGGCCTGCCGCTCGCCCTCGCCGTCTGGCGGCCGCTCGGCGACTGGGGGCTGATGCTGGCGCTTGGGCTCGGGCTTGCCGGCTGCGGGGCGCAGTACTTCACGGTGCGCGCGATCCGGGTCGCCCAGGCGAGCGTGGTCGCGCCCTTCGACTACTTCCGCCTGCTCTTCGCCATGAGCTACGGCTTCGCCCTCTTCGGCGAGGTCCCCGACGGCTTCACCCTCGTCGGCGCCGGGATCATCGTCGCCAGCACCCTCTACATCACCCACCGCGAGCGGGCGCCGGCCTGGCCGGCGGGGCCGGACTCGAGCCAAGCGCCGGCGGCGCGCCTCAGCCCTTGTCGCGCGGCGGGCCGATCTCGTCGAGGGCCTGGGCGAGCCTCACGTCGCGCTGGGTGAGCCCGTCGGCCTCGTGGGTGGAGAGGATCACCTCGACCCGGTTGTAGACGTTGAACCACTCCGGATGGTGGTTCATCCGCTCGGCGATCAGTGCCGCCCGGGCCATGAAGCCGAAGGCCTCGACGAAGTCGGTGAAGTGGAAGGTCTTGCGGATCGCGTCGCGGTCCTCGACCTCGGCCCAGCCGTGGAGCTCGCGCAGCGCCGCCTGGCGCGCCGGCCCGCTCAGTCGTTCGACCATGCCCGTCCTCCTCGTCCGCGCCTCTCCTGCCGAGCGAAGGATGGGAGCGCTTGGCGGCAAGATCAAGGCGGGCTAGGGTCGGGCCCATGGCCCGGCGTCCCCTTCCCCTCACCCCGCCCACCGACGCCGACCTCGAGGAGATGGCCGAGGCCGCGCTCGCCGCCATCCCCGAGGCGCTGCGCCGGCACGTCAAGGGGGTGGCGATCCGGGTCGAGGAGTTCCCCGACGAGGAGACCGAGAAGGAGATGGAGCTGGAGAGTCCCTTCGACCTCCTCGGCCTTTACCGCGGCGTATCGCTCGACCGCAAGAGCGTGAGCGATCCGCCGCAGGACGTGGACATGATCTTCCTCTACCGCCGCCCGCTGCTCGATTACTGGTGCGAAACCGGCGAGGACCTGCGCCGCATCGTCCGCCACGTCCTCATCCACGAGATCGGCCACCACTTCGGCCTCTCCGACGAGGAGATGGAGAGGATCGAGGCCGAGACCTGAGACCCCCGACGGGCCGCGCGCGGGCGCTCAGCCGGCGACGTGCAGGCGGTAGTCGGGAGTGGGGTTGAGGGGGCAGGAGTAGACGTAGTCGCCGGGCTTCAGCTCGATCGCGTAGTCCTGGGTCGTGCCGGTGGCGAGCCCGCCGCCGGAGACGCTGACCTTGGTCAGCTTGTGCACCGGGTTCCGCCAGTCGTAGTCCCGCTCGCGGAGCCAGAAGCCGAGCTCGTAGGGGACGTTCCGGTTGGTCACCCGGAAGACGTACTGGCCGGGCTTCAGCGTCAGCGTCTTCGCCTCCGCGAGGCGCGCCGCGGCGGTCTTGGCGTTGATCGCGTTGCAGTCCTCGGCGCTCTTCGGCGCGAAGCCCCGATCGACGCCGTTCTCGGACTCGAGGAACTGGCAGCCCACCTGGGTGAGCGTGATCACGGTCGGCTCGGCGGCCGCGCCCGGCCCGCCGGCGAGGACCGCGCCGGCAACGAACAGGGAGGCAAGCGAGGCTGCGATAGATCGCGCGGACTGTGTCGGGGCCATCGCTCGGCACTCCTCCGTCGGTTTCATGGTATCGGGACAGCCCCTTACCTCGCCGAGGCGGCGATCAACTGCAAGTCAAAGTCCCGTGAGGGCGGCGCCGGGCTCAGGCGGAGAGGAGCCGGTCCACGAACCCGGGCACGATCCGGCTCGCCGGGCCGTGGATCGCCTCGGCGAAGAGGGAACGACCCTCGGAGGGCTCGAGGTTGAGCTCGACCGTGTGCGCGCGCCCGCCCGCCCGCACCTCGGCGACGAAGCCGGCGGCGGGATAGACGCTGCCCGAGGTGCCGATCGAGACGAAGAGGCCGCACGCCCCGAGCGCCTCGCCGATCCGCTCCATCTCGAACGGCATCTCGCCGAACCAGACCACGTGCGGGCGCAGGCCGCCCGTCCGCGCACAGCGCGGGCAGGGGGTCTCGACCGCGAGGTCGTCGCGCCACGCCACGACTACGCCGCACCCCACGCAGCGGGCCTTGAGAAGCTCGCCGTGCATGTGCACCAGGTTGCGGCTTCCCGCCCGCTCGTGCAGGTCGTCGATGTTCTGGGTGACGACCAGCACCTCCTCGCCCCACGCGGCCTCGAGTCTGGCGAGGGCGAGGTGGGCGGGGTTGGGCACCACCTCGGGCGCGAGGAGCTGCCGGCGGCGGAGGTTGTAGAACTCGTGCACGCGGGCGGGATCGCGGGCGAATGCCTCGGGGGTGGCCACGTCCTCGATCCGCACCCTGGCCCAGATGCCGTCGGGGTCGCGGAAGGTGGCCAGCCCCGACTCCTTGGAGATGCCGGAGCCGGTGAGGACCACGATTCCGCCCGCGAACCGCCCTGCCATGGCGGCGAGTATAGCCGACGCGCCGGCCATCCGGGGAGGCACGGGCGGCCCGCGCCGCCCCTATTGCGACGGCGCCGCGCGCAGCGGATAGACCGCCTCCTCGACGTAGACCGAGCCGTCGGCACCGGGGTGGCTGGAGTAGAGCACGAACGCCTCCACCGGCACCGGGCCGGCGCGAAAGAGCCCGTGCTCGTGCATCCAGGCGCCGATCCGCGGCCCGGGCGCATCGCGCAGCCGGGCCAGCGTCACGTGCGGCCTGAACTTCCGCCCCTCGGGCGGCAGGCCGGCGCGGACCAGCGCCGATTCGATCTTGTCGTAGAGGTGCTGCAGCCGGGGCTCGCGCTCCACCCCCGCCCACAGCACCCGCGGCGGCTGGCGGTTGGACTGGAAGCAGTCCACCCCGACCAGGCTGATCTCGAAGCCGGGGGCGGCGATCCCGGCCAGCGCGCCGTCGAGCTCGTCGGCGGTCGGCGGGTCGACCTCGCCGATGAAGCGGAGCGTGAGGTGCAGGTTGTCGGGCGCCACCCAGCGCGCCCCGGGCACGCCCGCGCACAGCCCGGCGAGCCGGTCGCGAATCGGCTGCGGGAGCGGGATGCCGACGAACAGGCGGATCATGGGCGGTTCCCGAAAAGGCTCTTACGGCCGCGCGCTCACAGGAACAAGGTCAAGACGCCGGTGTAGCCGTAGAGCCGGTTGTGGGAGATCTCGCCGTTGGCGTAGAAGCCGGCGAGGGGGAAGCCCCCGAGGACGCGGCGGATGGCGGCAAGCTCGCCCTCCTCGGGCCCGAACATGAACGGGCCGCGGCCGACGCAGCTGACGTAAATCCCGGCCTTGGGCGGCCCCTTGATGCGGCCCCTGAGCCCCTCCAGCATCGCCTCGAGGTCGGCGCGCGCGCTCTCGGGATCGCGCTTGCAGAACATCATCCGCATGCCCGGCTCGACCTCCTCGCCGACCTCGATCCAGCCCCGGGCACGGTCGACGCCGGTGAGGTTGCGGACCAGGTAGTCGCGGGTATCCGAGCCGGGCACCGGGAAGGCCGGGTGGAGGAAGCGCGCCGCGCGCACCGGATCGCGCTCCGAGCCCTCGCCCGCGTCCTCGATCAGCACGTCGAGCGCCGGCCGGTCGTCGAGCGCCATGACCACGTTGTCGACGCCCTCGGTGATGGTGTGGGCGCGGCCGAGCGGCAAGCAGCCCTGGCTCAGGCCCGTCGCCACCGCCACCTCGGGGCCGATCAGCACTCCCGAGACGCCGCCCTCGGTCATCCCCCCGGCAACCTGGCGCGAGCCCACCCGCGAGGCGGTGAGCCCGCCGACCAGGAAGGCGCCGCTCGCCTCGGCCAGCGAGTCGAGGATGGCGGGGATGGCGCCGTTGGCCGGATCGCCGTGGACGACGCCGAAGGGCGGCTGGTTGGCGGCGAGCCAGCGGCGCGCGCGCTCCTCGAATCCGGTCAGCGGCCGACTGAGGGTCGGCAGCATCAGGTACGACCGCTCGGGCAGCGCGCCCACGAGCAGGCTGATCGCCGGCACGTCGTAGTGCTCGCGGCCGCTGGTGCATACCCCGAGGCCGATGGTCCCGACCCAGTCCCGGATGCCGGTCTCACGCACCAGCGCGGCGATGATCGCCGGCAAGGCGGCGGCGAGATGGTCGCTGACGTAGACGAAGCCGAGGTTGGCTCTCGCCGGCGGGTCGAGCGCGTCCAGGCAGCGCTCGAGCAGGGCCTCGGGCCCCTCCGTCCCGTGCGCGGCGGCGGCGGCGAACCCGCTCATCGGCGCCGCCCTCCCGCCTCCGCCTCCGCCTCCGCCTCCGCCTCCGCCTCCGCCCCGCCCTCC
>JACQOE010000099.1 GCA_016202695.1 Pseudomonadota bacterium | reverse complement strand
AGCGGCGAAGCCGCGCGACCCGGGGTCCATCTCTCCGGTGGCGCGATAGACCCCGGCTCTCGCTTTGCTCGGCCGGGGTGACGAGTGAAAGTATAGACGTCAGGTTCCATCCGTTAGAATCTCACCACTAGCGGGCCGCCGCGCGCCGCTGGCCGCCGGCCCGCGGACGCCGGCGCGCCGGCGGCTCGGCGGGGGGCGTCTTGCCCGCCCTCGCCCTGCCCGGCGCCGGCTTCGGCTCGAGGGCGGCGAGGAGCGCCTCGCGCACCGCCTGGAGGCGGGACTCGCTCTCGACCTTCAGCCCGTAGGCGTCCTTGACGTAGAAGACGTCGACCGCCCGCTCGCCGAAGGTGGTGACGTGGGCCGAGGAGATCTGCAGGCCGAGGCGGGCGAGCGTGTCGGTCACGTCGTGGAGGAGCCCGAGGCGGTCGCGGGCGTTGACCTCGATCACCGTGTGCTCGGCGCTGGCGGCGTTGTCGATCACCGCCAGCGGCGCCACCGTGAACACCCGCGTGCGGCTGGGAAGCGAGCGCCGGCGCGCCAGCTCGGCCCGGACCTCGAGCCGGCCCTCGACCGCGCGGCCGATGTGGCTGGAGAGCCGCGCGATCCGGTCGGGCCGGTCGAAGGGTCCGCCCGAGGCGTCCTGGATCCAGAAGGTGTCGACGGCGAGGCCGTTGGCGAGGGTGAAGATGCGGGCGTCGAGGATGTTCGCCCCCGAGACCGCCATCGCCCCCGCGATCCGCGAGAAGAGCCGCGGCCGATCCGGGGCGTAGACCGTGACCTCGGTCACGCCGCGGGCCGGATCGACGCGGGTGTCCAGCTTGAGGACGTGGCCGGAGCGGTCCTCGCGGCGCACCATGCGGGCGTGGCGGGCGAGGGTGGGGGCGTCGAAGGCGAGCCAGAAGGAGGGCGAGGCGAGGCGGACGAAGGCCTCGAACTCGTCCTCCCTCCAGTCGGGCAGCTCGCGCCTGAGGGCGGCGATGGTCGCCGCGACGCGGGCGTCCTTGGCGGTGACCATGAGGCCGCCGGTGAGCGCCTCCTCGGCCCGGAAATAGACCTCGCGCAGGAGCGTCGCCTTCCAGTTGTTCCACACCCCCGCCCCCACCGCGCGCACGTCGGCGACGGTGAGGAGGAGGAGGAGCCGCAGCCGCTCGAGCGACTGCACCTCGCCGACCAGGTCGCGGAGCGTCTGCGGGTCGTCGACGTCGCGCTTGAAGGCGATCCGGCTCAGGAGCAGGTGACGGCGAACCAGCCAAGCGACGGTCTCGGTCTCGGCGGCGGCGAGGCCGAAGCGCGGGCCCAGCCGCTCGGCGATCCGCGCGCCTTGTTCGGAGTGATCGCCCGGGCGGCCCTTGGCGATGTCGTGGAGCAGGACGGCGACGTAGAGCGCGCGACGGGACTCGATCCGGCGCACCTGCTCGCTCGCCACCGGGGCGATGTCGCGCATGCCCCCCTCCTCGAGCCGGCGAAGGACCCCGACGGCGAGGATGGTGTGCTCGTCGACCGTGTAGTGGTGGTACATGTCGTACTGCATCTGGGCGACGACCCGGCCGAACTCGGGGACGAAGCGCCCGAGCACGCCGGCCTCGTTCATCCGCCGGAGCGAGATGTCGGGCTCGCGCGGGCTGGTGAGAAGGTCGAGGAACAGGCGGTTCGCCTCGGCGTCGGCGCGCAGCCGCGCGTCGATCAGCTTGAGGCTGGCGGCGATCAGCCGGAAGGCGTTGGGGTGGATGTCGAGCCCGCGCTCCTGGGCCTCGCGGAAAATGCGGATCAGGGCCACCGGGTCGCGGGCGAAGACCGTCGGGTGGGCGACGCTGAGCCAGTCGCCCTCGACCGCGAGCCCCTCGGGCAGCCGCCAGCGGCCCTTGAGCCGCGGCATCTGCCAGAACGGCCGGCGGCGGAGCCGCTCGCCATAGGCCGCGCAGAGCACGCGCGTGAGCGTGCCGACGTCCTTGGCGATCAGGAAGTAGTGCTTCATGAAGCGCTCGACGCTCCGCGCCCCGGCGCGGCGGGTGTAGCCCATGGCCAGGGCCACCTCGGGCTGGGCGTCGAAGGTCAGCACCTCCTCGGCGCGGCCGGCGCGGTAGTGGAGGTGGAACCGCACCGACCACAGGAAGCGCAGCGCCTTGAGCATACTGCGCGCCTCGGCGGCGGTGAGCAGGCCGCGCTCCGCCAGCTTGTCCAGCTCGCGCACGCCGTCGACGTAGGCCCACAGCCAGTAGAGGGTGTGCAGGTCGCGAAGCCCGCCCTTGCCCTCCTTGACGTTGGGCTCGAGCACGTAGCGCGAATCGCCCATGCGCTGATGGCGGGCGTCGCGCTCGGCGAGCTTGGCGTCGAAGAACTCGAGCGCGGTCCCCTTGATCACCTGCTGCTCGACGGCGGCGCCGAACTCGGCGAACAGCGCCTCGTCGCCGCAGATGCACCGGGCGTCGAGAATCGCGGTGCGCACGGTGACGTCGCCCTGCGCCTGACGAACGCACTCCTCGACCGAGCGGATCGCCTGGCCGACGCTCAGGCCAAGGTCCCAGAGCATGTAGAGCAGGTACTCGACGACCTGCTCGATGCGCGCGGTCGGCTTGTAGGGGATGAGGAAGAGGAGGTCGATGTCGGAGAAGGGCGCCAGCTCGCCCCGGCCGTAGCCGCCGGTGGCGGCGACAGAGAGGCGCTCGGCGCTGGAGGCGACCCCGCCCGGGAAGACGCGCGTCGCCGCGAACTCGAAGAGGACCGCGATCAGGCCGTCCATCAGCCCGCTGGTCAGCTTGGCCGCGTCCCAGCCGTTGAGGCCGCCGCGGAAGCGCCGGCGCACCGCCGCCCGGCCCGCCTCGAGCGCGGCGCGCGTCTCGGCCAGCACCCGCCGGCGCACCTCGCCCGGGGGGCCGCCCTCGTCGGCGATGCCGGCCAGCCGGGCGGCGAGCCGCTCGCGCACGGAGAGGGGCCGCCCGCGCAGCATCGCCCGCGCCCGCCGACGGACGGCGGGGCGCGGGACGGCGCGCGATCCGCGTGCCGAGTCGCTCATCCGGTCGACTCCGCCTTCAGCCGGTAGAGAAGGTCGAGCGCCTCGCGCGGGGTGAGCTGGTCGGGATTGAGCGCGGAGAGGGCCGCCTCGAGGGCGGAGGCGGGGGCGGGCTCGGCCGGCGCCGAGGGGGCCCCGCGGGCAACCGCGAACAGCGGCAGGTCGTCGGCGAGCCGGGTGAGCGCGCCCGACTGCTCGCCCTCCTCGAGCGTCTTCAGCACCTCCTCGGCCCGGGTCAGCACCACCGGCGGC
The DNA here is from genome assembly GCA_016202695.1 of Pseudomonadota bacterium. Classification (GTDB taxonomy): domain Bacteria; phylum Pseudomonadota; class Alphaproteobacteria; order JACQOE01; family JACQOE01; genus JACQOE01. Next base: position 6,790 of record JACQOE010000099.1, on the reverse strand, counting down.
AGCCCGGCGAGACGGGCGACGTGGATGCCGTAGGAGCGGTCGGCGGCGCCGGCGGCGACCTCGTGCAGGAACACCACCTCGCCCTTCCACTCCTTCACCCGCATGGTGTGGCAGGAGAGCCGCGGCAGCTTGGCGGCAAGCGCGGTGAGCTCGTGGTAATGGGTGGCGAACAGCGTCCGGCAGCGGTTGACCTCGTGCAGGTGCTCGACCACCGCCCAGGCGATGGAGAGACCGTCGAAGGTGGCGGTGCCGCGGCCGATCTCGTCGAGGATCACCAGCGAGCGCTCGCTCGCCTGGTTGAGGATGGCGGCCGTCTCGACCATCTCGACCATGAAGGTCGAGCGCCCGCGGGCGAGGTCGTCGGCCGCCCCCACCCGCGAGAACAAGCGATCGACGATCCCGATCCGGGCGGCGCCGGCGGGCACGAACGAGCCCATCTGCGCCATCACCGCGATCAGCGCGTTCTGGCGCAGGAAGGTGCTCTTTCCCGCCATGTTGGGGCCGGTCACCAGCCACAGCCGCTGGCCGGGGGCGAGGTCGCAGTCGTTGGCGATGAAGCCGGTGGTCGGCGCCCCCGCCTCGGCGGCGCCCTCGGCAGGGGCGCCGGCGAGGCCGTCCTCGATCGCCGCCTCGACCACCGGGTGGCGCCCGCCGCGCACCTCGAAGGCGAGGCCCTCCTCAACCTCGGGACGGCAGTAGCGGCGGAGCGCCGCCACCTCGGCCAAGCCCCGGACGACGTCGATCAGGGCCAGCGCGCGGGCGGCGCGCGAGATCGGCTCGGCGCGGGCCAGGGCCTCGGCCGTGAGCGCCTCGAAATGGGCCATCTCCATCGCCAGCGCCTGCTCGGCGGCGCGGGCGATCCGGCCCTCGAGGTCGGCGAGCTCGACGGTGGTGAACCGCACCGCGCCGGCGAGGGTCTGGCGGTGGATGAAGCGCCTGGCCGCCTCGCCCTCCATGAGCTTGGCGCCGTGGGTGGGGGTGACCTCGACGTAGTAGCCGAGGACGTTGTTGTGGCGCACCTTGAGCGAGGCGACGCCGGTCTCGGCGGCGTAGCGGCTCTGGAGGTTGGCGATCAGACGCCGGCTCTCGTCGCGCAGGGTCCGGACCTCGTCGAGGGCGGGATCGAAGCCGGAGGCGATGAAGCCGCCGTCGCGGGCCTGGAGGGGAAGCTCGGGGCCGAGGGCGCGCGCGAGCCGGTCGCCAAGGTCCGGCTCGCCGCCGAGGTCGTCGGTGGCGGCGGCGACGAGCGCGGGGGTGGGGGCGGCGCCGGCGGCGCCGAGGCGAAGCCTGAGCGCGGCGGCGGCGGCGAGCCCGTCGCGAACCGCGGCGAGGTCGCGCGGGCCGCCCCGGCCGAGGCTGAGCCGCGACAGCGCCCGGGCCATGTCGGGGGCGCGCTTGAGCCCGTCGCGCAGATCGGCGCGCAAACCCGGGTCGGCGACCAAGGCCGCCACCGCATCGAGACGCGAGGCGATCGCCGCGACCTCGGTCAGGGGGGCGGCGAGCCAGGAGGCGAGGAGCCGCGCCCCGGCGCCGGTCACGGTGCGGTCGAGGACGCCGAGCAGGCTTCCCTGCCGCTCGCCCGCCGGCGTTTGCAGGAGCTCGAGGTTGCGCCGCGTCGCGGCGTCGATCTCCATCGCCGCCCCGGCGGCGAGGCGACGGAGCGGCTGGAGCCGCGGCAGCCGTCCGACCTGGGTCAGCTCGACGTAGTCGAGCAGCGCCCCGGCGGCCGCGATCTCGGCCCGGCCGAAGGCGCCGAAGGCGTCGAGGGTGCGGACCCCGTAGGCCGCGGCGAGCCTGCGCTCGGCGTTGGCGCTGTCGAACCGCGCCGCCGGCAGCGTAGTCAGCGCCTCGCCCCGGTCGACGAGCGCCCGCGCCACCTCGGGCACCGCGATCAGCCGGTCGGGAAGCAGGATCTCGCCCGGCTCGAGGCGGGCGATCAGCGCGGCCAAGCCGTCCCGCTCCACCGGCTGGACGAAGACGTCGCCGGTCGAGACGTCGATCCAGGCCAGCGCGAGGCGCCGCTGGGCCTCGGCAAGGGCGGCGAGGAAGTTGTGGGCGCGGGCGTCGAGCAGCGTCTCCTCGGTGAGGGTGCCGGGGGTGATGAGGCGGACCACGTCGCGCCTGACCAGCGTCTTGTTGCCCCGCCGGCGGGCCTCGGCCGGGTCCTCGAGCTGCTCGCAGATCGCCACCTTGAAGCCCTTGCGAATGAGCCTGGCGAGGTAGCTCTCGTGGCTGTGGACGGGAACGCCGCACATCGGCACGTCCTCGCCGTCGTGGCGGCCGCGCTTGGTGAGGGCGATGTCGAGGGCGGCGGCGGCGCGTTCGGCGTCGTCGAAGAAGAGCTCGTAGAAATCGCCCATCCGATAGAACAGAAGGTGGCCGGGATGGGCCCGCTTGATCTTGAGATACTGGGCCATCATCGGCGTCGCGCCCGCCGCATCGGGGCGCTCGGCGGTCGGGCGGTACGGGCTCGAACGGGCTCTCGGCAAGGTCTTCCCGTGATCGCGAGGGCAGGCCGCGGGCCGGCCAGTCGGGGCGGATGCATTTCCGCCGCGGCGACGATATCATACCCGTTCGGGACGGGGATGGCGCGGGGTCGTGCGCGCGGCGGCCGAGGGCCAGGGAGACCGCGGCCGCCGGAGCCCGGCGCGGCGACCCAGCCGCGAGCGACAAGACTCGTTCCCTCCGGGGGAACGGGGGGATAACCTGACGAGATCGGGCCGCAACCGCGCGCCCCACCGGCCTTGGCGCAAGAGGGCGGCGCGGCGGCCCGGGGGCCGCCGGCCGGAGCCGGCGCACGACCGGAGCCGCGGGGGAGCGGCCGCAAGATCAACTTCGGAGAGGCTTCGTAGTCCCATGCAGCCCACCAACACCGCCCACGTGACCGGCGAGGAAGCGATCCAGATGCACGCCTCGGGGCGCCCGGGCAAGGTCGAGATCCGGATCACCAAGCCGCTGACCACCCAGCGCGACCTCTCGCTCGCCTATTCGCCGGGGGTGGCGGAGCCGTGCCTGCGCATCCACAAGGACCCGGCGCTCGCCTACGACTACACCGCCAAGGGCAACCTGGTGGCGGTGATTTCGAACGGCACCGCCGTGCTCGGGCTCGGCAACCTCGGGGCGCTGGCCTCGAAGCCGGTAATGGAAGGCAAGGCGGTGCTGTTCAAGCGCTTCGCCGACATCGACGGCATCGACATCGAGGTCGACACCCCGGACATCGAGGAGTTCATCAACGCGGTCCGCTATCTGGGCCCCACCTTCGGCGGCATCAACCTCGAGGACATCAAGGCGCCGGAGTGCTTCGTCATCGAGCAGCGGCTGCGCGAGCTGATGGACATCCCGGTCTTCCACGACGACCAGCACGGCACCGCCATCATCGCCACCGCGGGGCTGATCAACGCCCTCGATCTCACCGGCCGGACGCTGGCCAACAGCCGGCTGGTGGTCAACGGCGCGGGGGCCTCGGCGATCGCCTGCGTCGAGCTGATCAAGCGCCTCGGCATGCCGCACGAGAACGTCACCATGTGCGACACCCAGGGGGTGATCTACCAGGGCCGCGAGAAGGGCATGAACCAGTGGAAGTCGGCCCACGCGGTCAAGACCAAGGCGCGGACTCTGGCCGACGCGATCGCCGGCGCCGACCTCTTCCTCGGCCTCTCGGCCAAGGGGGTGGTGAGCCAGGAGATGGTGAAGTCTATGGCGGCCAAGCCGGTCATCTTCGCCATGGCCAACCCCGACCCCGAGATCACCCCCGAGGAGGCGCGGGAGGCCCGCGCCGACGCGATCGTCGCCACCGGGCGCTCGGACTATCCCAACCAGATCAACAACGTCCTCGGTTTCCCCTACATCTTCCGCGGCGCCCTCGACGTGCGCGCCTCGACCATCAACGACGAGATGAAGATCGCGGCGGCACACGCCCTCGCCCAGCTCGCCCGCGAGGACGTGCCCGACGAGGTCGACGCCGCCTACGCCGGGCGCCGGCTGCGCTACGGGCCCGACTACATCATCCCGGTACCCTTCGATCCCCGCCTCATCATCTCGATCCCGCCGGCGGTGGCAAAGTCGGCGATCGACACCGGGGTGGCGCGCCGGCCGATGGCCGACATCGAGGGCTACAAGGTCCGGCTCAGGGCCCGACTCGATCCCACCGCCTGGCACTTCCATGCCGTGCACTCGGTGGTGCGGGCGAACCCCAAGCGGGTGGTGTTCGCCGAGGGCGAGGAGGAGAAGGTCATCCGCGCCGCCCTCGCCTTCCGCAACTCGCAGTTCGGGACCCCGATCCTGATCGGCCGCGAGGACCGCATCCGCCAGACGATGGCCGCCATCGGCCTGACGAGCGGCATCGAAGGGATCGAGATCCACAACGCCCGACTGTCGACCGCCAACCGGCAGTACATGGATTTCCTTTACGCGCGGCTCCAGCGCCAGGGCTACCTCTTTCGCGACTGCCAGCGCATGGTGCATCTCGACCGCAACACCTTCGGCGCCTGCATGGTCGCCTGCGGCGACGCCGACGCCATGGTCACCGGGCTCACCCGCAACTATTCGGTCGCCTACGAGGAGGTGACCCGGGTGATCGACCCCAAGCCCGGGCGCATCGTCTTCGGGCTCACCATCCTGTTCGCCCGCGGCCGCACCGTGTTCGTCGCCGACACCGCGGTGACCGCGCTGCCCACGCCGGAGCAGACCGCCGACATCGCCATCCAGACGGCGGCGGCGGCGCGCCAGATGGGGCACGAGCCGCGGGTCGCCGTGGTCTCCTACTCGACCTTCGGCAACCCCGTGCGCCGCTCGACGCAGACGATGCGCGAGGCGGTGCAGGAACTCGACAGGCGGAAGGTCGACTTCGAGTACGACGGCGAGATGGCGGCCGATGTCGCGCTCGAGCCCGAGCTGCTGGCGCTCTATCCGTTCTGCCGGCTCTCCGGCCCGGCGAACGTGCTGATCATGCCCGGGCTCCACTCCGCCCACATCTCGACCAAGCTGATGGGAACCCTCGGCGGCGGCACCGTCGTCGGCCCGCTGCTCATCGGCCTTTCCATGCCGGTGCAGATCCTGCGCATGAACGCCACCGTCTCCGACCTCGTCAACCTCGGCACCTTCGCCGCCTACGAGGCGATCACCAGCACCTGAGCCGGCGGCCGCCTGCCGGCCAGCGGGTGCCGCCGGCGCGGCGCGGCGGTGGATGGGAGCCGGCGGTTGTGGTGAAATACGGGGCTCGGGCCGGGGGAGCCGATCCTCCGCCCGCCTCCGCTGGGGCGCCATGAAGAGGCTCCGCACCCCGCTCGCCCGTGTCCTCGGCCTGGCCGCGATCCTGGCCGGTGCGCCGGTCGCGCTTCTTGCGGGGCTGGCGCTGGCGGGCGCGCTTGCCGCCACGGCGGCGCTCGCCGGCGCCCTCGCGGTCGCGGCCGCGAGCCTCCTCATCGCCCGGCTGTGGCTCGGCGATCTCGCCGCCGCCCTTGCGCTCCTGCGCGGCGCCGAGGCGCCCCAGCGCCCGCCGGTCCCGGCGCCGCGGACGCCGGGGATGGACGAGCTCTTCGCCGCCATCGAGCCGCTCGTCGCCGCCCATCGCCGCCTGGCGGCGGACCTCGGCCTCGCGCGCCAGGAGATCGAGGCGGTGATCGACCGTCTGGGCGACCCCCTGCTGCTTCTCGACTCGAGCCGGCGCGTGGTCAACGTCAACGCCGCCGCTCGGCAGCTTCTCGGCGAGCGGCTCGCCGGCCGCGACCTGGGCGCGAGCCTGCGCGACCCCGAAGTGCTGGCGGCGATCGACGCCACCCTCGCCGAAGCCTCGCCCCGCGACGTCGAGTTCACCCTCCACGTTCCGGTCGAGCGCCGGCTTCTCGCCAGCCTGCGCCCGCTCGCCGCCGGCCTCGCCGCCAACGCGCGCGTGCTCGTCCATCTCCGCGACCGCACCGGCGAGATGCGGACCGAGCGGATGCGCGCCGACTTCGTCGCCAACGCCAGCCACGAGCTGCGCACGCCCCTGGCCTCGCTGATCGGCTACATCGAGACGCTTCAGGGCCCGGCGCGCGACGACGGCGAGGCGCGCGAGCGCTTCCTCGCCATCATGCACGAGCAGGCGACCCGCATGGCACGCCTAGTCGAGGACCTGATGTCGCTGTCGCGGATCGAGCTTCACGAGCACGCCCCGCCCACCGGGCGGGTCGCGCTCGCCGGCCTCCTCGGCCGGGTCGCCGACGCCCTCGCGCTCAAGGCCGAGGCGCGGGGGATGCGGATCGACATCGACCTTGCCGCCGGCCTCGCCGACGTCGCCGGCGACGCCGACGAGCTGACCCAGCTCTTCCAGAACCTGATCGACAACGCCCTCAAGTACGGCCGCCCGGGGACGCCGGTGCGCGTCGTCGGTCGGCCGGGCGAGCGACGCGGCAAGCCGCACGTCGTCGTCAGCGTCGAGGACCAGGGCGAGGGCATCGCCAGGGAGCACCTGCCGCGCCTGACCGAACGGTTCTACCGGGTGGATACCGCCCGCTCGCGGGCGCTCGGCGGCACCGGGCTCGGCCTCGCCATCGTCAAGCACATCGCCAGCCGGCACCGGGGCGCGATCGAGATCGAGAGCGAGCCCGGCAAGGGCAGCCGGTTCTCGGTCTACCTCCCCGCCGCGGCGGCAGGCGCGGGCGCCGCCGATTAGAGCCTTTTCCTATCGGATTGAATCGCTGCGCCGAGGAGATTTTTCGCCGGGGGCAGGAGACGGGCGAAGAGCGTAGCGGGGACTACGGTCAAGCCCTTCGACGAACCCACGGCGAAAAATCCCCCGGCCCCATGGGGT
>JACQOE010000094.1 GCA_016202695.1 Pseudomonadota bacterium | reverse complement strand
GCATGGTCATGATGTCGCCGCAGATCATCACCACGAACTCCGCGCCTGCGGCGAGGCGCACTTCCCGGATGTTGATCACGTGGTGCTCGGGCGCGCCGCGCTTCTGCGCGTCGGTCGAGAACGAGTATTGCGTCTTCGCCACGCACACCGGATAGTGCCCGTAGCCGTCTTCCTGCAGCTTCTTGATCTGGGCGCGCACTTTCGTGTCGGCGGTGACCTCCGCGGCGCGGTAGACGAGCTTCGCCACCGCGCCGATCTTCTCCCAGAGCGAGTCGTGGTCGGCATAGACGAGCTTGGCGCTGCTCCTCGTTTCGCACAGGCCCACCACCACGCGCGCGAGCTCCGCCGCGCCCTTGGCGCCCTCGCCCCAGTGGGTGGCGAGGACCACCGGCACTCCCAGCTTTTTCATTCTCATTTTTAAAATTTCAATCTCAGCCGCGGTGTCCGCCGTGAAGCGGTTGATCGACACCACGCAGGGAATGCCGTAGACGTTCTGCACGTTCTCGACGTGGCGCTCGAGGTTGACGAGGCCCTTCTCGAGCGCCGCCAGGTTCTCCTTGTTCACTTCCTTGACGTCGACGCCGCCGTGGTACTTGAGCGCGCGGATGGTGGCGACGATCACCGCCGCGCTGGGCCGCATGCCGGACTTGCGGCACTTGATGTCGAGGAACTTCTCGGCGCCCAGGTCGGCGCCGAAGCCCGCCTCGGTGACGACGTAGTCGGCGAGCTTGAGCGCGCTTTGCGTGGCGATGACGGAGTTGCAGCCGTGGGCGATGTTGGCGAACGGCCCGCCGTGGATGAAGGCGGGGTTGTTCTCCAGCGTCTGCACTAGGTTGGGCGCCAGCGCGTCCTTGAGGAGTACGGTCATCGGCCCCTCGGCCTTGAGCTCGCTCGCCCGCACGTTGCGCCGGTCCCGGGTCTGGCCGACGATGATGTTGGCGAGCCGGCGCTCGAGGTCCTTGAGGTCGGTCGAGAGGCAGAAGATCGCCATCACCTCCGAGGCCACCGTGATATCGAACCCGTCCTCGCGCGGGAAGCCGTTGGCCACCCCGCCGAGCGAGACGACGATGTTCCTGAGCGCGCGGTCGTTCATGTCGACCACCCGGCGCCAGCTCACCCGCCGGGGATCGATGCCGAGGTCGTTGGTCCAGTAGATGTGGTTGTCGACCAGCGCCGCGAGCAGGTTGTTGGCGGTGCCGACGGCGTGGAAGTCGCCGGTGAAGTGGAGGTTGATGTCCTCCATCGGCACGACCTGGGCGTAGCCGCCGCCGGCCGCGCCCCCCTTGACCCCGAAGCACGGCCCGAGGCTCGGCTCGCGCAGGCACAGCGCCGCCTTCTTGCCGAGGCGGTTGAGGGCGTCGGCGAGGCCGACGGTGGTGGTGGTCTTGCCCTCGCCGGCGGGGGTCGGCGTCATCGCCGTCACCAGGATGAGCCGGCCGTTCGGCCGGTCCTTGAGCGTGGCGACGAAGTCGAGGCCGATCTTGGCCTTGTAGCGGCCGTAGAGGTTGAGGGCGTCCTCGGGCACGCCCAGCCGCGCCGCGATCTCCTGGATCGGCCGGATGCGGGCGGCGCGGGCGATCTCGATGTCGCTCGCCATCTTCTTCTCGGTCGCCATCGGTTTCGTTTCCCTGACTGGATGGTCGTGGTCGCGTGGGTCCCGGCTCCGGGGCCGTCGCGGGATGCGGTGGCAGGCTCGCCTTCGCCGCCGCTCAGTGGATCTCGGGCTCGGGCACGGGCGGGCCGGCGTCGGTGTGCAGGAAGTCGAAGTCGCAGCCCTCGTTGGCCTGGGTGACGTGGCGCGAGAAGAGCGCCCCGTAGCCGCGCCCGTAGCGGGGAGGGGGCGGTGTCCAGCGCGCCCGCCGGCGGGCAAGCTCCGCCTCCTCGACCACGAGATCGAGCCGGCGCCCGGGCACGTCGAGCGCGATCGTGTCGCCGCTCTCGACCAGGGCCAGCGGTCCGCCGACGAAGGACTCGGGGGCGACGTGCAGCACGCAGGTGCCGTAGCTGGTGCCGCTCATCCGCGCGTCGGAGACGCGGACCATATCGCGCACGCCCCGCCTGAGGAGCTTCCTGGGGATCGGCAGCATCCCCCATTCCGGCATGCCGGGGCCGCCCAGGGGGCCGGCGTTCCTGAGCACCAGGACGCTGGTCTCGTCCACCTCCAGCGCCTCGTCGTCGATGCGCGCGGCCATGTCGTTGTAGTCGGCGAACACCACCGCCCGGCCGCGATGGCGCAAGAACCGGGCCCCGGCCGCGGTCGGCTTGATGACCGCCCCGTCGGGGGCGAGGCTGCCCCTGAGGATGGCGATCCCGCCCTCGCCCGAGAGCGGGGTCTCGAGCGGCCGGATGACCTCGTCGCTGGCGACGACCGCGCCCTCGAGATTGTCGCCGAGGGTGCGGCCGTTGGCGGTGAGGCAGCCGAGGTGGAGCAGGGGCGCGAGGCGGGCGAGGAAGGCGCGCGAGCCCCCGGCGTAGTGGAAGTCCTCCATCAGCCAGCGGCCCGAGGGGCGCAGGTCGGCGATCACCGGGGTCAGCCGCGAGACCGCGTCGAAGCGATCGAGCGAGAGAGGGACGCCGACCCGCCGGGCGAGCGCGAGCAGGTGGATCACGGCGTTGGTCGAGCCGCCCAGGGCCATGGCGGCGACGATGCCGTTGTGGATCGCCGCCTCGCTCAGGATGTCGCTCGGTCTGAGGCCGCGGCGGACCAGTTCGACCGCCGCCCGGCCCGACTCCGAGGCCATGCGGGCGTGGCCCGAATCGACCGCCGGGATCGAGGCCGCGCCGGGCAGGGTGAACCCCATCGCCTCGGCGACGACGGTCATGGTCGAGGCGGTGCCCATGGTCATGCAGATGCCGGGCGAGCGGGCGATCGCGCCCTCGATCTCGGTCCAGTCGGCCTCGGTGATGTTGCCGGCGCGAAGCTCGGCCCAGTACTTCCAGGTATCGCTGCCGCTGCCCAGCGCCGCGCCCCGCCAGCGGCCGATCAGCATCGGCCCGGCGGGGACGAAGATGGCGGGGAGGTTCATGCTCAGCGCGCCCATGATGAGCGCCGGCGTCGTCTTGTCGCAGCCGCCGAGGAGGACCGCGCCGTCGACCGGGTGCGAGCGCAGCAGCTCCTCGGCCTCCATCGCCAAGAGGTTGCGATAGAGCATGGTGGTGGGCTTGACCATGATCTCGCCGAGCGACATGGCCGGAAGCTCGACCGGAAAGCCGCCGGCCTGGAAGACGCCCCGCTTCACCTCCTCGGCCCGCTGCCGGAGGTGGGCGTGGCAGGGATTCATGTCGCTCCAGGTGTTGATGACGGCGATGACCGGCTTCTCCGCGTAGTCGGCCTCGGTGAAGCCGGCCTGCTTGAGCCGCGAGCGGTGACCGAAGGCGCGGAGGTCCCGGGCGCCGAACCAGCGCCGGCTGCGCCAAGCCTTTCGCGGTGGGCTCTCTGCCGCCATCCGGGGACGTTCCCGCTTCGCAAACGCGCGTCGCCCTCCCCGCGGGCGAGGGCGCGGCTAAGTTAGCACAAGAGCGCGCTCAGGTAAGGAAGACGTTGGCGCGGCTGGTGTCGTCGATCAGGGTCTCGACGTGGTGACCCTGGAACAGGGTGATGCCGACCGACTGGCCGAAGGTGATGGCGTCGGGGGCCTCGCAGCGGCTCAGGATCACCCGCTCGCGCCCCGCCTTGTGGACGACCTGCTCGAGGTCCTTCCTCTGGTCCGGGCCGAGGCCATCGACGATGGTCGGCTCCCAGCGCACCTTCACCAGCTCGGCCTTGAGCTTCTCGCGGTCGATGAAGGGGAGCGAGAGGTGGCTGAGCCCGTCGAGGCACAGGCGGTAGCCGAGGTCGTGGATGCGGTCGCGGGCGGTGGTGTACTGGTCGACGTTGGCGATCACGTCGATCTGATCGATCTCGATGATCACGCGGCCCTGCCACTTCTCCTTGAGCAGCCGCGCGAAGCGATCGAACTCGTCGGTGTTGACGGTGGCGATGTTGAGATTGAGGCTGATCGAGTTGCCGCGCAGCGGTGCCGCGCCGCTGGTCAGGAGCGCCATCACCCGCCTGTCGAGCGAGGTGGTGAGCTGCTGGAACAGCCAGCGGTCGGCCGCCAGGCTGAAGCCGGGCACCAGCTTCTTCTCGAGCTCGGCGATGGCGACGAACAGCTCCTGGAAGACGGGGTGCGGCTTGGCCCCGGCGATGATGGCGCAGACCGGCTGCCAGCGCATGAAGCCCACCAGGTTGGCCCGGGCCAGCACCTCCTCGATCTTGGCCAGGTGCACGGGCCGGATCTGCTTCATACCCTCGTCGCCGAAGCGGCCGCGCTTGGAGTCGCCCGAGAGCGCCCGCTTGCGCTCCAGCTCGTGGAGCTGGACCGCCTTGGTGAGGAACGCCTTGTAGTCGGTCGAGAGGTTGTAGAAGGTGCAGAAGGCGCCGTTGGGGCCGGCGCCGGCCTCGTCCTGGGCGAGGGGATCGGCACGGAAGAGATACCGCAGCGTCTCGACCGCCGGCTTGACCTCGTTGAACGAGTCGCCCCGCCAGATGAACACCAGGTCGTTGTTTCCGAGCACGAACAACTGGCCGTCGTAGAGCTTGATCAGGTCCTCGAAGACCTTGGCCGCGATCCGCACGTGATAGGGCCGGCGGTTGTAGCCGCGGAGCTGGGAGAGGTGGACGTGGACGGCATGCTGGCGGGTGCGCCGGTGCCCCATCCGCTGGGCGTAATCCAGGAGCAGGTGCTCCTGCATCGGCATCGAGTCGGACGAGAACTTGAACTCGGCCATGATCCCTACCAGCAGCCCGCCGGCCCGAGGGGCGCCGTCGCGGCGGCGGCCCCGGACGGCGCCCAAAGGAATACATTGACTCGTGACCGCACGGTTGCAACCGCCCGCTTGGCGGAATCCTGCGGCCGCCCCGTCCGTCCCGATCGCGCCATCCTTCCTCTTTTCTACTGGATGACGGCCGGCGAATCCATCCCCGAATGGGCGCTGCCGCCGTCGCCGTCGGCCGCGGCCCCGGCCTCGCTTTTCGCGTCCGCAACACGACCGATCCGCGAGATTCTTGTGCGGTGCGGCGACATGGCATATATTTTGCTCCGGTTTATTGCGGCGCAACATCAGGGCGCCTCATGCCAAATGGGCCGGCCATGACCAAGCCGAACGGCACGGGTGGATACGCCTTCGAGGACCTCTCCGTCGGTATGTCCTCGGCCTTCGCCAAGACCGTGACCGACGACGACATCGTCCTTTTCGCCGGGGTCTCGGGCGATACCAACCCGGTCCACCTGGACGAGGACTACGCCCGGCAGTCCCCGTTCGGCGGCCGCATCGCCCACGGGCTCCTGACCGCGAGTTTCATCTCCACCGTGCTCGGTACCCAGCTCCCCGGTCCCGGCTGCATCTATCTCGGCCAGGACCTCCGCTTCACCGGCCCGGTCCACATCGGCGATACGGTCGAGGCCCGGGTCGAGGTGACCGAGCTGGTTCCCGGCAAGCGCCGGGTGGTGCTGCGGACGACCTGCCTGGTCGGCAACAAGATCGTGATCGAGGGCCACGCGACCGTCCTCGTTCCCTCGCGCGCCTGATCCCCGGCGCCGCGTTCCTCCCCCGCGCCGCCGGCCCCGGCGGCGGCGTTTGACCCCCCGCCGGAAGCGGGCTAAGAACGCGCGCCATGCGGCTCTTTCGCCACACCGACCAGCTTCCGCCCGACGCCCGCGGCTCGGTCGCCGCGCTCGGCAACTTCGACGGCGTCCACCTCGGCCACCGGGCGGTGATAGCCGAGGCCGGCCGCATCGCCCGCCGGCTCGGGGCGCCGCACGCGGTGCTCACCCTCGAGCCGCATCCGCGAAGCGTCTTTCGCCCCGACGATCCCCCCTTCCGGCTGACGCCGTTCCGGCCGAAGACGCACGCCATCCAGGCGCTCGGGGTCGACCTCCTCTTCGTCCTCGGCTTCGACCTCGAGTTCGCCAGGCTCGAGGCCGAGGCGTTCGTCCGGACGGTGCTGGTCGAGGGCCTGGCGCTCCGTCATGCGGTCGCCGGCTACGACTTCGTCTTCGGCCACCGCCGCCGCGGCAACGCCCGGCTGCTCGCCCGTCTCGCCGGCGAGTGCGGCGTCGGCTTCACCGAGGTCGCGCCCCGGGCCGACGACTCGGGCCGGGTGTTCTCCTCGACCCTGATCCGAGAGGCGCTGGTCGCCGGAAACCCGCGCGCCGCCGCCGAGATGCTGGGACGGCCGTGGGAGATCGAGGGGCGGGTGGAGGCGGGCGAGTCGCGCGGCGCCGGGCTCGGCTTCCCCACCGCCAACCTCGGCCTGGGCGAGTATCTTGAGCCCGCGCACGGTGTCTACGCGGTCCGCGCCGGGGTGGATGCGGGCGGGACCACCCTCTGGCACGACGGGGTGGCGAACCTCGGCCGGCGGCCGACCTTCGGCGGCGGGCGGGTGCTGCTCGAGGTCCACCTCTTCGACTTCGCCGGCGACCTCTACGGGTGCCACATCAGGGTCCGGCTGATCGACTACGTCCGCCCCGAGCGCCGCTTCGCCGGCCGCGACGCGCTCGTCGCCCAGATCCGCCGCGACTGCGCCCGCGCCCGCGCGCTCCTCGCCGCGGCCCAGCCGGCGGAGGCGTGAGGCGCCCGATCCTTGACGCTCCGCCCGCCCGGTTCCTATCATCGGCCGCGATGACGGCAGAGATCCTTTCGCGGCGGGCTGGCGGGCGAATTACCGGCCCGGTCCTTTGATCAAGGGCCGGGAGCCGAGACCCCGTTTGTATTCCCTCACCGCGAACCGCCCGAGCCGCGCCATGGCCGTCCGTTCCCCACGCCCCGGAAGAGTCCGCTCAGCGGCGCGCATCCCTGCGGAGCCGCGCCGATGAGCGTCGACTACCGCTCCACGCTGTTCCTGCCGCGCACCGACTTCCCGATGAAGGCGGAGCTGGCCCGGCGCGAGCCCGAGATCCTCGCCCGCTGGCGCGAGGAGGGGCTCTACCGGCGGCTCCGGGCCGCGGCCAAGGGGCGCCCGCCCTTCATCCTCCACGACGGCCCGCCCTACGCCAACGGCCACCTGCACATCGGCCACGCGCTCAACAAGATCCTCAAGGACGTGACCAACCGCTGCCAGCAGATGCTGGGGCGCGATTCGCGCTACGTGCCGGGCTGGGACTGCCACGGGCTGCCCATCGAGTGGAAGGTGGAGGAGCGCTACCGCGAGGCCGGCAGGGACAAGGACGCGGTGCCGCTGGTCGAGTTCCGCCGCGAGTGCCGCGAGTTCGCCGAGCACTGGGTGGCGGTGCAGTCGGCCGAGTTCCAGCGCCTGGGCGTGCTCGGCGACTGGGACAACCCCTACACCACCATGAGCTTCGCCGCCGAGGCCAGGATCGCGCGCGAGCTGATGGCGTTCGCGACCAACGGGCTCCTCTACCGCGGCTCGAAGCCGGTGATGTGGTCGGTGGTCGAGAAGACCGCCCTCGCCGAGGCCGAGGTCGAGTACCACCCCTACGTCTCGGACCAGATCTGGGTGAAGTTCGGAATTACTCGTCCTGCCGGATCGGGCACCGCGCTCGGGACCGGGCATCTGGGGCGAGCGTGCGTAGCGATCTGGACGACGACGCCGTGGACCATCCCCGGCAACCGCGCCATCGCCTATTCGCCCAAGGTCTCCTACGGCCTCTACGAGGTGACCGCGGCGCCGGACGACAACTGGACCCGGGTCGGCGAGCGGCTGGTCGTGGCGGACAAGCTTGCTCAGGAGGTCTTCAGGCAGGCGCGCGTGTCCGCGTTCAAACGGCTCCAAGACGTGAACCCCGCCGAGCTTACGTGTTCCCATCCGCTGCGCTCGACGGTCGCGGGCTACGACTTCGAGGTGCCGCTGCTGGCGGGCGAGCACGTCGCCGAGGACACCGGCACCGGCTTCGTCCACACCGCGCCCGGACACGGCCGCGAGGACTTCGAGATCTGGACCGCGAACGCGGCCGAGCTCTCGGCGCGGGGGATCGAGACGACGATTCCCTACACCGTGGACGCGGACGGCGCCTTCACCGACCAGGCGCCCGGCTTCACCGGCAGGCGGGTGATCACGGAAACGGGCGACAAGGGCGACGCCAACGAGGCGGTAATCGCGGAACTGCGAAAGGCCGGGGCCCTGATCGCGCGCGGCAGGCTCGCGCACGAGTATCCGCACTCGTGGCGCTCGAAGAAGCCGGTGATCTTCCGCAACACCCCGCAATGGTTCATCGCCATGGACAAGGAGATCGCGGGGGTCGGCGGCACGCTCCGCGAGCGCGCCCTGGCGGCGATCAAGGCCACACGCTGGTTCCCGCCGGCGGGCGAGAACCGCATCACCGGCATGATCGAGGGCCGGCCCGACTGGTGCGTCTCGCGTCAGCGCGCCTGGGGGGTGCCGATCGCGGTGTTCGTGGACAAGAGGAGCGGCGAGTTGCTCCGCGACCCAGCGGTCCTCGACCGCGTGGCGGCGGCGGTCGAGGCCGAGGGGGCCGACGCCTGGTTCACCAGCGATCCCGCCCGCTTCCTCGCCCCCGAGTACGACCCGGCCGACTACGAGCAGGTGTTCGACATCCTCGACGTCTGGTTCGAGTCGGGGGCCACCCACGGCTTCGTCCTCGAGGCGCGGCCCGAGCTCCGCTGGCCGGCGAGCCTCTACCTCGAGGGCTCGGACCAGCACCGCGGCTGGTTCCAGTCCTCGCTCCTCGAGGCCTGCGGCACCCGCGGGCGGGCGCCCTTCGAGGCGGTGCTCACCCACGGCTTCGTCCTCGACGAGGAGGGCCGCAAGATGTCGAAGTCGCTCGGCAACGTGGTCGCGCCCCAGGAGGTGGTCGATGCCCACGGGGCCGACATCCTGCGGCTTTGGGTGGTGGGCCAGGACTACTCCGAGGACCTCCGCATCGGCCCCGAGATCCTCAAGCACCAGGCCGACCTCTACCGGCGCATCCGCAACACGCTTCGCTACCTGCTCGGCAATCTCGCCGGCTTCTCGCCCGAGGAGCGGGTGGCGCCGGCCGGGATGCCCGAGCTCGAGCGCTGGGTGCTGCACCGCCTGTGGGAACTCGATAGGCTGGTCAGGCGCTGCGCGGCCGACTTCGACTACACCCAGCTCTTCGCCCAGCTCCATGGCTTCTGCGCGGTCGACCTCTCGGCCTTCTATTTCGACGTGCGCAAGGACGCGCTCTACTGCGACCGCCCCGATTCGCTCCGCCGGCGGGCGGCGCGGACCGTGCTCGACCGGCTGTTCGACTGCCTCAGCGCCTGGCTCGCGCCGGTGCTCTGCTTCACCGCCGAGGAGGCCTGGCGGGCGCGGGGCGCCGGCGCCGGGGGCAGCGTTCACGAGCGGCCGTTCCCGGCCGTGCCCGCCGACTGGCGCGACGACGCCCTGGCGGCCAAGTGGGAGACGGTGCGCGCGCTCCGCCGCGTCGTCACCGGCGCGATCGAGATCGAGCGCGCGGCGAGGCGCCTCGGCGCCAGCCTTCAGGCCGCGCCCACGGTCCACGCCGGCGCCGAGCAGGTTGCGGCGATGGCCGGGATCGACCTCGCCGAGATCGCCATCACCTCGGCGGCGACCCTGGTCGAGGGGGCGCCGCCGGCGGGGGCGTTCACCCTCCCCGACGTGCCCGGCGTGGGCGCGGTCGTCGGCCTCGCCGCGGGGGCCAAGTGCGAGCGCTGCTGGCGGGTGCTTCCCGAGGTGGGGGCGCAGTCGCGCCATCCCGGCACCTGCCGGCGCTGCGCCGACGCGGTCGAGCACCATCTCAAGGCGGCGGCGGAATAGCGCCCGCCGGCGACCATGCCGCTCGCGCGTCCCAGCCCCGGAACCCTCGGCCTTGCGCTCGCCCTCCTCATCCTCGTCCTCGACCAGATCAGCAAGTGGGCGATGATGGCGCTGCTCCTCGATCCGCCGCGGGCGCTGTGGCTGGCGCCGGTCGCGAACCTGGTTCCGGTCTGGAACCGGGGGGTGAGCTTCGGCCTTCTCGGGACCGCGGCGCCCTGGGCCCCGGCCGCCCTCGTCGCGATGTCGCTGGCCATCGTCGCCGGCCTTCTCGCCTGGCTCCTCCGCACCCGGTGCCGGCCGATCGGGATCGCGCTGGGGCTCGTCATCGGCGGCGCCCTCGGCAACGTCGTCGACCGGCTCCGCTTCGGGGCGGTCTTCGACTTCATCGACCTCAATGCCTTCGGCTACCACTGGCCGGCCTTCAACCTGGCGGATTCGGCCATCACCGGAGGGGTCGTCCTGCTCCTCGCCGATGCCTTCCTCCCCTCCCTGTTCAAAGGCCGCGATTCTTCCTATGATCGGGGTTGAGATGATGACGGCTGCGAAAACGTCTTCGGCCGGTCGGCTCGCCCGGCTCGCGGGCGCCGCGGCGGCCGGGTTTGCGCTCCTCCTCGGCGGATGCAGCGCGGTCAAGAACACCTTCAGCGTCGAGCGCGACGCGCCCGACGAGTTCACCGTCGTCTCGCGCGCGCCCTTGAGCCTGCCGCCCGAGTTCAACCTCCGCCCGCCGCGCCCCGGCGAGCCGCGTCCCCAGGAAGGCTCGGTGCGCGACGAGGCGCGCCAGGCGCTGTTCGGCGCCGGGGCGCCGACGGCGCGGGCGCGGGCCGACGGGCGCTTCAGCGCCGGCGAGAACGCGGTCCTCGATCTCAGCGGGGCGCGCAACGCCGAAGCCGACATCCGGCAGCTCGTTGACCGCGAGTCGCTGGCGCTCGCCGATCGGGGGCGGAGTTTCGCCGACAGGCTCATCTTCTGGCAGAAGCCGGAGCCGCCCGGCATGGTCGTCGACCCCAGCAAGGAGGCGCAGCGCATCCGCCAGAACGCGGCCCTCGGGCGGCCGCTGACCGAGGGCGAGACCCCGGTCATCCAGCGCAAGAAGCGGGGCTGGCTGGAAGGGATTTTCTAGCCCCGCCCGTCCCCGGCCTTGAGGAACGGGCCTTGCCGCGCCATATGCACTCGCGGCGGTTCGGTCGCGCCCGGGAACGGACGGCGGGGCGGGCCGGCGAGGGGGCTCATTCTCCGGTGAGAGGAACATGACGGCGGCGATCGCGGGGCTGAGGCGGCGGTGTCTCTGGATGCCTCTGGCGGCGGCGATGGTTGTCCTCGGCGTTGCCCCGGCGGCCGACGCCCAGGTGTTCGATCCCAAGACCTTCACCCTCGACAACGGGTTGACGGTGGTGCTGATCGAGAACCACCGGGTTCCGGTCGTCACCCACATGGTCTGGTACAAGGTTGGGTCGTCCGACGAGCAGGCGGGCGAAAGCGGCGCCGCCCACTTCTTCGAGCACCTCATGTTCAAGGGCACCGACAAGGTGCCGCCGGGCGCGTTCTCCAAGATCGTCGCCCGCAACGGGGGGCGCGACAACGCCTTCAACTCCTACGACTTCCCGGCCTACTTCCAGAACCTCGCCACGGACCGGCTCGAGCTGGTCATGGAGCTCGAGGCCGACCGCATGACCAACCTCCGGCTCACCCCCGCCGAGATCGAGCCCGAGCGCGCGGTGGTGCTGGAGGAGCGCCGGTCGCGGACCGACAACAACCCCGGCTCGCTGTTGAGCGAGGAGATGATGTCGGCGCTCTTCGTCAATCATCCCCAGCGGCGGCCTATCATCGGCTGGGAGCACGAGATCCGCGGCCTCACCCGCGACGGGCTGGAGGCCTTCTATCGCAAGTGGTACGCGCCGAACAACGCCATCGTGGTGGTCGCCGGCGACGTGACGCTGGAGGAGCTCAGGCCCCTGGTCGAGAAGCACTACGGGCCCATCCCGCGCGGGCCGGAGATGCGGCGGGGGCGTGCGGTCGAGCCCCCGCACCGCGCCGAGCGGCGGGTGGTCCTGCGCAGCGACCGCGTGCGCCAGCCGGAGGTCCGCCGCCTCTACCTCGCCCCCAGCTACCGGGCGGGCGCCAGCGAGCACGCCTACGCGCTCCAGGTCCTGGCCGACGTCATCGGCGGGCGGGCGACCAGCCGGCTCTACCGTCGGCTGGTGGTCGAGGACAAGCTCGCGGTCGGCGCCGGCGCCTATTACGACCCGCTCTCCTTCGACCTCTCGACCTTCGGCATCTACGCCACCCCGAGCCGCGGCGTGGACGTGGCCGAGCTCGAGAAGGCGATCGAGGGGCTGCTCGACAGGCTGCTCGCCGAAGGGGTGAGCGCGGACGAGGTCGAGCGCAGCAAGAAGCGGCTGGTGGCCGAGGCGGTGTTCGCCCGCGACGGCCTGATGGGCGGGGCGCGGGTGCTCGGCTCGGCGCTGGCGGTGGACCATTCGATCGCCGCGTCCGAAGCCTGGCCGGAGCGCATCCGCGCGGTCACCGCCGAGGAGGTGAGCGCCGCCGCCCGCGCGGTGCTCGACCGGCGCGCGTCGGTCACCGGGTTTCTGCTCCCCGAGGCCCCGCCGGCGGCGGCCGGCACGCCCGCGCCCGAGGCCCCGCGCCCGGGGCATGCGGGCGAGGGACCGGGCCCCGGTTGAGGGAGGCGGAGGTGGCGATGGCGTTTCCGGTCAAGGCGGCGCGGGCGGCCCTTGTCGCGGCGCTCCTCGTCGCCGGTTGGGCGGGCCCGGCGGCGGCGGTCGCGGTCCAGCGGGTGGTGAGCGACGCCGGGATCGAGGCCTGGCTCGTCCAGGACGACTCGATTCCGGTGATCTCGCTCTCGGCCTCCTTCCGCGGCGGGGCGGCGCTCGACCCGCCCGGCCTCGAGGGACTGGCCAACATGACCGCGCGGCTCCTCGACGAGGGGGCGGGGGTGCTCCCCAGCCAGGAGTTCCAGGCCGTGCTCGAGGACAACGCGATCACCCTCGGCTTCGAGGCCTCGCTCGACCAGTTCAACCTGCATCTGCGGACGCTGCGCGAGAACCGGGGACTCGCGTTTCGCCTACTCGAGCTGGCGCTGACCGAGCCCCGCTTCGATCGCGAGCCGATCGAGCGCGTGCGCCGGCAGCTCCTGGCCGAGATGGAGCGCTCCCGTCAGCAGCCGCAGCGGGTGGCGAACCGGGCCTGGTTCAACATGGTCTTTCCCGACCATCCCTATGGCCGCCCGGTGAGCGGAACCCCGGCCACCATCTCCGAGATCGGCCGCGACGAGCTCGGGCGGTTCGTGTCCGAGCGGTTCGCGCGCGACAGCCTCGTCGTCGGGGTGGCGGGAGACGTCTCGCCGGCGGAGCTGAAGGGGCTCCTCGACATGGCCTTCGCCCGCCTCCCGGCCGGCGCCGCCCCGGTCCGCCTCGCCGACGCGGTCCCCGCCGCCGGCGGCCAGACCCTGGTGATCAACGTCCAGGTGCCGCAGAGCGTGGTGGTCTTCGGCCAGCGCGGGGTGAAGCGCACCGATCCCGACTACTACGCCGCCCTGGTCATGAACTACATCCTCGGCGGCGGCGGCTTCTCGTCGCGTCTTACCGAGGAGGTGCGCGAGAAGCGGGGCCTGGCCTACGGCGTCTACAGCTACCTCTCGCCGATGGACCGCGTCGGCCTCCTGATGGGCGGGGTGGCGACCGAGAACGCCCGCGTCGCCGAGACGCTGAAGGTGGTGACCGGGGAGTGGCGGCGGATGCGCGAGGAGGGGCCGACGGCGAGCGAGCTGGCCGACGCCAAGACCTTCCTCACCGGCTCGTTCCCGCTCCGCTTCACCAGCACCGGGCGGATCGCCGAGACGCTGGTCGGCATGCAGATCTACGACCTCGGGCTCGACTACATCGACCGCTACGCCGGCCTGATCGAGGCGGTGACGCTGGAGGACGTGAGGCGGGTCGCCCGCGACCTCCTCGATCCCGACGAGCTGGCGGTGGTGGTGGTCGGCCAGCCCGAGGGCATCTCCTCGACCCCGTGAGGAATACGGGCTAGGCTGGCCCGGATCAGGCTTTGCGCGCGGGATGCGGGAGGTGATGCCCTACCGCCAGACCATCGACGCCTGCTTCGCCGACCGGATCGGCGACTCCGGGCTCCGCGGGGCGGAGTTCGAGGCCGTCCTCGCCGCTTCCGGGGGCGCGCTCGAGGGCTTGCGCGCCGCCCATCGCGACGGCTCGCTGCCGCTTCTCAGGCTTGCCGAGCGGAGCGACGACCTGGCCGCGCTCGATGCCGTGGCCGAGCGCTTCGCCGGGCGCTTCGAGAGCGTGGTCGTCCTCGGCACCGGCGGGTCGAGCCTCGGCGGGCGGGCGCTCTATGCGCTTGCCGACCTCGGCTTCGGGCCGCCCGCGGGGCGCCCGCGGGTCGTCTTCGCCGAGAACGTCGATCCCCACACCTTCGCGGCGCTGCTCGCCCGCCTCGATCCCGCCGCCACCGGCTATATCGCCATCTCCAAGTCGGGCGGCACGCCGGAAACGCTGGTCCAGTACCTCGCCGCCTTCGCCGCCGTCGCGGCGCGGCTCGGGCCCGGCGAGGCGGCGGCCCGCTTCCTCGCCGTCACCGAGCCCAAAGACACCCCCCTTCGCCGCCACGCCGCCGCCCGCGGCATCCCGGTGCTCGATCACGATCCCGGCGTCGGCGGGCGGTACTCGGTGCTGTCCCTGGTTGGCCTCCTGCCGGCGATGATCGCCGGGCTCGACGCGCGGCGCCTGCGCGAGGGGGCGGCGGCCGCGCTCGCCCCGGTGCTGGAGGGGCGCCGGCCCGCCGACTGCCCGCCGGCGCTCGGCGCCGCCGTCAACGTCGCGCTCTTGAAGCACCGGGGGATCACGATCTCGGTGCTGATGCCCTACCTCGACCGGCTCGCCACCCTCGGCCTCTGGTACCGCCAGCTCTGGGCCGAGAGCCTGGGCAAGGACGGCACCGGCACCACCCCGGTGGCGGCGCTCGGCACCGTCGATCAGCACAGCCAGCTCCAGCTCTTCCTCGCCGGGCCGCGCGACAAGCTCTTCACCCTCATCACCGCCCCCCAGGCCGGGCTCGGGCCGAGGATCGCGCCCGAGCCGATCGCCGACGAGAGGCTCGCCTACCTCGGCGGGCATACGATGGGCGACCTGCTCGACGCCGAGGCGCGGGCGACCGCCGCGACCCTGATCCGCAACCGCTGCCCGACCCGCCTCGTCTCCATCGAGCGGTTGGACGAGCGGACAATGGGCGCGCTCCTCATGCACTTCATGCTCGAGACCGTGATCGCCGGCCGGCTGCTGGGGGTCGATCCGTTCGACCAGCCGGCGGTCGAGGAGGGCAAGGTGCTGGCCCGCCAGTACCTGGCCGAGATGGCCCGCGGGCGGGGCGGCTGAGCGATGCCGATCCGACGGCTTCCGCCCGAGATCGTCAACCGCATCGCCGCCGGCGAGGTGGTCGAGCGGCCGGCCTCGGCGGTCAAGGAGCTGGTCGAGAACGCGATCGACGCCGGCGCGAGCCGCATCCAGGTGGTTTTGCGCGACGGCGGGCGGAGCCTGATCCAGGTGCTCGACGACGGCTGCGGCATGGGCGCCGAGGAGCTGGCGCTGGCAATCGAGCGCCACGCCACCTCCAAGCTCCCCGGCGACGACCTGACGCACATCGCCACCCTCGGCTTCCGCGGCGAGGCCCTGCCGGCGATCGGGGCGGTGAGCCGGATGAGCCTGACCTCGCGCCGGCGCGGGGCGGAGAGCGCCTGGCGGATCACCCTCGACGGCGGGCTCGCGGGCGGGGTCGCGCCCGCCGCCCACCCGCCGGGCACGCGGGTCGAGGTCCGCGACCTCTTCTTCGCCACCCCGGCGCGGCTCAAGTTCCTGAAAGCGCCGCGGACCGAGCTCGAGCACGCCGCCGACGCCGTGCTCCGCCTCGCCCTCGCCCATCCCGGGATCGCCTTCTCGCTTAGGGACGGGGCCCGCGAGGTGCTGGACCTTCCCGCCGAGCCCGGCCTCGCCGGCGGCGACCTCGCCGGGGCGCGCCTCGCCCGGCTCGCCCAGGCGATGGGTCGCGACTTCGCCGCCAACGCCCTCGCCATCGCGGCGGTGCGCGACGGGATCGGGCTCTCCGGCCATGCCGGGCTCCCCACCCTCAACCGGGCGAGCGCCCGGCACCAGTACCTGTTCGTCAACGGCCGCCCGGTGAGGGACCGGCTGCTCGCCGGCTGCCTCAGGGCGGCCTATCGGGACCTCGTGCCCCGCGACCGCCATCCGATGGCGGCGCTTTTCCTCGCGGTGCCGCCCGAGGCGGTGGACGTGAACGTGCACCCGGCCAAGGCCGAGGTGCGCTTCCGCGAGCCGGGGGTGGTGCGCGGGCTGGTCGTCGCCGCGCTCCGCCACGTCCTCGCCGAGGCCGGGCACCGCGCCTCGAGCGCGCTCGGCGGCGCCGCGCTCGGCGCCCTCCGCCCGAACGGCGGCCCGCCCGGTCGCTATCCCGAGCCGCGGCCCGGGCCGCGCCCCGCCCCCGGCCTCGCCGAGGCGGCGGTCACCTATCAGGCGCCGCTCGGCTCCCTGGACCCGCGTCCCGGGCCGGCGGCCAATCCGCTGGGTTTTGCCCGCGGTCAGGTCCGCGACACCTACATCGTCGCCGAGACCGCCGACGGCCTGGTGCTGGTCGATCAGCACGCCGCCCACGAGCGGCTCACCTACGAGCGCCTCAAGGCCGAGCTCGCCGCCGGCGGGGCGAAGCGCCAGGGGCTCCTCATCCCCGAGGTGGTCGAGCTCGACGAGGCGGCGGTCGCCCGTCTGGCCGGCGCCGCCCCGGACCTGGCCGAGCTGGGGCTGGTGCTCGAGCCCTTCGGGCCGGGCGCGGTGGTGGTGCGCGAGGTGCCGGCGCTGCTCGGGCCGGAGGCCGTGCCGGGGCTGGTCCGCGACCTCGCCGACGGGCTGGCCGAGGGGGGCGCGGCGGGGCCGCTCGCGGCCCGGCTCGACTCGGTCCTCGCCACCATGGCCTGCCATGCCAGCGTCCGCGCCGGGCGCCGCCTCGGGGTCGAGGAGATGAACGCGCTTCTGCGCCAGATGGAGGCGACCCCCCATTCCGGCCAGTGCAACCACGGCCGGCCCACCTACGTCGAGCTGAAGCTCGCCGACATCGAGCGGCTGTTCGGGCGGCGCTGATCGCCCGCGCGGTCGGTATGTTTCTACCGCCGGCGGGGCGAGGTGCGTTTGCGCCGCGCGGTCTGAGCCTTGGCCCGGCGGCGGGGCCGGGGCGCCCGGACCGTGCGCGGTGTCGGCTTGGCCTTGCCGCCGGGGCGCCGGCTCTTCGCCTTGGCGCCGGCCCGGGCGGCCTTGGCCTTGGCGCGGGGCCGGCTGGCCTTCGCCTTGGGGCGAGGGCGGGCGGAGCCGGCGGTCCCCGGCCGGGAGGGGCGGCGCGGCTTGGTCGGCTTCTCCGCCTCCGCCTTCTCCGGCTCGGGCGCGCCCCGGGGGCCGTTGGCGAGCGTGAGGAAGGTCAGCATCGTCCGGCCCGAGCGGCGCTCGGCCAGCACCCGGAACTCGGGCGGCGCGGTGAACCCGTCGCGCTCGTCGCGTTCGAGCACGATCACGGCGTCGTCGGCGATCCACCCGGCGAGGTTGAGCGCGAGGAGCGCCGCCTCGGCGAGATTCGCCTCCTGGTAGGGCGGGTCGAGGAACACCACCCGGCAGGGCAGAAGCGCCCGCGGCGGCTGGGTGGTGTCGGCGAGCAGCCAGGAGATGCGCTGGTCCTCGCCCAGGGTCTCGGCGTTCCGGCGCACGAGCTTGAGGGCGCGGGGATCGCTGTCGATGAAGGTGGCCGAGCGGGCGCCGCGCGAGAGGGCCTCGAAGCCCAGCGCGCCGGTGCCGGCGAAGGCGTCGAGCACGTCGGCGTCGCGGAGGATATCCGGCCCGGCGAAGCGGGCGTGGGCGAGGATGTTGAACATCGTCTCGCGGCTGCGGTTCGAGGTCGGCCTGAGCCAGGTTCCGGGCGCGGCGTCGATGCGCCGGCCGCGGTACTTGCCGCCGACGATGCGGAGCCTCACGCGCCCCTCCCCCGGCGGGCCTTGGAGAGGACTCGCTCGGTGGCCCCGCCGAGCTGCTCGCGCAGCACCCGCGCCGCCACCTCCTCGGCCTCGCCGCGGGCGAGGGAACCGAGCTGGAACGGGCCGTAGGCGATCCGGATCAGCCGGTTCACCTTGAGTCCGAGATGCTCGAGCACCCGGCGGACCTCGCGGTTCCGTCCCTCCTTGAGGCTCAGCGTCAGCCACGTGTTGGCCCCCTGCACCCGGTCGACGCCGGCCTCGATCGGGCCGTAGCGCACCCCGGCGACCGTGAGCCCCTGGGCGAGCGCGGCGAGCGCCTGCGCCGACACCTCGCCGAACACCCGCGCCCGGTAGCGCCGGGTCCAGCCGGTGGCGGGAAGCTCGAGGTGGCGGGCAAGCGCGCCGTCATTGGTCAGCAGCAGCAGCCCCTCGCTGGCGAGGTCGAGGCGCCCGACCGAGATCACCCGCGGCAGCCCGGCGGGGAGCCGCGCGAACACGGTCGGCCGTCCCCGCTGGTCGCGATGCGAGGTGACGAGCCCGGCCGGCTTGTGATAGCGCCAGAGCCGGGTCCGCTCGGCCGCGGGCAGCGCCCGGCCGTCGACGGTGATGCGGTCGGAGTCGGCGACGTTGAGGGCGGCGCTGGCGAGCACCCGGCCGTTGACCGCGACCCGGCCCTCGGCAATCCAGCGCTCGGCCTCGCGCCGCGAGCAGAGCCCGGCCCGGGCCAGCCGCTTGGCGATCCGCTCGCCGCCGGCCGGCGCCGCGGACGGGGCCGGCTCAGGCCCGCGCGCCGGCGGCGTCGATGAAGGCGGCAAAGAGACGAGCATCGCCGGGATTGATGGCGAATTCCGGATGCCACTGCACCCCGAGACAGAAGCGGTGGGCCGGGGCCTCGATCCCCTCGATCACCCCGTCGGCGGCGGTGGCGTTGACCACCACCCCCCGGCCCGGGTCCTTGACCGACTGGTGGTGGGCGCTGTTCACCGCCAGGCGGTTCGCCCCGACGATGCGCGCGAGCAGGGTTCCCGCCACCACCGCGACCTCGTGGCCGGGCTCGTTGCGCGGGTTCGGCTGCTCGTGGGCGAGCGCGCCCGGCACCTCGTCGGGGATGTGCTGGATTAGCGTGCCGCCGAGGACGACGTTGAGGAGCTGCTCGCCCCCGCAGATGCCGAGCACGGGCAAGCCGCGCTCGATCGCCCCCTGGGTGACGGCGAACTCGAATCCGGTCCGCCGGTCCTTGGTCTTGACCGTGGGATGGCGGGCCCCGGCGCCGAACAGGGCCGGATCGACATCGAAATGACCACCGGTCACGATCAGCGCGTCGATCTCCGCCAGATAGGGCTCGACCAGGTCGGTCTCATGGGGGAGCGGCAGGGGAAGCCCGCCGGACCGGCTCACGGCGGCGCAATAATTTTGCCGGAGGGCGTACCAGGGGAACTTGGAATATCCCCCCGGCTCCTCCGCGTCGAGAGTGATGCCGATCACGGGCCGGCGCATGATGGTCTTGACCTTACGGCGGGCGCCGCCCGGACGCAAGCCGCGAGGCTTGACGTCGCCGCCGCCGGCGGGGAACCATCCCCCGGCCATGCCCGGGATCAAGGCCAAATCGAGCCCCATGCGCCTGGCTCTCGGCCTTGCCGCCCGGGCCGGCGCCCGGGGCGAGGTGCCGGTAGGGGCGGTGGTGGTCGACGGGCGGACCGGCGAGGTGCTGGCCCGGGCCGGAAACCGGGTCGAGGGCGGGCGCGACCCCGCCGGTCATGCCGAGATCCTGGCCCTTCGCAGGGCGGCGGCGAAGCGCGGCCGGCCACGGCTCGTGGGCTGCGACCTCTATGTCACCCTCGAACCCTGCCCGATGTGCGCCCAGGCGATCAGCTTCGCCCGCATCCGCCGGCTCTACTTCGGCGCCTACGACCCCAAGGGCGGGGGGGTGGAGCACGGCCCCCGCATCTTCGCCCAGCCCACCTGCCACTGGCGCCCCGAGGTGGTGGGCGGGGTCGAGGAGAGCGCCGCCTCGGCCCTCCTCAAGGCGTTCTTCCACGCCCGGCGCTGAGCTCCCGCCGGCCCGGGTGCGCGCTCAGCGCCCGATCGCCCGCCAGCCGATGTCGGTCCGCCAGTAGCCGTCGGGCCAGTCGATGGCGCGGACCGCGGCGTAGGCCCGCTCCTTCGCCTCGGCGATGGTGGGCGCGGTCGCGCCGACCCCGAGCACCCGGCCCCCCTGGGCCAGGAGGCGGCCCCCCTCGGCCCTGGTCCCGGCGTGGAAGAGGGTGACGCCGGGAAGCGCCCGGGCCCGCTCCGGCCCTCTGATCTCGGTTCCCGTCCGGTAGGCGCCGGGATAGCCCCGGGCCGCCATCACCACCAGGAGCGCGGCCTCGGGCCGCCAGCGGAAGTCGAGATGGGCGAGCGCGCCGTCGCAGGCGGCGATCAGGGCGGGAAGGAGGTCCGACATCATCCGCAGCACCAGTACCTGGCACTCGGGGTCGCCGAAGCGGACGTTGAACTCCAGCACCTTCGGGCCGTCGGGGGTGATCATCAGCCCGGCGTAGAGCACCCCCTTGTAGGGGCGGCCCTCGGCGGCCATGGCCGCGACCGTGGGGCGGATGATGGTGTCCATGACCCGCGCCGCCATCGCCTCGTCCACCACCGGGGCGGGGGAGTAGGCGCCCATGCCGCCGGTGTTGGGGCCGGTGTCGCCGTCGCCGATCGCCTTGTGGTCCTGGGCCGAGGCGAGGGGGAGCGCGGTCCGCCCGTCGACCAGGGCGAGGAAGCTCGCCTCCTCGCCTTCGAGGCGGTCCTCGATCACCACCTCGGCCCCGGCCTCGCCGAAGGCGCGATCCCGCATCATCGCCTCGATCGCGGCCACGGCCTCGGCCTCGCTCTCCGCCACCACCACCCCCTTGCCGGCGGCGAGCCCGTCGGCCTTGACGACGACGGGGGCGCCGCGGGCGCGGACGTGGGCCTTGGCCGCGGCGGCGTCGCGGAACCGGCGGTAGGCGGCGGTCGGGATGCCGTGCCTGGCGCAGAGGTCCTTCATGAAGCCCTTGGAGCCCTCCAGCGCCGCCGCCCGGGCGCTGGGCCCGAAGGCGCGGATGCCCTTGGCCTCCAGCCGGTCGACCAGCCCGGCGACGAGGGGCGCCTCGGGGCCGACGACGACGAGGTCGATGGCGTTGCCGGCGGCGAAGCCGACCAGCCCGTCGAGGTCGTCGGCGCGGACCGGCACGCACTCCGCCTCCTCGGCGATGCCGGCGTTCCCCGGCGCGCAGAAGAGGCGCCGGCAGAGCGGCGAGGCGGCGAGCGCCCAGCAGAGCGCGTGCTCGCGCCCGCCCGATCCGACCACGAGAACCTTCATCGCCGCGCCGTCCCCTCGTCCCGTCGCCTTGTTGCGGGGTCCGGTCTTGTAGCATAAAGGGGGCCGTGGCGACCGAATCCCTCGCCCCGCCGGCGGCGCTGCCCAACCTCCCCGAGTACAGCGTCGGGGAGCTGTCGGCGGCCCTGCGCCGCACCCTCGAGGAGACCTACGGGCTGGTGCGCGTGCGGGGCGAGGTCTCGGGCTTCAAGCGGGCCGCCTCCGGCCATCTCTATTTCTCGCTCAAGGACGCCGAGGCGGTGCTCGACGCGGTCTGCTGGCGCTTCCAGGCGCAGAGGCTCGCGCTCGCCCCCGAGGACGGGCTGGAGGTGATCTGCACCGGGCGGATCACCACCTATCCCGGCCGCTCCAAGTACCAGATCGTCGTCGAGGGCATCGAGCTCGCCGGGGTCGGCGCCCTCCTCAAGATGCTGGAGGAGCGCAAGCGCCGGCTCGCCGCCGAGGGGCTGTTCGCAGCGGAGCGCAAGCGCCGGCTCCCCTACCTGCCCGAGGTGATCGGGGTGGTCACCTCGCCGACCGGGGCGGTGATCCGCGACATCCTCCATCGCCTCGCCGACCGCTTCCCCCGCCGCGTCGTCCTCTGGCCGGTGCCGGTCCAGGGCGAGGGCGCCGCCGAGCAGGTCGCCGCCGCCATCGCCGGCTTCAACCGCCTGGCGCCCGGCGGGCCGGTCCCCCGCCCCGATCTCCTGATCGTCGCCCGCGGTGGGGGCAGCCTCGAGGACCTGATGGCCTTCAACGAGGAGATCGTGGTCCGCGCCGCCGCCGCCTCGGAGATCCCGCTGATCTCGGCGGTCGGCCACGATAACGACACCACCCTGATCGACTTCGCCGCCGACGTCCGTGCGCCGACGCCGACGGCGGCGGCCGAGATGGCGGTGCCGGTGCGCGCCGAGCTCCTCGCCCAGGTGCTGGAGGCCGGGCGGCGGCTCTTCGGGGCGGCGAGCCGGCTCCTCGAGGACCGCCGCCTGCGCCTCGCCGGCTTCGCCCGCGGGCTTCCCGACCTCCGGGCGATCGTCGAGGAGCGCGCCCGCCGGCTCGACGACTGGGCCGAGCGGCTCCTGAACGCGCTCCCCGTGCTCATCCGCGAGCGCGCGCACCGCCTCTCGGGCGCCTTCGCCCGGCTTCGCCATCCGCGCGAGTCGCTGATCGCCAAGGGCCACGTCCTCGCCAGCGAGGCGCGGGCGCTGGCGAGCGCCGGGCGCGGCTCCGTCGTGGCCAGGGAGCGCCGGCTCGATGCCGTTGCCGGCCGCCTTTCGGCCTACGACATCCGGGGGCGGATCGGGCGCGCCGGCGAGGCGCTGGCGGCGCTCGCCAAGCTCCTCGATAGCGTCTCCTACCGGCGGGTGCTGGAGCGGGGCTTCGTGCTGGTCCGCGACGCCGGCGGCGAGCCGGTGACCGCGGTCGCGGGGGCGCGGCCGGCGGCGCACCTCACCCTCACCTTCCACGACGGGGAAGCGGGGGTGACGGTGGACCGCCCGGGCGCCCGCGGCCCGCGCGCGGCCCGGCCCGACGAGCCGGGCCAGGGGAGGCTCCTCTGAGGCGCCGGGCCTCCGCCCTCGCCGCCGTCGCCGCCCTCCCGCTCCTGGCCGGGGCGGCGCTCGGGCCGGCCGGCCCGCTCGTCCTCGACGGGCCCCTCAGCCAGGGTGGGCTCGTCGTCGGCACCGCCGCCCCCGGCGCCCGGGTCGCGCTCGACGGCCGGGCGGTCCGGGTCTCGCCCGAGGGCCTCTTCCTCCTTGGCTTCGGGCGCGAGGCGGCGCCCGCGGCGGTGCTGGAGGTGGTCTGGCCCGACGGGCGGCGGGAGACGCGGCGGCTCACCATCGCCCAGCGGCGCTACGACGTGCAGCGGATCGATGGGCTCCCGGAGCGCATGGTCACCCCCGACGCCGCGGCGCTTCCGCGCATCCGGGCGGAGGCGGAGCTGGTGGCGCGGGCGCGCGACGTCGAGACCGCCGAAACCTGGTTCCGGGGGGGCTTCGTCTGGCCGGTCGTGGGCCGGATCAGCGGCGTCTACGGCTCGCAGCGCATCCTCAACGGCGAGCCCCGCCAGCCCCACTACGGGGTCGACATCGTCGCCCCCCGCGGGACAACGGTGCAGGCCCCCGCCGACGGGCGGGTGGTGCTCGCCCATCCCGGCATGTACTTCACCGGCAAGACGCTGATCCTCGATCACGGCTACGGCCTCACCTCGGCCTTCCTGCACCTCGACGAGATCCTGGTCGGGGAAGGGGCGCTCGTCCGCCGCGGGACCCCGATCGGCAGGCTGGGAGCCACCGGGCGGGCGAGCGGGCCCCACCTCGACTGGCGGATGAACCTCTTCGAGGTGCGGATCGACCCCGCCCTCCTCGCCGGCCCCATGCCCGAGCCCGGGGCCGCGGCGCGCTGAGCGGGCGGCCGGGCGCCTCAGTCCGGCCAGCGGCGGTGGACCCAGAGCCACTGCTCCGGCCGCTCGCGGATCCAGCCCTCGAGGACGGCGTTCACCCGGCGCATCGTCTCCAGGATGTCGGCCTGACGCTCGCCCGCCTTGGCGAGATCGAGCGGCGGGAACAGGGTGATGCGGAAGCGCGCGCCCTTAAGCCGCTCGATCCGCGCCGGCACCACCGGGCAGTCGAATCGGAGCGCGAGCTGGACCAGCGCCGGCGCGGTCATCGCTTCGCGGCCGAAGAAGGGAACGGCGATGCCGTCGTTCATCTTCTGATCGACGAGGAGGCCGAGATGGCCCCCCGCCGCCAGCGTCGCGACCAGGCGGCGGGCGCCGGCGGCGCCCTTGGGCACCAGCCCGCCGGCGATCCCCCGGCGCACCCGGCGCACCAGGGCGTCGATGAGCGGGTTGTCGGGGGCGCGGAAGACGAGGGTGAGCGGCAGCCCCCGCCGGGCGGCGGAGATGGCCAGCGCCTCCCAGTTGCCGAGGTGGCCGGAGAAGAAGATGCCGGGCCTGCCGTCGTCGCGCAGGCGGTCGATGACCTCGGCCCCCACCACCTCGATCCGGCCCGAGCCGTCGTAGGGATCGAGGCCGCCGAGGTGGGGGTACTCGGCCGCCACCCGGCCGAGGTTCTCCCACATGGCGGCAACGATCCGCCCGATCTCGGCCGGGCCCTTGTCGGGGAAGGCGCGGGCGAGGTTCCGCCGCGCGATCCGGCTCGCGGGCAGGCGGGGCCCGAGGGCGCGGGCGAGCCGGCCGCCGAGGGCCGAGGCGGCGTCGAGGGGGATCAGCCGGAAGACGAGGAAGAGGAGGGCGACGGCCGCCGCCTGCAGGGGATGGGTGATCAGGCGCTGCACCAGGAGCCCCCCCGCCGGCGCCTCAGCCACGGCCGAGACCCCGCTCAAGGAGGGAGTCGAGCGCCGCCTCCTCCTCGAACACCGCCGCCACCGGGAAGACGGCGATGCCCCGCCCGGCCTCGGGGCCGAGGCGGACCGCGTCCTTGGTGGTGGTGACGAGGAGCGCCCGGGCGCGCTCGGCCTCGGCGCGGAGCCGGGCCAGCTCGTCGGCATGGTAGGGGTGATGGTCGGGGAAACCCCGCCGGGCGACGAGCGCGACCCCGGCCTCCTCGAGGCTCTGGAAGAACTTCTCCGGCCGGGCGATGCCGGCAAACGCGACCGCCCGCCGCCCGGCGAGCGCGCGCGCCGCGGCCTCGGGCACCAGCCGGGCCGCGAGCACCGGCAAGGGGCCGGGCGCGGCCGCGAGCGCGGCCGCCACCGCGCCCCGCTCGTCGCGGCCGAGGACCACCAGCGCGTCGGCCCGGGCGAGCCCGCGCCCGAGCGGCTCGCGCAGGGGGCCGGCCGGCATCACCCGGGCGTTGCCGAAGCCGAAGCCGCCGTCCACCACCACCAGCGCGAGGGTTTTGGCGAGGTGGGGGTTCTGCAGGCCGTCGTCCATGACGATCGCCTGCGCCCCCGTGGCCTCGGCCGCCCGCGCCCCGGCGGCGCGGTCGCGCGCCACCCAGGTGGGGGCGAGGCGGGCCAGCAGCAGGGCCTCGTCTCCCACCTCGCGCGCGCTGTGCCGCGCCGGCTCCACCGGGATCGGGCCCGGCTCGCGCCCCCCGTAGCCGCGGCTGAGGAACTGGACCGCCACCCCGCGCGCCTTGAGCCGCGCGCCCACCGCCAGCGCGACCGGGGTCTTGCCGGCGCCGCCGGCGACCAGGTTGCCGACGCAGATCACCGGCACGCCCGCCCGGTGGGGCCGGGCGAGGAGCCCGCGAATCCGCCCCGCCCCGGCGTAGAGCCGGGCGAGGGGGGAAAGGAGCACGGGCCAGGGGCCGCGGGCGCCGGCGGCCCAGAACTCAGGCGCGCGCACGGGCGACCTCGCCGGCCACGGGCGGGAGGAGGGGGAGGAGCCGGGCGAGCACCCGCTCCAGCACCTCGGCCCCCGATCCCGCCACCCGCGCCGCCGCCTCGGCCATGCCCTCGCAAGCGGCGGGATCGCGAAGCAGGCGGGCGAGGGCCTCGATCAGCCCGGCCTCACCCTCCACCCCGAGGGCCCCGCCGGCGGCGAGGAGCGCCGCCGCCGGGTCGCGGAAGTTCTCCATGTGCGGGCCGAAGAGCACCGCCCGGCCGAGGCGGGCGGGCTCGAGTGGGTTCTGGCCGCCGTGGGGGACGAGCGAGCCGCCGACGAAGGCGGGCCCGGCGAGGCGGAAGAAGAGGCCGAGCTCGCCGAGCGTGTCGCCGACATAGGCGTCGGTCTCGGCGCCCGGCGATTCCCCCGCCCCCCGCCGCGCCGTCCTGAGGCCGAGGCGGGCCAGCGACTCGGCGACCGCCGCCCCGCGCTCGGGATGGCGGGGGACGATCAGGGTGAGGAGCCCGGGAAGCTCGCCCCTGAGCCGGAGATGGGCGCGGGCCGCGACCTCCTCCTCGCCGGGATGGGTGCTGGCCGCGAGCCAGGCGGGGCGGGCGCCGAGGCGGGCGCGAAGGCGGGCGAGCTCGGCCTCGTCGACCGGGAGCGGCGGGGCCGCGGCCTTGAGGTTGCCGAGCGAGGCGGCATGGCGGGCGCCGAGCTCGGCGAGGCGGGCGGCGTCGGCCTCGCTCTGGCCAAGGGCGAGGGCGAAGCCGGCGAGGAGCGGCCGGATCAGGCCGCGAAGGCGCCGCCAGCGCCGCCAGGAGCGGTCGGAGACGCGGCCGTTGAGCAGCACCAGGGGCACGCCGCGGGCCGCGGTCTCCATGAGGAGGACGGGCCAGAACTCGGACTCGAGCCAGAGCGCGAGGTCGGGGCGCCAGTGATCGAGGAAGCGCCGGACGTAGGGGACGCGGTCGACCGGCACGAACTGGTGGAGGGCGCCGGCGGGAAGGCGTCGCTCCAGCACCCGGGCCGAGCTCACCGTCCCCGAGGTGACGAGGAGGGCGAGGTCGGGGCGGGTGCGGCCCAGGCGCTCGATCAGGGGAAGGACCGAGAGCGACTCGCCGACGCTCGCCGCGTGCGCCCAGACGAGCGGCCCCCGCGGGCGGGCCCGGCCGGCGATCCCCAGCCGCTCGGGAAAGCGCGCGGCATCCTCCTTGCCGCGGCGGCGGCGCTCGGCGAGATAGAGGGCGATCAGCGGCGCCGCCGCCGTGGTCAGGCCCCGGTAGAGGGCGAGCATCATGGCCGCGCCGCCCCGGTCTCGGCTGCGGCAGGAAGGGGCGCCGGCTCCACCGGCGCGTGGCCGCAGCGCCGGTCGGCCTCGGCGGTGAGCGCATTCAGCGCGGCCTCGACCGCGCGCCGGGCGGCCTCGACCGCCGCCTCGTCGGCGTCGCGGGCCACCCGGATCGGCCGCCCGACGAGGTACACGCCGCGCGAGAAGGGAAGCGCGAGCAGGAAGCGGTCCCAGCTCCTCAGCACCCGGCGGCGGCGGATCGAGTAGCTCGCGGGAAGGATCGGCGCCCCGGTGAGCCCGGCCACCTTCACCACCCCGAGGGCGGCCCGCATCCGCGGCCCGCGGGGGCCGTCGGGGGTGATGGCCACGCTCTCCCCGGCCTCGATCCGGTCGGCCATGGCGCGGACCGCGCCGAGCGCCCCCTTGCTGCTCGACCCGGCGATGGTGGCGTAGCCGAAATGGGCGATGGTGCGCGAGAGCAGCCGGCCGTCGCGGTGGTGGGAGATCAGCGCGTGCACCGGCACGCCGCGCCGCCAGATGTAGGGCATCATCATCAGCCGGCCGTGCCAGAAGGCGATGATGAAGGGGGTGCGGCTCTCCCACAGCCCCTCCATCGCCTCGCGCCCGCGCGTCTCCCAGCGCGAGGTGAGGTGGACGAGGCGGACGTAGAGGTGCGCGAGCCAGCAGAGCGCGCGCTCGGCCGGGCCGCTGGCGAGGAGACGCCGCGCCAGGGGCAACGCTCAGGCCCTCGCGCGGGCCGCTTCCGCCAGCGAGGCGTCCGGGGCGGGCCGCTCCGCCTCGCCGGCGAGCTGCGGCGCGTAGAGCCGGGCGTAGGGGCCGCCGCGGGCGAGGAGTTCGGCGTGCCGGCCCGACTCGGCGACCCGCCCGCGCTCGATGACGTGGATCAGGTCGGCGTCGACCACGGTCGAGAGCCGGTGGGCGATCACCAGGGTGGTGCGCCCGCGCATCAGCGACTTGAGCGCCGTCTGCACCTGCCGCTCGGCCGCGGCGTCGAGCGCCGAGGTCGCCTCGTCGAGGAGCAGGATGGGGGCGTTCTTGAGCATCGCCCGGGCGATCGCGATCCGCTGGCGCTGGCCGCCCGAGAGCGCGTAGCCGAGCACGCCGACGGGGGTGTCGTAGCCCTGGGGAAGGGCGCGGATGAACCCGTCCGCCGCCGCCGCCCGCGCCGCCGCCGCGATCTCCTCCGCGCTCGCCCCCGGCCGGCCGTAGGCGATGTTGGCGCCGACCGTGTCGTCGAACAGCGAGACCTCCTGGCTGACCAGCGCGATCGCGGCGCGGAGCGAGGCGAGCGTCACCTCGCGCACGTCCTCGCCGTCGATCAGCACCCGCCCCGCGCCGGCGTCGTAGAAGCGGGGGATGAGGTTGAGGATGGTCGATTTCCCCGCCCCCGAGGGCCCGACCAGGGCGACCGTCCGCCCGCCCGGCACCGCGAGCGAGAGGCGGTCGAGCGCCGGGCGGCCCTCGCCGTAGGTAAAGCTCACCTCCTCGAAGCGGATGGTGGCGGCGCGCACGGCGAGCGCCCGCGCCCCCGGGCGGTCCCGGATCGCCGGCTCGGAATCGAGCAGGGCGAAGATGCGCTCGGCGGCGGCCAGCCCCTCCTGCAGGTTGGCGTTGAGGTTGGCGAGGCTCTTCATCGGCTGATAGGCCATGAGGAGCGCGGTGATGAAGGAGAAGAAGGCGCCGGGGGTGGTCGCGCCCCCGATCACCATGGTGCCGCCGTAGACGATCACCACCACCACCGCCAGCCCGGCCAGGGCCTCCATGATCGGATGCGCCGCCGAGCGCGCGCGCACCGCCCGCTGGGTGAGGCGGAACACGTTCTCGACGAGGGCGCGGATGCGGCCGGTCTCGCGCTCCTCCATGCCGTAGGCCTTGACGTGGCGGGCGCCGACGATCGTCTCCTCGAGGAGGGCCGAGAAGAGCCCCATCTGCACCTGCGTGTCGGCCGACACCCGGCGGATGCGTCGGCCCAGGCTGACGATCGGCAGCAGCGCGGCGGGGAAGGCGAAGAACGAGATCAGGGCCAGGAGCCAGTCCTGGTAGAACATCAGCCCGATCAGGAAGCCGAGCTTGGTCGCGTCCGAGCCCAGCCCGGTGAGCCCCTTCGAGACCGCCGAGCGCAACATGCCGACGTCGTTGGTGAAGCGCGAGATCAGGTTGCCCGGCCCCTGCGCCTCGAGGAAGGCGAGGTCGAGGCGGATCAGATGGGCGTACATCCGCGTCTGGATGTCGCTGAGGATGCGCTGTCCGACGTGGTTGAGCAGCACCGCCTGGCCGTAGGTCCCCACCCCCTTGACGGCGAAGACGATCAGCACCGCCGCCGCCACCGGGAGCAGCATCGCCGTGTTGCGGGCGAGGAAGACGTCGTCGAGGACCGGCTGCATCAGCCAGGCGCTGGCGGCGGTCGCCGCCGCGGCGAGGCCCATGCAGAGGGCGGCGCCGGCGATGCGCCCGACCTGGCCCCGCACGTGCTCGCACAGGAGCCGCGCCACGAGCGCGACGGAGGAGGCAGGAAGGCCGAAACGAAGCGCGGTGTTCTCGCTCAAACTCGGATCGCCGTGGGACACCCGCGCCGGGGCTCACGCGCCCCGGCGGAGAGGGCACCTTAACACGCGGCCCCGCGCCCGGCCAACGGCGCGGCCCCTTCCCGCCCCGCCGCTCAGGTCCCGGCCACGGTCATGCCGTCGACGCGCACGGTCGGCGAGTCGGTGCCGTAGCGGAAGACGAGGTCGCTCGCCGGGGCGAGGTTCGCGAACATCTCCGCGAGGTTGCCGGCCACCGTCACCTCGCTCACCGGGTAGGCCGGCTCGCCGCCCTCGATCCAGAACCCGGCGGCCCCCCGGCTGTAGTCGCCGGTGACCAGGTTGACGCCCATGCCCATCATCTCGGTCACCAGCAGGCCGGCGCCGGCGTCCCGCATCAGCGCCTCCGGCGAGTCCGGGCCGGGGGCGAGGTAGAGGTTGGTCGGCGCCGGCGCCGGCGGCGAGGAGGTGCCGCGCGAGGCGTGCCCGGTGGTCGCGAGCCCGAGCTGGCGGGCCGAGCGCGAGTCGAGGAGCCAGGTGGTCAGCACCCCGTCCTCGACCAGGGCGAGGCGGCGGCCCGCCACCCCCTCGCCGTCGAAGGGCCGCGAGCGCAAGCCCCGGCGCCGGAGAGGGTCGTCGATGACGGCGACGCCCCCGGCGAAGACCCGCCGGCCGAGGCGGTCCTTGAGGAAGCTGGTGCCGCGGGCCACCGCGGCGCCGCTCGCCGCCGCGGCGAGGTTTCCCACCAGCCCCCGCGCCACCCGCGGCTCGAACAGGACCGGCACCCTGGCGGTCTTGACCCGCCGCGGGTTGAGGCGCCGGACCGCCCGCTCGCCGGCGCGCCGGCCCACCGCCGCGGCGTCCTCGAGGTCGGCGGCGAAGATCGCGCTGGCGTGGTCGTAGTCGCGCTCCATCGCCGTGCCCTCGCCGGCGATGACCGAGACTCCGACCGAGTGGCGCGAGGAGCGATAGGCGCGGGCGAAGCCGGCGCTGGTGGCGAGCGCCAGGGTGGCGCGCGTCCATCCCGCCTCGGCCCCCTCGGAGTTGGTGACGCCGGGGACGGCCCGCGCCGCCTCCTCGGCCGCGCGCACGCGCGCACGCAGCGTCTCGGTCGCCGGCTCCGCCTCCTCGCAGGTGTCGAGGTCGGGCGGCTCGCCGGCGAGCAGCGCCCCGGGATCGGCGAGGCCGGCGAAGGGGTCCTCGGGCACGGTGCGGGCGATGGCCAGCGCCCGCCCGGCGAGCTCGGCGAGCGCGCCGGGCGAGAGATCGGAGGTCGAGACCACCGCCTGGCGCCGGCCGATGAAGACCCGAAGCCCCGCCTCGCGGCTCTCCGAGCGCTCGATCCGCTCGAGGACGCCGAGGCGCTGGGCGATCGACACCGAGGCCGAGTCGACCAGCACCGCGTCGGCGGCGTCGGCGCCGGCGCGCCTGGCGCGGGCGACGAGATCGGAGAGGAGGTCGAGGTCGGGCGTCGGCGCGCCGGTCACGGTCGGTGGCTCATCGGCTGGCGCGGAGGGGGCAGGCCGCGGCGCGATCGGGTCGCACGGGGGGCCCTATTTCCAGATCGGCCGGCCGGAGCCGGGGAGGCCGTACTCCGGCCACATCCGGCTGACCCGCTCGATCACCTCGTCGCTCATCCGGATCTTGCGGCCCCAGTCGCGCTTCGTCTCGGGCGGGAGCTTGTTGGTCGCGTCGAGCCCGATCTTCCCCCCCAGCCCCGACTCGGGCGAGGCGAAGTCGAGATAGTCGATCGGCGTGTTCTCGATCAGGGTCGTGTCGCGGACGGGGTCCATGCGGGTCGAGACCGCCCACATCACCTCCTTCCAGTCGCGGGCGTCGATGTCGTCGTCGACCACGATCACGATCTTGGTGTACATGAACTGGCGGAGGTACGACCACACCCCCATCATGATCCGCTTGGCGTGGCCCGGATAGGCCTTGCGGATCGAGACCACGGCGATCCGGTAGGAGCAGCCCTCGGGCGGCAGCCAGAAGTCGACGATCTCCGGGAACTGCTGGACGATGAGGGGCACGAACACCTCGTTCAGCGCCGCGCCCAGCACCGACGGCTCGTCGGGCGGGCGGCCGGTGAAGGTCGAGAGGTAGATCGGCTCGCGGCGCATGGTGATCGCGCCGACGGTGAACACCGGGAAGGGCTCGACCGCGTTGTAGTAGCCGGTGTGATCGCCGTAGGGGCCCTCGTCCTCGACCTCGTCGAGCGAGACCTGCCCCTCGAGCACGATCTCGGCCGCGGCCGGGACCTTGAGGGGGACGGTCCGGCAGTCGACCAGCTCCACCCGCTCGCCCCTGAGCATGCCGGCGAACTGGTACTCGGAGAGGGTGTCGGGGACCGGGGTGACGGCGGCGAGGATGGTGCCGGGGTCGGCCCCGATCACCGCCGCCGCGGGGAAGGGATCGGACCGCTCGCGCTTCCAGCGGGCGTGGTGCTGGGCGCCGCCGCGGTGCCTGAGCCAGCGCATCAGGGTGCGGTTCCGGCCTCGCACCTGCATGCGGTAGATGCCGAGGTTGAAGTTGTCCTCGCGCCGGGCGTCGCGCGCCCCCGCGCTCGGCCCCTTGGTCACCACCAGCGGCCAGGTGATGAGCGGCGCCGGCTCGCCCGGCCAGCAGGTCTGGATGGGAAGCCGCGACAGGTCCACCGCCTCGCCCTCGAGCACCACCTCCTGGCAGGGCGCGGCGGAGACCGTCCGCGGGCGCATGGCCATCACCCGCTTGACGAGCGGGACCATCTCGATCGCCTCGCGCCATCCGCCCGGGGGCTCGGGCTGGCGGAGGAAGGCCAGCGTCTCGCCCACCTCGCGCAGCTCCTCCGGGCGCCGGTTCATGCCCGCCGCCACCCGCCGCACGGTGCCGAAGAGGTTGACCAGGACCGGAAGGCCGTAGGGGCGCCCGTCATCGCGGCGCACGTTCTCGAACAGCACCGCCGGCCCGCCCTCGGCCAGGAGCCGGGTCTGGATCTCGGTCATCTCGAGGACCGGGCTCACCGGCGCGCCGACGCGCTTGAGGTCGCCCTCGCCCTCGAGGCGCTGGATGAAGTCACGGAGCGAGGAATAACCCATCGTCGCGCCTGTTTCTTCTCGGTGGGGCCCATTCACAGCCGAGGCGGCGGGCCCCGTCAAGCCCGCCCGGAGGCGGAGCGCCCCGTGTTTAACCGAATTTTCGCAAAATCCGGGCGAAAGTGATGGCGATCACAGGCCCGGGGCCTGGCGGGCCTGAGGATGACGGCGCCTGGGCCAGCCCAGGGGGGCCGGATGGGAGTCGGGGGCACGGCATGCTGCACGGACTGAACCGCTTCGGGGCCGCGGCCCGGCCGGTCGGACCGGCCGCCGGCGGCGGCGAGGGGCCCGCCCTCTCCACCTCGTCCTCGCCATCGGGGCTCCTCTTGCGGCATATTGGCCGGCGCCGCCCGGACGCCGGGAGCGAGAAACCAAGGACGCCGATGGCGCGAGTTCCACGCCGTGCCGCCGCCGCCGGCAGCGACGACGCCATGGCCCTCATCCTCGAGTACATGGCCTTCGTCGACCAGGCCCCCCATTCGAGCGACGTCTATCGGCTGATGGACCGCGTGCTCCGGCGGACGCGCGAGCTGACCGAGGCCGAGGCGGGGACCATCTTCATCGTCCGCGGCCGCGGCGCGCGCCGCCATCTCGAGCCGGGCAGCATCCAGAACGACGCCATCCCGGTCGCGAAGGCCGACTTCAACGTGCCGGTCGACGACAGCTCGATCGCCGGGCACGTCGCGCTCACCGGCGAGACGCTGCTGATCGACGATCTCTACGACATGCCGGCGAACCTGAGCTACAGCTTCAACCCCAGGTTCGACGCCGCCGTCGGCTACCTGAGCCGCTCGGTCATGTGCTTCGCGCTCAAGAATCTCGCCGGGCGTGTGATCGGGGTGATCCAGCTGATCAACCGCCGGCCGAAACGGGGGGCGGCGCCGATCCCCTTCGAGTCCTCCCAGGCCGAGCTGGTGCGCGTCGCCACCCACCTCGTCGGCAACGCCCTCGAGCGCACCGACATGATGGAGCGGATCCGAACCAAGAACGCCGAGCTCAGCCGCAGCAACCGCCTGCTCGCCGGCCAGCGCGCCCGCATCATCCAGCTCCAGGCCGAGACCGAGGACGCGTTCAAGCTCTCGATCAATCTTCTCGCCCGCGCGGCCGAGATCCACGACCAGGACACCGCCCGGCACGTGGCCCGCGTCAACGAGTGCTCCTACGCCCTCGCCCGCCACGCCGGCATGCCGGCCGACTTCTGCAACGAGATCCGCTACTCGGCCCAGCTCCACGACGTCGGCAAGATGAGCATCAACACCGCGATCCTGCTGAAGAGCGGTGCCCTCACGCGCAAGGAGCGCGAGGAGCTGATGCGCCATCCCGTCTACGGCTTCGAGATCCTGTCGCACTCCGACCGGCTCAAGATGGCGGCGCTGATCGCGCGCCATCACCACGAGAAGTGGGACGGCACCGGCTATCCCGACCGGCTCGCGGGTGACGGCATCCCGATCGAGGCCCGGATCGTGGCCCTGGCCGACATCTACGACGCGCTGCGCTCGCGCCGGGCCTACAAGGCGGACTTCAGCCACGCCCGCGCCGTCGACATCATCCTCAAGGGCGACGAGCGCATCGACCCCGGGGCGCATTTCGACCCCGGGCTCCTCGCCATCTTCGCCCGCCGGCACCAGGACTTCGCCGAGATCTACGCCGCGCTCGCCGGCGAGTCCTGAATCGCCTCCCCGGCGGCGAGGAGCTCGAAGACGCCGGTCGCGCGCGCCTCGCGGTCCTCGATCTCGCGGCTGGTCGGCACCAGGTAGCGGGCCCGCTCCTCGAGTCCCCGCCGCGGGAGATACGCCCGCCCGGGGTCGGCGAGCAGCACCCGCGCGCCGGCCGCGGCAAGGCGGCGAAGCCACGGCACCACCCGCTCGGCCATCGGCCGCTCGTAGCAGACGTCGCCGGCGAGCACGAGGTCGAAGCCGCGAAGCGCCTCGCCCACCGCGTCGTCGGTCCGGACCTCGACCGCGACGCCGTTGAGCGCGGCGTTGAGCCCGGTCGCGACCGCGGCGCAAGGATCGATCTCGGCCGCGACCACCCGCGCCGCCCCCGCCCTTGCCGCCGCGATCCCGGCCAGCCCCGAGCCGGCGCCGAAGTCGAGCACGCGGCGCCCGGCCGCCTCCTCCGGGTGATCGAGGAGGTAGCGGGCGAGCGCCTGCCCCCCGGCCCAGGCGAAGGCCCAGTAGGGGGGCGCGATCCCGCTCTCGGCCAGCGTCGCCTCGCTCGCCTCCCAGATCGGCGTGATCGCCGAGGCGAGGTGGAGGCGGATCTCGGGGCAGAGCGGCGGCGCGCCGATCCGAGTCTCGCGCCGGATGAAGGCGGCGAGGGCGGCGGGGGCGGGCGCCGGCGCGGTCACGGCGCGCCCGTGAGCCGGCCGGCGACGAGGGCGAGGAAGACGAGGAGCCCGACCCAGCGGTTGGACTTGAAGCGCATCAGGCAGTCGAGAGGATCGTCGATGTCGAGCCCGCGTACCTGCCAGAGAAGCTGCAGGGCGGCGAGCCCGAGGCCGGCGTAGAAGGCGAGCCCGAGCCCGGCAAGGGCGCCGGCGGCCGCCATCAGCGCCACCGCCAGGGCGTAGAAGAGGGCGAGCCAGGACTTCGTCCTGGGGCCGAACTTGAGCGCGGTCGACTTCACCCCGATCAGCGCGTCGTCCTCCTTGTCCTGGTGGGCGTAGATGGTGTCGTAGCCGAGCGTCCAGAAGAACGCCCCGGCATAGAGCACCCCGGCCGCCGGCGCGAGCGCGTCCGCGACGGCGGAGTAGCCGACCAGCGCCCCCCAGTTGAAGGTGATCCCGAGCCAGGCCTGCGGCCAGTAGGTGATCCGCTTCATGAACGGGTAGGCGACGATGAGCGGCGTGGCGGCGAGGCCGAGCCAGACGGTCGTCCAGTTGAACTGCGTCAGCACCAGGAGCCCGGCGAGCAGGAGGCCGGCGAGGAAGGCGAGGCCGCCGGCGGTGCCGATCGTCCCGCTCGCCAGCGGCCGGAGCGCGGTCCGCGCCACCCGGCGGTCGAAGTCGCGGTCGGCGAAGTCGTTGATCACGCAGCCCGCGGCCCGCATGACCACCGAGCCGAGCGCGAACAGGATCAGGAGCCCGGGATCGGGCAGGCCCCCGCCGCTGGCCAGCGCCACCCCCCACCAGCAGGGAAAGAGCAGGAGCCAGGTGCCGATCGGCCGGTCGAGCCGGGCGAGCCTGAGATAGGGGCGCGCGCGGCCGGGCGCGCGGCGCTCGATCCAGCCGCCGGTGGCGATGTCGCTGGGGGTGCGCCGCTTGGGGCCGTCCGCCGGCTCGGGGCTCGCCGTCATGGCCTCTGCTATACTCCAGCACGGTTGCGGAAAGGAACCCGGGTGAAGGCGAGCGGTTCGGCGCGCCCGCGCGCGCGCCTGTTCGTGGTGGAGGATCTGCGCCCCGGGGCGGCGCTTGCGCTCACCCGCGCCCAGGCGCACTACCTCGGTTCCGTGCTCCGGCTCGCGTCCGGGGCGCCGGTGCTCCTCTTCAACGGCCGCGACGGCGAGTGGCGGGCGCGGATCGCGGCCCTCGCCCGGGGCGCCGGCAGCCTCGCCGTCGAGGCCGAGACCCGGCGGCAAGAATCCGAGCCCGACCTCTGGCTCCTGTTCGCGCCGGTCAAGCGCGCGCCCATCGACCTGATCGCCGCCAAGGCGACCGAGCTCGGCGCCTCGGCGCTGCTCCCGGTCGAAACCCGGCGGACGGTGGTCGAGCGGGTCAACCTCGCCCGGCTCCGGGCCAACGCCGTCGAGGCGGCCGAGCAGTCGGAGCGGCTCAGCGTGCCCGAGCTCCGCGCCCCGGCGCCGCTCGGCCAGGTGCTCG
This sequence comes from Pseudomonadota bacterium, assembly GCA_016202695.1. Classification (GTDB taxonomy): domain Bacteria; phylum Pseudomonadota; class Alphaproteobacteria; order JACQOE01; family JACQOE01; genus JACQOE01. The sequence continues at coordinate 28,816 of JACQOE010000094.1, read as the reverse complement.
CCCTCTGGCCGGAGGGGCGGCGGCTCCTCCTCCTCGACGAGCGGGGCGGGGCCCCGCCCATCGCCGAGGCGCTCCGCGCCGCCGCCCCCGGGCCGTGGGCGGTGCTGGTCGGGCCGGAGGGGGGGTTCGAGCGATCCGAGCTTGACGCCCTCGGCCGCTTGCCCTTTGTTACCCCGGTCGGGATGGGCCCCCGCATCCTCAGGGCCGAAACCGCGGCCCTCGCCGCCCTCGCCTGCTGGCAGGCGCTCCTCGGCGACTGGCGGATGCGGCCCCCCGCCCGGCCCCCCGAGCCCGCCGTCAAGGCCCCCTGGCCCCAGCCACGCTAGGCGAGATGCGATGTCCGGTCCCTCCGTCAGCAGCACCGAGCCGATCACCAGCACCCGCGAGCTGGTCGAGGACCTGGCCGCGCAGGTCAAGCCCAGGGCGGCGTGGCGGATCGGCACCGAGCACGAGAAGTTCGCCTTCACCCTTCCCGACCTCCGCCCGATCCCCTACCAGGGGGCGCGCGGGGTGCGGGCGCTCCTCGAGGGCCTCACCCGGTTCGGCTGGGAGCCGGTACTCGAGGGCGGCAACCCGATCGCGCTCCGCATAGAGGGGTGCAGCGTCAGCCTCGAGCCGGGCGGGCAGGTCGAGCTCTCGGGGGCGCCGCTCCTGACCCTCCACCAGACCTGCGACGAGGTCCACACCCACCTCCACCAGGTCAAGGAGGTCGCCGCCGAGCTCGGCATCGGCATGGTCGGGCTCGGCTTCATCCCGAAATGGCGGCGCGAGGACATCCCCTGGATGCCCAAGGGCCGCTACCGCATCATGCGCGCCTACATGCCGGGGAAGGGCGGCCTTGGGCTCGACATGATGCTCCGCACCTGCACCATCCAGGTCAACCTGGACTTCGGCGACGAGGCCGACATGGTGCAGAAGTTCCGCATCGGCCAGGCGCTGCAGCCGGTGGCCACCGCGCTCTTCGCCAACTCGCCCTTCACCGAGGGCCGGCTCAACGGGTTCTTGAGCTACCGCAGCCAGGTCTGGACCGACACCGACCCCGACCGCTGCGGCCTCCTTCCCTTCCTGTTCGAGCCCGGCATGGGCTTCGAGCGCTACGTCGACTACGTGCTCGACGTGCCGATGTACTTCGTCTACCGCGACGGCGCCTACATCGACGCCTCGGGGCAGTCGTTCCGCGACTTCCTGGCCGGCAGGCTGCCGGCGCTCCCGGGGGAGATTCCGCGGATGAGCGACTGGCACGACCATCTCACCACCGCCTTTCCCGAGGTCCGGCTCAAGCACTATCTGGAGATGCGCGGCGCCGACGGCGGCCCGTGGGAGACGATCTGCGCCCTTCCCGCCCTCTGGGTCGGCCTCCTCTACGATGCCGACGCGCAAGCCGCCGCCTGGGACCTGGTCAAGGACTGGACGATCGAGGAGCAGATCGCGCTCCGCCAGGCGGTGCCGCGAAGCGCGCTCAAGACCCGCTTCCGCCGGACCACGGCCGGCGAGATCGCCCGCGAGGCGGTGGCGATCGCCGCCCACGGGCTCAAGCGCCGGGCCGCCAGGGGGAAGAAGGACCCGGACGAGACCTCCTACCTTGCCCCCCTCTTCGCGGTGGTCGAGTCGGGCCGCACCCCGGCCGAGGCGCTGATCGAGGCCTTCGAGACGCGCTGGGGCGGGAGCGTCGATCCCCTCTTCACCGAGCACGCCTACTGAGCGCCGCGCCGATGCCCGCCCGAGCCGCGCCCGCCGCCCCCTGCCCGAGCCTCGCCGAGGTGCGGGCGGGGATCGACCGCATCGACCGCGAGATCGTCCGCCTCCTGGTCGAGCGCCAGGGCTACGTGCGCCAGGCGGCGCGCCTCAAGGAGCGCCGCGCCGACGTGATCGTGCCCGAGCGGATCGAGGAGATCGCCGCCCGGGTGCGGGCGCTGGCCGAGGCCGAGGGCGGCGATCCCGACCTCGTCGAGCGCATCTTCCGGGCGCTGGTCCAAAGCTATATCGACTTCGAGTTCGCCGAGTGGGACCGGCGGCGAACGCCGGGCGAGCCGGGCTGATCAGCCAGTCCGCGTGCCGCCGACGGTGAGGCGGTCGATGCGGAGCGTCGGCTGGCCTACCCCCACCGGCACGCCCTGGCCGTCCTTGCCGCAGGTGCCGATCCCGGGATCGAGCCCGAGGTCGTTCCCGACCATCGAAACGCGGGTGAGGGCATCGGGGCCGTTGCCGATCAGCGTCGCCCCCTTGATCGGCGCCCCCACCCTGCCGTCCTCGATCAGGTAGGCTTCCGAGGCGGAGAAGACGAACTTCCCCGAGGTGATGTCCACCTGCCCGCCGCCGAAGCTCACGGCGTAGATGCCCCGCTTCACCGAGCGCAGGATCTCCTCCGGCGCGTGCGGGCCGGCGAGCATGAAAGTGTTGGTCATGCGGGGCAGGGGGGTGTGGGCGTAGGACTCGCGCCGGCCGTTGCCGGTCGGGGCCACGCCCATCAGGCGGGCGTTCAGCCGGTCCTGGAGGAACCCGACCAGGATGCCGTCCTCGATCAGCACGTTCCGCCGGCTGGGCGTGCCCTCGTCGTCGATGCTGAGCGAGCCGCGCCGCTTCTCGATCGTGCCGTCGTCGACCACGGTCACGCCGGGGGCGGCGATGCGCGTCCCCATGAGCCCCGCGAAGGCCGAGGTCTTCTTGCGGTTGAAGTCGCCCTCGAGGCCGTGGCCGACGGCCTCGTGGAGGAGGATGCCGGGCCAGCCCGGGCCCAGGACCACCGTCATCTCCCCGGCCGGGGCGGGGACCGAGGCGAGGTTGACGAGGGCCTGGCGGAGCGCCTCCTCCACCGTCGCCCGCCAGGCGTCGGGCGCGATCACCGGGTCGTAGGCGAAGCGCCCGCCGCGGCCGTGGGTTCCGGTCTCCTGGCGCCCGCCCTCGCCCACCACCACGGTGACGTTGAGCCGCACCAGCGGCCGGATGTCGGCCGCCCGCGCGCCGCCGGCGCGGACGATCTGCACCGCCTGCCACGAGCCGGCGAGCGAGGCGATCACCTGGCGGACGCGCGGATCGCGCCCGCGGGCGTGGGCGTCGATCTCGGCCAGGAGCCCGACCTTGGACTCGTAGGAGAGGAGCGCGAGCGGGTTCTCGTCGCCGTAGAGGGCGCGGTTGGTGCGCGCCGGGGGCCCGGCCATGCTGCCGCCGTAGCCCCGGGCCACCGCCCGGACCGTGGTCGCGGCGCGGGCGATCGCCGCCTCGGAGAGCTCGGAAGCGTGGGCGTAGCCCTGGGCCTCGCCGGCCACCGCCCGGAGCCCGAAGCCCTGGGCGGCGTCGAAGCTCGCGCTCTTGATGCGGCCGTCGTCGAGCACCAGGCTCTCGGACTGGCGGAGCTCGAGGAACAGCTCGCCGTCCTCGGCCCCGGCCAGGGCCTCGTCCACCAGGCGCCCGACCCGCGCCCGGTCCATGCCCGCCCGGTCGTAGAAGAGCTCGTCGGTCCTGGCGAGATCGCTCATCGGCGCCTCCTCCCGCGGATTGATCGCGTCCCCCGCATATGGGCGCGGGCGCCCCGCCCGTCAGCCCTCGGCGCGCCTGAGCCCGTGCAGCAGCACGAGCGCTGCCGCCAGCAGCACCAGCGCGCCGCCCTGGTGGGCGGCGCCGAGCGGGACCGGCACGATAAGGACCAGCGCCGCCACCCCGAGGGCGAACTGCGCCGCGCCGGCGAGCGCGAGGGCGTCGACGGCGCGGGCGTGGCGGGGGGGAAGGGCGCGCCGGCGGGCGTAAAGCCAGAGGCCGAGGATCGCCGCCGCAGCCAGGGCGGCGAGGAGGCGGTGGTTGAACTGGACGGCGACGACGTTCTCGAACAGGTTGAGGTGGAAGGGCTCGAGCAGGGCGTAGCCGTCGGGGAACAGGCGTTCGCCCATGAGCGGGAAGGTGTTGTAGGCGAAGCCGGCGTCGGTGCCGGCGACCAGCCCGCCGGCGAGGATGGCGGCCACCACCAGGGCCAGCGTCGCCCCGCCGGCGCGACGGAGGACGCGCGTCTCGGCGGGCGGAAGGCGCGGCGCCCGGGGCTCGATCAGGTCGAGCGCCAGCCACAGAATCCAGGCGAAGATCGCCACCGCGAGCCCGAGATGGGCGGTGAGCCGGTAGGCGCTCACGTCCGGGTAGTCGACCAGCCCGCTCGCCACCATGAACCAGCCGAGCCCGCCCTGGAGCCCGCCGAGGACGAAGATGGCGAAGAGCTTCGGCCACAGGTCGCGCCCGATTTGCCCGCGCGCCCAGAACCAGACCAGGGGGACGAGGAAGGCGAGGCCGAGCGTCCGCCCGAGCAGCCGGTGCAGGTATTCGAGCCAGTAGATTCCCTGGAATCCGGCGAGGTCCATGTCCGGGTTGAGCTTGAGGAACTCGGGGTACTGCCGGTACTTCTCGAACTCCGCCTGCCAGGCGTCCTCGGAGAGGGGCGGAAGCCAGCCCGTCACCGGCCGCCATTCGACCATCGAGAGCCCCGAGTGGGTGAGCCGGGTCACGCCGCCCAGCACGACCATGGCGAAGACGAGGCCGAGGCAGACGAACAGCCAGAGCGCGACCGGGCGCCGGCTGGGGGGTGCGGAGGTGGAGGACATCGGCGAGGCCATCGGGGGGGGCGGGGTCGGGCGCCAGGATCCGGCCGCTCGCGCCGGAGCGGGAGAAAGGCGTTGCGGGCGGGCCGGGAATCGCTTACTTGCCACCCGCGACCACCATTATGGTATGCAACGGCAAATGTCCACCGACCACCGATCCCGTTCCCGCCGGCCGCGCCGGGGCCGGGCCCGCCTGATCCTGCCGCCCGGCGGATGACCGCGCCGCAGCTCGCCTTCGGCCTCGCCTTCGAGGACCTTTACGCGCGCGACGGGCTGGTGCGGCTCGACCGCGCCTTCCTCGCCGAGCTCAACGAGGCCGACGCGGCGCTCGCCGCCCGCCTCCTCGCCGCCCGGGCCGAGCCGGACTCGCTCGCCCGCAAGGCCGAGTCGGAGCTCCTCCTCGCCCTCGTCCCCCATGTCGAGGACTTCCTCGGCCGGCTGTTCGGGATCGGCCGCGAGGTCGCGGCGCTCGCCGCCCGCCACCACGAGCTCTCCCCGCTCTACGCCTGCAAGCGGCGCTTCGTGCAGCGGATCGCGCTCAAGGCCCACGGGGAAGCCGAGGCGGCGGCCTTCGACGGCGAGGCGCTGGCGCGCGCGCTCGAGGCCCGGCTCGGCGGGCCGCTCGACGAGCCCGCCTTCGCCCGCGCGGTGATGGCCTGGCTCGACGACGAGGCGGCCAACGCCGGGGCCCTCGACGAGGCCGCCCGCTACGCCGCCTGGGCGGTCATGGGCCGCGAGGGCCGGCGCCGCCACCGCCGGGGCGTCCTCTTCAAGGTGCCGCGGCGGGTGGAGCCCGACCGGCTGGTCCCGGTCGAGACCGAGGAGCGGGCAGGGGTGACGATGCTCAGGCTCCCCGAGGCGCGGCTTCGCCGGCGCGAGGGCTTCGCCGTCACCGATGCCGGGGCCGACCTCGTCCACGCCCTCGACGAGACCCACTACTGCATCTTCTGCCACAACCAGGGGAAGGATTCCTGCTCGACCGGCCTCAAGGACAAGGCCAGCGGCGCCTTCCGCAGCAGCGCCCACGGCGTCCTCCTCGCCGGCTGCCCGCTCGAGGAGAAGATCTCCGAGATGCACGTGGCCAAGACCGAGGGGCACGCCCTCGGCGCCCTTGCCCTCATCGCCGTCGACAACCCGATGGTGGCGGCGACCGGGCACCGCATCTGCAACGACTGCATGAAGTCGTGCATCTACCAGAAGCAGGAGCCGGTCAACATCCCCCAGGCCGAGACCCGCATCCTCAAGGACGTGCTCGCGCTCCCCTGCGGCTTCGAGGTCTACGGCCTCCTGACCCGCTGGAACCCGCTCAACCTGCGCCGGCCGCTCCCCGCCCCGGCGAGCGGGCGGACCGTGCTGGTCGCCGGCCTCGGCCCGGCCGGCTTCACGCTCGCCCACCACCTGATGAACGACGGGCACCGGGTGATCGGCATCGACGGGCTCAAGATCGAGCCCCTGCCGGCGTGGCTCTCGGGCGTGGACGCGGAGGGCCGGCGCGTCCCCTTCGCCCCGATCCGCGACGTTCGCGCCCTGTACGAGTCGCTCGACGATCGGGTGATGGCCGGGTTCGGCGGCGTCGCCGAGTACGGCATCACCGTGCGCTGGGACAAGAACTTCCTCAAGCTGGTCCGCCTCATCCTCGAGCGCCGGCGCGAGTTCTCGATGTTCGGCGGCGTGCGGCTGGGGGGCGCCCTCACCCTCGAGCAGGCCTTCGCCGAGGGAATCGACCACGTCGCGCTCTGCCTCGGCGCCGGGCGGCCGTCCTACGTCGCCATGCCGAACGCGCTCGCCAAGGGCGTGCGCCAGGCGTCCGATTTCCTGATGGCGCTGCAGCTCACCGGCGCCGCCAAGCGGGACTCGGTTGCCAACCTCCAGCTCCGGCTCCCGGTGGTGGTGGTGGGCGGCGGCCTGACCGCGATCGACACCGCGACCGAGGCGCTCGCCTACTATCCGGTCCAGGTGGAGAAATTCCTCGCCCGCTACGAGACCCTGGTCGCCGAGCGCGGGATGGACGCGGTCCGAGCCGCCTGGACGGGCGGCGAGGCCGAGATCGCCGACGAGTTCCTCGCCCATGCCCGCGCCCTCCGCGACGAGCGCGCCGCCGCCGCCCGCGAGGGCCGCCCGGCCCGCGTCCACGAGCTGCTGCGCTCCTGGGGCGGCTCGACCATCGTCTACCGGCGCCGGCTCCAGGATTCGCCCAGCTACCGGCTCAACCACGAGGAGGTCGAGAAGGCGCTCGAGGAGGGGGTGCGCTTCGCCGAGGGCCTGGCGCCGAAGGCGGTGGAGGTGGACGCGGCCGGCCACGCGGTCGGCCTCAGGGTCGAGCGCCAGCGTCCGGGCGAGGGCGGCGCGCTCGCGCCCGCCGGCGGCGAGGTGGTGCTCCCGGCGCGCGCGATCCTGATCGCCGCCGGCACCCACCCCAACACCGTGCTCGCCCGCGAGGACTCCGGGCACGTGATCCGCGACGGGCGCTACTTCCGCGCCGTCGACGAGGAGGGGAACCAGGCCAAGCCCGAGCCGACGCCCAAGCCGGGCGCGGTCAGGGTGCTGATGGACCTGCGCGAGGACGGCCGCGCGGTGAGCTTCTTCGGCGACCTCCACCCCTCGTTCTACGGCAACGTCGTCAAGGCCATGGCGAGCGCGCTCAAGGGCTACCCGGTGGTGAGCCGGATGCTCGCCCGCCGCCCGCCTGCGGCCGACCCCGAGGGGGTGGCGGCGGCCTTCGGCCGGGGCCTGCGGGCGCGGATCGAGGCCGTCCGGATCCTCGCCCCGGCCATCGTCGAGGTGGTGGTGCGGGCGCCCTGGGCGGCGCGGAACTTCCGCCCCGGCCAGTTCTTACGGCTGCAGAACTACGAGGCCCGCTCGGCCCGCGTCGACGGCACGCTCCTCGCCATGGAGGGCCTCGCCATGACCGGGGCGTGGGTCGACCGCGAGCGCGGCCTGGTGGCGGTGATCGTGCTGGAGATGGGCGGCTCCTCCGACCTCTGCGCCCTCCTCAAGCCGGGCGAGCCGGTGGTGCTGATGGGCCCGACCGGCTCGCCGACGGAAATCCCCTCGGGCGAGACCGTGATTCTGGTCGGCGGCGGTCTCGGCAACGCGGTCCTGTTCTCGATCGGCGGGGCGCTCCGCGCCGCCGGCTCGCGGGTGCTCTACTTCGCCGGCTACCGCCGGGTCGCCGACCGCTACTACCCGGAGCGGATCGAGGCCGCCGCCGACGCGGTCGTCTGGTGCTGCGACGAGGCCCCGGGCTTCCGCCCCGGCCGGCCGCAGGACCGGGCGTTCGTCGGCACCATCGTCGATGCCCTCGCGGCCTACGCCGGGGGGCGGCTGGGGCCGCCCCCGATCCCGCTCGCCGAGGCCGGGCGGATGATCGTGATCGGCTCGGACCGGATGATGGCGGCGGTGAAGGCGGCGCGGGGCACGCTCCTGGCGGGCCACGTCCGGCCCGGGCAGCGGGCGATCGCCAGCATCAACTCGCCGATGCAGTGCATGATGAAGGAGATCTGCGCCCAGTGCCTGCAGAGCCACCGCGACCCGGTGACAGGGGTCGAAACCGTGGTATTTTCCTGCTTCAACCAGGACCAGCCGCTGGACCTGGTGGAGTTCCCGGTCCTGGCCGCGCGGCTCGCCCAGAACGCGGTCCAGGAGAAGCTGACCCGGCAGTGGATCGACCGCTGCCTGAAGCGCCTCGAGGTCCGCGCGGCGGCGAGCTGACGCCCCTCGCGGCGGAGTCCCATTCGCAACCATCCGGCATGGAAGGCTCGACACGGATGACGACACCCAGGGTTCCGGTCCGCGGCGGGGGCGTTCTCCTCTCGCTCGCGGCGGCGGCGATCGGCCTCGGCGCGGCATCGGCCCCGGCCGGGGCCGAGGACCCGATCCGGATCGGCGACCTCAACAGCTACTCGACCTTCGCCGCCTTCACCCTTCCCTATCGCAACGGCCTCCATCTCGCCGTCGACGAGGTGAACGCCGCCGGCGGGGTGCTGGGGCGGAAGCTCGAGCTGATCTCGCGCGACGACGGCGGCAATCCCGGCCAGGCGGTGACGGTGGCGAACGAGCTCCTCTCGCGCGAGCGCGCGCACCTGCTGGTGGGGACGATCCTCTCCAACATCGGCCTCGCGGTCGCCGACGTGGCCCATCAGAAGAAGGCGATGTTCCTCGCCTCCGAGCCCTTGACCGACGCCATCGCCTGGGAGAAGGGCAACCCCTTCACCTTCCGCCTCCGCCCCGGCACCTACGTGCAGTCGGCGATGCTGGCCGAGGAGGCGGCGAAGCTTCCGGCGAAGCGCTGGGTGACGATCGCCCCCAACTACGAGTACGGCCAGTCGGCGGTGAAGGCGTTCAAGGCCCTCCTCAGGGAGCGCCGGCCCGACGTCGAGTTCGTGGCCGAGCAGTGGCCGGCGCTGGGCAAGATCGACGCCGGCCCGACCGTGCAGGCGCTGGCGCTGGCCGAGCCGGAGGCGATCTTCAACGTCACCTTCGGCGCCGACCTCACCAAGTTCGTGCGCGAGGGCAACCTGCGCGGCCTGTTCCGGGGCCGGCCGGTGGTGAGCCTGCTCACCGGCGAGCCGGAGTGGGGCGATCCCCTGAAGGACGAGATGCCGGCGGGCTGGATCGTCACCGGCTATCCCTTCGACCAGCTCGAGACGCCGGCGCATGTCGCCTTCCGCACGGCCTACGAGGCGCGCTTCAAGGACTATCCGCGGATGGGCTCGGTGGTCGGCTACGTCACCGTCAAGACGGTCGCCAAGGCGATCGCCAAGGCCGGCTCCACCGACACCGAGGCGCTGATCCGGGCGATGCGCGGGCTCTCCCTCGACACCCCCTTCGGCCCGATCACCTTCCGCGCCAGCGACCAGCAGTCGACCATGGGCACCTTCCTCGGCCGGACCACGGTGCGGGGCGGCATGGGGCGGATGACCGACTGGCGCTTCGCCGACGGCGCCACCTATCTGCCCGGGCCGGAGAAGGTGAAGGAGCTGCGCCCGGGCGGGTAGTGGATCAAAGCAAACAGATGGGCCCAGCCGCCTTTGTCATCGTCACCCCGGCCGAGCGAAGCGAGAGCCGGGGTCCAGGGGGGCGAGCGTCGGCCTGGCCCCCGGGTCGCGCGGCTTCGCCGCTTGCCCGGGGTGACGAGCGAATGCGTACGCGCCGGGTCTCATCCGTCAGACTCTCGCCACTCGTGCGGTTCCGTCGTGACCGCGTGCAACCTCCCCGTCCTGCCCGGCCATGACCACGGCTGTCCGGTTCCGATTTCTGGACACCGGAAACGGGTCGATACCGGCGGTTCCGCGCATCGCAGGTGGTCATGGCCGGGCCGGCCGAAGGCCGAGTCCCGGCCATCCACGCCTTCTCTCCGACCGAGGAGACGTGGATGACCGGGACAAGCCCGGTCATGACGGTTCCAAGCTGCGGAAGCGGCGCCGATCACAACCGATTTTGCCGAACCGGACAATCGTGAACCAAGCCCGGCCATGACCCCGGACCGTGGGGTTTGCGCTCGGCATGAACGTGCACTAGAGCCTTTTCCTATCGGATTGAATCGCTGCGCCGAGGAGATTTTTCGACGTGGGCAGGAGACGGGCGAAGGGCGTAGCGGGGACTACGGTCAAGCCCGTCGACGAACCCACGGCGAGAAATCTCCCCGCCCCATGGGTTTGAGCGGGGGCGGGCGCCCGCGGCGATGCGCCGCCCGACCGAATGCCCCGCAACCCACTTAGCGGCGCGACTAGCGGATCGCCTCGCCCGCGAGCAACGCAGCCGGTACAATCCGATAGGAAATGGCTCTAGGGGAGGGGCGATGTTGGACTTCCTCGTCGTCCAGTTCCTGACCGGGCTCGCCGGGGCGTGCTCGCTGTTCCTGGTGGCGGCGGGGCTGTCGCTCATCTTCGGCGTGACCCGGGTGGTGAACTTCGCCCACGGCGCGCTCTACATGCTCGGCGCCTACTTCGCCTACGCCCTGATCGCGCGGCTGGGGGCGGGGCCGCTCGGGTTCTGGGCCGGGCTCGCGCTCGCGGCGCTGGCGGTGGGGGCGCTGGGGGCGGGGCTCGAGGCGACGCTGCTCCGCCGGCTCTACGGCTCGCCCGAGCTGTTCCAGCTCCTCGCCACCTTCGGCGTCGCGCTCATCGCCGAGGACGCGGTGCTGTGGCTCTTCGGTCCGGAGGAGCTCGTGGGTCCGCGGGCGCCGGGGCTGGGCGGCTCGGTCCGGCTCCTCGGCCATCAGCTTCCCGAGTACGACCTCTTCCTCCTCGCCCTCGGCCCGGCGGTGCTGGGTCTCCTCTGGCTGATGCTCCATCGCACCCGCTTCGGGGTGCTGGTGCGGGCCGCGACCGAGGACCGCGACATGGTCGGCGCGCTGGGGGTGGACCAGGCCTGGCTGTTCACCGCCGTGTTCGCCATCGGCGCCGCCCTCGCCGGGCTGGGGGGCGCGCTCGCCATCCCGAGAAGCGCCGCGCACGCGGCGATGGACGTCGAGGTCATCGTCGAGGCGTTCGTCGTGGTCGTCGTCGGCGGCATGGGGAGCGTGCTCGGCGCGTTCCTCGCCGCGGTGCTGATCGCCGAGCTTCACGCCTTCGGCATCGTCCTCTTCCCCGATCTCACCCTGGTCCTCGTCTTCCTGGTGATGGCGGTGGTGCTGGTGCTCCGCCCGCAGGGGCTCCTGGGGCGGGCGGAGGGGATCGCCCGCGAGGGGCCGGCGGAGCGCGCGTCCCTCGCCCCGCCGCGGCGCGGGATCGGGCCCGGCTGGGCGGCGCTCGCGCTCCTCCTCCTCGGCGCGCCGCTCCTCCTCGGCGAGTACCATCTCGGCGTCCTCACCGAGATCCTGATCTTCGCCCTCTTCGCCGCCAGCCTGCATTTCCTGGTCGGCATCGGCGGGCTGGTCTCGTTCGGCCATGCCGCCTATTTCGGGCTCGGCGCCTACGCGGCGGCGCTCGCCGCCAAGGCCCTCGGCTGGGGGCTCGGGCCGGCGCTCCTCCTCGCCCCGGCGGCGGCGCTCGTCGGCGGGCTGGTGCTCGGCTGGTTCTGCGTCCGGCTTTCCGGCATCTACCTCGCCATGCTGACCCTTGCCTTCGCCCAGATCCTGTTCGCCGTCGCCTTCCAGTGGTCCGCGCTCACCGGCGGCGACAACGGCATCCTCGGCGTCTGGCCGCCGGCGTGGGCGGCGGGAGGGGCGCGCTTCTACTACCTCGCCCTCGCCCTGGTCGCCGCCGCCCTGTTCCTTCTTCGCCGGATCGTCTTCGCCCCCTTCGGCTACGCGCTTCGCGCCGCGCGCGACTCGGCGCTCAGGGCCGAGGCGATCGGCATCGACGTGATCCGTTGGCGCTGGCTCGCCTTCGCGCTGGCCGGCGGCTTCGCCGGGCTCGCCGGCGGGCTCTACGCCTTCTTCAAGGGCAGCGTGTTCCCGGCCGCGCTCGGGGTGCCGATCTCGCTCGACGGGCTGGTGATGCTGCTCCTGGGCGGGGTCGGCACGCTCTCCGGGCCGCTCCTCGGCGCGCTCGCCTACAAGCTGCTGCAGATCGGGATCGCGACCGCGACCGACTTCTGGCGCCTCTATCTCGGCCTCGTCATCGTCGGCCTCGTGCTCGCCTTTCCGCACGGGCTCGGGGGCTTCCTCGCCGGGCTCGGCGGGCACCGGCGCGGCGCGCCGGGGAGGGGCGGATGAGCGGCGGGGGCGAGGGCGCGCTCCTCTCGGTCGGCGGCCTCGCCAAGCGCTTCGGCGGCCTTGCCGCGCTGGACGGGGTGTCGTTCGAGCTCGGGGCCGGCGAGATGGTGGCCCTCATCGGCCCCAACGGCGCCGGCAAGACGACCTGCTTCAACCTCCTCAACGGCCAGCTCCGGGCGGACGCGGGGAGCGCGCGGCTGAAGGGGCGCGAGCTTCTCGGCCTCGCCCCGCACGCGATCTGGCGCCTGGGCGTCGGGCGCACCTTCCAGATCCCGGCCACCTTCGCCTCGATGAGCGTGCGCGAGAACCTGCAGGTGGCGCTCCTCTCCCGCGCCCGGCGGCTGGGGGCGCTGGTCGCGCCCGCCGGCGAGGCGTTCCGCGACCAGGCCGACGCCCTCCTCGCCCGGGTCGGGCTGCTGGCCGAGGCCGGGCGCAACTGCGGCGTCCTCTCGCACGGCGATCTCAAGCGCGTCGAGCTCGCGGTCGCGCTGGTGGGCGAGCCCGAGCTCCTGCTCATGGACGAGCCCACCGCCGGCGCCGCCCCGGGCGAGCGCTTCCGCCTGATGGAGCTGGTCGAGGTTATCGTGGCCGAGCGCGCGATCGGCGTCCTCTTCACCGAGCACGACATGGACGTGGTCTTCGGCCACGCCCGGCGGGTGCTGGTCCTCGATCGCGGCCGGCTGATTGCCGAGGGCGCGCCCGAGGCGGTGCGCGCGGATCCCCGCGTCCGCGCCATCTACCTGGGGGCGGCCGCCGGGCGGGGCTAGAGCCAGGCTCTAGGGCTTCGCGCGCCGGCTTTGGGTTGCGCGCGGCGCCGCCCCGCCCATAATGCCCGCACCTTGTCCCCGGGGTTGACGCCCGATCCGATGATGCCGACCTTCGCCGCCGCGCCCCGCGCCGCCGACCCTCCGGGGGCTCCGTCCCCCGAGGTCTCGGTGGTGATTCCGGTCCGCAACGAGGAGGGGAACATCGTCCCCCTGGTCGAGGAGGTCGAGGCGGCGCTTCGTGGCCGCGTCCCCTTCGAGGTGGTGGTCGTCGACGACGGCAGCTCCGACGGCACCGGCGCCCGCCTCGCCGAGGCGCGGGCGCGGCTGCCGCGGCTCCGCGTGGTCCGCCACCGCGAGAGCGCCGGCCAGAGCGCGGCCATCGCCACCGGGGTCAAGGCGGCGCGGGGGCGGCTGATCGCCACCCTCGACGGCGACGGCCAGAACGACCCCGCCGACCTGCCGGCGCTGATCGCGCGCGCCGGGGCGGCGCCCGCGGGCGGGGCCGGGCTCCTGATCTGCGGCGAGCGCCGGCGGCGAAGCGACTCGGGCCTCAAGCGGCTCGCCTCGCGGGTCGCCAACGCCGTGCGCGCCCGCGCCCTCGGCGATCGCACGCCCGACACGGGGTGCGGGCTCAAGGTCTTCCCGCGCGCCCTCTTCCTCGCCTTCCCCGAGTTCGACCACATGCACCGCTTCCTCCCCGCGCTCGCGCTCAGGGCCGGGGCCGAGGTGGTCTCGGTGCCGGTGGGCCATCGGCCGCGGCGGAGCGGGCGGTCGAACTACGGCGTCCTCGACCGGCTGTGGGTCGGGATCGTCGACCTCGTCGGGGTGATGTGGCTGATGCGGCGGGCGCGCCGCCCGGTGATCGAAGAGGACGGTTAGGCGATGACGGCGGAGCACATCTGGCTGGCGGTCGGATTCCTCGGGCAGGGGTTCTTCTCCGCCCGCTTCCTGGTGCAGTGGCTCTACAGCGAGCGGATGAAGAGGAGCGTGATCCCGGTCGCCTTCTGGTACTTCAGCCTGCTCGGCGGGGCGACCCTGCTCGCCTACGCCATCTGGCGCCTGGATCCGGTCTTCATCCTCGGCCAGGGGGCGGGCCTCTTGATCTACGGGCGGAACCTCTACTTCGTCCTCCGCGAGCGCGCGGGCGCGGCCGAGGGGCGATGATCGCGCGGCACTGGATCGCGATCTTCCTGGTCGCCACCTGGGCGGCGCTGGTCGCGGCCGGGCTGGCGCTGCGCCCGCCGCTGCCGGTGGACGAGACGCGCTATCTCGGCGTCGCCTGGGAGATGTTCAACGGGGGCGGCGCCCTTGTTCCCCGCCTCAACGGCGAGCCCTACCCGCACAAGCCGCCGCTCCTCTTCTGGCTGATCGACCTCTCCTGGCTGGTCCTGGGGGCGAACGGGCTTAGCGCGCGGCTGATCGCGCCCCTGTTCGCGCTCGCCAACCTGTTCCTCGCCGCGGCGCTCGCGCGGCGCCTGTGGCCGCAGCATCCGGCGGTCGCCCGGTTCGCGCCGATCCTCCTCCTCGGCACCGGGGTGTGGGCGGTGATCTCGACCATGACCATGTTCGACATGCTGGTCGCCTTCGCGGTGCTGGTGGCGATGATCGGGCTCGTCGAGGCGGCGCGGGCGCCGCGGACGCGCCGGAGCCTGCTCGGCGGCTTCGCCCTCTTCGGCCTCGGGATCGGGCTCGGGGTGCTGGCCAAGGGGCCGGTGGCGCTGGCCTTCGCGCTTCCCCCCGCCCTGTTTGCGCGCTGGTGGCTGCCGGCCGGCGGGCCGGGGGCGGACCGCGGCTGGTTCCTGGGGGTCGCCGGCGGGGTGGGGCTCGGGGCGGCGCTCGCGCTGGCCTGGGCGGTGCCGGCGGCGATCGTCGCCGGGCCGGCGTTCCGCGACGCCATCTTCTGGGGCCAGACCGCGGGGCGGGCGGTCGACTCCTTCGCCCACGGCCGGCCCTTCTGGTGGTATTTCGTGGTCCTGCCCCTTGCCTTCCTGCCGTGGACGATCTGGCCCCCGGTCTGGCGCCGCGCCGGCTGGCTCGACATCCTCAGGGGCGACCGCGGGGTGCGCCTGGCGGCGATCTGGCTGGCCGGCTCGGTGGTGGTGCTGTCGCTCTTCTCGGGCAAGCAGGTGCACTACCTCGTTCCCGCCTTTCCGGCCTTCGCGCTGATCGTCGGGCGGATGCTCGCGCTCGAGGACCTCACGCCCAGGGCCTGGGACCTGGCGGTGCCGGGGGTGGTGGTGGCGGTCCTCGGCTTCGCCCTCCTGGTCGCCCCCGGGCTCGCCGGGACGCGGGGCCTGCCGGCGTGGCTCGCCGGCCTTCCGGCGCTGTGGGGGGCGGTGCCGATCGTGGCCGCGGCGGGGGTGATGTTCTTCTGGCTGCCGGGGGCGCTGCACCGGGCGGCGGCGCTGGCGGCCCTGGTCGCGGTGCTGGTGGTCTCGGTCCACTTCCTCGCCCGGCCGCGGCTCGCCGAGGCCTACGACCTCGGCCCCGTGGCCGGGCGGCTGGGCACCTGGCAGCGGGCGGGCTTCGCGCTCGCCTTCCTCGGCAGCTACCACGGCCAGTTCCAGTTCCTCGGGCGGCTCGGCGCCCCGATCGCCGAGATCGAGGTCGCCGACCTCGAGGTCTGGCTCGCGACCCACCGCAACGGCAAGCTGGTGAGCGTGCAGGAGGGGCTGGTCGCGGGCCGGCTCAGGCCCGACCTCGTGCAGCCCTATCGCAACCGCCTGCTCACCGTCTGGGACGCCGAGGTGGCGCGGAGCGACCCGCGCGTCGTGCTGCCCTGAGGCCGGGGCTCAGTGCAGCTCGAAGAGGCCGCGCGCGGCGACGAAGCGCGGCGGCGCCAGCGCCTCGGAGGTCGCCACCTTGACCGAGTGGAGCCGGGCCTCGATCTCGCGCTCCCAGAAGGCGAGGAAACGGCGGAGCGCCGGGTACTCGGGCGCCCGGTCGAGGCCCTGCCAGACGAAGCTCTGCAGCAGCCCGGGGTGATCGGGCAGGTAATAGAGGATCTCGGTGGTGGTCAGCCGGTAGCCGGCCAGGCGCAGCCTCATCTCGTCGGACATCGTCTTCCTCGCCTCCGGGCGGGTGGCGTCGGGTCCGGGCCGCGGTTCCCTCGACATCGGATGCCGTCTCGCCTTCGGGCGATCGGCGTCGGGTCGGGACAGCGGCCCGTGCGGACCTCGAACTGTGCCGCACCCGGCTGCGGCCGGCAACAAAAAAGTTGGTGATTTCAAGGACTTAGCAGCAAACCCGAAACGATGCTAACAGCCTCGGGCGGGAGGCCACGCGGCGGGCGCCCCGCGCGCCGCCGGCCGGGTCGGCGGCGAGTTGACGAGATCATATTGATGCAGATAATATGGATGCATATGAACTCTCCGGACCACACCCCGGACGGGCCCGGCGGGGGGGCCTTCGAGGGCAGCCCGGCCTGGCTCCTGTGGCGGGTCGCCAGCCGCTGGCAGGGGATGCGCCGGGCGGTGCTCGCCCCCTTCGGGCTGTCGAACGCCCAGTTCCTGGTGCTCGACGCCCTCGCCCGCCTCGAGGGGACGGGCGGGCCGGCGAGCCAGGCGGGGCTGGCGCGCTCCTGCGGGATGGACGTCACCGTGGTCTCGCAAGGACTGCGGGCGCTGGAGCGCCGCGGCCTCGTCCTGCGCCGCGGGCAGGCGGACGCGCGGCTCCGCGTCCCCGCCCTCGGCCCCGCCGGCCGCGGGCTCGTCGAGCGCGCCCGCCCGGCGGTCGGGGCCGCCGACCGGCGCTTCTTCGCCAGCCTCGGCGCCGAGACCGGGCGGTTCGTGGTGGCGATGCAGGCGCTGGCCGGGATGAGGCCGCGCGTGCGCGTGCGCACCGGCTGAGGGGATCGACGCAGGCGAGAGGGTCGTTCCACTTGCCGTCACCCCGCACGCGCGGGGGACGGGGGCGACGGCGTCAAGCTCCTATGGATCGTCGATACGTCACCCCGCACGCGCGGGGGACGGGGGTGAACCGCCGGGCCTCATCCCTTATTGCCGAACGGGTCGGTTGCGCGAGCGGCCGGGGCGGCGCCGCTCAGAGGCTGGCGTGGCGGGCGCGCGCGCCGCGCTCGATCGCCGCCGCGGTCAGCCGATCGACGTCGAGGCGGTGGCGGATCATCTCCAGGAGCCGGAGCTCCTCCTGGGTGACGTTGCCGTCGGCCGCGACCACGTCGCAGGCGATGGCGTAGGCGGTCTCGCGCAGCCGCGGCTCGAGCGCCGCCTTGATCAGCGAGAGGGCCTTGTCGAGCCCGTCCTCGAGGTCGAGGATCTCGGCGCAGGCCGCCGTCGTCTGCGTCAGGAGCTTGGAGTCGTAGCCCTTGAAGATCGGCAGATAGCGGACGATCTCGCCGATGGTGCGAAGCTCGGCGTCGGTCATGTCGCGGTCGGCGGCCGAGGTCAGCACCATCACGTAGACGAGGGCGGCGTGCGGGCTCAGGGGCTTGCTGTGCGGCATCGTGGCCTTTCGGGTCGAGCTGTGAAGAATCGTCGGCGGGCCCCCCGCCGGCGGGCGGTTATAGCGCGGATCGCGCGCGCGCCCAAGCGCCGAACGCGCCGCCGGCCGCGGCGCGCCTATGCGCCTCCCTCCTCGGCGAGGAAGGCGGCGGTCGCCGCCGCCGCCTCGGCGAGGCCCACGCGCGCCGGCGTCACCCCCTCCGGGAAGGCACCGAACAGCCGCGACGGCATCATCCGGTCGAGGAGCACGAAGACGCCGCGGTCGTCGGCCCGGCGGACCAGCCGGCCGAATGCCTGCTTGAGCCGGAGCCGGGTGATCATGTCGTCGTAGGCCGCCCCCCCGAAGCGCGCGCGGCGGGCCCGGTGCAGGATGTCGGCGCGCGGCCACGGCACCCGGTCGAAGACGATCAGGCGCAGGCTCCGCCCGGGCACGTCCACCCCGTCGCGGACCGCGTCGGTGCCGAGCAGCGAGGCGTTCTCCTCGGCCCGGAAGATGTCGACCAGGGTGGCGGTGTCGAGCGGATCGACGTGCTGGGCGAGGAGCATGATCCCGGCCTCCTCCAGCGCCGGGGCGAGCCGGGCGTGGACGGCGCGGAGCCGGTGGATGGCGGTGAAGAGCCCGAGCGCGCCGCCGCGGGCGGCGAGGATCAGCTCGCGGTAGGCGGCCGCCACCTGGGCGGCGTCGTCCTTTCTCACGTCGGTCACGATCAGGACCCGGGTCTGGCGCGGGTAGTCGAAGGGCGAGGGCACCTGGGCGCGGATCGGCGGGCTCGGCAGGTGCACCGCGCCCGTGCGCCGGGCGGCCGCGGCCCAGTCGGCCTCGACGTCGCCGCTCGCGTCGCGGAGCGTCGCCGAGGTGACGAGGATGCCGTGGGCGGTGCGCGCGATCGCGCCGGCGAAGGGGAGCGTGGGATCGACCCAGCGCCGGTGCATGCCCACGTCGGCCTCGCGCCCGTCGACGCGCTCGACGGCGAACCAGTCGACGAACTCCTCGTCCGGCTCGGGGCCGAGCCCGGCCAGCATCCCGCGCCAGGCGTCGATCACGTCGAGGGCCCGCCGCTTGAGGCCCCGGCAGGTGGCCTCGATGCGCAGCCGGGCGGGGCCGTCGAGCGATCCCGCCTCCTCGTCGAGGAGACGGGCGAGCGCCGCCGAGAGGCGAGCCAGCGGGCGCTTGAGGCGCACCAGCGCCTCGGCCAGCCCGGCGGCGGCGTCGCCGAGCCCGGCGACCGGGGGCAGCGCCTCGGTCTCGAGGCTGAAGCCGATCTCCGACTCCTTCGCCCGCGCCAGCACCTGCTGGCGCACCAGCGCCAGGAAGCGCTCCGCCGGCCCCTGGCCGGCGCCCTCGGCGAGCCGCCCCCGCCAGCCGGGCGCGGGAAGCGCGCGCGCCGCCGCCAGCGCCTCGGCGAGCGCCGCCCCCGCCTCCGGCCTGAGCGCGACCAGGTCCTCGAGCCGGCGCCTGAGGCCGCGGGCGCGCGAGCGGGCGCGCGACTCCTCGGGGCCCAGCAGCCAGCGGCGAAGCTCGGCCCCCTCCTCGCCCGAGAGCTCGGCGGCGAAGGCGGAATCGGCGGCGGCGAAGACGTGGTGGCCCTCGTCGAAGACGTAGCGGGTGGGGAGGAACGAGTCGTCGAGCCCGCCCTGCGCCGCCTGCGCCATCACCAGGGCATGGTTGGCGACCACGATCTCGGCCCGCCGCGCGCGGCGCACGGCGCGCTCGATGAAGCACTTGTGATAGTGGGGGCAGGCCGAGTAGACGCACTCGCCCCGCCGGTCGGCCAGCTCCACGGTGCGCCCGCGGCCCAGGAGATCGGCCAGCCAGGCGGGGAAGTCGCCGCCGACCATGTCGCCGTCGCGGGTCGCCTCGGCCCAGCGCGCCATCAGCCCCACCGCCACCGCCTCGTTGGGGCGGGCGGGGAGCGCGCGCACC
Organism: Pseudomonadota bacterium; assembly: GCA_016202695.1. Classification (GTDB taxonomy): domain Bacteria; phylum Pseudomonadota; class Alphaproteobacteria; order JACQOE01; family JACQOE01; genus JACQOE01. The sequence continues at coordinate 9,425 of JACQOE010000094.1, read as the reverse complement.
GCCTCCTCGAAATTGAGCAGGCAGAGGTAGTTCTCGCGCCCCTTGCGGATCACCACCTTGCGCGCCTTCTCGTCGCGCTCGGGAAAGAGACGGTCGAGCTCGGAGTCGAGCTGGCGCTGGAGGTTGCGGGTGAAGGTGGAGAGCCAGACCGGGCCGCCGTTCTTCTCCGCCCACAGGCTCGCCGGGGCGATGTAGCCGAGCGTCTTGCCGACCCCGGTCCCGGCCTCGGCGAGGACGAAGATCGGGTCGCCGGCGCGCTCGCGCGGGGCGAAGGCGGCGGCCACCGCCGAGGCGTAGTCGGCCTGCTGCGGGCGCGCCTCGGCCTCCGCGCCGAGGAGCGCGGCGAGCCGCGCGCGGGCCTCGGCCGGCTCCACCGCCAGGTGCCCGGCCGACGGCGGCGGGGCGTGCTCCGCCCACTCCGGGAGCCGCCGCCAGACCTCGACCGGCGCCACCGCGGCGCCGCCGGGGGCGGGGGCCGGCTCCGCCCCCAGCGCCGCCAGCACCGCCGGCCCCCAGGGCCAGCCGCCGGCGGCCATCACCCGGGCGATCGCCGCCGCCCGGCGCGCCGCCGCCTCTCCGGCCGCGGCCGCCCCGGCGAGTTCGGCGAGGAGCGCCGCCGCCCCGGCGCGCAGGGAGAGCGCCGCCGCGACCCCGTCCCCCGGGGGGCCGAGGCCGAGCGCGTCGGCGAGCCCGCGCGGGGTGGGAACGCAGAACGCCGCCGGCCGGGCGAAGGCGAAGAGCTCGAGGAGGTCGAGCGCCGGAAACCGCCGGCACCCCAATCGCCGCGCCGCCGCCGCGCCGTGGCAGAGGAGCGGCACGGCGCCGGCGCCGAGCCGCGCGCCCGCCGCCGCCGGCGACAGCTCCTCGACCTCGCCCTCGGGCGAGAGCCAGAGCGCGCGCCCGAAGCCGGCGAGCAGCACCGGCGCGCCGGCGACCGCGCCGGCCGGGGCAGAGGCGTCAGGCTTCAGCGCGCGCATCGCCGGGGTCCGGTCCTGGCGCCACTATAGGGGCCCGCGCCGGCGGGGGCTAACGGCGCGGCAACGGGGCGGTGCGGTTGACGGCGCCCCGCCCCCCGCCTATAGGGTGCGGCCCATGAGCGAGATCCGCGCCCTTGCGCTTAAGTCCCGCGCCTGGCCGTTCGAGGAGGCGAGGAAGCTCCTCGACCGCCTCGGCGGGGCGCCGCCCGAGAAGGGCCACGTCCTCTTCGAGACCGGCTACGGGCCCTCGGGCCTGCCCCACGTCGGCACCTTCGCCGAGGTCGTGCGGACCAGCATGGTCCGCCACGCCTTCGGCGTGCTCGCCGACGTTCCCACCCGCCTCATCGCCTTCTCCGACGACATGGACGGGCTCCGCAAGGTGCCGGAGAACATCCCCAACGCCGAGATCCTGGCGGCGCATCTCGGCAAGCCGCTGACCGCGATCCCCGATCCCTTCGGCACCCACGAGAGCTTCGGCCATCACAACAACGCGCGGCTCCGCGCCTTCCTCGACTCCTTCGGCTTCGACTACGAGTTCGTCAGCGCGACCGAGTGCTACAAGTCGGGCCGGTTCGACGCCGCGCTCCGCAAGGTGCTGGAGAACCACGAGCGCGTGCTTGGCATCGTGCTGCCGGCGCTCCGCGACGCGCGCCGGAAGACCTACTCCCCCTTCCTCCCCGTGAGCCCGAAGTCGGGGCGGGTGCTGAACGCCCCCGCCGAGGAGGTGCATCCCGACCGGGGGACGGTGGTCTTCCGCGACGAGGGCGGCGAGCGGTTCGAGACCCCGGTCACCGGCGGGCGCTGCAAGCTCCAGTGGCGGGTGGACTGGGCGATGCGCTGGTACGCGCTTCAGGTCGACTACGAGATGTCGGGCAAGGACCTGATCGACTCGGTCCGGCTCTCGGGCGCGATCTGCCGCCTCCTCGGCGGGCGCCCGCCGGAAGGCTTCACCTACGAGCTCTTCCTCGACGAGAAGGGCGAGAAGATCTCGAAGTCGAAGGGCAACGGCCTCGCGGTCGAGGAGTGGCTGACTTACGCGCCGGCGGAGAGCCTTTCCCTCTTCATGTACCACGCCCCGCGCAAGGCCAAGCGGCTCTACTTCGACGTCATCCCGCGCGCGGTCGACGACTATCTCGCCCAGATCGTCAAGTACCCGGAGCAGGAGCCGGCGGAGAGGCTCGCCAACCCGGCCTGGCACATCCATTCCGGCGAGCCCCCGCGCGAGACCGTGCACCTCTCCTACTCGGTGCTGCTCAACCTCGCCAGCGTCTGCAACACCGAGGACCGGGCGGTGCTGTGGGGCTTCATCACCCGCTACGCGCCCGAGGCGACGCCGGCGAGCGAGCCGATCCTCGACCGGCTGGTGGGGCACGCGATCGCCTACTACCGCGACTTCGTCCGCCCGGCCAAGCGCTACCGCGCGCCGACGCCCGAGGAGCGGGCCGCGCTCGAGGAGCTGGCGGCGGCGCTCGAGGCGCTGCCCGCCGCGGCCGCGGCCGAGTCGATCCAGACCGTCGTCTACGAGGTCGGCAAGCGCCATCCCTTCCCCGATCTCAGGTCGTGGTTTAAGGCGCTCTACGAGATTCTGCTCGGCCAGGGCGAGGGGCCCCGCTTCGGCTCCTTCGCCGCCCTCTACGGGCTTAGCGATACCTGCCGGCTGATCCGTCGGGCGCTCGCCGGCGAGAACCCCGGCGCCGGCTGAGAGCGGGGCGCCGTCCTACCGCCCTACTGGCTCGCCCACACCACCCGGCCCATCCAGGCGATGTCCTCGACCGCCAGCGTTCGTGCCGGTCCGTTCCCGGCCAGGGCCCGCAGCTCGACCCGCCGCGCGCTCTGGCGGGAGAGGCGCATGATCAGCACCTCGCCGACGCGGGTGCGCACCAGCACCCGGTCGCTGCGCCGGAGGCTCGCCCCCGGCACGACCACGATCACGTCGCCGTCGCGATAGACCGGCGTCAGGCCGTCGCCGCCGATCTCGACGGCGAAGGCGGCGGCGGAGTCGAGGTCGGGGAAGGGAATCTCGTCCCAGGAGCCGCCGGCCGGCCGGCCCTCGGCGTCGAAGGCGTCGGGGGCCTGGGCGAGGGCCAGCGCGATCAGGGGAATCCGGCGCTGCGGCGCGCCCCCGCGGCCCTCGCCGACGAAGGCGACGAAGTCGGCGATGCCGCGCCCGGTGGCGGCGAGGATCTTGGCCAGGCTCTCGGTGCTCGGCCAGCGCGGCTTGCCGTCGCGGGTGATGCGCTTGCTCTTGTTGAAGGTGGTGGGATCGAGGCCGGAGCGCCGCGCCAGGCCCGAGGGCGAGAGGCCGTTGGCCTGGGCGAAACGGTCGATCGCCCGCCAGATGTCCTCGTGGGTCAGCATGGGAACATCTTCTTATAAGGCCGCGCCGGGGCGCACTAGGAATAGAATCGTTATTGATCCCGCCGGCGGGCGCCGGAGAAGGGGCGCCGGGGATGGGCAAGTTCGGCCGGCCGGGGGGGAAAATCTTGCCCGGTGCGGCGCCGCCCGGGGCCGGCGCCGGGGCGGGCGGGAGGCGAGGGGGGCATCGCCCTCGGCCGCCGGCCCCCTTAACCATTCTGCAATCAATTATTCCTAAAACGGAACAATAGCCCGGCCGTGCGCCCTGGGCGACGGTCCGGCGAGAGCCGCGGGGTCGCGGTCCGGGCGCCTATGCGGGAACGATCGTTACGATGTGGCATGGAAGTTGCGAAACTTTTTCCAGAGACGCGCACAGGGTGGCGACCTGGTGGCCTTGATAGGAAAGGAGCCAACCATGCGGTACAGGAAGTACGGATACCCGGCCCTCGCCGGCCTTGCCCTGGCCCTGATTTGGTTCGCCCCGGCAGGCGCCCAGCAGGTCGCCTGCGGCGAGCGCGAGCAGATAGCGAAGGCGCTGGCGCAGAGTTACGAGGAGCACCCGATCGCCCGCGGGCTGGCCTCCGGCGGGGTGATGATAGAGGTGCTCGCCGCCGAGTCCGGCTCGTTTACGGTGCTGCTCACCCGCCCCAACGGCCTCTCCTGCCTGATCACGGCCGGCGAGTACTGGGAGAGCGTGCCGGCCCGCGACCCGGCCGCGCTCGCCGGAATCGGCATGTGAGTTTCCTCCCGGCCCCCGGCCAAGGGGCCTCTTGTTGACCTCCCCTCCCACTTGACCTACAACCCCGCTCCGGCGGGGTTTCTTTTGGTTCATTCGGGAGTTCCGGGGAAGGTTGCCTTCGTCGCGACAACCACAACTCGTCATGCCCGCGAAAGCGGGCATCCATGGACCCCCGCTTCCGCGGGGGTGACGAAGGGTCGGACCGCTGTCCCGGAAATCTCGGGAGAATCTTTCTTTTTCTCCTGCCGCTGGCCGCTCCTGGCCGCCCCCGGAGCACAAATTCCTGTGGATTTGGATCGTCCGATCCCCTAAGTTTAGTAGGGTCCGCAAGCGGGGACGCCGGTCGGGCCCAAGCTCGAACGAGCCTTTGCCAAGGGACTGGCCGTGGCGCACCTCGACCCCTGGGATCTGATCATGCCGCTCGCCCTCCGGCTGCTGCCGGAGACGGCCCACCGTCTCGCCCTCCGGGCGATGAGGGCGGGGCTCGTGCCGCTCCGCTGGCCGGGGCGCGCCGGGCCGCCGGCCGATCCGCCGGTCCTGGCGGTCCGGGTCTTCGGGCGGGGCTTCGCAAATCCGCTGGCCATGGCCGCCGGCTTCGACAAGAACGCCGAGGCCGTGGACGCGCTCTTTGCCCTCGGCTTCGGGTCGGTCGAGGTGGGGACCGTGACCCCGCTCGCCCAGCCCGGGAACCCCTTGCCGCGGCTGTTCCGGCTTCCCGCCGCCCGGGCGCTGATCAACCGCAACGGCTTCGCCAACGACGGGCTCGAGGCGGTGGCGGCCCGGCTGGCCGCGTGGCGGAAGCGGCCCGGGCCCCGGCCGGGCGTGCTCGGGGTCAACCTAGGCATCAACAAGGGCTGCGCCGATCCGCTGGCCGACTTCGCCGCCGGCATCCGCGGCCTCGCCCGGCTCGCCGACTACCTGGTGATCAACGTCTCCTCGCCCAATACCCCGGGGCTTCGCGACCTGCAGGCGCACGACCGCCTCGGCGCGCTCGCCGGCCACGCCCGGGCGGTGTTGCGCGAGTGCATGCCCGAGCGCGCGCCCGCGCTCCTGTTCAAGATCGCGCCCGACCTCGACGACGCCGAGATCGCGGCCGTGGTCGAGGTCGCCTTCCAGCACCGCATCGACGGGCTGATCCTCACCAACACCACGGTGAAGCGCCCGGCGGGGCTGACCGACCGGCACCGCGACGAGGCCGGAGGGTTGAGCGGCGAGCCCCTCTATGCGCCCTCGACCGATGTGCTCCGGCGCGTCTGCCGCCTGTCGGGCGGGCGCATTCCGCTGATCGCCGGCGGCGGCGTCTCCACCGGACTCGACGCCTACCGCAAGATCCGCGCCGGCGCCTCGCTGGTGCAGGTCTACACCGCCTTCGCCTACGAGGGGCCGCCGCTGGTCCGGCGGATCAAGGCCGATCTCGCCCGGCTCCTCTCGGCCGACGGGTTCGCCGGGCCCGCCGAGGCGGTCGGCGCCGACGTGGTCGAGGGTCGCGCGCGCGCGGCCTGAGGCAGAGCGCGCCGGCAGGCCGAGGGCGCCGGCCCCCGGCGGCGGCGTGCGAATCTCGATGGCGATTCCCGTTCTCCCCGGCCTGGCGCCGCTCGCCGAGCGCTACGAGGCCTTCGTGCTCGACCTCTGGGGCGTGGTCCACGACGGCACCACGCCCTATCCCGGCGCGATCGACTGTCTGCGGCGGCTGCGCGCCCGCGGCCGCGCCGTCGCCTTCCTCTCCAACGCCCCGCGCCGCTCGGCGGTGGTGGCGGCGGCGATGGCGGCGATGGGCATCCCGGCCGAGCTCTATTCCGCGATCCTCACCTCGGGCGAGGCGGTGCACGAGGAGCTCGCGCGCCGGCGCGACCCGTGGTTCGCCGCGCTCGGGCGGCGCTGCTTCCATCTCGGCAGCGAGCGCGACGCGAGCGTGACCGAGGGGCTCGCCCTCGATTTCGTCGCCGCACCCGAGGAGGCCGAGTTCGTGCTCAACACCGGGCCCGCGGGATTCGACGAGACGGTCGGGGACTATCGCCCGATTCTCGCGCGTGCCGCGGCGCGGCGGCTGCCGATGGTCTGCGCCAATCCCGACTACGAGGTGATTCGCCAGGGCCGGCGCGCGATCTGCGCCGGGATGCTGGCGCGTGTCTACGAGGAGATGGGAGGGAGCGTCGCCTACCGCGGCAAGCCCTATCCCGAGGTCTTTCGCCGCGCTCTCGAAATGCTCGGCCTATCCGACTCGCGCCGCGCGCTCGTGGTCGGCGACAGCCTGCGCACGGACATCGCCGGCGCCCGCCGCGCGGGGCTCGCCGCGGCGTTCATCACCGGCGGCATCCATGCCGCCGAACTGGGACTGAAGGAAGGCGACCCGCCCGACCCCGCCGCCGTCGCCGCGCTCTGTGCGCGGACCGGTGAATTTCCGGTCGCGGCGCTCGGCGCCCTGAGCTGGTAGCGGACTCTGGTGAACGCCCGGCCCGGCACCCGGCGCCTCGATGCCCGGCGGGGAGGGGCGGGTCTCCGAATCGACGACGCCGGCCTCAGCCCGCGGGCTTCGCCGCCTTGCGCGAGCGGGCAGTCCTCCTGGTCTTGGATGCCGTGCGCTTGGTCTTCGCCGCGCTTGTCCTTTTCTTGGCGGTGCCGCGCTTCGTCTTGGCTGCGGTGCTCCTCCGGGTCGTCCTCTTCGCGGTCTTCGCCTTGGTCGACCTGGAGGCACCGGTCTTTCTGGTTCGCGTGCTCTTGGCCATTCCGTTGTCTCTCCATGGTTACAGGATGCGGGACTCGTCCGTATCACCTGTAGCTTGTAGTACCACGGCTGATTTAGCCACAAAATCCTGTAAGAGTAAAGTCATGTTCGAAAAAGTTCGTCGTTGCGCGCATCGCGCGTGCGTGCGCGCGTCGTGCAACATGCGACGGGCGACGAAAATATTGTCGCGGTACGCGCCGAAACATGCGGCGTCGATGCATGTAAAATGCGCGAAGCTCGACAGTCGCACCGGCGCGAGCGCGGTGCGCGCTCAGGCGACGTAGCGGCCGAGCCGCACCGCCGTCTGGCCGGGCAGCAGGCGCGTCGAGGGCATGATCAGCACGCACCGGTCGTAGGGCGTGCGCACCTCGACCGGCCCGTCGCGGGCAATCAGGGTGCCGGCCCGCCCGATCACTTCGAGGCCGCGGAGCGGACGGACGAACCGGAAGTCGTTCGAGCGCACGGTGACGGCGTCGGTGACCTCGACCAGGCGCGGATCGGGCCGCGGCCCCGGGGGGAGGGCGCGCTCCGCCGGGCCGGCGTCGATCGCGCCGAGATGGCGAAGGAAGGTCAGTGCGGCGGCGAAGGCGACCTCGGCGGTCCGGCCCTGCCAGTGCTGGCCGCACTCGACGAGGAGCGCGTTCTGCGGGCTCTCGGGCATGGCGAAGGCGCCGTAGTCGCGCAGCCGCCGGCCGGCGGCGTGGCCGGCGTCGGCGACGACCAGGCCCGGGTAGCCGAGCGCGCGGGCGAGGCTCCGCCCCTTCTCGGTCGGCCCGCAGAGGATCATCGGTTCGGCCGGATGCTGCATCGAGTGGAGATCGAGCAGCGCGTCCGCCTCGGCGATCAGCGGGCGCACCTCGCGCGCGCGGGCGATCTCGACGCTCGTGCGCCGGCTCTCCAGCACGCCGGTATCCCACAGCCGGTTGAAGTCCTCGTCGACGTAGCGGCTGGCGAGCGGGCTTTCGGGATCGAACAGGGCGTATGCCGCCGGGTTGAGGAAGCCGAGCGTGATCCGGCCGCGCGCCGGGCGCACGCCTTCGCGGAACAGGCGGTCGAGCGCCACCGCGCCCGAGATCTCGTTGCCGTGGGCGAGCGCGACGATCATCGCGTGCCTGCCGGCGCGCCCGCTGTCGAGGGTGGTGAAGTAGGGGACGCCGGTGTTGCCCCGCGCATAGGCGCCGATGTCGGGGGCGGCAAGCTCCACCGGGTAGGGGCGGGCGCGCTCGGCGAACGAGGGGGTCATGGCTCTCAGAGCGCGGCGAGGCGATCGGCCAGCGACAGGAGGAATCGCTCGCAGGCGGCGATCTGCTCGCGGGCGATGAACTCGTTGGGCTTGTGCGCCTGCTCGATCTCGCCCGGGCCGCAGACGATCGCCGGGATGCCGGCCTGCTGGTAGAGACCGGCCTCGGTCCCGAACGAAACCTTGCCGGGGCGCTTCGTCCCCGCGAGGTCGAGAACCAGCCGGGTGAAGGGATCGTCCTCGTCCGCCGCCAGCGCCGGGATGCGCGAGAGCTCGTGCCAGGCGAACCCGGCCCCGGGGTGCACCGCCCGCATCTCGGGCAGGAGCGCGCCCTCGGCGAAGGAGCGAAGCTCGGCCACCAGCGCGTCTCCGTCGTGGGCGGGAAGGGTGCGGAACTCGAAGTCGAAGCTCGCCCGGGCGGGGACGATGTTGAGCGCGGTGCCGCCGGCGACGACGCCGGTGTGGGCGGTGGTGAAGGGGGGATCGAACTCGGGATCGAGGGGGCCCTCGGCGCCGAGCCGCCGGGCCATCGCCTTGAGATGGGCGATGACCAGGGCGGCGTACTCGACCGCGTTGACTCCGGTGTGGGCGACCGCCGAGTGGCATTCGAGGCCGGTCACCTCGCAGTGCATGCTGACCTTGCCCTTGTGGGCGGCGATGGCCCGCATCCCCGTCGGCTCGCCGACGACGCAGCCCCGCGGCTTGAGCGGCCGGCCCTCGATCCCGGAGATGAGATGGCGCACCCCGCGGCAGCCCAGCTCCTCGTCGAAGGAGAGACAGAGGTGCAGCGGCACGTCGCGGAGCCGGGCCAGGAACTCGGGCACCAGGGCGAGGGCGGCGCCGACGAATCCCTTCATGTCGGCCGCCCCGCGGCCGTAGAGGCGGCCGTCCCTCTCGACCAGGCGGAAGGGATCGCCGTCCCACGCCTGGCCGTCGACCGGCACCACGTCGAGGTGGCCGGAGAGGGCCACCCCGGGCCGGTCCCCGGGCCCGAGGGTGGCGTAGAGGTTCGCCTTCTTCCCCCCCGGCTCGGGGAACAGCTCGCTCTCGACGCCGAAGCCGGCGAGGTAGTCGCGGATGAAGGCGACGCAGTCGAGGTTGGAGTTGCGGCTGGTGGTGTCGAAGGCCACCAGCCGCGCGATCATCTCGATCGTGCCGTAGCGTTGTCCCGCCACTCGGCGCTCCCCGCACCCGCCCGCCGCCCGTCGCGGCGCCGGCGTCGTTCGGCTAGTGGATCGAACCAAACAGATGAGTCCCACCGTCTCGGTCATCGTCACCCCGGGCAAGCGGCGAAGCCGCGCGACCCGGGGTCCATCTCTCCAGTGGCGCGATAGACCCCGGCTCTCGCTTTGCTCGGCCGGGGTGACGAGTGAAAGTATAGACGTCAGG
>JACQOE010000096.1 GCA_016202695.1 Pseudomonadota bacterium | reverse complement strand
CTATTGCCTTTGCCGCCGCCGTTTTATTCTTCGTGCTCGATAACATATTCGATTCGAGAAATCGCTGCGCCATCTGTTGCGCCCACTTCACGGCATTTTCGCACTCCGTAATAAAGCCTGGCTCAATCTGCCTCAAGATCGGCTGCCACAGAAGCGCCGCGCTCGCGTCTTTCTTGATCTCGTCACGAATACGTTGAAATTCCTGCAAAAGCCCATTTGCTGCCATTCTCCCAAACTGGGGATCGACAGGCCCGATGCTTGATTCCTTGCCCATGATGATCTCGCGACAAGCGAGCGCGATTAGAGTTCCGCCAGACATTGCCAACTGCGGAATGATAGCTCGCACGTCGTTTCCAAACATCGCGCGGATATATTCGACGAGGGATTCCGTTGCGGCCATGTCGCCGCCCGGAGTATGTAATATCAGATCAAGTCCTTTGCTGCGGTCAAGTTTGTGGACCACAGACATAAATCCATTTTTGTCCTCATCGGAAATTCCGAGAGAGATGCCGGGCTCACGCAAAAGCTGTTGCTTCTGAAGCCAACCCGAGTAGTAGAGAATGACGTTTCGCTTCGTCTGCCTATTAAGGGCTCGAAGATATCTACGTCGTATTACGTCGTGAGTGCTACCTGCTGCTTTGGTTTCATTGAGAAGGTCATTCCAGGTTGGCAACTCATCCCTCTGAATTGCATGCCGGGTATGATACCACGACGTATGTTTTGCTGCTGCGCGCAGACATCAGTTCAAGCAACATGCGAACCGTCTCCAGTCGACCTTCGCTCTGAGAGAGTTGCTTCGTCAACTCTCTCTCCAGATCGGAGAGCTTGTTGACGCTGATATTCGTCTGCGTATCTGCCATAGGCATGCCCTCCTTTCCTTGATTCAACATAGCCTATCATGCCCCGCTTAACAAGTCCCTACTGCATACATTGCTTGACGCCAAGCAGTGAAGTTCATATAATGGTGGCATGAACAAGCTACCCCTTGAAAAGCGTGTCCAAATCCTCTCCCTGCTGTGCGAGGGTTCCTCCATGCGGGCCATCGCTCGTGTGGCGGACGTGTCGATCAACACCGTGACGAAGCTATTGGTTGACGCCGGGCTCGCATGCGCCCGCTTCCATGACGAGGCGGTGCGGGGCGTGAAGGCGCAGCGCATTCAGTGTGACGAAATCTGGTCCTTCTGCTATGCCAAGGCCAGGAACGTCCCGGCTGCCAAGTCCGCCCCGGATCGGGCCGGCGATGTGTGGACCTGGACGGCGCTCGACAGCGACAGCAAGCTGATCGTGTCCTACCTGGTCGGCGCGCGCGACTCCGAGTACGCGATGGCCTTCATGGACGATCTGCGGGCGCGCCTCGCCAGCCGCGTCCAGCTGACGACCGATGGCCTTCGCGTCTACCTCGATGCGGTCGAGGAAGCCTTTGGCGACGATATCGACTATGCCCAACTGGTGAAACTGTACGGCGAGGCCCCCGAGGCCGAGAAGCGGTACAGCCCGGCGGAGTGCATCGGCGCCCGCAAGGAACGGGTCACGGGCAATCCTGACCGCGAGCAAGTAAGCACGTCGCATGTGGAGCGCAGCAACCTGTCCCTACGGATGCACATGCGGAGGTTCACCCGGCTGACGAACGCGCACAGCAAGAAATTCGAGAACCACTGCCACATGGTGGCGCTTTATACGGTCTGGTACAACTTCGCCCGCATCAACAGCGCCGTCCGCATGGCTCCCGCGATGGCGGCAGGGATTTCCGACCGGCTTTGGAGCATGGCCGATATCGTCAAGCTGATCGACGACACGGCGCCGAAACCCGGGCCGCGCGGTCCCTACCGGAAGCGGATTTCAAACTGAGACAGTGCCGGCATTCTGCCATGCTTGGTGGCGCCCGGTCCATGGCGTAGGCTCGCGGGTTTTGAACCGCCGCCCGAAGGGAGGCCCGCCATGCCGGGAACGCCGAGCCGCTGGATGCACGAGATGTCGTACGACGAGGTCGAGGCGCACCTGAAGAAGAGCGACGTCGCGCTCGTCCCCATCGGCGCCACCGAGCAGCACGGCCGCCACGCCCCCATGATGCTCGACACCGCCTGGGCGATCTCGGCCTCAGAGGCCGCGGCCGAGATCGCCGACGTGCTGATCGCGCCGCCGCTGCACTACGGCTGGTCGTACATGCACATGGGCTACTGCGGGGCGCTGACGCTCGGCGCGGAGACGCTCCGCCGCGCCGCCGAGGACATCTGCATCAGCCTCGTCTGGCACGGCTTCCGGCGGGTGATCATTGTCAACGGCAATCAGATCGCCAACCTCCCGCCGCTGGAGATCGCCGCTGCGCGGCTCCGCAACCGGACCGGCGCCTTCGTTGCCGTCGCCGACGTGAGCCAGGTCGCGCAGGAATCCCTGCCCGGCATCACCGAGGGGCCGCCCGGCTGCAACGCCCACGCCGGCGAGCACGAAACCTCGATGATCCTCTACCGCTTCCCCGAGTTCACCGACATGACCAAGGCGGTCGACGGCCCCGGCGTGGCGCTGGAGCGGGAGCAGGCAGCGGCCAGGCGCCTGCACCACCACCACCTCGACCCCGACATCCGCCGGCGCGGCGACGGGGTGTGGGTGCCGCGCCTTCCGCATGAGCTGCGCCAGATCACGGAAGCCTCAAGCGGGGTCCACGGCGACGCGACCCGGGCCACGGCCGGGAAGGGCGAGCGGATCGTCAAGGCGATCGGCCGGAACCTCGCCGCCTTCATCGCCCATGCCCGGAAGGTGAAGGTAGAGGTGCGCCCGGTCGAGCTTCCGGTCTGAGCGCCGGCGGCCGGCTTGGCGCGGGGGCGTCCATCGCGTACCTTGCCGCGCGACGGACCCATCCACCCCTTGCACGGAGGCCGACCATGCCCGGAACGCGGAGCCGCTGGATCCACGAGATGTCGTTCAACGAGGTCGAGGCCCACCTCCGGAAGGACGATGTCGCCCTCGTCCCCATCGGCGCCACCGAGCAGCACGGCCACCACGCGCCGCTGATGCTCGATACCGCCTGGGCGATCTCGGCCTCGGAGGCGGCGGCCGAGATCGCCGACGTGCTGATCGCGCCCCCCGTCCACTACGGCTGGTCCTACAGCCACATGCGCTTCTCGGGCGCGCTCACCCTCTCGGCCGACACCCTCCGCCGGGTCTGCGAGGACGTGACCCGGAGCCTCATCTGGCACGGCTTCAAGCGGGTGATCCTCGTCAACGGCAACCGGGTGGCGAACCTGCCGCCGATGGAGATCGCGGCCACCAGGCTGCGCAACCAGACCGGCGCCTTCGTCGCCGTCGCCGACTGCGGCCTGATCGCCCAGGAGGAGGTGATGGAGATCAGCGAGGGCGGCACCGGATGCAACGGCCACGCCGGCGAGTCCGAGACCTCGATGATCCTCTACCGCTTCCCCCAGTTCACCGACATGAAGAAGGCGGTGGATGGCATGAAGTCCAACATCAAGAAGCGCGAAAAGGGCTCGCGGCAGCTCTACCACGGGCATCTCAACATCGACCCGCGGCTGCGCGGCGACTGCGTGTTCGTGCCGATGACCCCGGCCGACCTCTTGGCCCTGAGCCGGGGGACGCGCGGCGTGCGCGGCAAGGCGACGGCGGCGACGGCCGAGAAGGGCAAGCGGATGGTGCAGGCGATCGCCAGGAACCTCGCCGCCTTCATCGCCCATGCCCGGAAGGTGAAGGTGGACGTGCGCCCCGTGGACTTCCCCGTCTGAGCGGCGGGGCGCGGCCCGGCTTCTGCTAGGATGGGGCGGGGCCTCGAGCGGAAGGGGAGTCGCATGGAGCGCGAGGACGGCCGGGGGCGCGGCCGGATCGACATCTTCGAGGCCGGGCTCGAGCGCGGGCCGGCGAACTGGACGCCGCTCACGCCCCTCTCCTTCCTCGCCCGCGCCGCCGACGTGTTTCCCGCCAAGACGGCGGTGATCCACGGCGAGACGCGCCTCACATGGGCCGAGTTCGCGGGCCGCGCGCGCCGCCTCGCCTCGGCGCTCGCCCGGCGCGGCATCGGCCGCGGCGACACGGTCTCGGTCCTGGCCCCCAACGTGCCGGCGATGCTGGAGGCGCACTACGGCGTGCCGATGGCCGGGGCGGTGCTCAACGCCCTCAACTTCCGCCTCGACGCCGCCTCGATCGCCTTCATCCTCGCCCACGCCGAGTCGCGGCTCCTGATCGTCGATCGCGAGTTCGCCGAGGTCGCGCGCCGGGCGCTCTCCCAGGTCGAGCGCCGCCCCGAGGTGGTCGAGGTCGCCGATCCCCTGGCGCCGGAGGCCGAGCCCCTCGGCGGCACCGACTACGAGGACTTCCTGGCCGAGGGGGATGCCGGCTTCGAGCCGGCCGCGCCCGCCGACGAGTGGCAGGCGATCACGCTCAACTACACCTCGGGCACCACCGGCAACCCCAAGGGGGTGGTCTACCACCATCGGGGGGCGTACCTGAACGCGCTCTCCAACGCCCTTGCCTTCGGGCTCGATCCGGCGAGCGTCTATCTCTGGACCCTGCCGATGTTCCACTGCAACGGCTGGACCTACACCTGGGCGGTGACCGCGGTCGGCGGGACCCATGTCTGCCTGAGGCGGGTCGAGCCGGCGGCGGTGTTCGCCGCCATCGAGGCGCACGGCGTCACCCATCTTTGCGGCGCGCCGGTGGTGCTGACCATGCTCATCCACGCCCGCGAGGCGGCGGGCTTCCGCCCCGGGCGCACGGTCGAGGTCGCGACCGGGGGCGCGGCGCCGCCCTCGGCGGTGATCGCGGCGATGGAGCGGATGGGGATGCGCATCACCCATCTCTACGGCCTGACCGAGAGCTTCGGCCCCTCGATGCTGTGCGAGTGGCAGGCGGAATGGGACGGGCTCGACCTCCCGGGCCGCGCCGGGCGCATGGCCCGCCAGGGGGTGCGCACGCTCTCGGTCACCGCGCTCCGGGTGGCCGACCCGGCCACCCTCGCCCCGGTGCCGGCCGACGGCAAGACCATCGGCGAGATCCTGCTCCGCTCCAACACCATCATGAAGGGCTATCTCAAGAACCCCAGCGCCACCGCCGAGGCCTTCCGCGGCGGCTGGTTCCACACCGGCGACCTGGCGGTGATGCACGCCGACGGCTACGCCGAGATCAAGGATCGGGCCAAGGACATCATCATCTCGGGCGGCGAGAACATCTCCTCGCTCGAAGTCGAGGAGGCGCTCTACAAGCACCCGCGGATCATGGAGGCGGCGGTGGTGGCGCGCCCCGACGAGACCTGGGGCGAGAGCCCCTGCGCCTTCGTCACCCCCAAGGAGGGGGCCGATCCCTTGGGCGCGGAGGAGGTGATCGCCTGGTGCCGCGAGCACCTCGCCCGCTTCAAGGTGCCGCGCACCGTGGTCTTCGGCCCGCTGCCCAAGACCGCGACCGGCAAGATCCAGAAGTACGTGCTCCGCGAGCGCGCCCGCGAGATGGGCCCGCTGGCGCGGGCGCGGGAGTAGGGGGCGGGCGGTGGCGCCCTTGTTCCGGCTCGACGGCCGCGTGGCGCTGGTGACCGGCGCCTCGGGCGGCCTCGGCCGGCGCTTCGCGCGGGTGCTGGCGGGCGCCGGCGCGGCCGTGGCCCTGGCCGCGCGCGGCAGCGAATCCTTGCGCGCGCTCGCCGCCGAGATCGAGGCTGAGGGCGGTCGCGCGGCGGCGGTCGGCCTCGACGTGACCGAGTCCGAGAGCGTCCGCATCGCCCTCGACCAGGCCGAGGCCCGGCTCGGCCCCGTCGGCGTGCTGGTCAACAACGCCGGCATCGCGGTGACCCGCCCCTCGCTCGACCTCGCCGAGGAGGACTGGGAGCGGGTGATCGCGACCAACCTCACCGGCGCCTGGCTGGTGGCGCAGGAGTGCGCCCGGCGGATGGTGGCCAAGGGCACGGGCGGGCGGATCGTCAACGTCGCCTCGATCCTGGGGATCGAGCCGGTCGGCCAGGTGGCGCCCTACGCCGCCGCCAAGGCGGGGCTGATCCAGCTCACCCGCGCGCTGGCCCGCGAATGGGGACCGGAGGGGGTGCGGGTCAACGCCCTCGCGCCGGGCTACATCGAGACCGAGCTCAACCGCGCCTTCTTCGCCAGCGAGGCGGGCCGGCGGCTGGTGCGGCGCTTCCCCCAGGGCCGGCTCGGAACCCCCGAGGACCTCGACGGGCCGCTCCTGCTCCTCGCCTCCGAGGCGGGGCGCTTCATCACCGGCGCGGTGCTGGTGGTCGACGGCGGCCAGAGCCTGGTGGTTTGACAACGCCTTCGGATTCGCCTACCGGAGCCAGGTCATGGACTTCACCCTCCCGCCCGAGATCGAGGACATCCGAAGCCGGGTGCGCGCCTTCGTCGAGGAGCGGATCCTGCCCGTCGAGGCCGATCCCGCCTCGTTCGGCGAGCACGAGAACATCCGTCCCGACCTCCTCGAGGGGCTCAGGGCGGAGGCCAGGGCGGCGGGCCTGTGGGCGCTCGCCATGCCCCGGGAGCGGGGCGGCGGCGGGCTCGGCGTCTCCGGCATCGCCCCCTGCTACGAGGAGATGGGCCGCTCGATCTTCGGCCCCGTGTGCTTCAACGCCGCCGCGCCCGACGACGGCAACATGCTCCTTCTCAACAAGGCGGCGAGCGAGGCGCAGAAGGCGCGCTGGCTGCAGCCGATCATCGACGGGCGGGTGCGCTCGGCCTTCGCCATGACCGAGCCGGCCCCCGGCGCGGGCTCCGACCCCTCGCTGATGCTGACCACCGCCACCCGCAAGGGCGACCGCTGGGTGATCGAGGGGCGCAAGTGGTTCATCACCGGCGCCGGGGTGGCCAGGCACTTCATCCTCGTCGCCCGCACCTCGGACGATCCCCGCCGCGGCCTCACCTGCTTCCTGTTCGACGCCGAGGCGCCCGGCTGGCGCATCCTGCGCAAGGTGCCGATCATGGGCCCCGAGGAGCACGGCGGGCACTGCGAGATCGCCTTCGAGGGCCTGGAGATTCCCGACGAGAACCGCCTGATGGCCGTCGGCGACGGCCTCAAGGCGACCCAGATCCGGCTCGGCACCGCGCGCCTCACCCACTGCATGCGCTGGCTGGGCATGGCTCGCCGAGCGCTGGAGATCGCGGCTCCTTACGTCGCCGAGCGCCGGAGCTTCGGCATCCCGCTCGCCGAGCACGAGGGCGTGCAGTGGATGCTGGGCGAGGCGGCGATGGCGATCGAGATCGGCCGGCTCCTGACCATGAAGGCGGCCTGCACGATCGATGGCGGCGACTTCGCGCGGAAGGAGGTGTCGATGGCCAAGATCGCGGTCGCCGACGTCCTGCACAAGGCGATCGACACCGCGATCCAGCTTATCGGCGCCCGCGGCTACTCCAGGGACACGCCGCTCGAATGGATGTACCGCTACGCCCGCCAGGCCCGCCTCGTCGACGGCGCCTCGGAGGTGCACAAGATGGTGCTCGCCCGCTTCTTCCTCGAGGAACGCACGGACTTCTGGTCGTGGGGCTGACGAGCGAGGGGGCGCGGGCGGCGCTGGCGCGCTTCATCGCCGAGCGGGCGGGGGCGCGGGCGGCGCGGGTGCTCTCCTGCGAGCGGCTCGCGGGGGGCGCGGTGCAGGAGAACTTCGCCCTCGAGGTCGAGGTCGACGGAGGCCCGCGCGCCGGGCGCCATGCCCTGGTCCTGCGCGCGCCGGCGCCGGCGGCGATCGCGATGAGCCTTCCCCGCGCCGCCGAGTTCCGCGTCCTCGCCGCCGCGCGGAAGGCCGGGATCTCGGTCCCCGAGCCGTTCGCGATCTGCGAGGAGGCGGGGCCGATCGGCCGCCCCTTCACGCTCGCCCGCCGGCTGCCCGGGATCGCGCTCGGAGGCCGCGTCGTGCGCGCGGCGGGCGAGCGGGGCTTCGGCGAGGCCCTCGCCCGGCGCCTCGCCGAGGAGCTGGCGGCGATCCATCGCCTGTCCCCGGCCGACCCCGAGTTGGGCGCGGTCCTGGGCCCGCCCCCGGCCGACCCGGCGCGCCACTCGATCGGCGCCTTCCGCGCCTATCTCGACACGCTCGCGGAAGCGTATCCAGCGCTGGAATGGGGGCTCCGCCGGTGCGAGCTCGCCGCGCCCCCGCCCGGCGCGAGCGTCCTCTGCCACGGCGACTTCCGCACCGGCAACTACCTCGTCGAGGAGGGGCGGCTCGCCGGCGTCCTCGACTGGGAGTTCGCCCACTTCGGTGACCCGCACGAGGACCTCGCCTGGTTTTGCGCCAGGTCGTGGCGGTTCGGCGCCGACGCCCTCGAGGCGGGCGGGATCGCTCCCCGGGCGGTGTTCGTGTCGGCCTACGAGCGGGCCTCGGGCCGGCGGGTGGAGGCGGCCCGGCTCCGCTTCTGGGAGGTGATGGCCAACCTGCGCTGGGCGGTGATCGCGCTCCAGCAGTGCGGGCGCCACCTCTCCGGCGCCGAGCCGTCGCTGGAGCTGGCGCTGATCGGGCGGCGAGTCCCCGAGATGGAGCTGGAGGTGCTGGCGCTGACGGGCGAGGGTAGCGGGGGGTGGCGATGACCGGCCGGCGCCCGGACGCGGCCGAGCTGATCGCGCTGGCCCGCGACCAAGTGCTCGCCGGGCTCGTGCCGGCGCTCCCCGAGGACAAGCGCTACGCCGCCCGGCTGGTGGCGGCGGCGCTGGCCATCGCCGGGCGCGAGATCGCGGCCGGCGAGGCGCCCGCCCGCGAGGAGCGGGCGCGGCTTGCCGCCCTCCTCGGCGGCGAGGGCGATCTGGCCGAGCTCAACCGCCGCCTCGCCCGGGCCATCCGTGCCGGCGCCTTCGATGCGCCCGGCGACGCCCAGGCGCGCCTGATCGCCCATCTCGAGGCGAGCGTGCGGGCGCGCCTCATGATCGACAACCCCCGCGCGCTCGAGGCCGCGGGCGGATGACGCGCGAAAGACCGGGCGCGCGCTCGCGCCGCCCTCTCCCCGGGCGGAGGCCGGTGGTGCTCAGGGGCATCGCCCTGATGCTCGCCTCGGCCGCCACCTTCTCGGTGATGCAGGCGATCATGCGCGACGTGACCCAGGCGCTGCATCCGCTGGAGGCGCTCTTCTTCCGCTCGCTCTTCGGGGCGCTGGTGCTGCTTCCCTGGCTGCTGCGGGTGGGGCTGTCCGAGCTCCGCACCACGCGGCCCGGCCTGCAGGCGCTCCGCGTGGTGGTGAACTCGCTCGCCCAGGGGGCCTTCTTCTGGGGGGTCTCGCTCACGCCCCTCGCCGAGGTCGCGGCCTTGAGCTTCACCGGGCCGCTCTTCGCCACCCTCGGGGCGGTGATCGTGCTCGGCGAGGTGCTGCGGGCGCGGCGGATCACCGCCCTCGTCGTCGGCTTCGCCGGCGCGCTCCTGATCGTCCGCCCGGGCTTCCAGGAGGTCCAGGCCGGCTATCTCCTGATCCTGCTCGCCTCGGCGCTGTGGGCGGTGGTGCTGCTGGTCATCAAGGTGCTCAAGCGGACCGAGAGCTCCTACACCATGACCTTCTATCTGTCGGTGAGCATGGTGGTGCTGAGCCTGCCGCCGGCGCTCCTGGTCTGGCGGGCGCCGACCCTGGGGGAGATGGTGCAGCTGGCGGCGATGGGGGCGCTGGGCTCGGCCGGGCAGCTCCTCCTGGTGCAGTCCTTCCAGCACGCCGACGCCACCGCCCTGATGCCGCTCGACTTCACCAAGCTCCTGTGGGCGGCGGTGCTGGGCTACGTCCTTTTCGTCGAGGTCCCCGACCTCTGGACCCTGATCGGCGGCAGCGTGATCTTCGCCTCGACCACCTACATCACCTACCGCGAGGCGCGGCTGCGAAAGGCGGCCCCGGCCGGCCGAGACGACCGGGAATGAGCGGCGTTCCCGGTCGGGCCCCGGCCCTCGCCGCGGCGAAAGCGGGGGCTCCGGCGGGCGGGCGGACGCCGCTCGGCATGGCGGCGATGGTCGCCGCCACCGCCTGCTTCGTCGGCATGCACGCCGTCATCCGCTACCTCGCGCAGGGCGGGCTCGATCCCTTCGAGATCACCTTCTTCCGCAATCTGGCGACGGTCGTCTTCCTCGCCCCCCTGATCGCGCGCGGCGCCGGGGCGGCGCTCAAGACCGCGCGGCTCGGCCTGCACGCCGCGCGGGGCACGCTCGGCGCGGTCGAGCAGACGATGTTCTTCGTCGCCGTCGCCCTCTCGCCGCTCGCCGACGTGGCCGCGATCAGCTTCACCGCGCCGCTCTTCGCGACCCTGGCGGCGGTGGTGCTGCTCAAGGAGCGGATGGGGGCCAGGCGCTGGAGCGCGCTCCTCATCGGCGTCGCCGGGACGCTGATGATCGTCCGCCCGGGGATGGTCGCGGTGGGCCTGGGCACGGCGCTCCTCCTCGCCTCCTCGGGCCTCTACGCCTTCGCCACGATCATGACCAAGTCGCTGGCGCGGACCGAGTCGGTCCTCACCGCGACCCTCTACATGGCCCTCTTCATGACCCCCCTCACCGGCATCCCGGCGCTCTTCGTGTGGCAGTGGCCGGGGGCGGCGGAGTGGCTGTGGATCGCGCTGATGGGAACGCTGGGTACGGTGGGCACGCTCGCCCTCGTCAAGTCCTTCCGCGAGGCCGAGGCGACGGCGGTGATGCCGCTCGACTTCACCAAGCTCCTGTGGGCGACGCTGTTGGGCTTTCTCGTCTTCGGCGAGCTTCCCGACCGCTGGACCGTGGCCGGCGCGGGCGTGATCTTCGCCTCGACCACCTACATCGCCTTCCGCGAGGTGCGGCTGCGGCGGATGGGCCTGCGGCGGCGAGGCGGCGCGTGAGGGCCGGGGAGGACTAAAGCGGCCGATAGCCTTCGCGATCGGCTTCCGAGTCCCACTCGCCGAAGGCGGCGAACGGGTTCTCCCCTTTGGAGCGGAGCCTGACCAGCTCGACCCGGCCGTCCTCGATCACGTAACCGATCTCGTCGCCCGGGGCGATGCCGAGCGCCTCACGCACGGCCCTAGGCACCACCGTCCGGCCGCCCGCGCCGAGCCGCGAGGCGACGAGGCGCTGGGGCATGGGCGGATTCTTCTTCATCGGATGCGGGCCTTCGCACCGGCTGGAAGAACGATCATACCGTATGATGGCGGTGCCAAGCTTAGGGAGCAATGAGCTCAAGTTGACAGGTGGGTCGCGAGCATGACTCCCGCTCCGTCATGCCCGCGAAAGCGGGCATCCATCAGCCGGTTGGACTGGTAGAGTGCGGGGCCATGGGACGGCCCTGCGTCTACATCCTCGCCAGCAAACGGAACGGCACACTCTATGTCGGCGTGACGAATGACGTTGTCCGTCGGGTCTGGGAACATAAATCCGGCACCGTCGGCGGTTTCACCAAGACCTATGGCGTCCACCGGCTGGTTCATGCCGAGTTTCACGAGACCATGCCGGAGGCGATCCTGCGCGAGAAGCGGATCAAGAAATGGCGCCGGGCCTGGAAGATCGAACTGATCGAGCGCGGCAATCCGCAGTGGCGCGACCTCTACGAGGACATGGCACGCTGATCGCCGCGGCATGGACCCCCCCGCTTTCGAGCGTGTGAAGGGATCCCCATGACCCGGATACCGCTCTTGATCGTCATTCCCGCGCAAGCGGGAATCCAGGGGTTTTCAAGCACACGCTGGACCCCCGCTTGCGCGGGGGTGACGAGAGGGGGAATTAATGACTCAATCCCTTCACCGGACAAAGTCATTCACTTTCTGAATAAGTTCACTCTTGTCCATAACTTGGACTCCGATGCTGCCCCCCCGCCCCCTACCCCGCCTCCGGCTGGCACTCCGCGAAGGGGGGAAGCGCGTTCATGCGCCGGGCGTAGGCGGCGAGGCGGGGGAAGCGCTCGCGCCAGCCAAGGGCGGGGAAGTCGAGGTTGGCGAAGTCGAAGGTGACGACGGTGGCGATGTCGGCGTGGCTGAGCCGCCCGGCGCAGAGCCAGCCCGCTTCCGCCGGAACCCGCCCCTCGAGGAGGGCGAAGCCGCGGCCCATGCGCTCGTGGCAGGCGTCGAGATAGGGCTGGTGCTGCTTCTCCTTGGGCTTCCGCAGCATCTCGTGGTGCGCCTCCATGCACTTCCCCAGCACCTGGAGCGCGAGCGCGGTGGTTTGCGTCACCTCACGCCGGGCGGCGCCGGTGGCGGGCGTGAGCGCTCGCGCCGGCCCGACGAGATCGTCGAGGTAGTCGCAGATCGCGGCGCTGTCGATGAGCGCGGTCCCGTCGTCCAGCACCAGCGCCGGCACCAGGCCCATCGGGTTGTGCCGGCGCACCACCTCCGCGTCCTTGGACGGCGAGACGCCGAGCTGCTCGTAAAGAATCCCCAGCGCGCGCAAGGCGATGCCGACGCGACGCGTGTACGCCGAGTGATTGCGCCCGACCAGAATCATGGTTTCTCTCTCCTTGTCTCGCCGCTCCGTCGGGGCCGATGCCGCCGGGCGCGAAGTCCTCGCCTCCGACCCCGTTTCAACAGCCCCGATCGTCACCCCCGCGCAAGCGGGGGTCCAGGGGCCGCGGCAAGGCCGGTAGTCCATTCCTGGATGCCCGCTTTCGCGGGCATGACGGAAAGAACATGGGTCTGCGTCTCTCGAATGGACGCCCCTCAGCGCAACACGAACGGGTTCGGCACCTCGGTCGCGGTGGAGATCCACACGCTCTTCTGCTGCATGTACTCCTTGATCATGTCCTGGCCGTTCTCGCGCCCGAGCCCGCTCCGCTTGTAGCCGCCGAAGGGCGACAGGAAGCTCACCGCCCGGTAGGTGTTCACCCACACGGTGCCGCATTCCAGCCGCTCGGCCACCGTGATCGCGCGGCGGATGTTCTGGGTCCACACCCCGGCGGCGAGGCCGTAGAGGATGTCGTTGGCGATCCGCACCGCCTCGTCCTCGTCGCGGAAGCGGATCACCGACAGCACCGGGCCGAACACCTCCTCCTGGGCGATCCGCATGTTGTTGGAGACGCCGGTGAAGATGGTCGGCTCGACGAACAGCCCGTCGCCGCATTCCGGGCGCTTCGCCGGCCCGCCGCCCAGCACCGCCGTCGCCCCCTCGCTCTTGGCGATGTCGATGTATTTGAGGATCTTCTCGTACTGCGGCCGGGTGGTCACCGGGCCGACCTGGGTGGACATGTCGGCGGGGTTGCCCATGCGCGCGGTCCTGGCGAAGGCGACCAGCTTGTCGACCAAGGCGTCGTGGATCGACTCCTGCACCAGGAGCCGCGAGCCGGCGATGCAGGTCTGCCCGGTGGCGGCGAAGATGCCGGAGATCACGCCCTTGACCGCGTCCTCCATCACGCAGTCGTCGAAGACGATGTTGGGCGACTTGCCGCCCAGCTCCAGCGTCACCCGCTTGAGCCCCTTGGCCGCCGCCTCGTAGACCTTCTGCCCGCCTGTCTCGCCGCCGGTGAAGGCGACCTTGGCCACCTTCGGGTGCGCGACCAGCGGCTCGCCCACCTCGGGGCCGAAGCCGGTGACGACGTTGACGATGCCCTTGGGGAAGCCCGCCTTCTCGATCAGGGCGCAGAACTCCAGCATCGAGGCGGAGGTGAACTCGGAGGGCTTCACCACCACCGCGTTGCCGGCGGCGAGCGCGGGCGCGAGCTTCCAGGTGGTGAGGAGGAGCGGCGAGTTCCACGGCACGATCGCCGCCACCACGCCGACCGGCTCGTAGCGGGTGTAGTTGAAGACCCCGGGCTTGTCGATCGGGACAACCGCGCCCTCGACCTTGTCGGCCAGCCCGCCGTAATAGTAGTACCACTGCGGGATGTAGCGGAGTTGGCCCAGCATCTCGGCCTTGAGCTTGCCGTTGTCGCGGACCTCGACGTCGGCCAGCGCCTCGGCGTTCTCGGCCACGAGGTCGCCGAGTCGGCGCAGGAGATGCCCGCGCTGGGTGGGGGTGAGTTTCCGCCACTCGGGCGAGCGCCAGGCGCGATCGGCGGCCTCGACCGCCCGCCTCGCGTCCTCGGCGTTGCCGCGGGGGATCTTGGCCCACGGCTTGTTGGCGTAGGGATCGACGGTGTCGAACCACTCGCCCGAGCCGGGGTTCGCCCACTCGCCGCCGATCCAGAGCTTGTAGGTCTTCATCTCGGCCCTCCCGCGGAACGTCACCGGCGCTCGCCGCAGGTGCCGGGGCGCGCGCGGCGTGGCGCGTTGGCCAGAGGTTAGGCGCCTAGCTCGCGGATTGTAAAGGCGCGCCGCCCGGCTCACGCGTTTCCTTTGTCACCCCGCCGGCTTGCGCCTATGATCGTAAAGGCTAGGGGGCAGTCGAGGGGAGAAGCGGGCGATGGCGGTGCGCGCGATAGGGACCATGGCGGCGGCGATGCTTGCGCTTCTGCCCGCCGCCTGCGGCGAGATGGCGACGGTCCCCGGCCCGAGGGACACCGCCGGGGCCGATCGCGGCGGGCCCGGCGGCAAGCCGGTCTCCTTCGCCTCGTTCACCGACATCCCCGTGCCCCAGGGCGCCAAGCTGAACATCGACCGCACCCTGGTGCTCGGCTCCGACAACGACTGGATCGGACGGCTCACCTTCGATTCCGGGCTCAACGTGGTCGAGGCCTACGACTTCTTCAAGCGCGAGATGGCGGGCTTCGGCTGGCGCGAGGTGACCTCGGTGCGCGCGACCATCAGCGTCCTCACCTATCAGCGCGACAACCGGATCGCGACCCTCCAGATCATCGGCGGGCGCCTCTCCGGCTCGACCATCGACGTGACCGTCTCGCCGCGGGGCCCGGCGCCGAACTGACCCGCCGGCGGCGCGCCCGCCGCCTTTGCCCCCCGACAGGTGAGCGATGCGACCTCCATCCTGTGGCTCTCGGAAGGGTACGAACGCCATGAAACGCCGTAGCTTCCTCGCCGGCGCGGCCGCCGCCGCCGGTGCCTCCGCCCTGCCCGGGCCGGCGATCGCCCAGGGCCGTGCCGAGTGGCGCCTGGTGATGCCCTGGCCCAAGAACACCCCCGGGGTGGCGGTCAACGCCCAGCGCTTCGCCGACCGCGTGGGCGCGGCCTCGGGCGGGCGCCTCGCCATCAAGGTGTTTGGCGCCGGCGAGCTGGTGCCGCCCTTCGAGAGCCTGGACGCGGTGATGCGGGGCGTGGCCGACATCGGCCACGGCACGCCCTACTACTGGGCCA
Source organism: Pseudomonadota bacterium (assembly GCA_016202695.1). Taxonomy (GTDB): domain Bacteria; phylum Pseudomonadota; class Alphaproteobacteria; order JACQOE01; family JACQOE01; genus JACQOE01. The sequence continues at coordinate 45,583 of JACQOE010000096.1, read as the reverse complement.
ACAAGTCGAAGGCGCTGCACTTCTTCACCACCGTCCCCTTCGGCCTCACCGCCACCGAGCTGGCGGCCTGGATCTACTTCGGCGACGGCCAGGCGCTGTGGGACGAGGTCTACGCCCAGTTCGGCCTCAAGGGCTTCTACGCCGGCAACAGCGGGGTCCAGGCGGGGGGGTGGTTCCGCAAGGAGATCAAAACGCTCTCCGACCTCAAGGGGCTCAAGTTCCGGATTGCCGGGCTGGGCGGCGAGGTGATGCGCCGACTCGGCGTCACCACCGTGCTCACGCCGCCGGGCGAGATCGGCCCCGCGATGGCCTCGGGCGCGATCGACGCCGCCGAGTGGGTGGGGCCGTGGAACGACCTCGCCTTCGGGCTCTACCGCACCGCCAAGTTCTACTACCTGCCGGCCTTCCACGAGCCGGGCCCGGCGCTGGAGGTGTTCGTCAACCGGGCCAGGTTCGAGGCCCTCGCCCCCGACCTCCAGGAGATCGTCAAGGCGGTCGCCTCGGCCACCGCCAACGAGACCCTGGCCGACTTCCAGCGCCACAACATCGAGTCCCTCGACCCGCTCCTCACCCAGCACGGGGTGGAGCTTCGCCAGTTCGCCGACGAGATTGTCGCCGCGCTCGGCAAGACCACGCTCGAGGTGCTGAACGAGTTCGCGACCGGGGACGCGCTCACCGCCAGGGTCCACGCCTCCTACATGGCGTTCCTCAGGAAGGCGAACCGCTACAACACGGTCTTCGACCGCAAGATGCTGGAGATGCGGGCCAAGGTGCTGGGCTGAGGGCGGGCCCGGCAGTCCGCTCGCCGGCCGACAGCGGGCGCCGGCCTCAGCCGGCGGGGGCTTCCCCGCCCGGCTCGCAGAAGACCCGATGCAGGAGCTCGATCACCTGCTTCGCCTCGTTGCCGGCGAGCGAGTAGTAGACCGACTTGGCGTTGCGGCGGGTCTTGACCAGCCGCTCGGCCCTGAGCCGGGCGAGCTGCTGCGAAAGCGTCGGCTGGCGGACCCCGATCAGGCGCTCGAGCTCGGTCACCGACTTCTCGCCGTCGGCCAGGTAGCAGAGCACGAGCAGCCGGTTCTCGTTGGCCAGGGCCTTGAGGAAGGCCGTGGCCTGGGCGGCCCTTTCGGGGAATCCCGGGAGCGTCCCGGCCGCCGCGACCGCGTGCGGGGTCGCCTCACCCTCGACGTGCAAACCCATCTCGGAAACCCTCACGCCTCGATGTAATTTCCTCTTTACCACATTTGCATGCAAAAATTAATTCACAATAATCTCCGAATATCATTGCGGGAATTGGCGCGGGCCCCCGCGCCGGCGACTCCGCCGTGCTATGCTCCGCGCCCGTCGCGGAAACGAGGAGGGGGCGATGATCGTGCGGACGGTCGAGGAGGTGAAGGGAACCGAGCGCGAGGTGGTGGGGCCGACCTTCACCAGCCGGCGGCTCCTCATCAAACGCGACGGCGCCGGCTTCTCGCTCCACGAGACCTGGGTCAAGGGTGGCACCACCGCGTTCCATCAGTACAAGAACCACGTCGAGGCCTGCTTCTGCATCGAGGGCGAGGCCGAGATCGAGGTCGTCGACGAGGGACGCACGGTCTCGATCCGCCCGGGCGTCATGTATTGCCTCGACAGGCACGACCGCCACATCGTGCGGGCGAAGACCGACGTGCGCTACGTCTGCGTGTTCGTGCCCGCGCTCACCGGGCGCGAGATCCACGACGCCGAGGGCTCGTACCCGCTGATCGAGGAGTAGCGGGCCCGGCGGCGCGCGCTCGGCCGAGGGCGCGGGCGAGGGCGGCGGAAACCCGCGCCACCGTCGCCTCGTCGAGGTCGGCGTGCAGGGGGAGCGAGAGGATGCGCCGGCCCAGGGCCTCGGTCGCGGGGAGCGAGCCCGGGCCCTCGCCGAAGCGGGCGAAGGCGGGCTGGAGGTGGAGCGCGGTGCGGTAGTAGACCCGCGCCCCGATGCCCTCGGCCGCAAGCCCGGCGAGGACCGCGTCGCGGCCCTCGACCTGCACCGAGTAGAGCGCCCAGGCCGAGAAGACCCCCTTCGGCCGCGGCGGGCGGACCACGCCCGCCGGCAGCGCCCGGTCGTACCAGCCGGCGACGCGCGCCCGCGCCGCAAGCTCGTCCGCGAACGCCTCGAGCTTGGCCAGGAGCACCGCCGCCTGAAGGGTGTCGAGCCGGCTGTTGGCGCCGAGCAGGATCGCCGCCTCGCCCTCCTGGCCGTGGTGGCGGAGCCGCCGCCAGAGGGCGGCGCGGGCGGCATCGTCGGTGAAGAGGGCGCCGCCGTCGCCGTAGCCGCCGAGCGGCTTTGAGGGATAGAAGCTGGTGGCGGTGGCGGGGGCGAGCGTCCCCACCCGCCGCCCGCCCGCCGCCCCGCCCAGGCTCTGGGCGGCGTCGGCGAGGACGAAGAGGCCGCGCGCCCTCGCCACCTCGCCGATGGCGGCGTAGTCGGCCGGCAGGCCGAAGAGGTCGACCGGCACCACCGCCCGGGGCTTGAGGCGCCCCGCGCGCGCCACCCGCTCGATCCGCCGCGCGAGGTCGGCCGCGCTCAGGGTGTAGGTCTCCGGATCGACGTCGACGAACACCGGCTCGGCGTTGAGCGCGGCGACCGTGCCGGCGGTGGCGATGAAGGTGAAGGCGGGCACGAACACCGCGTCGCCGGGACCGATTCCCTCGGCGGCCAGCGCGAGGCGCAGCGCATCGGTGCCGCTCGCGACCGTGACCGCATGGCCGGCGCCGGTGAGGCGGGCGAGCGCCCCCTCCAGCTCCTCGACCTCGGGCCCAAGGATGAAGCGCCCCTCGGCCAGCACCTTGGCGATGCGGGCCTCGATCCGGGGCCGGAGCCGGGCGAACTGGGCGGCGAGGTCGACCAGCGGCACCGGGGCCGGCGGCGGCGCGCTCGTCATCCGTCCCGCCGCCCGGCTCAGGTCCGCGTCCGGCCGGCCGCGGCGCGGCGCGCGCCGCCAGGACCGGCGCCGGCGGAGGCCGTCTCGGCCGCCGGCGCCTGCGCCGCCGCGGATGCGACGGCCTCGACCAAGCGGGCGTGGGCGCGCAGGCTCTCGGTCACCTGGATCGCCGCCTCCAGCGCCCTGAGCCCGTCGCGCCCCGACACCGCCGGCTGGCGCCCCGCCCGTGCCGCCGCGACGAAGGACTCGATCTCGCGCCTGAGCGCGTCCCCCTCCTCGTAGGTCTGCTCGTCGCTCTCGATCCGGGGGATGCCGGGGGCGAGCCAGCCCTCGCCCTTCCTCATGAACACCGCGCGCTGGCGATCGAAGTCGACGGTGACGTAGGAATCGGGCTGGAAGATGCGCATCTTGCGCTCGGTCTTGAGGCTGATGCGGCTGGCGGTGATGCTGGCGATGCAGCCGTCGGCGAACTTGAGCCGCGCGCTGGCGATGTCCTCGGAGGGAGAGAGCACCGGCGCCCCGGCGGCGTCGACCGAGATGAGCGGCGCCTCGACCAGGGAGAGCACCAGGTCGAGGTCGTGGATCATCAGGTCGAGGATGACGTTGACGTCGGTGCCGCGCGGCTTGAACGGGGCGATGCGCACGCACTCGATGTAGAGCGGCCGGGTGATGCGCGCCTTCAGCCCCTCGGTCACGGCGTAGAAGCGAGGGAGATGGCCGACCTGCAGCACGGCGCCGCGGGCCTCGGCCAGCGCCACCAGCCGGCGCGCGCTGTCGAGGTCGTGGGCGATCGGCTTCTCGACCAGCACGTGCACGCCCCGATCGAGGAAGCGGCTCGCCACCTCGAAATGGGCGAGGGTCGGCACCACCACGCTCACCGCGTCGACGGCGCCGATCAGCTCGCCGGCGTCGCCGAGCGCCGGCACCCCGAACCGCCGGCCCGCCTCGCGCGCGCGCGCCGGGTCGGTGTCGGCCACCGCCACCAGGCGGGCGCACGCGAGCGCGGCGATCTTCTCGGCGTGGAAGAGGCCGAAATGGCCGACGCCGACCACCGCCATCCTGAGCGGCGCCGCGGCGCCGTTGTCTTCGCCGGGCTCGTCCCTCGTCACGGTCCGATTATCCCGTAACTCGCGGGCCGGCGCAGCACCCGTCGCGGGGGCCGCCCACGGCCGGGCGAGCGGCTAGCGACGCGGGGCCCGGTCCGCGAACGGAGCGCCGCGAACCACCGCCCGCGCCTCCGCCAGCGAGCGCGCCCGCTCGAGGGCGGCGAGCCAGCGGACATAGGCGCCGTGCTTGGCACGGGCGAGGCCGAGGTCGGCGGCGTGTCCGGCCGCACGCGCCCGCGCCCCGCCGTCCGCCGCCCCCCTGAGGGCGCGGAGCGCGGCGAGATGGGTCTGCGCCGCGCCCCGCCAGAAGCGCACGCTCGCCCGCGCCCGCTCCAGCTCGAAGGCCCGCGCCCCCCCGAGCCGCGCGGCGAGCCGAAGGGGCCGAGGGATCGGGCCGTCGAAGGCCCGCTCGAGGGCGGCGAGACCGGGCGAGTCCTCCGCCGCCCCGCCGCCGCCGATGCCCGTCCCAAGGGTGCCGTCCATGCCTCTCCTCCGGCCCATCGTCGGTCGGACCCTTGGAGAAATTCTCCGATATGGAGCATTTTGTCAAGATAAATGATCCAATATGGTTCAAACACACCTGAACGAGTGACAAGCGGGGACACGCCGGTCCGGAGGGAGCAGGGCGGACGGGCCGCACCGGCGCGCCGGCCGAAGCCGGGTCGGCAAGCGGCTGGTGGTTCGACCCCATCGGACGATACCCGCCGGCCGCGTCATGGCTCCCCGCGTCACCCCGGGCAAGCCGCGCCCGGGCGCGGCGCGACCCGGGGTCCAATCGCCGCTATCGCGAGGGTCGGCCCGCGGACCGAACCTAGCCCCCGGCTCTCGCTTCGCTCGGCCGGGGTGACGATCGAGCGGAACATGGGACTCGTTCGTCGGCGCCGATCCACTAGATCCGCCGCCCGAGCCAGATCACCCGTCCGATCACGTCGACGTCGCCGGCGACGATGTCGGAGAAGCTCTCGTAGTCGGGGTTGTCGCTCCGGACCGTGAGGAGCCCGTTCACCGGATGGGCGGAGACCCGCTTCACCTGCAGCCAGCCGTCACGGCGGAGCACGTAGAGGCCGTCTTTCCGCTGCGGGAAGCGCTGGCTCAGGTCGACGAGCACGTGGTCGCCGGAGCGGAGCGTCGGCTCCATCGAGTCGCCGTCGACCTCGATCACCGCCAACTGGTCGAGCGGCGCCGCGGTCACCGAGCGGAGCCAGCCGAGGCGGAACAGCACCCGCTGGGTGGCAACGTCGGTGCCGGCGGCGCCGGCCCCGGCGGCGGCGCGGGCGTCGAAGGCGGCGATCAGCGCATAGGGCTCGTGCCCGACCTCGACCACGTCGTTGGCGGCCAGCGCCTCGGCCGGCACCGTACCCGGGGCCTCGATCAGCTCCGATGGCCGGCAGCCGAGCGCGGTTGCGATGCGCCGCATCCAGCCCTCGGTCAGCCGCCGCTCGCCTCGCTCGAGCCGGCTGATCTGCTGGTGGGTGGTGCCGACCATCTTGGCCAGGCGATCGAGCGAGAGCCCGCGCGTCTCGCGCAGCTCCCGGAGTCGATTGGAGGTTTCCATGACCGCCATTTCACCAAACGGGCGCGTCGGCGGCTATCTCCAAGTTGGTGAATCGTCTTGACGAAAATGCTCCATTATGGTTCAATTCCCGCTCCCTCAACCCCCAGCGGAGGAGTCCCCGATGGCGAAGGCGCTGAGCCCCCGGCGGCCGGCCGGGCCCAGGCCCGGCCTCGATCCCGGCCTCAAGGCGCGGACCGACGTGGTCGAGGCGCTGTTCCGGCGCGGCCATCTCGCGCCCGAGGAGTGGGAGGCGGCGCGCGACATCCGCCGCGTCTGGGAGGCGCTGGGGCGGGGGCTCTTCCCCCGGCCGCGGAGCGCCGAGTGCCTCGACCTCTCGGCCTGGCTTCCCGAGGCGCCGGCGCGCGCCCCCTTCCGCGACCCCTTCGGGCGGATGAGCGGCCGCGAGGAGCGGGCCTGGCGGGTCCGCTACCGCCCGTGGGCGAAGGAGATGGCGGCGCCGGTGGCGCGGGGAAGCCGGGTGAGCCGGTCGGAGCTGACCATCGACATCGTGGTCGCGAATCTCCGCCCCCGCCGCGCCGAGGAGGTGCATCGCCTCGGCCACGGCGCCGCGCTCCCCGCCCTCAGGGCGGCGCTCTCCCGCTACGCCGAGATCGCCGGCTGGCTGGGGCCGCGGCGGGGGCGGCCCGCCGACGCCCGGCGGAGGACCGAATCGGCCTTCTGCGCCGCTCTGGAAGATTCCCCTTGACAAGCCAGACGTTTTTTTGGTACCAAATTGGCACACTCGGAGGAGTGACGGCCCGTCCCGGGGACGACCCGGCGGCGGGCCTTTCGTTTTCGGGTCCGGAGGCGCGTGCGGGCCAGCGCCGGGCGCATCCCGGCCCGCGCGCCTTGCCGCCGACCGCGATGACGATCAACCCGAAGGCACCCGCCCCCGCCGCCCCGAAGCCCGACGGCCTCGCCGAGGCCGCCCCGGGCGACGGGCCTCCGTCCGCCGGAGGGCCCCGGCCCGCGGGCGGGCCGGAGCCGGATGGGCCGGAGCCGGATGGGCCGCCCGGCGCCGAGGCCGCGGCCCCCGCCGCGCCCGACCAGGCCGGCGACCCGGCCGAGCGCCTGAAGCGCCTGTTCCTCGGGGCGCTGGCCGAATCGGGCAACGTCTCGGCCGCCTGCCGCCGCGTCCTCCTGCCGCGCCACACCGCCTACGGATGGCGGCGGGCCGATCCGGCCTTCGCCAAGGCCTGGGCCGAGGCGCTGGAGATCGGCCTCGACGCGCTCGAGGACGAGGCCACGCGCCGGGCGCTGGAAGGCGTCGAGGAGCCGGTCTTCTACCAGGGCGAGGTGCGGGGCGCGGTGCGGCGGTTCTCGGACCCGCTCCTGATGTTCCTCTTGAGGGCCCGCCGGCCGGAACGGTTCAGGGAGGGAAGCCATGCTGGCGCAAGCCCAGCCATCGATGTCACCGGCGCCCGCGAGCGGCTTGAGCGCCGCCTCGCTGATCTCGCTCGCCGCGCCCGCCAGGCGCGCGTTCCTCGCCAGCCTGACTGACGAGGAGGCGGCGCTCCTCTGGCACGACTGGCGCTTCTGGGCCCGGCCCGAGCAGTTGCCGCCCCCCGGCGACTGGTCGGTCTGGGTGCTGCTGGCGGGGCGCGGCTTCGGCAAGACCCGCGCCGGCGCCGAGTGGCTGATCGCGCAGCACCTGCACCACCGACGGCGGATGACCGCCGCCGTCGGCCCCACCGCCAACGACGTGCGGGCGGTGATGATCGAGGGCGAGTCGGGCGTGCTCCGGATCGCGCCGCCCTGGTTCCGCCCCGCCTTCCGCCCGGCGCTGGGCAAGCTTCTCTGGCCGAACGGCACCGAGACGCGGCTCTTCTCGGCCGCCGAGCCCGAGCGGCTCAGGGGCCCCAACCTGGAGGCCGCCTGGTGCGACGAGCTCGCCGCCTGGGGCCCGCTCGAGGAGGCGTGGGACAACCTCGAGCTGGCCTTGCGCGCCGCCGCTGATCCGCGGATCGTCGCCACCACCACGCCCAAGCCGCGCGCCCGCCTCAAGGCCATCCTCGCCGACGCCGCGACCATGGTGAGCCGCGGCTCGACCTACGACAACGCCGCCAACCTCGCCGGCAAGTTCCTCTCCCGCATCGAGCGCCGCTACGGCCGGAGCCGCACCGGCCGCCAGGAGATCTTCGCCGAGCTCCTGGAGGAGGCCGAGGGCGCGCTCTGGAAGCGGGCCTGGATCGAGGCCGGACGGGTGGCGCGCGCGCCCGCGCTCGCCCGCGTCGCGGTGGCCGTCGACCCGGCCGGGGCCGCGGGCGAGGGCAACGACGAGACCGGCATCGTGGTCGGCGGCGTGGGCGAGGACGGCGCCGGCTACGTGCTCGCCGACCTCTCGGGCCGCTACACCCCCGACGGCTGGGCGCGCGCCGCGATCGCCGCCTTCGTCCGCCACCGCGCCGACGTGATCGTCGCCGAGCGCAACACCGGCGGGGCGATGGTGGCGGCGACGCTCAAGTCCGCGGCCCGGGCGATGTGCGCCGAGGGCGCGCTTCCAAGCCCCGAGCTGTCGCTCCGCACCGTCTTCGCCAGCCGCGGCAAGGCGGCGCGGGCCGAGCCCGTCTCCGCCCTCTACGAGCAGGGCCGTGTCCGCCACGCCGGCTCGTTCCCCGCCCTCGAGGACCAGCTCTGCACCTTCGAGCCGGGCGCGGGCCGGACGAGCCCCGACCGGCTGGACGCGCTCGTCTGGCTCATCGCCGAGCTGATGCTCTCGACGCGCGGCCCCGCCGGCTGGCGGGCCGCCGACATCCAGACCGGCGCCGCGCGCGCCGCCGCCGAGGCCCCCTGGTGATCCCGCGATGCTGACCCGCCTTATCCGCCGATTCGCCCGCTCCCGCGCGCCCGCTCCGCGGGCGCCGGCCGCGCTGGCGGGCGAGGTCGCCTTCGCCGACCCGCTCCGCCTCTTCTCGGGCCAGGGCTTCGCCCCCTACAACCCCTCGCGCCTGGTGCAGCGCCGCGGCCTCGACGTGTTCGACGCCATGCGCCGCGACGAGCAGGTGAAGGCCGCGCTCAAGCTCAAGAAGGAGGCGGTGATCGCCAGCGGCTGGGACGTGATCAGCCCCGAGGGCCGGCCCGCCGACTGGGAGGTGACGCGGTTCGTGCGCTGGGCGCTGGAGTCGCTCGCCGGCACCTTCGAGGGCGCGCTCCGCGGCGTGCTCACGGCGCTCGATTTCGGCTACTCGCTGACCGAGAAGGTGTACGAGGGCCCGCGGCCCACCCCCTTCGGCCGCCGGCTCGTGCTGGCGGCGCTGAAGTCGCGCCGGCCGCACGGGATCGCGATCCGGACCGACGCCTTCGGCAACGTCGAGGCCATCCTCCAGGAGCGCCCGGGCGGCACCCTGGAACTCCCGCGCGAGAAGTTCGTCCTCTTCGCCCACGACGGCGAGTTCGGCAACCCCTACGGCACCTCCGACCTCGAGGCCGCCTACCGCGCCTGGTGGACCAAGGACAACGCCTACAAGTGGCTGGCGATGCTCCTCGAGCGCCTCGGCATCCCGCCCGTGTTCGCGCTCTACGACCCCGAGCGCTTCACCGCCGCGCAGGTGGACGCGCTCAAGGACGTGTTCCGCAACCTCCAGGCGCTCACCAACGGCGTGCTGCCCAGGCCGGGGGCCGGCCCCGAGGGCGGCGGCCCGGCGCTGGAGTTCTGGGCCCCGGAGCTCGCCGGCCAGGCGAGCCGGGTGTTCCTCCCGGCGCTCGACCGCTTCGACCGCGACATCGCCCGCGCGATCCTGATGCCGGGGCTGATCGGGATGACGCCGGAGGAGACGCCGGGCAGCCTCGCCCGGGCGCGGGTCTCGTTCGACGTCTTCCTCCTGGTGGTGGAGGCGATCCGCAAGGAGCTGGCCGCGGCGGTGGTCGAGGAGCAGATCATCCGCCAGCTCGTCGACCTCAACTACGGCGAGGCGGAGACGGCGGACGCCTATCCCCGCTTCCGCTTCCTCCCCTTCACCGAATCGGCGCGGGCCGAGGTGCTGGCCGGATTCGAGCGGATGGTGGCGGTGGGGGTGCTCAGCCCGGGCGACGACGACGAGCGCCACGTCCGCGCCCTCCTCGGCTTCCCCGGGGCGGACGCGAAGGGCGGGGACGGCGAGGCGGGGCGCCCCGCCTGAGCGGCCGGCCGCCACGGCGGGCCGCCCCTCGAAGTCCCGCGAAGATCAAGGAGAGATTCCGATGCCGGACCGCGACGACACCGCGCTCCACGAGCTCGCCGGGGTGGAGGTCTTCCGCGCCGGCACCTGGAACGGCGACGCCTACAGCGCCGACGACATCGACGCCATGGTCGCCGCCTTCGGCGAGGTCGGCTTCCGCCCGCCGGTCAAGCTCGGCCACGCCGCCGCCCCGGGCGCGCCCGCCTATGGCTGGGTGAAGGCGCTCAGGCGCGCCGGCGAGCGGCTCATCGCCGACCTCGCCGACCTGCCGGGCGCGGTGTTCGAGGCCATCCGCGCCCGCGCCTCTCCGCCGCCCAGTACCACGTCATGCGCGACCTGGGCGACGGCACCACCGACATCGCCAGCGACGACACCTCGACGGCCATGATCGGGGTGCTGCAGAACAAGCCCAAGGCCACGGGCCGCGCCGCCAGCATCGCCTATCTCGGCCCCTCGAAGGTGGTCGCCGGCGGCACCGTCACCCGCGGCGCGCTCCTCACCTGCAACGGCTCGGGCCGCGCCGCCGACGCCGGCTCGGGCGACATGGTCTTCGGCCGCGCGCTTGCCGCGGCCGGCGCCGACGGCGAGGTCGTCCCGGCGCTCGTCTTCCCGCCCTTCAAGCTCTGACGCACCCCTTTCCCTCCAGGAGGATTCGCCGATGGCAACCCCCTCGGGCGCCGATGCCCATTTCGACGTCGCGCTCTCGAACCTGGCGGTCGCCGCCTTCTCCGACGGCAGCGCCGAGTTCGTCGCCGACCAGCTCTTCCCCGCGGTGCCGGTCGCGCACCAGTCGGACCGGTACTTCGTGATCGAGAAGGGCGCCTTCCTCAGCGTGCCCGCCACGCTCCGCGCGCCCAAGACCCGCGCGGCGCGGGTGGAGTTCGAGGTCTCGTCGGACTCCTACTTCGCCCACAACTACGCGCTGGCCGCCGAGAACGCGCTCGAGGACCTGGCCAACGCCGACATCGCCATCCGCCTGCGCGAGAACGCCACCCGGCTGGTGATCTCCGGGCTCCGGCGCGACCAGGAGGTGCGCGTCTCCCGCCTGGTGACCAGCGCCGCCAACGTCGGCTCGGGCGTGATCCTCGCCGGCACCGACAAGTGGGGCCACCCGGATTCCGACCCCATCGCCCAGGTCAACACCGCCCACGCCTTCATCCGCTCCCGCACCGGGCTTCGCGCCAACGCCATGCTGATCGACGAGGACACGCTGGCCGTCGTCCGCCGCCACCCGCTGCTCCTCGACATGTTCAAGTACACCTCGGGCGGCGCGCTCGGCGACGACGAGCTCAGGCGCGTCTTCCGGGTCGAGCGCATCCTCGAGGGCCGCGGCGTGGTCGAGAACGCGCGCGAGGGCGGCGCCTCCTCGATCACCAACATCTGGGGCAACAACGCGCTGATCGCCCGCATCGAGCCGGGGGTGAGCGCGCAGACCGCGACGCTGGGGCTGCGCTACCGCTGGCAGCCGGAGATCTTCCCCGCCGACCTCGCGGTGCAGCGGAACGTCGAGGCGCGCGCCGGCGAGCGCAAGGTCGAGGTGGTCGAGGCGGGCTATTACCAGGACGAGCGGATCGTCGCCCCCGAGCTCGGCTACCTCATCGCCGGCACGCTGTGATGCGGAACCCTTTCGAAGGGTTCGTCATCACCGGGCCGCCGCGACGCGGCGTGGGTGATCCATGGATGGCCGGGTCACGGACCTGCGGGCCGGCCCGGCCATGACGCCGGAAACAGAATCGATCAACCGGAATTGGCATAACGGGAGCATCCGGCCATGAGGCTCAAATTCGTCAAGGACCACGGCCGCATCCGCGCCGGCGAGGTGAAGGACTACCCGGTCACCACCTGGAAGACCTTCTTCCCCGGCTTCGCCCGCTTCACCCGCCCCGCTCCCGAGCCGGCCGCGGAAGCGGAGGAGGCGGTGCGCCGCGCCCGCGCCAGGCCGGCGGCCAACTGACGGAGGACCGGCGATGACCACCGATCCCACCCTCGAGCAGCTCCATCGCCCGCACCTGCGCGGGCCGCTCACCACCGAGGCCGCGAGCCACGCCTTCCGCTGGGCGGGCCTCACCACTCTGGCCTCGGGCCAGGTGACGGTGACGGTCTCGACCGCGGCCGTCGGCTCGGACTCGCTGATCCTCTCGGCGCTCCGCGCCACCACCCGCCAGTCGAGCGGCCTCGCCGCCCACGTCGAGGTGGCGACCATCGGCCCCGGCGGCTTCTTCACCTTCGCGCTCGCCGACGGGCAGAACCCGCGCGACGGCGACACCGAGATCATGTGGGAGATAACGCATTTAGCCCGGCACGGGGATGCAGGGCTCCCGGGCGTTCATTCCCGAGCGAGATCAGCCCGAAGTAGGCGCCCCGGACGATTGCCTCAAGCTCCCTGCCGTCCTCGGTGGGCCTGAGCGCGATCTTGTCGCCGAGCAGGGCCGAGATCGCGCGCCGAACCGCCACCCCTTCTCGAAGGCCAGCACCTTCGCCTCGCGGACCAGGGCGTCTTGGGTTTTGTCGGACGAAGGCAGGTCGGCGATCTGGCGGTCCGTCATCAGTACAACACGCGGCTCGTCGTCGTTGAAGGAATACAGCTTGGTCAAGGCTTCCAACTCATCGGCGTCCTTGTCGATGATCTCGCCACGGTGATTGTGATGAAATGTGTAGGTCTTGATGCATTCGTAGGTCATTTGCGTGATCCTCTCTCATTCGTGATCGGCATAAACGCGGGGCTTGGTGCGTCGGCGTCGGGGGGCCGTTTTCTGTTTTGGGCGAGATTTCTTGTGACACACATCCACACCCGCACCCCCGTCAGGATTTTGAGGGGGGCCTGTCGCATCGTCGGCTTCGCCTTCGTCGTCGAGCCCGGCGGGCTCCTCGTCCAGGCCCGCCTCGCGGATGTAGTCAGAGAGAGACGGCGCAGGTGCCCGGTCGGCCTTGATCCCGAGCGTGCCGAGCAGGGTCAAGAACGTCCTGGATGTTTTGCAGTAGCCCGAGGTGTCGATCCCCTTGCCGAGCAGCAACTTCGCCTCGGCCGCCTCAAGCATGACCACGTGGGCGGCCGCCCGATCGAGAAGCAAGCCTTCGACCACCGAGGGCGCCCGGCCCATCGCCGCGAGCAGGTCTGCCCGGGCGGCCTTCATCCGCTTGGCCGGGGCGCTGCGGCCATCCACGTCCCCAAGTCCTGCAAATTGCATAACTACTCCATAAGCACAAATGGCGACGCCGGCAGTGAAGCCGAAGTCGCCATCTTGTCTCGCCGGGATTGCCCCCGGCGATTTCAATATAGGGTCAATCCTGGTCTAAACCAAGGACAATCTTTGCTCAATCAATCTCCGATCCCAACCCTATCCCAGCCCCCCACATCCCTACAAAATCATGGAGGGGATTTTACCAGGATGGGATTAGGGCATTGATTTGGTTAGGGAATGTGGATTTAGCCAAACATTTGGCGGTTGGAGGGCTTGGGCTTGGTTTACTTTGGATGGGAAGGGGGGATTTGCGAGGGCTTGGTTGGCTCTTCTGCCGACAGGGCCACGCGCGCTACGATAGCGGCGCAACCGTAGGGGAAGGGGAAGATGCACATCCCCAAGCGGGCCGTCGAGCGCATCGCGGCCAACCTGAAGAAATACCAAAACATCCTGACCGACGCGCGCGACCGCGACAAAAACGAGAACGACACGGTCCTCATTATCGTCGAGATGCTTGCCGATCTTCTCGGCTACCGAAGATTCAGGGAGATCACGACTGAGTTCAAGATCAAGAATAAGTTCGTCGATATCGCCGTGAAAATGGGCGATGAAATCCGGTTCCTCGTCGAGGCCAAGGCCATCGGCATTCAACTCAACGATAAGCACACAACTAAAGCCGTAGACTATGCAGCAAACAAGGGTGTCGAACCTGCGACTCAAGTTAAAGCGATCAGAGGAAATCCAAGCCAAGATCGACGGAGCCAAGCTGGGGACATTGAAGTATGACGAACAGTGGGGCAATTACTGCATCAAGCTGCGGAAGGGGGACGTTGAGGAGCACACGAACGTTCTGCGCGATCTGATCCGACAAGCCTGGGAAGCGAGACAGCATCGAATTTGAGGGGGGAAGAGGATCAAATTCGAGGGGAGATCAGGATTTAGGGAGTTTCGTTTGGGATCAATGAGTTGGAGGGCTAATCGGGGGATTGGGGATATTAATCATAAGGGACACGGGATCGGGATTAGGGCTTTGCCGATGTCCTTCCCGCACTTACGGGCGAAGTCGATGATGTTCTGAACGATGGGGCCAATCTCTGCCGAGCCGGCTGCGGCGATAATCCTTCCCACGCGCTCGTCCTCATTCCTTTCGACACCCCGCCAGTCGGGGCGGAACCAATCCGACCGGCGCTTCGTTTCGAGCCAAGCCCTGCCGAGCTTCGGGAAATCGACGGCTCGGAAGATCAGGCGCTCACTCCAGAAAGTTTGATGGTCGAAGGTGATCAAGTCGGCCAGGGATTCGATGCCGATGGCGCGGACGCCTTCCGCTCCGCCGACTCGCCAATCCAGGTGCGTACAAAACATCTCGCCCGAGACCCTTGAGTACCGTTCCATATAGAGTGCCGGCCGCACGGGGCGACCCTTCCTGCCCCAGTACGTTGTCGGCCCGAGGGCGCGGGGATGCCGACGTTTTGGGACGCTTGTCGAATCGCTGACGCACCCGACCCCGATGCAGCGCTTCCATCGGCGGACCCAGGACTTCGTGACAAACTCGGTCACTTCCTCCATCGCTCGCGGGCTTTCGGAGATCAGATCGAGGCTCAATTCAATCCTGTTGATGAGGTGCTCACCCCCTGCTTCCCGCAGGAACCGAAATGCTCGCTCGCTCGGCTGCCGGAGCTGGAGCCGCTGACGAAACTTCGGACGGAAGGGCATCCGCCGATTCCAAACATGCAACCCGCCAGGGCCACACAAGCTGCACAAGATAGACTGTTGTTTTAGGTCGAGGGGCTTGCTCAACCACACCTGGACGGCATCGACGTAGTGGTCTTTTGATTTGGGCTTTGGCGGTATAATCATCGCATCAACCTTCTTTTCATCGCCCCCGCCTCCTGGTCGCCAAACCGGGCGGGGGCGAATTTTTTTCGATCAGTCGGGCTCGGGTGGCTCCTTCTGGTATTGCTCGATCCGCTCCCGGATCAGGCGCTCGCGTGCCGCCTGTTTCCCGGGCGACCAGGCGAACTGCATCCGAAGCAGAAACGAGTCCACCGCCTTCTCGGCCAGCAGCCGGATAAGCGACTTGTGCTCGGGCGTGAGCCGGCCTGTTGGCTTCGCCTCAAGGAACTCTCGTCGGATGCGGGTCATCGGATTTCCCCTCCAACTGCGTCTGCCCTGAATATACCCGACTCGACCGCAGCCCTGGCCCTTGGGATCAGCCGCACCACCCGCTCCTCGGTCTGGTAAATGCTAAATCTAGTGGCTGATCGTGAGGACCTGACCCCGATGCCCGACTATCGCTGGACGGTGGACCACGTGACCATCCCCCTGAGCGCCTCGGTCTCCGGGGCGTTCTCGCTCAAGCACGCCTCCGCGCTCGGCCTGTGGGCGCCGGCGGTGACCTCCTGCGCCGCGTACCTTCAGGTCTCGTTCGAGACCGCGAGCGCGAGCTTCCTGCGCGCCGCCGCCGCCGACGGCGCCGGCGACTGGACCTGGGCGCTGGGCCCCGGCTCCAAGGCGGCCGCGGTCGGCGCCGTCGCCGGCGCGTTTCCTTACGCGCGGGTCGAGACCGGCGTCCCCCAGGCCGAGGTCCGCTCCTTCGCCGTGGTGACGAAACGGTAAGGAGCGGCGACGGGGACGAACGGTCGGAGCGGCGCCTTCGGGCGCCCTTTCTCGTTGCCGGAGGACGGACGGATGGCGTTCCAGCCCTACGACATCGCGATGCTGGTTCCGGGCATGGCCTTCGACGGATCGACGCTGGAGGAGCGGAGCCTCGGCGGGGCCGAGACCGCCGGCGCCTCGATGGCCCGCGCGCTGGCGAGGCTCGGCCATCGCGTGACCGTGTTCGCGAACGGCGCCGGCCACTCGCTCGACCAGGGCGTCGCCTACGCGCCCCTGGCCGAGTGGGCCGCCTTCGCCGCCAACGTCCCCTTCGATATCGCCATCGTCCAGCGCGCGCCCGAGGCGTTCGCCGCCCCGCTCGCCTCGCGGCTCAACCTCCTCTGGTGCCACGACCTCGCGCTCGGGCGGAGCGCCGCCGCGTTCAAGGGCGTGCTCTGGAACGTCGACCGGGTGATGCTGCTGTCCGATTTCCACGCCCGCCAGCACCGCGAGGTCTACGACCTGCCCGAGCGGCTGATCTGGCGGACCCGCAACGGGATCGACCTCGCCCGCTTCCGGGGCCTCGAGTCGGTTCCCCGGGACCGCAAGCGGATGGTCTACGCCTCGCGGCCCGAGCGCGGGCTCGACGTGCTCCTGGACTCGATCCTGCCCCGGCTCCTCGCCCGCGACCCTGGCCTCCGCCTCGCGGTCTTCGGCTACGACAACCCGGTGCCGCACCTGGCCGACTTCTATGCCGCGCTCAAGGACAAGGCCGCCGGGTTCGGCGCCTCGGTCGAGTGGGTCGGCCCGCTCGCCAAGGACGCGCTCTATCGCGAGTACGCGCGCTCCGGGCTCCTCGTCTACCCGACGCCCTCGCCCGGCCAGCCCCAGTTCGCCGAGGTCTCCTGCATCACCGCCATGGAGGCGATGGCGGCCGGCCTCCCCATCGTCGCCAGTGCCTGGGGCGCGCTCCCCGAGACGGTCGCGCCCGATGCGGGCAGGCTGATCGACGGCGATCCCTGGAGCGACTCTTACGCCGAGGCGTTCACCGACGCGGTGATGGCCTACGTCGGCGACGAGGCCGCCTGGGAGCGGGCGAGCGCGGCGGGACGAGGCGCCGCCGAAGGGCTCGACTGGTCGGGCGTGGCGGCCGAGTGGTCGGCCGGGTTCGACCGGCTGTTCGCCGAAGTGAACGACGAGCCCGTGCGCCTCGCCCGCCACTTCTACCGGCTGAGCGACGTGGGGGCGGCGCGGGCCGCGCTTCAAGGCGTCGCCGATCCGCGGGCCGAGGATCTCCGCCAGACCATCGCCCGCGAGTACGCCTTCCTGGAGAGCGCCGAGGCGTTCGCCGCGCACTACGCCAGGGGCGGCGAGGAAACCGACGCCCGCCTCGCCGGGGCCGACGCCTCGGCGATGTTCGAACGCTCGGACGAAAAACGGTTCGAACTGTTCGAGCAAATCCTGACGTCCCGGCCCGACATCGGGCGCATCCTCGACTTCGGCTGCGGCCACGGCTGGTGCGACGTGTATCTCCACAACCGGGTCGGGCGCGACTGGCTGGGCGTGGACATCGACCCCGGGGCGGTGAAGTGGTCGCGCACCTTCGCCGAGCGCCACGCCAAGGAGCCGGCCCGGCTCCGCTTCCTTGAGGGCGACCATACGCTCGACCTTTCCGCCGAGGCGCCGTTCGACGCCCTCCTCTGCTCGGAGGTGCTGGAGCATCTCCGCGATCCGGCGGCGGCGATCGAGGCCATGGAGAGCCGGGTCAGGCCGGGCGGGAGCGTGATCCTCACCGTCCCCTTCGGCCCGGCCGAGTTCGGCACCCCCAACTGGCGGACCTTCCGCAACCACGTGCGGGCCTTCGACCGCCACGACCTGCGCGACCTCTTGGGGTCGAAGCCCGGGCTCTCGATCCACGCCGTGCCCACCGGCCGGAACGCCCTCACCCGCGAGGCCGTCGGCTTCTATCTGGTCCGCTACGACGCCGACCACGCGCCCCTCGGCGCCATCGACATGGGCCGGAAGCTCAGGCTCCAGCGCCCGCGCCAGACCCTCTCCGCCACCCTCATCGCCGGGCCGGGGGCGGAGGAGACGCTCCGCTGGTGCCTCGGCCCCCTTCACGACCTCGCCGACGAGATCGTCATCGCCGACACCGGGCTCGATGCCGCCGGCCGCGAGATCGCGCGGCGGTTCGGGGCCCGGCTCGTGCCCGGCACCGACCCCAAATCGGACGGCTTCGAGGTGCCGCGGAACCAGGCCCTGGCGGAGGCGCGCGAGGAGTGGGCGCTGTGGATCGACAGCGACGAGCGGCTGGTCGATGCGCCGAACCTGCACAAATACCTGCGCGAGAACATGTTCCACGGCTACTCGCTCCGCCAGCACCACTTCGCGGTCGATGCCGCCTTCGACCCCGACCTCCCCGTGCGGCTCTTCCGCCGGCGCGCGCACGAGGGGCGGGCGATGCGCTTCTTCGGCTGCATCCACGAGCACCCGGAGCTCGCGCTCAACGAGGGGCCGGGGCCGGTGGTGGTGCTGGCCGACGCGGCCATCGCCCACCTCGGATACCTGGCCGAGAGCGGCCGGCGGGCGCGATTCTGGCGCAACCTGCCGCTCCTCGAGCTCGACCGCGCCCGCCACCCCGGGCGCCTCCTGCAGAAGCACTTCGTAATGCGCGACAACGTCATCCGCGCCGGCTACGAGCTGGCCCGGAACGGCGGGCGGGTGACGCCCGGGATCGAGCGGCTCTGCCGCGAGGCGGTCGCGCTCTACCGCGCCCACTTCCTGGGCCGGCCCGGCTACGCCAACGTCGACAGCCTGCAATACTACGCCCGCGCGCTCGAGATCCTGGGCGAGGGCGTGGACGTGTCCTTCGCGCTCGCGGCTGGGCACGAGCCGGGCGCGCCGCCCGCCGGCCTTCGCACCTGCCGATTCGCCACCGCCGAGGACCTGGAGAAGGAGCTTTCCGGCCGCGCCCGCGAGGCCCTCGCCCCCTTCGCAACCCCTTACTGGTGAGCCATGCCCGCGACCCTTCCCGTCTCCTATACCAGCGTGGCGCTGATCTACGAGGCGCTCTCCGAGCTCGGCTCGCGCACCACCCTTACCAGCGCCCAGGTCGCGGCCTTCGCCGGGCGGGTGGAGGCGGGCATGAACGCGCGGCTGGCGCGCGCCTACGCGCTCCCCTTCGCGCGGGCGGTGCCGGCGCTTCAGGACATCGCCACCGACCTCGCCATCTATCGCCTGCTCTCGCGGGTGGTGTTCACCGGCGAGCGGCTGGGCGAGAGCCCCTGGCCGGCCCGCTACAAGGAGGCAAGCGAGGCGCTGGAGGCGATCGCGCGCGGGCGCGTGCCGCTCCTCGATTCCTCGGGCGCGCTCATCCCCACCCGGGCCGGCGTGGCCGAGGTGTGGTCGACGACGCAGGGCTTCGCCCCCACCTTCGCCGAGGACGGATTCGAGGACTCGACGATTAACGCCGACAAGCTCGCCGCCCTCCGCGAGGGACGGGAGGGATGAGCCGACGAGACGTGTTCCCGACCCGTCATGCCGGATGCGATGCAGCACTTGAGTGCTGCATCGCTGGTCCGGCATCCCGTCGAGGCGGCACGGGATTCCGTGTCTGCGTCGCACCACTTCGTGCTGCGGCGCGCACGGAACGACGCGCCAATCATAAGGCACGCTGAGATGAGCGCCGAGTTCCACGCCGAGACCGACACCGGCGGCGTCGAGCGGATGCTCGCGCGCCTCGCCGCGGCGCTTTCCCCCGCCCGGCTCGCCGCCGCGATCGGTTCGCGCCAGCTCGAATGGCTGCGCGAGAACGCGGACAAGCGCGGGATCGAGCGGCCCTGGGCCCCGCCCGCGCCCGCGACCCGGGCGCGCGGCGGCGGGGGCGGCGGGGCCAGGCTCGCCGCCGGCTTCGCCGCCCGGGTGTCCGGCGCCTCGGTCGAGGTCGCGCAGCCGGACCCGCGCGCCGCCTTCTTCCACCTCGGCACCCGCCCCTTCGCGATTCGCCCGCGGCGGGCCCGGGCGCTCCGCTTTTTCGGGCCCGAGGGCGTGCGGATTGTGCGGGCCGTCCGCCATCCCGGCCAGCCGGCGCGGCCCCTCCTCCCCTCCCCCGCCCTCGCCGGGGCGCTGGCGGCGGAGGCGGTTTCGGCCGGGATCGACCGGGCGTTGACGGAGGCCGGCGATGGCCGGGATTGACTACCAGGCGATCCGCGCCGGCGTGCGCGCCGCCCTTCAGGCCGACCCGGCGCTCGCCGGGGTCGCCGTCGACATCGAGCGCGAGTTCCCCTGGACCACGCCCTGGGTCGGCGTCTACCTCGAGCGCCGCGACGCGGCCCCCGAGGCGCAGGCCCTCGCCGCCGGGACCCGCACCCGCTACCTGGTGCGCCTCTCGCTCTGGTGCGTCGAGCGGAGCCTGGAGAGCCTGGAGCGGGCGGTGGAGCTGCGCGACGACCTTCTCTCGCGGGTCGAGGTGGCGCTGATGCGCGACCGCACCCTCGCCGGCGCGGTCGCCGCCTCCTGGCTGGAGGGGGGCGAGATGCCGAGCGGGCGCGACCCCGAGGCGGGGGGCTACTTGAGCGGCGCGGAGGTGCGGCTCGTCGCCGACGCCACCGCCAGCACCGGGTAGGGGGCGCGGCGATGCGGGTGGAGATGATCCGCGACGTCGAGGTGCTGGACTGCGTGCTGCCCGCGGGGCGGGTGTTCGACATGCCGGCGCGGCTGGTGCGCGCCCTCCTCGTCGAGGGGGCGGCGCGCCTCGCCGCGCCCGAGCCCGGGGAGCCCGAGGACGGCGAGGACCTTTGAAGGAGCGTTGAGCCATGGGATACGGATTCAACGGCCATATCGGCCTCAGGAAGGAGGCGGCCTGGGGCACGCCGCTGGCGGCGGACTCCTACCTCGAGGCCCTGAGCGAGACCCTCGCCGCCTCGATCGACCGCTTCGAGACCAAGAACATCGTCGGCGGCACGTTCGAGCCCGACGACCAGCCCGGGGTGGTGCGGATCGAGGGCGACATCGTCGCCCCCGCGCACCCGGTCTCGGTCGGCCATTTCCTCAAGGCCGCGCTGGGCGTGAGCTCGCCCGCGACGGTCGCCGCCGGCACCCTGTTTGCCACCTCTTTCGTGCCCCAGCAGGCCGACACCTTCTCCAACGCGCCGCTCCCCTCCTACACCCTCGAGGTGTTCCGCGACGTGACCTCGGCCCAGCGCTACGCCGGAGCCTGCGTGAGCCGGCTCGAGCTCGCCTTCCGTCCCAACCAGGACCTCTGGGTGCGGGCCCGGCTGGTGGCGCGATCGACCGCCGACATCGCCGCCGGCACGCCCACCTTCCCGGCCTCGCCGGCGGCGCCCTTCGCCTTCGATACCGCCTCGGTCTCGCTCGCCGGCGCCGCGACCGACCTCGTCGAGGCGCTCACCCTCACCGTCGACAACCGGCTGGAGGGGGTGCCGGCGCTGAACGCGGCGCGCGAGATCGCCCGCGTCCGGCGGACCGGCCCGGTCGCCATCACGCTCGCCGGCACGCTCGCCTTCCCCGACATCGCCCAGTACCGCAACTTCCTCGACCAGGCCGAGCAGCGCCTGACCGTGCACGTCACCCGCGCCAACTCGTTCGCGCTCACCCTCGATCTGCCGCGGGTGGTGTTCACCGCCTTCCCGCTCGCCACCCTGGGGCGAGACCGCCACGTGGTCGAGTTCGAGGCCCGCGCGCGCTACCACCCCGGCAGCGCCACCGCGCTGAAGGTCACGCTCACCACCACCAAATCGGACTATTGACAGGGAGCCGCAGGATGAAGCTCGCGATCGGAGGGCGGTCGATCGACCTCGCCCTCGCCTTTCCCCTCACCATCGGCGACTGGAAGGCGCTCGAGGCGCAAGGCGTGCTGGCGGCGGGAGGCGGGGCGGCCAAGGGCGGCGCCGCCGAGACCGCGGCGCTCCTCCTCCACCTCGCCCGCAAGGTGGACCCGGAGGTGGGCGAGGAGGAGATCGACTCGCTCGCGCTCGGCATTCTGCCCGAGGTGGCGGCCTTCGTCGCCCAGCGGCTCAGGGGCGAGGCCATCGACCGCCCTACCTCGACGCGCTCCACCTCTTCGCCCGGGCCTACGGCTGGAGCGCCCGCGACCTCGATCGCCTGAGCGTCGCCGAGGCCAACTACCTGGCCCTTAAGATCGCCCGCGAGGCGCAAAGCCGCTAGGCCCCCGCGCCGCGGCTCGGACACCCGCACGCCGTTTCCGCCATGACCCGCATCGCCATCGAGACCCAGGTCCAGGGCGCGGCCCAGGCCGCCGCCGAGCTCGAGCGCATCCGCGCCTCGACCCGGGCGCTCAGCGAGTCGGTCGAGGGCCTGCGCGAGGGCGCCTCGCGCCCGCTCCTCGCCCTCGACTCGCTCGCCGAGGGGAGCGACGAGGCCCTCGCCCATCAGCGGCGCCTGATCGACGACCTCGGCCAGCACACCGACGCGGTCGCCGGCCAGATGCGGCTCGCCTTCGGCCGCTTCTTCGCCGGCGCGCTCCGCGACGGCGCGAGCTTCGGCGACAGGCTGAAGGGGCTCTTCTCCGGCCTCGCCAGCGCCATCCTCTCCGAGCTCGCCCGCCTCGCCCAGGACCGGGTCTTCCGGCTCCTCTTCGGCCAGGGAAGCGCAACCGCCCAGGCGCCGGCGACCAGCCCCGCCGGCGGGATTCTCTCCGGGCTCCCCGGTCTCGGCTCGGGCGGGCTCCTCGGCGACATCGTGCCGGGAAACCTCGCCGCCTTCGTCGGGCCGGCACTCGGCGGCCTCACCGGCCTCCTCCAGGGCAACATCCGCCGGGCGGTCGCCAGCACCGGGCTGGGCATCGCCGGCGCGCTCCTCGGCGGCCCCGTCGGCGGGCTGATCGGGGCCGCGATCGGCGGCTTCTTCCAGTCGGGCGGCGAGCGGATCGTCACCCGGCCGACGCTCCTCGCCGTCGGCGAGACCGGCCCCGAGCGGGTGCGCATCGAGCCGCTGGCCGCCGGCGCCGGGCCCGCGCCGGCCGGCATCCGCATCGACGGTCTGGCGCTGATCGACGAGATCGGCATGGCCAGGCTCGAGCGCCTGATCGAGCGCGCCATGCGCAACGCGGCAAGGAGGATCATCTGATGGTGTGGTCGGGCACGCCCGGCTCGGGCAACCTCGCCATGGACGGGAACCTGATGATCAACCAAGCGTCGGGCGATCCCCAGGTCAGCTTCCAGATCGCGGACACGAGCAAGTTCGCGCTCGGCGTCGACGATTCGGACGGCGACGCGCTGGTGGGCTCCCTCGGCGGCGCGCTCGGCACCGGCAACTACATGCGGGTCAACGCCAACGGCGAGGTCGCCTGGCCCCTCCAGTCCGCGTTCCATGCCGTCCCCAGCGGGAACCTCGCCAACGTCACCGGCAACGGCGCCGTCTACACCGTCATCTTCGACGGCGAAGCCTTCGACCAGAACGGGGACTACGACGCCGCGACCGGCATCTTCACGGCCCCCGTCACCGGGAGGTACCAGTTCAACGTCTCGCTCCGCCTTTTCGAGTGCGGCACGGCCACGCAGTGGACCTTGGACCTCGTCGCCTCGAACCGCACGACCCGGCAGATCGCGGCCTTCGTCGCCTCCACCTTCACCAATGTCGCCCCGGCCCTCGCCGCCCTGGTGGACATGGACGCCGGCGACACCTGCAAGGTTCAGGTCACGCTGACGGGCACGGGCGCCGATACCGCCGATGTCAGCGTGAACTCGCATTTCTCCGGCTTCCTGGCCTGTTGAGGTGAACGATGAACGAGAACGAGAGGGCGGTCCTCGCCCACGTCGTCGTCGATCCCGACGCCTGGTGGGCCAACGTCCAGGCGACGCACCCGGGGCGCGCGGAAGCAATCCTCGCCGGGAAGGTGGCGCGCTGGCAGGGATCTTACGACGCGGTGAAGGATCACCCCAACTACCAGGACCGCGCGAGCCGTCCCGACCAAGCGCCCGCCGACACCTACGATCCGGCCGCCTGAGCCCGCATGAGAGAGTCGCGCAGACCCCGGGCGGACCCCTAGCCGACGGCCGATCGAATGGCGCTCAACGGAGTGACCTGGGCGGAGCTCGCCCAGCGCTGGGCCTGGGGCGCGCTCGCCGCACACGAGTGGTACGAGCTCCTGCCCTTCCCCAGCTACCGGGTGCGGGCGGGATTCGTCGATGCCGACTGGGGCGAGGTCGCCTCGGCCTACGGCTGGGCCCAGCTCGCCTCGGCCTTCGCCTGGGAGGAGATCGAGGCCGGGCCGCTGAGCGCCGAGGACGTGCGCGCGCTTCGCATCGAGCGACGCGCGGCGGACCTCTTCGAGCGGCTCTCGGCGGGCCGCGCCGACCTCGTGCTCGAGAACGCGGGGGCCGCCTACAGCCCCGAGCAGGCCGGCGGCCCCTACGTCCTCAAGGTCGGCGACGCCCTCGCGGTGAAGGCGGTGACCGAGCAGGGAAGCGTCTACGGCCTCTTCTCCGGGCACGTCGAGCGCTACGGGGTGAATCCCGCGCCCGAGCGCCGCACCACCCATCTGCAGGCGGCCGACCGCGCCCGGCTCCTGAAGCGCTCGATCAACCTCGGGCTCAGGGCCGAGGCGCCGGTCGGCAGCCTGTTCGCCGAGGTGCTCTCCACCGCCGGGGTGGCGCCGGAGTACCGGGCGGTCGCCGGGATCGCCGATCGCGCGCCCTATGCCTTCCTCGACAACCTCTCGGGCGGCGACGCCTTCGACCGGCTCCTGCGCACCGGCGCGCACCACGGCTACGTGTCGGGGGCGGGACGGATCACGGTCAGGGGCCGGAACTTCGACCTTCTCGCCACCAGCGTGGCGAGCTACGCCGACTTCGCCGCCCTCGGCTTCGCCCTTGCCGACGAGCGGGTGGTGAACGACGCGCGGGTCTCGGGCGAGCCGCGCGAGGCGACGGGCGTAAGCACGATCGCCTGGCTGGACGAGACGCAGACCCTCGCCGCCGGCGCCGGCGTCTCGTTCGTCCTCGGCTTCCTCGACCCCGAGACGCGCGAGCGCGCGACCCCGGCGATGAGCCTCGTCGCCCCCGACGCCGGCACCGACTACGCGCTCGCCGCCGCCCCCGACGGCACGGGGGCCGACCTGAGCTCGGGCGCGGTCGTCTCGCTCGCCGCCTTCGCCACCAGCGCCCTGGTGACGGTGACCAACGCCAACGCCGGCCCGGCCTACCTCACCCGCTTCCAGCTCCGCGGGGTGCCCCTGCGGCGCAAGCCCGCCTTCATCGCCCAGGCCGAAGGCGCGTCGTCGCAGGCCGTCTTCGGCCGGCGCACGCTCGCCATCGAGAGCGACATGATCGGCGACGTGCTCAAGGCCGCCGACTACGCCGCCTATCTGGTGGACCGGTTCGCCGAGCCCGCCGGCGACCTCGCGGTGGCGATCAAGAACCGCTTCCCCGACGTGCTCGCGCGCGAGCTTCTGGAGCGCGTGACCCTGGTCGAGAGCCACACCGGCGTCGCCAGCGACTACGTGATCGAGGGTCTCGCCCACACGGTGAGCTTCGAGCGCGGCGTCGAGCACGTGCTGGAAATGAGCCTGCACCGGGCGGCGCCGAAGGCGTACCTGGTGCTGGATTCCGACCCCGCGGGGCGGATCGACGCCGCCCGCACCCTGGGGTTCTGAAGCGCCCGCAGGCGCGAACGGAGGACGGGCAGGATGGCCTACAGCTTCCAGACCTTCGGCTTCAACCAGGTGCTGACCGCGGCGGAGATGAACCAGGTGGAGGCGAACGTGCGCGACCACGCCCACGGCGCCGCCGGGGTGGCGCCGATCGCCTCGGGCTGGTTCGCGCCAGGGGCGGTGAACGCGACCGACATCGCCAGCGGCGCCGTGCAGGCGGCGAGCATCGCCTCGGGGGCGGTCCTGCCCACCACCCACCTCGCCTCGGGCGGGATCATCCGCGCGGCGCTGGTGACCGCGACCGCCGAAACCGCCGGCACGCTCGGCGCGGGCGCGAGCGTCGACATCGCCCTCAACGCATACGCCTTCTTCCCGATGATCTACACCGCCTCGACCGACGTCCGGCTCACCGGCCACTCGACCGACGCCGGCGATCCCGACTCGCCCCGCTTCCGCCTGGTCAACCTCAACGGCGGCTCCGGCTTCGCCTACAACGTCGAGCACCGCTACGTGCAGGGCTGAAGCGATGCAGTGGCTGCGACTCTACCTCGACTCCGCGACCGGCGCGATCCTGCACCTGCACGTGCAGGAGACCCCGATCGCGCACCAGCCGCTGAGCGAACCGGGCCGCGCGCTCGAGGTCCGCGACGCGGTGATCGAGCGCCGCCCGGGCGAGCGCTTCCGCGCCCGCTGGCTGATCGCGAACCTGGAGGCGACCGCCGACGGGGGCGTGCGGATGAAGGCCGAGGTGCCCGCCGCGCTTCGCCGCACGGTGCGGCGGATCGGCCCGCCGGCATGACCCGCGAGAGACCCGTGACGCGCCGGGCAGCACCGGCCTTCGCCTGGATGCTCGCGCTCGCCCCCGCCCTGATCCTCGGCGCCTGCGTCGCCGCGCCGCCGGCGCTCGCCCCGGGGGCGGGGCCGCAGGCGAACTGCGGCGCCGCCGAGCGCGTGCTCGCGCTCCTCGCCGCGCTGGGCGAGCGGGTCACGGCGGCGGCTCGGCTCGGCGACGGCGCCAGCGCGCTCGTCACCGTCGCGCCCGAGGGGAGCTGGTCGATGGTCGCGATCAACGCCGCCGGCGCCGCCTGCGTCATCGCCGCCGGCGAGGGCTGGACCGCGCTCGCGCGCGACCCGCAGAAGGGGCCCGAGACGTGAGCGGCGAGGGCGAGGGCAGGGCCGGCGCCTTCGAGCGCCAGGCCCAGCGCGTGCTGGTGATGCTGGCGGCGGCGCTGCTCGCCTGGGTCGGCTGGTCGGTCACCAGTTTGCGCGAGGAGGCGGTCGCCGTGCGCGTCCACATCGAGCAGCTCCGCCGCGACGTCTCGCGCCTGCAGGAGGGAGTGAGCGGGCTCGCGGGGGCGCTCCGCGACGAGGCGGCCCGGCTCTCGCACCGGGTGGAGCGCCTGGAATCGCGCTCCCGCGAGGGCGGCTGACGCGCAAGGCCGCGCGCCGCGATCGGCTGGACGCAGGCGACCCCCCTCACCCTGCCCTCTCCCCCACGGGGGAGAGGGATGCGAAGGCCCGGCGAGGCCAATGTCCGAGCCCCGGCCGGAGCTGGGTGAGGGGTATGATCCGATCCCATCGGAGTCACGAACTCCCGGAGGATACGCCATGCTCGACCTTGCCGCCTTCCGCGACCTGATCCTCAGGCCGACGCTCGTTGTCCTCGAACTCCACTCGCCGGCGGCCGAGAACCTGCTGGTCGGCACCGCGCTCCACGAGAGCGGCCTCGCGCACCTGCGCCAGATGGGCGGCGGGCCGGCGCTGGGAGTCTTCCAGATCGAGCCCGCCACCCACGACGATCTCTGGCGGAACACGCTCCGCTTCCGGCCCGAGCTGGCGGCACGCGCCGCGCGCCTCGCCGCCGCGGCGCCCTCGCGGGTCGAGCAGCTCGCGACCAACCTCGCCTACGCCTCGGCGATCTGCCGGCTCCTCTACTGGCGCGTCCCCGAGCCGCTGCCGGCGGCGGACGACGTGGACGGGCTCGGGCGCTACTGGAAGCGCCACTACAACACCGAGCGGGGGAAGGGCCGGGCCGAGGACTGGGCCGCGGCCTACCGCCGCCACGCGACGACGGAGTGACGACCATGCCGGCGCCCCTCGCCCTTCTCGCCGGGCCGCTGATGGACGTGGCCGGGAAACTGATCGACAAGCTCTTCCAAACCGACGAGGAGAAGGCCGAGGCCAGGGTCAGGCTCCTCAAGGCCGAGCAGGCCGGCGAGCTCGAGGAGCTGCGCCTCGCGATGGGCGCCATCCTCGCCGACGCTCAGTCGGGAGACCCGTGGACCAGCCGCGCGCGGCCAACCTTCCTCTACGTCATGTACGCGGTGATCGGGCTCTGCTTCGCCGGCGGCATCGTCGGCATCTGGTGGCCGGGGCAGGTGACGGCCGCGGCTGAGAACATCGCCAACCTGCTGGCCGCGATCCCGGAGTCGCTGTGGTGGCTGTTCGGCGCCGGCTACCTCGGCTACACCGGCGCCCGCTCGTTCGACAAGTGGCGGGGCGGCGGGCGGTAGGGGCGATCCGCTCAGGGAGCGGGGGCGGGACGCGCGTGCTTATAGCACCTTCCTCCCCGTCGCGCTCGTGCGCCTGGAAATCGGCGACAGCGATCTGATCCCAGCCTTTAAGCTCGCGCGCCGCGAGGGCGTGCGGGTCTGTCCCGATCACTTCGGCCACGGGGTCAAACGGGACCTCAAGGTCCACACCGACCTGGTGCTTTAACGGCTCCGGGCGTCGGAAGGCCCCTCCCCCGCCCGGCGCCGGCGGCTGACCACGATCTCGCGGTGGTAGATGTAGAGGCCGGCGGCGAGCACGATCGCGGTCCCCGACACCACGTTGGCCCCGGGCACGTCGCCGAAGATGAGGTAGCCGTAGAGCGCCGCCCACAGCACCACCGTGTACTTGAAGGGCACGACCAGGGCCGCCTCGGCCGAGCGGAAGGCCTCGATCACCAGCATGTGGCCGACCCCCTGCACCATCCCGCCGACGGCGAGGAGGCCGATCTCGAACGCCCCCATCGCCCGCCAGCCGAACGGACTCGTCGCCAGCCCGCCCAGGATCAGCGCCAGCGCCGAATAAAGGAGCATCGAGGCGGCGGTGTCGGTGCCCCGCATCCGCCGGGTGACGATGTCGCGGAGCGTCGCGGCGAGCGCCGCCGCGAGGGGGAAGAGCGCCGCCCACTGCGCCCCCCCGCCGGTCGGCGCGGTGATGACCAGCACGCCCACGAAGCCCACCACCACCGCCGCCCAGCGCCGCCATCCCACCCGCTCGGCCAGCATCAGCGGCGCCAGCGCGGTGACGAACAGCGGCCCGGCGAAGGTGATGGCGAGGTTGTCGGCGAGCGGCAGATAGGCGAGCCCGGTGACGAAGCAGAAGGTGCTGACCAGCATCAGGATCGCCCGCGCCGCCTGCCCCCGCCGGTCGCGCATGCGGAGCGACTCCAGGGTGCGGGCGCGGGCCACCAGCACGGCGATCGGCGCCAGGCTGAAGGCGCTGCGCACGACCAGGATCTCGCCCACCGGCAGGTCGTGGGCGAAAACCTTGGTGATGGCGTCGGTCAGCGTCAGGAGCGCGCTCCCCGCGAGCATCAAGGCGACCCCGCGGGCGGGCGAATCGACCGGGGCGGACGAGGCGGCGGCAGGCGCGGTCACGGTTGTTCTTTGGACGTCCCTCCCGAGGGCGCCTGCGGGGCGGGCGCCGCCCCCTCACTCTGGCACGGATCGCCCGCCCGCGCCATGCGGGCGCGGGAGCCGCACAACATAATAGATACGATACGGACCGTTGCGCTGGTATCGTCGGAGTGCAATCCTATTAGGAGCTTCTAAAGCTTAGCGGGATGGCGTCGGGGAATGACCGTGAAGCTATACAACACAAGGCAGCGACTCTACCGCAAGATCGAGTCATCGCGGAAATCTCGTGTGCTGGCATACGTGACCGGCGACCGCCGCGCCATGGAAACACAAGTCGCTGCGGACGTGACCGATATGTTCGCCCAGCACCTCGACGAGGTGTTCCCCACAAAGCGAATCTCCCTGATTCTCTATACACGCGGAGGCAATACTCTGGGGGCGTGGAACCTCGTCAACATGATCCGAATGTTCTGCGATGAGTTGGAGGTGATTGTTCCGGCGAAGGCGCATAGTGCGGGCACGCTCATTTGCCTAGGTGCTGACAAGATCGTCATGACAAAGCAGGCCACGCTTGGACCGATTGATCCGTCAATTACCGGCCCCTTGAACCCGCCGATACATGGAGCGGCCCCTGACGCTCGCGCCCCGGTGAGCGTAGAAGCGGTGAAGGGCTACATTGAGATGGCGAAGGCCGACTTCGGAGTAACGGGTTCAGACACGATGGCTCGGGTCCTGATCGATCTCGCGCAGAAGGTTCATCCGCTTGTGCTCGGCGCGATCTTCCGCTCCCGGAGCCAGATACAATTCATTGCCAGCCAATTGTTGAAGCATCAGGTTTCCGACGCAAGCAAGACCCAAAAGATCATCGACTTTCTATGCAGCGAGAGCGGCAGCCACGATTATACGATTAATCGCCGGGAAGCCGAGCAGCTCGGTCTCAAGATGGAGAAGGCCAGCACGGAACTTTACTCTCTGTTAAGATCATTCTATCAGAGTGTTCGGGAGGAGTTGGAACTATCATCTCCTTTCGATCCGGCTGCAATTGTTGGAGCCCAACCAGCGGGCCAACCTGTCGCGTATCGGTGTGTCCGGTCGTTCATCGAGAGCACGGCCGCAAGAGGATTCATGTTCGTGTCCGAAGGACAGCTAACCAAGATGCAGATCAATACACCGATGGGTCCCCAAGAGGCGATCAACGACACTCGCACGTTTGATGGATGGAGGCAGCGATGAACCGCGTTCCGTCCGGCACGGATACCGGGGCTTTCCCGAGAGTAGATGAGACGTCTTGCCCACAGGGCGACTTTTCAAGCACGGCGCGTTCTGACGTGCTCGCTGCGATGATTCGTAACCGAACTTGGCTGATCCCCTCATCACCGTATGCGGGCTTTGGAATTCCCGGAGATACAGGAAAGCCAACGACCAAACCGTCTACGTAAGCGACTGTCTCAGACGCCGCGCAGATCAAGCCCTGCAAGAAGAACCTTGCGACCCCATAGGTGGCTGGCAACTTCGCGCGGACCAACCCCGCCCGCGGCCGAACCCCGCCGCACCCCTCACATCATGTTGGGGAGCACCAGGGCGATGACCGGGTACATGTAGAGAAGGTAGATCGCGACCAGGTTGACGAGCCAGAACGGCAGCGCGCCCATGCAGATGTCGGCCAGCGTCAGGTCGGGCACCGCCGCCTTGACCACGTAGAGGCAGAGACCGACCGGCGGCGTGACCATCCCGACCTCCATCAGCGACACCAGCACCACCCCGAACCAGACCGGATCCCAGCCCATCGCCTGGACGATCGGCATCACCAGCGGGATGGTCAGCGCCAGCGTCGAGGTCACCTCCATGAACATGCCGATGATCAGGTAGATCACCACCAGGGCGGTGAACATGGTCAGCGGCGGCAGGTCGAAGGCGATGATGCTCTTGGCCACCAGCTCGCTGAAGCCGGAGAGCACCAGGAAGTTCGAGAAGATCAGCGCCCCGACGACGATGATCTCGACCGAGGCGCAGATGATCGCCGCGTCGGTGAGGGCGAAGAAGAGCCGCCGCCAGCTCATCTGCCGGCGCAGGAGGCCGAGCAGCAGCACCATCACCATGCCGCCTGCGGCCGACTCGACCGGCGTCCAGATGCCGAACAGGATGCCGCCGATCACCGCCCCGACGATGACGAAGAAGGGAACCACCGGCGGCACGGTCCCCAGCCGCTCGCGCCAGGGGAAGCGCGGCCCCGGCGGGCCGAGCCGCGGGGCGATCATGCAGCGGGTCCAGATCTTGAACGCGTAGAGGGCCGAGGTGAGGAGCCCGGGCAGCACGCCCGCGATCAGCATCTTGCCGATCGAGACCTCGGCGAAGATGCCGTAGAGGACCATGGTGATCGAGGGCGGGATCATGGCCGCGACCGTGCCGCCCATGGAGACCGCCCCGGCCGACATGCGGTCGTCGTATTTGAAGCGGCGAAGCTCAGGCATGGCGAGCTTGGCCATCGCCGCCGAGGCGCCGACGCTGGAGCCGGTGATCGAGGCCAGCCCCGCCGAGGTGCCGATGGTCGCCACCGCGATGCCGCCGGGGATGTGCCCCACCCAGCGCGAGAAGGCGGTGAAGAGGTCGTAGGTGATGCCCGACTGCCCGGCCATGGTGCCGAGCGCGATGAAGAGGGGGATGACGATGAAGGCGTAGGTGAGCCCCACGTCCAGGCCCTGGATCAGGGGCTGGCTGAGCGCCGCCGAGAGATTCCCGCCGCTGTAGACGAAGATGCCGACCATGCCGGTGAGGCCGAGCGTGACCCCGATCTGCACGCCGAGAACCATCAGCGGCACCAGCACCGCCGCCGCGGCCAGGAGCGAGAGCGTGGTCGCGTCCATCGCCGCTCACTCCTCGCGCAGCGGCGGGGAATAGGGGACCAGCGGTTCCTTCTCGCCGACCCCGGTCAGGAACTGGCGGAGGCTCTTGAGGATGAGGAGCACCAGCGTCACCACCATGAGGAAGACGCCGAAGACGACGAAGCCGATCGGGATCGCCTGCGGAATCTCGAGCCGGCCCATGCCGACGTAGTTGCGCTCGATCGCCTCCACCCAGTCACGCCATCCGGTCACGAGGAGGATCGTGAAGAAGACCAGCGCCATCGCCTGGTCGAGCACCCGCACCGCCACCGCCCGCCGGCCCTTGAGGTGCGAGACCAGCAGGTCGACCTTCACGTGCCGGTCGGCGAACTGCACCAGCGCCAGGACCATGAAGATCACCGGCACGAACAGGACGCGGGAAATCTCGAACACGCCGATGATCGGCCGCCCGGCGATCCAGCGCACGAGCACGTCGGTGGAGATCATCACCGCGAGGAAGAGGATGACGACGCCGTTGACGGCGGCGAAGGCGCGAAGGACCGCGCCCCAGACCCGCTCGATCCGTAGCTCCAGGTCGCGGATGTCCGCCATGTGTCCCGTCGCGCCCCCGCCCGTACCCGCCGGCGAATCCCCCCTGGCACCCCTGAGGGCACGCCCTCCCCTCCGCTGTCCGCCGGCTCAGGCCGGGCGCAGCGGGGAGGCGCCGGCGCCGAGCCCCCGGCGCCGGGCCCCCTCTCAGGCCGGACGGGGCCGCCTCAGCCCCCTACCACGGCTTCCACTTGCCGGACGCGTAGTCGTCGGCGATCTCTTTGTAGCGGGCGAAGATCCTGTCCCCCGGCAGCCCGCGCTCGTTCAGCCGCTTGGCCTCGCGGGCGAAGAAGTCGGGCGTCATCTTCGCCATCTTCGCCACCTCCTCCTTGCTCATGTGGTGCACCTGCACGCCCTTGGCCTGGAGGTCGACATAGGTCTGCGCCGTGCCCTTGGTCATGATCTCGGCGGCGACCTTGGTCATCTCCTTCGACACCTTGAGGACGATGTCCTGGTCCTGCTTCGGGATCTTGTTCCAGGAGTTGAGGTTGACGACGTAGGAGACGGTGGCGCCGGCCATCGAGGTGCCGAGCGCGGGCCCGGTGGTGACGGCGTGCTTCGAGACCTCGTGGAAGCCCGCCGGCACCATCGCCGTCGGGTTGGTGATGAGGCCGTCGATCACGCCGGTCTGAAGGCTGGTGTAGAGCTCGCCGAAGGCGACCTGCATGGGCACGCCGCCGAGCGACTCGATGAACAGCGGCAGGCTGGCGCCGAAGGCCCGGATCTTCTTGTTCTTGAAGTCGTCGACGGTGGCGATCTTGGCGGTGCCGATGATCGAGTACTGGCCGGCCGGGATCCAAAGCAGGCCCTTGACGCCGAACTTGGCGTACTCCCCCTGGAACTCGGGGAACTCCTCGAGCAGCTTCATGGTGACCGCGCTGATGCCGAGGAGGTCGAGCTTGTTGCCGTACTCGACGTCGAACGAGCCGGCGAGCGAGGCCGAGATGGGCAACTCGCCGATGTGGTAGACGACGGACACCGCGCCGGCGTCGGCGACGCCCTTGCGCACGCCGTCGAGGGTGCCCTCGGCCTTGAGCAGCGCCCCGCCGAAGACGTGGCGGATCTTCACCCGCCCCTCGGTCGCCTTCTCGATGCGCGCGATCCACTCGTCGGCGACGACCCCGGTCTGGGTGTCGGTGCGGTTGAAGGAATTGTTGTAGACGAGGTTGACCTCGGCCGACGCGCCGGA
Organism: Pseudomonadota bacterium; assembly: GCA_016202695.1. Lineage (GTDB taxonomy): Bacteria > Pseudomonadota > Alphaproteobacteria > JACQOE01 > JACQOE01 > JACQOE01. Next base: position 12,205 of record JACQOE010000096.1, on the reverse strand, counting down.
CGCGACGAGGCCCACCGCCAGCGCCAGCGCGCCGCTTAGAACATGTCTCATGTCCGCTTCCTCCCCTGGGCTGCGTGAAGTCGACGCAAATGAGGGGGCCGATGCTGGCATCGGGCCAACGGCGAGTCAACCCGCAGGCCCGGCGCGCGGCCGGGTTCCGGGGGCGCCTGGGGACGGACCCCCGCCGAAAACGATCGGGGCCGCGAGGGAAGCCCCCGCGGCCCCGAAGGACACGAGCGATGCCGCCGTTCGGCGCCGGATCAGAAGTCCATGTCGCCCATGCCGCCGCCACCGCCCGGCATCGACGGCACCGGCTTCTTCTCGGGCCTTTCCGCCACCATCGCCTCGGTGGTGATGAGCAGCCCGGCGACCGAGGCCGCGTCCTGGAGGGCGTGCCGAACGACCTTGGTCGGGTCGATGATGCCGCCCTTGACCATGTCCTTGTAGTCGCCCTCCTGGGCGTCGTAACCCCAGTTGGGGTCCTTGGACTCGAGGAGCTTGCCGACCACGACCGCGCCGTCGACGCCGGCGTTCTCGACGATCTGGCGCGTCGGGGCCTGCAACGCCCGGCGCACGATGTCGGCGCCGACCTGCTGGTCGTGGTTCTCGCCCTTAACGTCCTTGAGCGCGCGGATGGCGTAGAGGAGCGCCACGCCGCCGCCGGGAACGATCCCCTCCTCGACCGCGGCGCGGGTCGCGTGCATCGCGTCCTCGACCCGGTCCTTGCGCTCCTTGACCTCGACCTCGGTGGCGCCGCCGACGCGGATCACCGCCACCCCGCCGGCGAGCTTGGCCAGGCGCTCCTGCAGCTTCTCGCGGTCGTAGTCCGACGTCGTCTCCTCGATCTGCTGGCGGATCTGGTTGCAGCGAGCCTGGATGTCGGCCTTCTTGCCGGCGCCGCTGACGATGGTGGTGTCGTCCTTGTTGATCACCACCTTCTTCGCCTTGCCGAGCATGTCGAGGCCGACGTTCTCGAGCTTGATGCCGAGGTCCTCGCTGATCACCTGGCCGCCGGTGAGGATGGCGATGTCCTCGAGCATGGCCTTGCGCCGATCGCCGAAGCCGGGCGCCTTGACCGCCGCCACCTTGAGCCCGCCGCGGAGCTTGTTGACCACCAGGGTGGCCAGCGCCTCGCCCTCGACGTCCTCGGCGACGATCAGCAGCGGCTTGCCCGACTGCACCACCGCCTCGAGCACGGGCAGCATCGCCTGCAGGCCCGAGAGCTTCTTCTCGTGGAGCAGGATGTAGGGATCCTCGAGCTCCGTGTTCATCTTCTCGGCGTTGGTGATGAAGTAGGGCGAGATGTAGCCGCGGTCGAACTGCATGCCCTCGACCACGTCGAGCTCGGTCTCGAGCGACTTCGCCTCCTCGACCGTGATCACGCCCTCGTTGCCGACCTTCTCCATCGCCTTGGCGATCATGTCGCCGATCGAACGGTCGCCGTTGGCCGAGACCGTGCCGACCTGGGCGATCTCCTCGCCGGTCTTGATCTTCTTCGAGCGCTTGCGCAGCTCCTCGACCACCGCCGCGACCGCGATATCGACGCCCCGCTTGAGGTCCATCGGGTTCATGCCCGCGGCCACCGCCTTGGCGCCCTCCTTGACGATCGCGTGCGCGAGCACGGTGGCGGTGGTGGTGCCGTCGCCGGCCTCGTCGCTGGTCTTGGAGGCGACCGAGCGCACCATCTGGGCGCCCATGTTCTCGAACTTGTCGGCGAGCTCGATCTCCTTCGCCACCGTCACCCCGTCCTTGGTGATGCGCGGCGCACCGAACGACTTGTCGAGCACGACGTTGCGGCCCTTCGGGCCCAGCGTCACCTTCACGGCGTTGGCGAGAATCTCCACGCCGTGGAGCATCTTCGTCCGCGCGTCGGCGGAAAACTTGACGTCCTTAGCAGCCATCTTTGAAAACCCTCCTTTGGCTCAAGCAGCCTTCTTGCCGACTGCGCGGGCGCCCTCGATCACGCCCAAGATGTCGGACTCCTTCATGATCATGAGATCCTCGCCGTCGATCTTGACCTCGGAGCCCGACCACTTGCCGAACAGGATGCGGTCGCCCGCCTTCACGTCCAGCGGCACGAGCTCTCCCTTCTCGTTGCGCACCCCCGGCCCGACCGCCAGCACCTCGCCCTGCATCGGCTTCTCCTTGGCCGTGTCGGGAATGATGATGCCGCCGACGGTCTTCTCTTCCTGCTCGACCGGGCGGACCAGCACACGGTCGTGTAGAGGCCTGAACTTCATCGGTTCTCCTCCAGCGTTCCTCAAGCGATAAGCGCATGTTCCGGTTGTTAGCACTCCCCATAGAGCAGTGCCAACGGCCGTTGATGTACTCCCCGGCCGGGAAAAATTCAAGGGGGAATTTTCGCGACAGAATATAACAAATTCAAGGCGTTATATGCATACATCCGACTCCGCCGGCTGGGAATGGCAGGAGGGCCGGGGCGCCCGGCCGGGAAGGCCGCGCTCCCCCCGGCGCGGGGCGGGGGCCGCGTCGAGCGGAAGGCGGGGCTGGGGACTAGCGGCGGCGATTGAGGCGCCCCCCGGGCGGGGCGTAGATTCGCGGCCATGCGCGCGATGAGGCTCCCCCGTCCCGGCCCCGCCTTGGCCCTCTTGGCGGCGATTCTGGCGCCCGCGGCGGCGGCCGCGCAGGGCGAGGGCTCGCCCGCGCCCGAGCTCCGCGACGCGCTCAGGAACCCCGGCCTGATGCCCTACCAGGCGGCACCGCCGCCGGAGCGGCCGACCTCGCTCGACCGGCTGGAGGCGGAGATGTACCGCCAGCAGCTCCAGGGCAGCATCCGCACCCTCGAGCAGGGCGCCGCCACCGGCGGCGGCACCGAGGTCCGAGAGCGGCTTCAGGAGCTCCGGCGCGAGGAGGAGCGGATCGAGCGCGCGCTCCGGGACATGCGCCGCTGAGGGAAGCGCATGCGAAATCGGAATGGCGCAATGCGAGTTTGGTTCAAATGGACTATGAAAAACAAAGGGCGGTGGCTTGCGGTTTCCCGTGCCTTTGATCGGATTCTGTTGGGAGCGATCGTTGTTGCCGCAGCAACCTTTTTCCTGATCTCGGCATTTGCGGCCATCTACAAACGGCCAAGTCTTCTTACGCAGGCGGGGCTCTCACTGGATGTGCTTGGAGCTTGTCTCATTGCAAGCGGGTTACCGCTGCTCCCTTCAGAGGAATCTTACCTTCGTACCTCTTACGATCTTGCGGAGGACTGGGGTGATTGGGCACAGAAGGGCAAACAGAAAGAAAACGTCACCGAAGACGACCGGACGAAATTGCGCTCACCACTCGTTTTTGTCGGTCTGTTGATCCTCGTATCGGGCTTCGTGCTTCAGTTTATCGGTGCATTCTATTAGAGCCCGTTTCGCAAAGGCGGGATCACCCCCTCACCCAGCTTCGGGTAAGGCGCGTCGTGCCGACGCGCCAACCCTTCGCGACCCTCTCCCCCCGCAAGCGGGGGGAGAGGGGAGGGTGAGGGGGGCCGATTCCAAATTCATGGCAACGGGCTCTAACGTAGTGATTGCAACTCACCGCCCCTTGAACGCCGGCGCGCGCTTCTCCAGGAAGGCGCGCACGCCCTCGCGGAAATCCTCGGTGGCGTAGCAGGCGTAGGCCTCGTCCGCCTCGGCCTCGGCGAGCGGGCGGGGATCGGCCATGCGCCGCAAGAACCGCTTGTGCCAGCGCGCCACCAGCGGCGCCCCGGCGGCGATCCGGCCGGCGGCGGCATAGGCCTCGTCCGCGACCCGGGCGTCCGGCACCACCCGCGTCACCAGCCCCTTCTCGCGCGCCTCGGCGGCGCCGAACACCCGCCCCTCGATCAGGATCTCCGCCGCCACCGCCGGGCTCGCGAGCCGCACCAGCCCCTCGAGCTCGGCATAGGCCATCACCAGCCCGAGGCGGGCGATCGGCACGCCGAAGCGGCTCGATTCGCCGCAGATGCGGAGGTCGCAGAGGGCCGCGATCTCGAGCCCGCCGCCGACGCACACGCCCTCGATCAGCGCCACCACCGGATGGCGGCAGTCGCGGACGGCGGCGAGCGCGCCGTGCATCACGGCGCCGTAGGCCTTGGCCTCGTCCGGGGTCGAGCGCACCGCGGCGAACTCGGAGATGTCGTTGCCGGGCGCGAACGCCTTGCCGCCCGCCCCGCGGATCACGATGCAGCGCAGGCGATCGTCGGCCGATATCTCGGCGAACCGCTCGCCGAGGCGCCGCCACATCGGCAGCGTGAGCGCGTTCAGTTTCTCCGGCCGGTTGAGGGTGAGGGTCGCGATCGCGCCGTCGCGGGCGACGAGGACGGGGTCCGAGGGCATGGCGGCTTCTCTCCCAGTTCGAGGTCTCGGCACCTGTCATGCGCCAGGTGTTCGAATTCCGGTACAGGTTGAGCCAGTCGCCGAAGTTCCGCGGTTCCCGCTTGCGACAGGTTTGCCGGCCGGCGCGAAGAGGACACCCCTCCACAAACCATTCCCGCCTCATCGGCGGCCTGAGCGCCGGCCCCGGATCACCCGTAGAACAGCCACACCAGGCCCATCGGCACGAACGGCACGTAGGTGACCAGGATCAGCACCGCCAGCAGCACGGCGATGAAGTAGACGTTCACCCGCGTCACCTCCCAGACGTCGGCCTTGGCGATCGAGCAGGCGGTGATCAGCACGCTCGCCACCGGCGGCGTCTGCTGGCCGATGCCGAGGTTGAGGGTGACGATCAGGCCGAAATGCACGGGGTCGATCCCGACCGCCTTGACCAGCGGCATGACGATCGGCACCACCAGGATGATCGCCGCCGCCGAGTGCAGGAAGAGCCCGAGCGCGAGGAACAAGAGGTTGAGGAGGGCGAGCACCACGTAGCGGTTGTCGGTGAGGCGGGCGATGGCGGCGGCCAGCTCCTGCGGCAGCCGCTGCTCGGTGAGATAGACGCCGACCAGGGCCGAGGCGGCGACCAGCAGCATCACCACCGCGGTCTGCACGCCGCCCTCGATCATCGCCCTCCCGAGCTGGCGCCAGTCGAGCTCGCGGTAGATCGCGCCGCCGACGAACAGCGCCGCCGCCACCGCCAGCCCCGCCCCCTCGGTCGCGGTGACGAAGCCGCCGAAGATGCCGCCGAGGATGATCACCGGCAGGAGGAAGGTCCAGGAGGCGTCCTTGAACGCCGCCCACAGGCGGCAAAGGTCGAACGCCTGCTCGACCGGGAGGTCGCGGCGGCGGGCGAACCAGTACGCGAGGACCATCATCAGGAGCCCGCCCAGAACCCCCGGTACGATCCCGGCCACGAACAGCTGCACGACCGAGCTGTCCGACATCACCGCGTAGAGAATCATCGGGATCGAGGGCGGGATGATCACCGCCAGGGTCGCCGAGGAGGAGCAGACCGCGGCGGCGAAGGCGCGGGAATAGCCCTTCCGCCGCATCGCCGGGATCAGGATCGAGCCCAGCGCGACGACATCCGCCACCGCCGAGCCCGAGATCTCGGCGAAGAACATCGACGAGCCGATCGCCACCATCGACAGCCCGCCGCGGACGAAGCCGAGCAGCGCCGTGGCGAAGGCGATCAGGCGCCGCGAGATGCCCGAGGCGTTCATGATCGCCCCGGCGAGGATGAAGAGCGGGATGGCGAGGAGCGGGAACTGGGTGGCGCCGCCGTACATCACCAGGGCGACGTTGGGCAGGAGGTCGGCGCCGCCGGTGGCGATCATCGCCGCCACCGCCACCGCCGCCAGCGCCACCGCGATCGGGACGTTGATCAGCACCAGGGCGACGAGCCCGGCGAACATCAGGAGGACGGTCACGACCCGCCCGCCTCGGCGCCCGCGGACGCGGGAACGCCCGCCCGCGCCTCGGCCAGCGCCTCAGGCAGGACCAGGAACTCGGCGATCACGAACAGGGCGGCCCCGATCGGGATCACCGACTGGCTGAAGCGCACGGGCACCCAGGGAAGGCTGACCAGAGTCTCGGTCTCGAGCACCTCCAGCACCTCCCAGCCGACCCAGGCGAGGAGCAGGAAGAAGGCGACGACCACCGCCTCGCCGGCGACCACGGCGGCGAGGCGCGCGCGGGGCGGCATCGCCTGGAGGAGGCCGGGGAAGCCGATGTGGGCGCGCTTGAGCGCGGCCAGCGCCGCGCCGTAGTAGGTGAGCCAGGCGAGCATGACCGAGGCGACCTCGTCGTACCAGACCAGCGAGGCGCCGAGCTTGCGATAGACGACGGCCACCACCACCACCGTCGCCATCGCCGTCATCAAGGCAAGCGTGATCGCCTCGAGCAGGCGTTCGAGCGGGGCGCGAAGGCGCGAGAGCGCGGGCACGGGCGGACCTCCCGTCGGCGGGTGGCGAAGGGATCGGGGAACGCCGCCGCCCTGCGCCAGGGGCGGGGCGGCGGGCAACGCGGCGCGCCGCGGCTCAGGAGGTGCGCCCCAGCGCGATCGCCCGCTCGATCATCTCCTTGGCGCCTTTGACCGAGCCCGCGAACTCGTCGTAGATCGGCTGGCTGGCCCGTATGAAGGCGTCCTTGTTGGGCGTGTTGACCGTGACGCCGGCGGACTTGATCTTGGCCAGGAGGTCGTCCTCCATAGCCACCGCGGTCTTGTAGACGAAGGCCTGCGTCTCCTTGGCGATGCGCTCGAGCGCGCCCCGCACCTCCGCCGGCAGCTCGCCCCATTTCTTCGCCCCCACCGTCACATAGGCCGGCGTGTAGACGTGCCCGGTGAGCGAGAGGTACTTCTGCACCTCCTGGAACTTGGCCGAGTAGATCTGGGCGAAGGGGTTCTCCTGCCCGTCCATCACCCCGGTCTTGAGGGCGACGAAGACCTCGGAGAAGGCCATCGGCGAGGGGTTTGCGCCGTAGGCCTGGAACATCTTCACCCGCCACTTGCCCTGCGGCGTGCGGAGCTTGATGCCCTTCAGGTCCTCGGGCCGGGCGATCGGGCGGACGTTGTTGGTGACGTGGCGGAAGCCGTTCTCCCAGGTGGCGATGATCTTGTAGCCCTTGGCCTCGACCGCGGGGGCGAGCCTCGGCCACAGGATATCCTTCTCGATCCGGCCCATGTGGGCGCGGTCCTTGACCAGATAGGGGAGCTCGAACAGGCCGAACTCGTCGGCGACCGTGGACATCGCGGTCGACGGCAGCGCGAAGTCGACGGTGCCGAGCTTGAGCTTCTGCAGGAGCTCGGAGTCGCTCCCGAGCTGACTCGACCCGAACACCGAGACCCTGGCCTTGCCGGCGAGCGCGACGTTGGCGCGCTTGGCGAACTCGTCGGCGGAGGCGGTGAACAGCGAGCCCGGCTCGCCGACATGGCCGAACTTGAGCTCGATCTCGGCGGCCCATGCCCGGCCGGCGAGGCCGGCGGCGAGCGCGAGCCCGATGGCGACGTGAAAAACCCTCATGGCGGTCCCCCAAGTTTCCCTTTTCGTCGATTCTGTCGATGCGCGGGACCCGGGCCGGACCAGCGGCCGCGGGACAGCCTCCCCGCGGGTCGACTCTAGCCGCTCTGTTCCGCCGCTGTCACGGGCCGCGTCGCGGGCGCGGGCGCCCGGCCATCGACGGGCGGGCGCGCTTCGGGCATCCTGGGGCCGGACGCGAGGGCTCGCGGGGGCGCCTTGGCCCGGGTGCGGAAACTCTTCGGCGCCGACGAGATCGCCCGCCGGGTGGAGGAGCTGGGCGGCGAGATCGCGCGCGCCCTTCCCCCCCGCTTCCTTCTCGTCGCCCTCCTCAAGGGGAGCTTCGTCTTCGCCGCCGACCTCGTGCGCGCGCTCGACCGCGCCGGGGCGCGGCCGCGGGTCGCCTTCATGCAGGTGGCGAGCTACGGCGCCGGCAAGACCTCGCGCGGCGAGGTGCGCCTGATCGGCGGGGTGCCGGCCGAGGTCCCCGGCCAGCCGGTGCTGCTGCTCGACGACATCCTGGATACCGGCCGCTCGCTCGCCTTCGCGCGGGACCGCATCCTCGCCCGCGGCGCGGCCCGGGTCTGGACCTGCGTGCTGGTCGACAAGCCGAGCCGGCGCGAGGTGCCGCTCGCCTGCGACTTCGTCGGCTTTCGCGTCGACGACCTCTTCATCGTCGGCTACGGGATCGACCACGCCGAGGACTACCGCCACCTGCCCGACATCGGCACCGTCGACTGAGATCAGGCCGCGATCAGCTCGAAGCGGTCCACGTCCACCAGGCCGCGGTCGGTGATCTTGAGGTGGGGGATGACGGGGAGCGGCAGGAACGAGAGCTGGAGGAACGGCTCCTTGAGCGGGCAGCCCATCGCCCTCGCCGCCGCCCGCAGCGGCTTGAGCCGCGCCGCCACCTCCTCGGCCGGGGCGGTGCTCATCAGCCCGGCGATGGGGAGCGCGAGCTCGGCCCGCACCCGGCCGCCTGCGGCGGCGACGAAGCCGCCCTGGAGCTCGATCAAGCGGTTGACCGCGAGCGCCATGTCGGCGTCGTCCACGCCCACCACGGTGAGGTTGTGACTGTCGTGGCCGACGCTCGAGGCTAGCGCGCCCGCCTTCAGCCCGAAGCCCTTGACGAAGCCGCGCCCGACGTTGCGGTTGCGGCCGTGGCGGTGGAAGACGCACACCTTCTGCACGTCCCGCCCGGGATCGGGGTGGCGGCAGCCCTCGCGGTAGGGGAGCGCGAGCGTCAGGTGCTTGGTCAGGATGCGCTCGGGGACGAGGCCGATGACCGGGCCGCCGGGGCCCGGCGCCGGCACCGCGAAGGCCGCGGCCGAGACCGGCTCGAGCCGGACCGAGCGGAGCGCGACGGGAGCGACGCGGGGGACGGCGGCGAAGGTCCCGGGGGTCACCACGCGCCCGTCCTTGATCACTTGGGCGACGGCGCAGCGCTCGACGTCGGCGAGCAGCACCAGGTCGGCGCGATAGCCGGGGGCGACCCGGCCGCGGTCACGGAGGCCGAAGGCGTGGGCGGCGCCGTAGCTCGCCGCCGAATAGGCCGCGGCCGGGGGCGCGCCGGCGGCGATGACGGCGCGGATGGCGAAGTCGATGTGCCCCTCCTCGGCCACGTCCAGCGGGTTGCGGTCGTCGGTGCAGAGGGCGAGGAACGGCCAGGTCCGCCCGCCGAGGAGCGGAGCCAGAGCCCGCGCGTCCTTCGAGGCGCTGCCCTCGCGGATGAAGACGTGCATGCCCTTGGCGAGCTTCTCGCGCGCCTCCTCGCAGGAGGTGCTCTCGTGGTCGGTGCGGATGCCGGCGGCGAGGTAGCCGTTGAGGTCGTAGCCCCGCACCAGCGGCGCGTGCCCGTCGACGTGCCGGCCGGCGAAGGCGGCGAGCTTGGCCAGCACCGCGGGATCGCGGGCCAGCACGCCGGGGAAGTTCATCATCTCGGCGAGCCCGATCGCAGAGGGGTGGTCGCGAAAGGGGATCAGGTCGTCGGCCGCCAGCTCGGCGCCGGCGGTCTCGAGCCCGGTCGCCGGCACGCAGCTCGGGAGCTGGACGAAGAGATCCATCGCCAGGCCCGCCGCCTGATCGAGGACGTAGCGGAGCCCCTCGGCGCCGCAGACGTTGCAGATCTCGTGGGGGTCGCAAACCGCGGCGGTGGTGCCGCGCGGCAGCACCGAGCGGTCGAACTCGGCCGGCGCGACCAGCGAACTTTCGACGTGGACGTGGGCATCGACGAAGCCGGGCACGACCACCAGGTCGCGGCCGTCGATCTCGGTCTCGCCGCGGTATTCCTCGCCGGTGCCGACGATCGCCTCGCCGGCCACCGCGATGTCGCCGGAGTCGAGCTCGCCGGTGGCGACGTCGAGGAAGCGGGTGCCGCGGATCACCAGGTCTGCCCGCTCGCGCCCGGTTCCGGCGCCGATCCGGCGGGCGAGGAGTTCAGGAGAGGTGTCCATGGCTCCCCCGGTCCACGCGATACCGACCCACCCCTTCCGGCGCCGTCGGCCCGGGCCGCCGGTCCCGCGGGCGCGATCGGCGCCCCGGTTCAAAGCGGCCGATAGCCCTCAATCCGTGCCAGCAACTCCTCTTCCACCGAGGTCAGGAGCCGCCTCAGCCCCTCGCCGTCCTCGTCGCGGGTGCCCGCTTGCGAGCGCTCGAGACGGCCGACCTCGGCGTTGATCGCGCCGTATTCGCGGCAGAGCCGCGCGAAGCCGGGATCGGACGCGAACAGGACGCGGATCGTGCCCACGTCCTCGGGGAAGCGCCGGACGAGCCTGCGTATGCTGTCGATCATGGCCCGCCTCCATAGAGATTTTATGGATATACGTGGTGCACGCCGCCGGCCGATCCAAGCCCGGTTCCGCCCCCGGCGGCCTCGCCGCGCCCCCGCCGACGGCCCGGGCCGGGGCCTCACCGGTCCTTCGCGCTCCCGGGCGGGGCCGGCTCGGTAGCCAGCGCCCGCACCTGCTTCTCGAGCTTGTCGAGCGCGCGGGCCTCGATCTGGCGCACCCGCTCGCGCGAGACGCCGTAATGCCGGCTCAGCTCGTCGAGCGTCTTCGGCCGCGCCTTGAGCCGCCGCTCCTCGAGGATGTGGCGCTCGCGCTCGCTCAGCGCCGCGAGGGCCCGGGTCAGGAGCGCGCGGCGCCGCGCGACCTCCTCGCGGTCGGCGAGCGTCGCCTCCTGGTCGGGGCCGGCATCGACCAGCCACTCCTGCCACTCGAGTCCACCCTCGGCCGCCACGGGGACGTTGAGCGACTGGTCGGGGCCGGCGAGGCGCCGGTCCATGTCGACCACCTCGGCCTCGCTCACCCCCAGCTCGCGGGCGATGCGGCTCACGTTCTCGGGCGAGAGCTCGCCCTCGTCGATCGCCTGGAGCTGGCGCCTGAGGCGCCGCAGGTTGAAGAACAGCTTCTTCTGCGCCGCCGTGGTGCCCATCTTCACCAGCGACCAGGAGTGCAGGATGTACTCCTGGATCGCGGCCCGGATCCACCACATGGCGTAGGTCGCGAGCCGGAAGCCGCGGTCGGGATCGAAGCGCTCGATGGCGCGGAGGAGGCCGAGGTTGCCCTCCGACATCAGGTCGGCGAGCGGCAGGCCGTAGCCGCGGTAGCCCATGGCGATGCGGCCCACCAGCCGGAGATGGCTGGTCGCCAGCCGGTCGGCGGCCGCGCGCTCGCCCGTCTCTCGCCAGCGCCTGGCGAGCTCCAGTTCCTCCTCGGCCGAGAGAAGGGGAAGCTTGCGGATCGCCCGCAGGTAGCCGGCAAGGTCCCGGCCCGGCGCCGGCAGCACCGGCACCCGGCCGGCCTTCGCCGCCGCCTTGGTCGGCCGGCGGGGGCGGGTCTTGTCGGTCTCGGCGTCCATGGCGCTCGCGCCCCGGCTCCAGCGGCTCCGCTCCGGGAGGGCGGGCTCGGCGGGTCGCCCGACCCCGGCCTTCCCCTGCCGCGACATGTTACCCCCACGGCGAGCGGCGCGAACAGCGCCGAGGGCGCCGCGAGGGCGAGGCGGGTCCGGCGTCGGCCCCGGGCCGGGCGATCCTGGGGCGAAGACCGGGCGGCCGGCTAGTATCCCATCTCGCCCATGCCCGGGGCGGCGGCGGGGGCGGGCGGCTCCTTCCTCTCCGCGATCAGCACCTCGGTGGTGATGAGGAGCCCGGCGATCGAGGCCGCGTTCTGGAGCGCGAGCCGCATCACCTTGGTGGGATCGACGATGCCGGCCTTGAACATGTCGCCGTACTTGTCCCGCTGCGCGTCGTAGCCGAAGTTGGTGCTGTCGCTCTCGAGGAGCTTGCCCACCACCAGCGATCCGTCGATGCCGCTGTTGGCGGCGATGTCGCGGGTCGGCCGCTCCAGCGCCCGGCGCACGATGTCGATGCCGACCTTCTGATCGACGTTCTCCGGCTTGAGCGAGGCGAGGGCGCGGGCGGCGTAGAGGAGGGCCACGCCGCCGCCGGCGACGATCCCCTCCTCGACCGCGGCGCGGGTGGCGTGCATGGCGTCGTCGACCCGGTCCTTGCGCTCCTTGACCTCGACCTCGGTCGCGCCTCCCACCCGGATCACCGCCACCCCGCCGGCGAGCTTGGCGAGGCGCTCCTCGAGCTTCTCGCGGTCGTAGTCCGACGTCGTCTCCTCGATCTGGCGGCGGATCTGCGCGCAGCGGGCGTCGATCTCGGCCTTCTTGCCGGCGCCGCCGACGATGGTGGTGTCGTCCTTGCCGACGATGACCCGCTTGGCCCTGCCCAGCATCCCGGGGGTGACGTTCTCGAGCTTGATGCCGAGCTCCTCACTGTCCTTCTGGCCGGCGGTGACGATGGCGTTGTCCTCGAGCATGGCCTTGCGT
>JACQOE010000095.1 GCA_016202695.1 Pseudomonadota bacterium | reverse complement strand
GGTTGTTGAGGGACATCGCGAGGTCGGGCCGGAAGGCGTCGGGCCGCGCCGTGGCCAAATTTCGGTAGAGCCCGACCGCCTCCTCGGCCCGCTCCAGCGCCTCCTCCCGCCGCCCGAGATCGCTCAAGATGTTCGCAAGGTTGTTGAGGGAGCCTGCCAGATCGGGCCGGAAGGCGTCGGGCTGCGCCGTGGCCAGCTCTCGGCGGATGGCCACCGCCTCCTCCGCCCGCTCCAGCGCCTCCTCCCGCCGCCCGAGTTCGCTCAACCTGTTCGCAAGGTTGTTGAGGGACATCGCGAGGTCGGGCCTGTAACGGACCGGATCGTCGCGCGCCAGCGCGCGGAAGGAGGCTTCCGCGACCTCGGCATAGCGCAGGGCCTCAACCAAGTCGCCGATCTCGCCGAGATAGTTGCCCAGATCATTGCCATATCCGGCGATATCTTGCTCGACCTCCGGCGGCCTCGGCTCCGGGGTCCTGCGCAGCGCCTCGAGGTGCCGGCGGGTGACCAGCACGCGAAGCTCGCGCAGCGCCACGGTCTGGACCGGAAGCGCAGTCACCAACCTGGCGGCAAGCTCGTCGGTCAGGCGCCCGCGCAAGACCTCGGTCAGCGCACCCGCCACCGGCTCCCCGGCGATCGTCGCCGCAATCATGCCGGGAAGCGCGGTCCTCTCCGTGTGGGCCTCGAATAACTGGCGGATCCAGCCTTCGGCATCCGGCTTCCGTCGCGCGAGCCGCGTGAGCACGATCAGCCCACGCACCGCAGTCGGTTCGTCCGCGCCGGCGAAGAACGCGCCGAGGAGCGTGCCCTCGCCGGCCACCCGCCGGCCCTCCGTGTCCCCTTCTTCTTTCGCCACCTGCCGAAAAACCAGATGCTCGCCGAGGAGATCGGGTTGCAATCCGTCCAACCGCCATCCGCGCCCGGCCGGTCGAGGGCGCCGATAGAGCGAATCGAGCAGGCCGAAAACCTTTCCCGAGTCCTCCGCCCTGCCCGCGAGCGCCGGGGCCGATGAGACGAGCCGCCGCGCCAGCGGCTTCTCGATCGCGCCGCCCGCGAGCGTGACCAGCGCCACCGCCTGCTCGATGGCCGGATCGAGCGACACGGGCATCTCCAGTTCGCGGGCCGCACTGCGCCAGTACCGCCGCTCGTGATGGAGCACGAAGTCCATCAGCGCGTCGGCCGTATCGAGGCGCTTTCCCTCCCACACGGCGGAGAGCGCGGCCATGTGGATGAAGAGCGTGGTTCCGAACACCGGCTGCGAGAGATCGGGCGGATCGAGCGCGCGCCCGGGCTCCCCCCGCCAGCGCTGGAAGCCGGCGACCGCGCGATCGAACACGGCCTTGCGCTCAAGCTCCTCGCCGAGCGAGCGGACCTCGACCGGCGCGGGAGAGGACGTCAACAGGGTCTCCATGTCCGCGGTCTGGTGCTTGATCTCCTCCCACCAGTCCGTCACCGTGCGGGCGACGAGGGCGATTCGCACCCGGCTTCGCGGCCCCGCGCGCGCCGCCCCGGCGAGGAGGTCGCGGAGCGCCCGCCCCCGCGCCTCGGCATAATCGACGACGACGAAAACCGGACGCCGTCCCTGGAAAAGGCGGTCGAGCGTGGATGCATCCAGCGCCGCAAGGTCCTTGTTCAGGAACCCGGTGCGCCAGTTCCGGCGAAAGAGCCTTTTGAATGCGTCGCCCCATTCGCCGGCCCGAAGGTGCCCTTCGACCTCGGACCACTTCTTTTCCCGGAGTTTCCGGCACGCCTCGATGAAGAGCCGCGTCTTGCCCACCCCGCCCGAACCGAAGAACAGCCGGGCCGAGGCGACCGCCTCGCTTTCGCACCAGGACTCGATCTCATTCAGCAGTTGCTCGCGCCCCTGGAACCCGACGATCCCGCATTCCGCGCGGAGCAGCAGGCTCGGCGCCGAGCCCTTCGGCGGCGGGGGACGGACGGAATCGACGAGAAGCGTTGCTTGGCCGTGCTTGACCACCTGCCAAGCCGGAAGTGCGCCGCCGAGGAAGCCGAAAATGCCGCCCAGCCATCCCCCGAGAGAGCCACCGACGGCTCCGCCGATCGCGCCCCCGCCTGCGGCTAAGATTCCGCCGACCACCCACGGCAAGGCCGTGGGTGGGACCGATATGGGAAGGTGACCCGCCAAGTCGCGCCTGATCGAGAACAAGGTCTGAGCGGCGGGCGCGCATAAATCCCCAGCCGCCCGCCGAAGCGCGACGACCTTCGGCCTCGCCCATGCGGCCCCGGCCGCGAGCCACGCCCCGGCCCGGGCCGTGAGCGCCTTCCCCCGGTCCCTCGCCCCCATTAACCAGAACCTACGCCGCGGCGCCCGAGTCCTCAACGCATAGGTGCGGCGCGCAGCCGCCCATGTCCCCCTGCCCGCCGCGTAGGCCCCCGCATCTGCCGGCCCGTCAAATCGCGATCTTGGTTTCGATCGCGTCGTAATCCGCCCGCAAACCACCGTCCGTGGCGTCGAGGAGTCCCGCCGCCGTCAGGGCCCGAACATCCGCGTGCACGTTGCGGTAGTCGCGCCCAAGCGCCTTCGCCAAGGCGCGAACGCTTGTGACCTTATGCCGACGGACGTAGCGCAGGAGTTCCATCCGTTTGCCCGTCAGGACGCGGGCGAGGGCCTCCCAACTCTCGAATGCCATATGGCGCTCGCGAAAATATTCGCCCCGCTCCGCGCGGTGCCAGGCATCCACGAACCGACGCGCGGCCTCGTCCTCGATCGCGCCGCCGACCGTGATTTTCACGTCGCTCATATCCCACCTCGCAAGGCCCGCACATCGGACCAGAAATCGACCATCAGTCGTTCGACGCCACTGAACGAGTAGGGCGCCTCAAGACCCCTGAAATGCCGATGGTCGCCTTTGCCGCGCTCATTGTCGTACCCGACCTCCCGAACCCCCGAACGGCCATAGAAGAGCGAATACTTGAGATCATGTCCCGACGGCGGAACCGGCGCCGGCACCCGCCAGATCGCCATTTCCACGATCGCACCGTCGTCGTAGTCGATGCGCTGGTGGAAAATGAGATCGGCTTTCATGTTAGGATAGTGGCATAGTATGCCATATGGCGTCAAATACCATATATGATTCGGCCCCCGCCGATTCCCCTTGACAGCCGGGTCGAGATAATGTACCAATATGGTGAAGTTCTTTGAAATGGTGTAGACAGGGGGTGCGACCCACGCCCGTCAGGTCGAAATTAGAGCGTGTTTCGCAACGGTGCTATCACCCCCTCACCCGGCTTCGGGTAAGGCGCGTCGTGCCGACGCGCCAACCCTTCGCAACCCTCTCCCCCCGCGGGCGGGGGGAGAGGGAGGGGTGAGGGGGGTCGATTCCAATTCATGGCAACACGCTATAGGTAATCTATCCTATCACCCCCGCGGTTTTCCGGCCGTACCCCGTGCGGGTTGTGCGGCGATGGGAGCGCCGTCTTAGGCGGCGGCCGGGGCCCGCGCCCCGCGCCGCGGCGATCAGAGCTTCATGTAGACGAAGCTGCCCTGGCCGCCGAACGCCTGGATCAGGAACGGCTCCTCCTTCGCCCCCTCCATGCCCGGCGAGCCGGCCAGCATGCCGGGGAGCGCCACCCCGCGCACGTTCGGCCGCTCGGTGAGCAGCCTCTCGATCGCCGCCAGCGGCACGTGGCCCTCGATCACGTAGCGCCCGATCCGCATGGTGTGGCACGACCACAGCCCCTCGGGGACGCCGAGGAACCGCTTGGTGGGGGTCACGTCGTCCACGTCGCGGACGGTGACCGTCAGGCCCTGCTCGCGGAGGTAGGCGATGTAGCCCTCGCAGCAGACGCAGTTGGGGTCCTTGTGGAGGTAGGCCGGCGGCAGCCCGGCCGCCGGGGCCGCCCCGGAGATCGGAACCAGGAGCGCGAACGCCCCGGCAAGGATCGCAACGACTGGATGGCGCATCGGCTCCCCCGCTGGCTTCGCCCGGGCGGGCGCGGGGCCCGAGCCGGCCGCCGCGGTCCCCGCCCACCGGTCGGGGAGTCTACGGCGCTCGGCCGCGCCGGCATTGCGTCAGATCAATCGCGAGTCGGCGCCGGCCTTCCCGATCAGACGGCCGGCGGCTCGGCCCCCGGCGAATCGGACTCCGGCGAATCGGGCTCCGGGCGGCGAACGGCGCGCACGCAGACGATCCGCACCGCCCCCTCCTCGATCGCCTTCAGGCGGCCGACCCAGGCCTCGCACTCGCGGACCACGAGCCGCCGCGCCGCCGGCCGGCGGAGCGCGCCCCGCCGGGCGCCAAGCTCGCCCAGGAACCGGCCCCAGCCGGCCAGCACCCGGCGCCGGTAGACGGCGGAGACGTCGCGCGCCGCCTCGACCTCGAAGCCGGCCGCCGCGAGCGCGGCGCGGGTCTCGGCCTCGGTCCACGGCGCCGGCTCCTTTGCCCGGCCGGCGCGGGGGAGCGCCCGCGGCCCCGCCTCGCCGGCCCCGGCCGCGCCGGCGACCAGGTCGACCAGAACCAGTTGCCCGCCCGGCCTGAGCGCGCCGGCGAGCTGGCCGACGAGGCGCTCGCGCCCGGCGGTCCGCGACAGCACCCCGGTGACGAGGGCGTGGTGAAAGCCGTGGCGGCGGAAGGTCGCGGTCTCGGGATCGAACGGGCTCACCGGCGCCTTCTTGGTGAGGCGGGCGCGGAACGAGCGCTCCATCGCCAGGTCGGCGAGCTCGGCCGAGGCCTCGTAGGCCGAGACCCACACCCCGCTCGCCTGCGCCAGCTCGCGGGCCCCGCCGCCGAGCCCGGCGCCGAGATAGAGGAGCGTCATCGAGGCATCGAGGCCGAGCCCGGCGGCGAGGCGCCCCGCCACCCCGGCCCCGAAGGGACCGGTGAATCCCTCGCCCCACAGGGCCTCGGCCAGGCGCAGCCGCTCGCGCGGCCAGGCGCGGGGGGCGGCCGCCGGCCCCTCGCCCGGGAGGGCGACGTCGAGCGGCCCGTCCTCCTCCGCCTCCTCCCAGGGCTCGCCCGCCGGCGGCCGGGCACGCCGGAACAGCCGGAGGATGAGATTCCGCCCGCCCTCCGCCCGCTCGTCGAGCCACCCTGCCTCGGCCTCGAACGCCACCGTTCGCTTCCCCTGCGCGACGACTCCGCCCCGCCTCGCGGACCGCGACTTTAGAGCAAATCCCGGCCGAGTTGAACCGGCGGCACGGCTCCGCGGCGGGCGCCCGCCGCCCGCCCCGCCATTCCGCCCGCGCGATGCCATCGTCCGCAGATACGGAAACCCCGCCCGTCAAGCTCCAGGCGGGGTTTCACTCGCCGAGGGATTGCAGTCCCCCGCTCCCGGACAAAAGTCCAGGCCAAATACTGACGAAGTCGTCAGATTGTCTGAGACTCAAGACTTATCGGGTGGAGTCAATGCTATTACACACCCTCCCTGTCAATTGAGCCATCAGCAACGGCGACGAGTACCAACCACTCTCTCCGCTGCCTCGTAATATAATATAAAACGGCGGCGGCGGAGGTCAACGATTTTTGCCCCGGAGATGGCAACTTTGAACGATTAGAACAAACCTCGGGGCGGCCAGCGGGGGCGCGGCCATGAACCGCACGCCCGCCGGCGGCTCCCCGGCCCTCGCCACCGGCCCCGTCACCGCGGGCGCTCACAGCCCCCGCCGGCCCCGGACTCGGACGCGCGCTCGCCGAACGCCCACACCAGGTCGGAGAGGAAACACGCCATCGGCCGGCCCGCCTCCTCCCCCGCCTCCCCCGCGGGCGGGGCGAGGCC
>JACQOE010000092.1 GCA_016202695.1 Pseudomonadota bacterium | reverse complement strand
CCCATGGGGCCGGGAGATTTTTCGCCGTGGGTTCGGCGAAGGGCTTGACCGTAGTCCCCGCTACGCTCTTCGCCCGTCTCCTGCCCACGGCGAAAAATCTCCTCGGCGCAGCGATTCAATCCGATAGGAAAAGGCTCTAGCGCGGCGGGTTCTTGCGCAGGCGCAGGCGATAGACCTTGTCGGGGCCGGGCCCGTCCGCCTCCGGCTCGATCGCCAGCACGGCATGGCCCATCTCCTCGATCGAGCGCGGCACGTTCTCCAGGGGCTCGCTGCCCTTGAGCCGGATCTCCGCCGTCTGGCCGGGGCGCAGGCGTTCGATCAGCAGCTTGGTGCGGACGAAAGTCAACGGGCAAATTTCTTTGGTAATGTCGAGGTAGTAGTCGGCCACTTCTGTCATGATTGATTCTCGGTCACAAACGAGCTTAAATAGACGTTGCCTAGCGACAGAAAAAATCCTATATACGGCACCTTGCGCGACTCCTGGGGAAGAATTTGAATGACCGAGCAGTCCAATTCAAGAGAACTGCTGGAGTTGACGGCGGAGATTGTCGCCGCCCACGTCAGCAACAACACCGTCAACATCGGCGAGCTTCCGCAGCTGATTCAGGACGTCTACAAGACCCTCGCCGCCGTCGGCAGCGCGGCCCCGCCGCCGGAGCGGCCCCAGCCCGCCGTGGCGATCAAGAAGTCGGTCACTCCCGATTACATTATCTGTCTGGAGGACGGCAAGAAGCTCAAGATGCTGAAGCGGCACCTCAAGACCGCCTACAACATGACGCCCGAGGACTACCGCGAGCGCTGGAGCCTGCCACCCGATTACCCGATGGTCGCGCCCAACTACGCCAAGCACCGCAGCAACCTCGCCAAGAAGATCGGCCTCGGGACCAAGCCCAAGGGCCGGCGCTCCGAGGGAGAGTCCTGAGGTCCGCCCGAAGCCGGATACCGGTCTCCGGCCGCGTCCGGCCGGTTCGATCGGCGGCCCGGCCGGGCGCCGTTCCCTTGTCGCCACGGCTTCGGGGCACCCGCGCGGGGCCGGCTCCGCCACGGGGTCGTGACTTGACTCCGCGGGGCCCGATGTTACGTTCGTTTCCGATCAGCGATGCGAGAGCGATGTCCGCGGTGCCGACCCCGTCCTTGACCGCGCCGGCGCAGGGCTAAGGCGTTGGCGAAGCGACTCTTCATCAAGACCTACGGCTGCCAGATGAACGTCTACGACTCCGCCCGCATGGCGGACGTCCTGGCGCCGCTCGGCTACGCGCCCGCCTGCGAGGCGGCCGCGGCCGACATGGTCATCCTCAACACCTGCCACATCCGCGAGAAGGCGGCGGAGAAGGTGTTCTCGGAGCTCGGTCGGCTGCGCCGGCTGAAGGCAGCGCGCGCGCGCCGCGGCGGGGCCATGATCGTGGCCGTGGCCGGCTGCGTGGCCCAGGCCGAGGGGGCCGAGATCCTGCGCCGGGCGCCGTTCGTCGACATGGTCTTCGGGCCGCAGGCCTACCATCGGCTGCCGGAGATGGTCGCCCGCGCGACCCGCGCCGGGAGCGGCGTGCTGGAGACCGACTTCGCCCCCGAGCCGAAGTTCGATTCCCTGCCCGAGGCCGCCGCCCCGCAGGGAATCTCGGCCTTCCTCACCGTCCAGGAGGGCTGCGACAAGTTCTGCACCTTCTGCGTGGTGCCCTCTCCCCGCGGCGCCGAGTACTCGCGCCCGGCGGGCGAGGTGCTGGCCGAGGCCCGGCGCCTGGTCGCGGCCGGGGCGCGCGAGATCACGCTCCTCGGCCAGAACGTCAACGCCTACCACGGGCGAAGCCCGGAGGGCGGGGGCGCGTGGGGCCTCGGGCGGCTGATCCGGGCGCTGGCCGGGTGCGAGGGGCTGGTGCGCATCCGCTATACCACCTCCCACCCCCTCGACATGGACGAGGAGCTGATCTCGGCCCATGGCGAGGTTCCGGCGCTGATGCCGTTCCTGCACCTCCCGGTGCAGTCGGGCTCGAACCGGGTGCTCGCGGCCATGAACCGCCGCCACACCGTCGACGAGTATCGGCGCGTGGTCGCGCGGCTGCGCGCGGCGCGCCCCGACATCGCCCTCTCCTCCGACCTCATCGTCGGCTATCCGGGCGAGACCGAGGCCGAGTTCCGGGCCACCCTGGCGCTGGTCGGCGAGGTCGGATTCGCCCAGGCGTACTCGTTCAAGTTCAGCCCCCGCCCCGGCACCCCGGCGGCGGCGATGGCGGGCCAGGTGCCGGAGGCGGTGAAGGAAGAGCGCCTGGCCGAGCTGCAGGCCCTGCTGCGGGCCCAGCAGACGGCCTTCAATCGGGCCTGCGTGGGGCGAACGCTGCCGGTTCTCTTCGAGCGCGCGGGGCGCCATCCGGGCCAGCTCGTCGGGCGCAGCCCGTACCTGCAGGCGGTCCACGCGCGCGTGCCCGAGGCTCGCCGCGCGGAGCTCCTCGGGACGGTGGCCGAGCTCAGCATCCGGTCCGCGCTTCCCAACAGCCTGTCCGGCGCGCTGGTCGCGGGCGGTGCCGCGGCCGGCGCCGAGATCGAAAGGGCCTCGGCGTGAGCCTCGTTCCGGTGTCCGAGGACGCAACCTCGATCCTCATCCAGTTCGACGACAACAGCCTGCTCCCTGCCCTCTTCGGTGAGCACGACCGGAACCTCGCGCGCCTCGAGCAGGAGCTCGCGGTCTCGATCTCGTCGCGCGGCAATCGGCTGGCGATCTCGGGCCCGGCGGAGGGGGTGGAGACCGCCCGCAGCGCACTCAACGCGCTC
The DNA here is from genome assembly GCA_016202695.1 of Pseudomonadota bacterium. Classification (GTDB taxonomy): domain Bacteria; phylum Pseudomonadota; class Alphaproteobacteria; order JACQOE01; family JACQOE01; genus JACQOE01. The sequence goes on along the minus strand of JACQOE010000092.1, from coordinate 109,383 downwards.
TATCAGCGCCTCAAGCAGGGCCTCGAGATCGACCCCGCCGAGGTCGACGCCGCGGTCCGCATGGCCCGCGCCGCCGCGGTGGTGCCGGCGGGCGGAGCGAGCGAGGCGCCGGTGGCGGACGACCTCATCATCCGCACCCGCAAACGCCAGATCACGCCCCGCTCGCAGAACCAGGCCAGGTACATCGCCGCGCTCCGCCAGTACGACCTTGTCTTCGGGCTCGGCCCCGCCGGCACCGGGAAGACCTACCTCGCGGTCGCGACCGGGCTCTCGATGCTGCTCGCCGGGCGGGTCGAGCGCATCATCCTCTCGCGCCCGGCGGTCGAGGCGGGCGAGCGCCTCGGCTTCCTGCCCGGCGACCTGCGCGAGAAGGTGGACCCCTACCTGAGGCCGCTCTACGACGCCCTCTACGACATGCTGCCCGGCGATCAGGTGATCCGCCGGCTCGGCAACGGCGAGATCGAGGTGGCGCCCATCGCCTTCATGCGCGGGCGCACGCTCGCCAACTCCTACATCATCCTCGACGAGGCCCAGAACACCACTCCGGTGCAGATGAAGATGTTCCTCACCCGCCTCGGCGAGAACTCACGGATGGTGATCACCGGCGACCCGAGCCAGGTGGACCTGCCCGAGGGCGCGCTCTCCGGCCTCAGGGACGCGGCGACCAAGCTGGCCGGGATCGCCGGCGCCGCCTATGTGTATTTCACGGACGTGGACGTGGTGCGCCATCCCCTGGTCACCCGCATCGTCCGCGCCTATGACGAGCATGAGCGAACCCGCGGCAGCGACGGCCGACCCTCCGAGTCCTGAACCGAGGCGCGTCGGCGCCGCCGGCGGGGGGCGGGGCGCCGAGGTCGCCGTCGTCATCGACGACCCGCGATGGCGGAAGGCCCTGCGCCGGGCGGGCCCGATCGCGCGCCGGGCGGCCGGGGCGGCGCTTCGCGCCGAGCGCGGCCGCGGAGCCGGGGGCGAGGTGTCGGTGGTCCTCGCCGGCGACGCCCTCGTGCGCCGGCTCAACCGCGACTATCGCCGGCGCGACGCGGCGACGAACGTGCTCTCCTTCCCGGCCGGCGATCCCAGCGGCACGCTCCTGGGCGATGTGGTCGTTGCCCTCGACACGGCCGCGCGCGAGGCCGAGGAAGAGGGCAAGACCCTCTCCGCGCACCTCTCCCATCTCGTCGTCCACGGGGTCCTGCATCTTCTCGGCTACGACCATGACGCCGAGGCGCGGGCCGAGGAGATGGAGGCGCGCGAGCGGGCCGTCCTCGCCGGCCTCGGCGTCGCCGACCCCTACCCCCCGGTCCCCGGGCGCAGGCGCGCGCGCGGGCGATGACCGGCACCGCGAGCCCGGGGCCGGCGCCGGAGGGCGCGCGGCCGGGCGGCGGGCCCCTCGCGCCCGGCGAGGAGGGCCCCGCCGCGCGTCCGCGCCGTGCCCTGGCGCGGATCGGCGAGCGCCTCCGCGCCGGGCTCCTTCGGCTCCGCCGCGGGCGCCCCGGCGATGGCGCGCCGGCGCCGCCGGGCGCGGTCGAGCCGCCGCCGGCGGACCGCGAGGAGTCGGCCGCGGGCATAACCCGGCACGAGCGGCGCCTGGTCGCCAATATCCGCAAGCTGCGCGACCTCACGGTCGCCGACGTGATGGTGCCGCGCGCCGACATCGTCGCGGTCGAGGCGGGGACCTCGTTCGCCGAGCTCGTGGCGCTGATCGCCGAGAAGGCGCACTCGCGGCTGCCCGTCTATCGCGAGAGCCTCGACGAGGTCATCGGCATGGTCCATATCAAGGACGTCCTCGGCTGGGTCGGCCGGGCCGACGCCTTCCGGCTCGACGCCGTGCTCCGCCGGCCGCTGTTCGTCGCCCCCTCCATGCCCGCGCCCGACCTCCTCGTCGAGATGCGCGAGAAGCGCACGCACATGGCCCTGGTGGTCGACGAGTACGGCGGCATCGACGGGCTGGTGACCATCGAGGATCTGGTCGAGGAGATCGTCGGCGACATCCAGGACGAGCACGACGTGAGCGAGGGCCCGATGCTCGTTGCTCGCGCCGACGGCGGCCTCGACGCCGACGCCCGCTGCCCGATCGAGGAGCTCGAGGCGCTGATCGGCCGGTTCCTTACCGAGGAGGAGCGCGCGGAGGACATCGACACCCTCGGCGGACTGGTCGTCTCGATCGCCGGCCGGGTGCCGGCCCGCGGCGAGCTGGTCGCGCACGGCTCGGGGCTCGAGTTCCAGGTGACCGAGGCCGACCCCCGCCGGATCCGGCGGCTGATCGTCCGCAACCTGCCGCCCGCGGCGGCCCCCGCGACGGCCGGCGCGGAGTCCGCCGGGGGCGGCCGGCCGGCCGACGCCCCGCCGGGGGGCGGAGCGGACCGGGGCCCGGCGTGAGAAGGGTCGCCGCCGCCCTCGCCCGGGCCGGGGACGGCGTTCGGGGGCTCGTCGGCTGGCGCCGACATGGCCTCGCCGTCGCCGCCGGCGCCCTCGCGGCGGCCGCGCTTCCCCCGGTCCACGCGCTCCCGGTTCTCGTCGTCTCCTTCCCGCTGCTCCTCTGGCTGGTGGAGGGCGCCGAGGGCCGGCGCGCCGCCTTCGCGGTCGGCTGGGGGTTCGGCTTCGGCCACTTCGTTGCCGGCCTCTACTGGATCGCCTTCGCCTTCCTGGTCGACGCGGAACGCTTCGGCTGGATGGCGCCGTTCGCGGTCGCCGGGCTCTCGGCCTATCTCGGGCTCTTTCCCGCGGGCGTCGCGCTTGCCGCGCGAGTCGCCCCCGCCGGCCCCGCGCGCGTGCTGGTGCTTGCCGCCGCCTGGAGCGGGCTCGAATGGCTGCGGGGCTGGCTGTTGACGGGCTTCCCCTGGAACCTGATCGGCTCGGCCTGGGTGGTCTCCGAGGCGATGATCCAGTTTGCCGCCCTCGCCGGCGCCTACGGGCTGAGCCTGGTCACGGTGGCGGTCGCCGCCGTCCCGGCGCTGGTCGCGTCGCCGGCGGGCGCCGGCCCGCGGGCGGGCGGGCGATCGGCGCCGGCGGCGGCGGCCTTGGCCGCGGGCGCGCTGGCCGCCCTCTGGGCCGGGGGCGCGCTTCGCCTGGCCGCGGCCGAGGGCGGCGACGTCGCCGGCGTGCGGCTGCGCGTGGTCCAGGGCAACATCCCCCAGGACCACAAGTGGAAGGCGGCGCTTCGCGAGCTGCACTTCCGCACCTACCTCGCCCTCACCGCGGAACCCTCGTCGGCGCCCCCGACGCTGGTGATCTGGCCCGAGACCGCGGCCCCGTACCTGCTGACCGGCGACGCCGCCCGGCGCCAAGCCGTCGCCCAGAGCGCGCCCCCGGGCGCCATCGTCGTCACCGGCGCCATTCGCATCCAGCCCGATCCCCCGCCGGCCGCGAGCGACGCCCCTGTCCGGGCCTGGAACAGCCTGCTCGCGATCGACTCGGCGGGCCGTGTGGTCGCGACCTACGACAAGGCCCACCTGGTCCCCTTCGGCGAGTATCTCCCCTGGCGGGGGTTGCTCGCGCCCCTCGGTCTCGAGAAGCTCGCCCAGGGTCGGGGCGACTTCTCGGCCGGCCCGGGGCCGGTCACGCTTTCGCTGCCGGGCGCGCCGCCACTGAGCCCGCTGATCTGCTACGAGATCATCTTCCCGGCGCGCGTCCTCGCCGGCGAGGGAGCCCGGCCCGGGTGGATGCTCAACCTCACCAACGACGCCTGGTTCGGGACCACCTCGGGACCGTACCAGCACTTCGCGGCGGCGCGGCTGAGGGCGGTGGAGGAGGGGCTGCCGGTGGTGCGGGCGGCGAACACCGGCATCTCGGCGGTGGTGGACGCCTACGGCCGGGTGCGGGCGCGCCTCGGCCTCAACCTCGCCGGGGTCATCGACCACGGCCTGCCGCGCGCGCTCGATGGCGCCACCGTCTATGGGCGGCTCGGCGACCTTGCCTTCGCCCCGTGGCTGGCGGCGGCGCTGGCGCTGGCGGCGCTGCTGGGTCGGCGGCGGCGCGGAACGCCGACCTGAGCGCGGCGGAATTCTCGTTCCAGGATCAAGACGGCCATTGACGCGTCGTTTCGCCTCGACTATTGTCCGGGGTTCCAACTTATTTACCAAAAATTACAAAAATCGCAGGCTGCGAGCGGGAGAAGGAAGGTTTTGACGCCGCCCGTGCGGGTGGTGTCAAGATAGGGGTCAGCGTTGGAGGGACCGGACAGATGGCCGGGCGAAATGGCGATGACTGAAGGCGGCCGCAAGGGCCGGCCCACGAAGGGGCGGTCGAACCCGATCGATGGCTATGTCGGCTCGCGCGTGCGCCTGCGCCGCACGATGCTGGGCATGAGCCAGGAGAAGCTGGCCGGCGCGATTGGCCTCACCTTCCAGCAGGTGCAGAAGTACGAACGCGGCGCCAACCGCATCGGCGCCAGCCGTCTTTACGAGCTGAGCCGGGTGCTCGGCGTGCCGATCTCGTTCTTCTTCGAGGACCTTCCGGCCGAGACCGCGCGGCTCGCCGCCACCGCGGCCGCGCCCGGCCTTGCCGAGGAGCGGGCGCCGTTCGCCACCGATCCCCTCAACCGCCGCGAGTCGCTCGAGCTCATCCGCGCCTATTACCGCATCCGCGACCCCTACGTGCGCAAGCGCCTGTTCGAGCTGACCAAGGCCCTGGCCAAGCAGGACGCGGGTGCCCCCGCCGCCGAGGGCCCCGCGCCGGAGGACTGACTCCGGCCCGGCCGGGTGGCTTCCACCACCGTTCCGGCGGCGCCCTGCAACGGGCTTGACGGCGCCGCCAAAGCCTGCCACATGAGCCGCCTGTTGCGCTTGCGGGACGGTCGCCCCGGCGAGAGGGAGCGCGTGCGGGGTGGCGAGAGCGGGCGCCTTGGGCCAGCTCCCGTAAGGGGTTGAACGTGCGACAATCCGAATACCTTTTCACCAGCGAGTCGGTGTCCGAGGGGCACCCCGACAAGATCTGCGACCGCATCTCGGATGCGATCGTCGACCTGTTCATGGCCGCCGAGCCGTTGCGCGCGCGCTGCGGCGTCGAGACCCTGGTGACGACCAACCGCATTATCATCGCCGGCGAGGTCCGCGGGCCGGCCTCGATCACCCACCAGGTGATGGAGCAAAAGGCGCGCGAGGTGGTGCGCGCCATCGGCTACGAGCAGGACAATTTCCATTGGCAGCGGGCGACGGTGCAGTGCTACGTCCACTCGCAGTCGGCCGACATCGCGATCGGCGTCGACGCCGGCGAAAACAAGGACGAGGGGGCCGGGGACCAGGGCCTGATGTTCGGCCACGCCTGCTCCGAGACGCCGGAACTCATGCCGGCGCCGATCCAGTACAGCCACGGTATCCTCCGGGAGCTCGCCCGCGCCCGCCACGCCGGCGAGATCCCGGGTATCGGGCCCGACGCCAAGAGTCAGGTCACGCTCCGCTACGTCGACCGCCGTCCGGTGGGCTGCGCCGCGATCGTGGTCTCGACCCAGCACGCCGAGAGCCTTACCCAGAGGGACGTGCGCGAGATCGTCCGCCCCTACATGCTGAAGGTTCTCCCCGACGGATGGATGTGCCCGGAGGATAAGCTCTACGTCAATCCGACGGGGCGGTTCGTCATCGGCGGCCCCGACAGCGACTGCGGCCTCACCGGGCGGAAGATCATCGTCGATACCTACGGCGGCGCGGCCCGCCACGGCGGCGGCGCCTTCTCCGGCAAGGACCCCTCCAAGGTCGACCGCTCCGCCGCCTACGGCGCGCGCTACCTGGCCAAGAACGTGGTCGCCGCGGGCCTCGCCGAGCGCTGCTCGATCCAGGTGGCCTACGCCATCGGCATGGCGCAGCCGATCTCGCTCTATGTCGATTTCTACGAGACCGGCCGGGTCCCCGAGGAGCGGGTGGCGGCGGCGCTGCGCAAGCTGATGGACCTCTCGCCGCGCGGGATTCGCACCCACCTCGGCCTCAACCGGCCGATCTACGAGCGCACCGCCGCCTACGGCCACTTCGGCCGGGCGCCGGAGCCCGACGGCGGCTTCTCCTGGGAGCGGCTCGACCTCGTCGAGGAGCTCCGCTCCGCCGTCGCGTGAGGCGCGCCCGCCCGGGCCCGAGGCGCGGCGGGGGCGCCCCGGCGGGGGCCGCCGCTCGGCCCCGGTTCTACGGTCGCCGACGCGGCCACCGGCTTCGCCCCGGCCGCCGGCGGCTGCTCGACGAGCTCCTGCCCCGCATCCGCGTCCCCGATCCCGGCGAGGCCGGAGCGGTCGAGCCCCTCGCCCTCTTCGCCGGCGCCGTGGGCGAGGTCTGGCTCGAGATCGGCTTCGGCTCGGGCGAGCATCTCGCCGCTCAGGCGGCGGCGCATCCCGCGGTCGGCCTGATCGGCTGCGAGCCCTTCGTCAACGGGCTGAGCGCGCTCCTCGCCGAGGTCGAGCGGCTGGGGCTGGCCAACGTCCGCGTCTTTCCCGACGATGCTCGGCTCCTGATCCCGGCCCTGCCCGAGGCGAGCCTCGCGCGCGCCTTCATCCTCTTCCCCGATCCCTGGCCCAAGGCGCGCCACGCCAAGCGCCGGCTGATCGACGACCAGGCCCTCGCCGCCCTCGCCCGGGTGCTGGCCGACGGCGCGGAAGTGCGGATCGCCACCGACGACGCCGGCTATCTGCGCTGGATTCTGGCCTGCCTCGCGCGCGCGCCCGCCTTCGCCTGGCTGGCCCGCCGGCCCGCCGACTGGCGCCACCGGCCGGCCGGCTGGCCGCCCACCCGCTACGAGGCCAAGGCCCTCGCCGAGGGGCGAACCGCCACCTACTTGCGGCTGTGCCGCCTCCCCCGCGGTCCGGGCCAAGGCCGAGAAAGGGCTTGATGCGGCTAGCGGGTTGAATATATTTCAGGGCAAGAGCCTGATAGCAGTCCGTTCAGGCGGACGGTTCGATCAAGTGGGCCGCAAGCCCACTTTTTCGTTTTCGGGCTCGTCCCGTTCGAGCGTCGGGAGATGGGCATCGAAGGCCGCATCCGCGAGCTGATTTCCCCGTCGGTTGAGGACCTCGGCTACGAGGTCGTGCGGGTGCTCGTCAGCGGCAGGACCCGGCCGACGGTGCAGATCATGGTCGAGCGCCGGGACGGGACGGCGATCACGCTGGAGGACTGCGGCGCGGTGAGCCGCGCCGTCTCCGCCCTGCTCGACGTCGAGGACCCGATCGCGGGCGCCTACGTCCTCGAGGTGAGTTCGCCGGGGATCGATCGCCCCTTGATCCGCCGCCAGGACTACGAGCGGTTCGCCGGCTTCGAGGCGCGGATCGAGATGGCGATGCCGATCGCCGGCCAGCGCCGCTTCAAGGGGCGGCTCCTCGGCCTCGCCGGCGAGGAGGTCCGCCTCGCCGTGGGCGAGGCCGAGGTCAGGCTGCCGCTCGGCGAGGTCCGCCGCGCCAAGCTGGTGTTGAGCGACGAGCTCTTCGCCGCGGCCAAAGGCTGAGCGACACGAGGCGCCGGCGAGAGAGGACTCGGACCGTCCCCGAGGGGGACGGGGTGGGACGGCTAGCCGGCCGGAAGGCCCGGCCGGAGGATGGAAACCATGGAAGTTGCCGCGACGCTTACCCGCCCGGAGCTGCTACAGGTCGCCGACGCGGTCGCCCGCGAGAAGAACATCGACCGCGAGGAGGTGATCGAGGCGATGGAGCAGGCGATCCAGAAGGCGGGCCGCTCCAAGTACGGGCACGAGCACGACATCCGCGCCCGGATCGACCGCAAGAGCGGCGAGATCTACCTCGCGCGCTACCGCGAGGTGGTCGAGACGGTCGAGAACGAGGCGACCCAGGTCACGCTCGCGGACGCCCGTCACGCCAACCCCGAGGCCAAGGTCGGCGAGTTCATCGTCGATCCCCTCCCGCCCATCGATTTCGGCCGCATCGCCGCCCAGACCGCCAAGCAGGTGATCGTCCAGAAGGTGCGCGAGGCCGAGCGCCGGCGCCAGTACGACGAGTACAAGGACCGGGTCGGCGAGATCGTCAACGGCATCGTCAAGCGGGTCGAGTTCGGCAACCTGGTCGTCGACCTGGGCCGGGCCGAGGGGCTGCTCAGGCGCGACGAGCTCATCCCGCGAGAGAGCTTCCGCACCGGCGACCGCGTCCGCGCCTACATCTACGACGTCCGCGAGGAGCCGCGCGGCCCCCAGATCTTCCTCTCGCGCACCCACCCGCAGTTCATGGCCAAGCTGTTCGCCCAGGAGGTGCCCGAGATCTACGACGGCATCATCGAGATCAAGGCGGTCGCCCGCGATCCCGGCAGCCGGGCCAAGATCGCGGTCATCTCACACGATTCCGGCATCGACCCGGTGGGCGCCTGCGTCGGCATGCGCGGCAGCCGGGTGCAGGCGGTGGTGGGCGAGTTGCAGGGCGAGAAGATCGACATAATCCAGTGGTCGCCCGATCCGGCGACCTTCATCGTCAACGGGCTCGCCCCCGCCGAGGTCACCAAGGTGGTGCTGGACGAGGAGTCGCGCCGCATCGAGGTGGTGGTGCCCGACGATCAGCTCAGCCTCGCCATCGGCCGGCGCGGCCAGAACGTGCGGCTCGCCTCGCAGCTCACCCACTGGGACATCGACATCCTCACCGAGGGCGAGGAGTCGGAGCGGCGCACCGAGGAGATGAAGATCCGCTCCAAGCTGTTCATCGACGCGCTCGACGTCGACGACGTGATCGCCCACCTGCTGGTCAACGAAGGGTTCACCTCGATCGACGAGGTGGCCTATGTGCCACTCGAGGATCTGCTCGAGATCGAAGGCTTCGAGCAGAGCCTGGCCGAGGAGTTGCGCAACCGCGCCCGGGTCTTCCTCGAGCGCCAGGAGGTCGAGTTCGAGGCCCGGCGCAAGGAGCTCGGCGTCGCCGACGAGGTGGCCGCGGTCGAGGGGCTTACCCGCGGCATGCTGGTGGCGCTCGGCGAGAAGGGCGTCAAGACCCGCGACGACCTCGCCGACCTCGCCAGCGACGAGCTCCTCGAGATCGTCGCCGATCAGGGCCTGACCGAGGAGGCCGCGAACGCCATCATCATGGCGGCCCGCGCCCACTGGTTCGCCGACGACGCCGGCGCCGCTCCCCCGGCGCCGCCGCCGGAACCGGACGCCGGCGAGGCTCCGGACGGCGGCGGCGCGGCGAAGGAGGCCTGATCCGTCCTTGTCGTTGCGTCGGCAAAAGGAGCGCTCGAGGTCGCCGGCGGCGGGCGCCGAAGCCGGCCGTCGCGGCCGGCCGTCGCGGCCCCGGGCGAGGGGCGCCGAGGCGCCTGCGTCGCCGCTCCGGCGCTGCATCGTCACCCGCGCGGTGTTGCCGGCCGAAGGGCTGCTGCGCTTCGTGGTCGCCGCCGACGACTCGCTCGCCGTCGACGTCGCCGGGCGGCTTCCGGGGCGGGGAATCTGGTTGAGCCCGCGGCGCGATGTGCTAGATACGGCGGTCGCCAAGCGGCTCTTTGCGCGGTCGGCGGGCCGGAGCGTGCGGGTCCCCGAGGACCTCGCCCGGCGGGTCCGCGACCTGTTGGCGCGGCGCTGCCTTGATATACTCGGGCTGGCGCGACGCGCCGGGCAGGCGGTCGCCGGCTTCGAGAAGGTTCGCGAGTGGCTGGCGGAGGGGCGCGTGGCGGTGCGGGTGGAGGCGGTCGACGGCGCCCCGGGCGGGCGCGCGGCGCTCGCCCGGCCGGGGGCCGAGGTGCCGGTGGTCGCCTGCCTGTCGAGCGCCGAGCTTGGCCGGGTGATGGGCCACGAGCACGCGGTGCACGTCGCCCTGGCCGCGGGGCCGCTTGCCCGCCGCTTTGCCGCGGAGGCCGCGCGCCTCGCCGGGTTCGCGGAGCTTGAGGACACCGGGAGCGGAACGGGCCGCCCCCATGAGAGTTGAAAGTCGCGCTGACATGACGGAAAGCAAGGAGCAGGAACCAAAGGGACGCCTCCGGCTCTCGCGGCCGGGGCGCCTCGAGCTCCAGAAGACGGTCGAGGCCGGCCAGGTCCGCCAGAGCTTCAGCCACGGCCGCTCCAAGGTGGTCACGGTCGAGGTGCGCAAGAAGCGCGCCTTCGCGCCGGGCGCGGGCGGGCGCATGACCCGGCTCACCGAGGCCGAGGAAGCCCACCCCGAGGCCGAGGCCGAGGCGGGCGCGCGGCCGGCCATCGGCCTGACCAGCGGCGAGAAGGCGGCGCGCGTGCGCGCCCTCGCCGATGCCCAGCGGGCGCGCGAGGCGCCGGGCGTCGAGGCCGAGCACGAGGCCCTGCCCGAGCCCGCCGCCGCCGAGGAGGAGGCGCGCCGCCAGGCCGAGGAGGAGGCGCGCCGTCAGGCCGAGGAGGAGGAGCGCCGCCGGGCCGAGGAGGAGCGCCGCCGGGCCGAGGAGGAGCGCCGCCGCAGCGAGGAGGAGGAGCGCCGCCGCAGCGAGGAGGAGGCCGACGCGCGGCTGCGCGAGGTGGCGGCGAAATCGTCGCGCTCGCTCGAGGAGCTGATCGAGGAGGCCGAGGAGGAGGAGGACCGCCGCCGCCGCCGCGGCGGGCGCAGCGAGGCCCGGCGTCCGGTTCCCGGCCGGCGGGTCGAGCCGCGCCGGCGCACCGGCAAGCTCACCGTCACCCGCGCCCTCGAGGAGGAGGAGCGCGTCCGCAGCCTCGCCTCGGTCCGCCGTCAGCGCGAGCGCGAGAAGCGCCAGATGCGCGGCGAGGCGGGCGCCGGCGAGGCGCAGAAGGTGGTCCGCGAGGTGATCGTGCCCGAGACCATCACCGTCCAGGAGCTGGCCAACCGCATGGCCACCCGCGGTCCCGAGCTGATCAAGGCGCTGATGAAAATGGGGGTGATGGCGACCATCAACCAAGCCGTCGACGCCGATACCGCCGAGCTCGTCGTCGCCGAGTTCGGCCACCGGGCCAAGCGGGTTTCCGAGGCCGACGTCGAGATCGGCCTCGGCGGCGAGCCCGGCGACGATGCCAGCCGGCTTGAGCCGCGGCCGCCGGTGGTGACCGTGATGGGACACGTCGACCACGGCAAGACCTCGCTCTTGGACGCGCTGCGCGAAACCGACGTCGCCGCCCACGAGGCGGGCGGCATCACCCAGCACATCGGCGCCTACCGGGTCACCACCAAGAACGGCCAGCGCATCACCTTCATCGACACGCCGGGCCACGAGGCCTTCACCGCCATGCGTGCGCGCGGCGCCGGCGTCACCGACATCGTCGTGCTGGTGGTGGCGGCCGACGACGGGATCATGCCGCAGACGGTGGAGGCCATCCACCACGCCCGCGCCGCCCGGGTGCCGATCATCGTCGCCATCAACAAGATCGACAAGCCGGGCGCCAACCCCGACCGGGTGCGCCAGGAGCTGCTCAAGCACGAGATCCTGGTCGAGACGATGGGCGGCGAGACCCTGTGCGTGGAGGTCTCGGCTCTCAAGCGCCTCAATCTCGACAAGCTCGAGGAGGCGATCCTGCTCCAGGCCGAGGTGCTCGAGCTCAGGGCCAATCCCGACCGCCCGGCGAGCGGCGCCGTGATCGAGGCGAAGCTGGACGCGGGGCGCGGTCCGGTCGCGACCGTGCTGGTGCAGCGGGGCACGCTCCGGGTGGGCGATGCCCTGGTCGCGGGGAGCGAGTGGGGGCGCGTGCGGGCGCTGCTCGACGACCGTGGCCACAAGGTGGAGGAGGCCGGCCCCTCGACCCCGGTCGAGGTCCTGGGGCTGGACGGAACGCCCTCGGCGGGCGACGAATTCGCGGTCACCGGCGGCGAGGCCCGCGCCCGCGAGGTGTCCGAGTTCCGCCATCGCCGGGTGCGCATCGCCCGCGCCGCCGCCACCGGGCGCGGCACCATCGAGCAGATGCTGGGGCGCATCCAGGCGGGCGGGCACAAGGAGCTGGCGGTGGTGGTGAAGACCGACGTCCAGGGCTCGCTCGAGGCGATCCAGGGCGCAATCGAGAAACTCGGCACCGACGAGGTCAAGCTGCGTGTGCTCCACGGCGGGGTGGGCGGCATCAACGAGTCGGACGTGACGCTGGCCAAGGCCTCGGAGTCGCTGCTGATCGGCTTCAACGTGCGCGCTAACGCGCAGGCGCGCGAGTTCGCCAAGCGCGATCGCGTGGACATCCGCTACTACTCGATCATCTACGACCTGGTCGACGACCTGAAAAAGGTGCTCTCCGGCCTTCTCGCGCCCACCATGCGCGAGCACTTCCTCGGCAACGCCGAGATCCGCCAGGTGTTCTCGATCACCAAGGTCGGCAAGGTCGCCGGCTGCATGGTCACCGAGGGCGTGGTCAAGCGCGGGGCCAAGGTCCGGCTGCTGCGCGACAACGTCGTCATCCACCAGGGCAGCCTCTCCTCGCTCAAGCGCCACAAGGACGACGCGCGCGAGGTGCGCGAGGGCTTCGAGTGCGGCATGGCCTTCGAGAACTATAACAACATCGAGGTCGGCGACGTGATCGAGTGCTACGAGATCGAGGAGGTCGAGCGCGCCCTGTGAGGCGCGCTCCCGACGCGGTGAGGGCCGCGGGCGGCCTTGGCACTCGGCGAACGCGGAGCCTTGAGATGAGCGAGCGGCGGGCACGCGCTCCCAGCCAGCGTCAGCTGCGCGTCGGCGAGGAGCTCCGCCACGCCCTCGCCGGCGTCCTCGAGCGCGGCGAGCTCAACGATCCGGCGCTCCGCTCGCGGGGGGTGACGGTGACCGAGGTGCGCATGACCCCCGACCTTCGCGTCGCGACCGCCTTCGTGGTGCCGCTCGGCGGCGGCGATTCCGAATCCCTGCTCGCGGCGCTGCGGCGCGCGCGCCCGTTCCTAAGGACCCTGATCGCGCGGGCGGTGGCGCTCAAGTTCGTCCCCGATCTCCGGTTCGAAGCGGACAAGAGCTTCGACGCGGCCGAGCGCATCGAGAGGCTCCTGCAGGAGCCTCGGGTGGCGCGCGACCTCGGCGGCCGCGACGGCGGCGACGCCTAGGCCGGGGCGAGCCTCCGGGCATGGCGCGCAAACCCCGCGGCGAGCCGATCCACGGCTGGCTCAATGTCGACAAGCCGCGCGGACTCACCTCCACCCAGGTGGTGGCGCGGATCAAGCGCCTGACCGGCGCCGCCAAGGTCGGCCACGGCGGGACACTCGATCCCATGGCCTCGGGCGTGCTGCCGATCGCCCTCGGCGAGGCGACCAAGACCGTCGCCTACGTGATGGAGGGGGCGAAGAGCTACCGGTTCGTCGTCCGCTGGGGCGAGGCGCGCTCGACCGACGACGCCGAGGGCGAGGTCATCGAGACCAGCCCGGTGCGCCCCTCCGCGGCGGCGGTGGAGGCGGTGCTCGGCGAGTTCGTCGGCGAGATCGCCCAGGTGCCGCCCCGCTTCTCGGCGGTCAAGGTGGGGGGGGAGCGGGCCTACAGGCTCGCCCGGGCCGAGAAGGAGGTGGTGCTCGAGCCCCGGCGGGTGCGCATCGAGGCGCTGCGGCTGGTGCGGCTGATCGACGCCGATCACGCCGAGTTCGAGGTCCGCTGCGGCAAGGGCGCCTACATGCGCAGCCTCGCCCGCGACCTTGCCCGGCGGCTCGGCACCGTCGGCCACGTGGCCGAGCTGCGGCGGTCGGCGGTCGGCCCCTTCCGCGAGGAGGACGCGATTCCGCTGGAAAAGTTGGAGGCTCTCGGGCATAGTCCGGCCGTCCTTGGGCAGATGCTTCCGATCGAGACCGCGCTGGACGGCATCCCGGCGCTGGCCTTGAGCGGGACGGAAGCGGCGAGGCTGAGAAGCGGTCAAGCCGTGTCGATCCTCGGAGCGGCGCGGCGCATGCCCAAGGGTGCCCCCGGCATTGCCAGGCTCACCGAAGGTACGGTGGTCTGTGCCGTGGCCGATGGCAAGCCGGTCGCCCTGGCCCGGATCGAGAGTGGCATGGTCCACCCGGTCCGGGTTCTCAACCTGTAGGGCGACCGGAGGGGGCGAGGGCCCGCGGGTGAAAACGGGATACGGCAAGGAGTTGAGCCACGATGTCGATTTCGGCCGAGCGCAAGAGCGCGCTCATCAAGGACTACGCGCGCGCCGAAGGCGATACCGGTTCGCCCGAGGTGCAGGTGGCGATCCTGAGCGAACGCATCAGCAGCCTCACCGAGCACCTCAAGGCGCACAACAAGGACAATCACTCGCGGCGCGGCCTGTTGATGATGGTCGGCCAGCGCCGCCGGCTGCTGGACTACCTGAAGCGGAAGGATTCGACCCGCTACGCGGAGTTGATCAAACGTTTGGGCCTGCGTCGTTAGGAGAAACGGCGAGGCCCTCGCGGCCGTGTTTACCCGAGGAGGGATCCGGCACGGCCGCCGGCCGTGGTTCGCCCACGGCCGCGCCGCGCCCCGCCAAGACGCGGGCGCGCGGCGGGGCGGACGGTTTCGGGACCGATCTTTCGAGAACGGCGTTTCTGGCCGCATGGTTCCTGGAGAGGGGAGCGCCGCGCCCGGCGCCGAGCGCCCCACGCCTCCGAACCATTCCGCCCGAGACGCCGCAGCCCGGAACCGGAAGCCCCAATCGGTGCAACCGTCTAACAGTACTGGAACAGGATAGCGACGATGTTTGAGGTCTTCCGTAAAGAAATCGACTGGGGCGGGCGCAGGCTCGTGCTCGAGAGCGGCAGATTCGCCCGTCAGGCCGACGGCGCGGTGCTGGCAAGCTACGGCGAGACGACGGTGCTCTGCGCCGTGGTCGGCGAGAGGCAACCCCGGCCCGGGGTGGACTTCTTCCCCCTTACCGTCAACTACCAGGAAAAGACCTTCGCCGCCGGCAAGATCCCCGGCGGCTTCTTCAAGCGCGAGGGCCGGCCGTCGGAAAAGGAGACGCTGACCTCACGCCTGATCGACCGGCCGATCCGGCCCCTCTTCGTCCCCGGCTACCGCAACGAGACGCAGGTCATCTGCACCGTCCTCAGCCACGACCTCGAGAACGATCCCGATATCGTGGCCATGATCGGCGCCTCGGCCGCGCTCACCCTCTCCGGCATCCCCTTCCTCGGCCCCATCGGCGGGGCGCGCGTCGGCTACATCCGCGGCGAGTACGTGCTCAATCCGCAGGTCGACGAGATGGGCGCCTCCGACCTCGACCTGGTGGTGGCCGGCACCCGCGAGGGCGTGCTGATGGTCGAATCGGAGGCCAGCCAGCTCGCCGAGGAGGTGATGCTGGGGGCGGTGATGTTCGGTCACCAGGGCTACCAGGCGGCGATCGACGCCATCATCGGGTTGGCCGAGGAGTGCGCCAAGGCGCCCTGGGATCTGGCGCCGCAGGCCGAGGCGGCGGCGACGCGCGCCCGCCTCAACGAACTGGCCGAGGCCGGCCTGCGCGACGCCTACCGCGAGACGGTCAAGCAGGTCCGCCACGAGAAGGTGGCCGAGGTAAAGGCCCAGGCCCTCGCCAAGCTGGCCGAGGAGGGCCTCGACGTCGCGGCCGCGCCGGGGGCGTTCAAGGACCTCGAGAAGGACATCGTGCGCGGCCAGATCCTGGAGAGTGGCCGGCGGATCGACGGGCGCGACAGCCGCACCGTCCGCCCGATCAGCTGCGAGGTGCACGTCCTGCCGCGCACCCACGGCAGCGCCCTCTTCACCCGCGGCGAGACCCAGGCGCTGGTGGTGACGACGCTCGGCACCGGCCAGGACGAGCAGATCGTCGATGCGCTCGACGGCGAGTTCCGCGAGCACTTCCTGCTCCACTACAACTTCCCGCCCTATTCGGTGGGCGAGGTCGGCCGGCTGGGTTCGCCCGGCCGGCGCGAGGTCGGCCATGGCAAGCTCGCCTGGCGGGCGGTGCGCCGGCTGCTGCCGGCGAAGGAGTCCTTCCCTTATACGATCCGGGTGGTCTCGGAGATCACCGAGTCGAACGGCTCCTCGTCGATGGCCACGGTGTGCGGTGCGTCGCTGTCGCTGATGGACGCCGGGGTGCCGCTCGCGGCGCCGGTGGCCGGGATCGCCATGGGGCTGATCAAGGAGGGCGAGCGCCACGCCATCCTCTCCGACATCCTCGGCGACGAGGACCATCTCGGCGACATGGACTTCAAGGTAGCCGGCACCGCCCCGGGGGTGACGGCGCTGCAGATGGACATCAAGATCACCTCGATCACCCGCGAGATCATTCAGAACGCCCTCGCCCAGGCGCGCGACGGCCGGCTCGCCATCCTCGAGGCGATGAACCGGGCGATCGAGCGCGCCCGCGAGGGGCTGAGCGAGTTCGCGCCGCGGATCACCGTGATCAAGATCGCCAAGGACAAGATCCGCGACGTGATCGGCACCGGCGGCAAGATCATCCGTCAGATCTGCGAGGAAACCGGCGCCAAGGTCGACATCGAGGACGACGGCACGGTCAAGATCGCTGCCGTCGACAGCCATGCCAGCGAGGCGGCGATCAACTGGATCAAGAGCATCGTCGCCGAGCCCGAGCTGGGGGCAATCTACGACGGCACCGTGGTCAAGATCGTCGACTTCGGCGCCTTCGTGAACTTCCTCGGACCGCATGACGGGCTGGTGCACATCAGCGAACTGGCCGACTACCGGGTCGAGAAGGCGACCGACGTGGTCAAGGAGGGCCAGAAGGCGAAGGTCAAGGTCATCGGCTTCGACGAGCGCGGCAAGGTCAAGCTCAGCATGCGGGCCGTGAACCAGGAGACCGGCGAGGACATCTCGCACACGCTGACCAAGAAGACCCGCGCCGCCCGCTGAGCCCGGGGCCGGGCCCGCCGGCGGGGTGCTCCGCCTGCCGTGGCGCCCGGGGGGCTTGGGGACGAACGTCCCGGGGAGCAAACCCGGGGCATGGGCGCCGGTTTGTAGCCCAGGCGCCGGGCTGCGCCTGGTCTTAACAAGGCTTTATTCGAGGGTTGCGAAAGGGTAGGCTTTTAACAATGGCAGGGTTTGACGAAGCCGCGCGTGGCGCGCGGGTGACGGCGGCGGGGGCGGCGTGAGAGCGCTCAACCCCGTGCTCCTTGGCGGGCGGGAGCTGTTGCCGCTGATCGAGGGCGGCAAGGGCATCTCGATCACCAACGGCTTCAGCGCCGGGGCGTGGGCCGCCGCCGGCGGGGTCGGCACCTTCTCCGGCGTCAACGCCGACACCTTCGACGACGGTGGGCGGCCGGTTGCCCAGGTCTATCACGGCCGCACCCGGCGCGAGCGCCACGAGGAGTTGCTCGCCTACGCCATCCGCGGCGCCATCAACCAGGCCCGCATCGCTTACGAGGTGGCCGGCGGCGAGGGCCGGATTAACATGAACGTGCTGTGGGAGATGGCCGCGGCCGAGCGCGTGCTTCACGGCGTGCTCGAGGGTGCCAAGGGCCTGATCAGCGGCATCACCTGCGGCGCCGGCATGCCCTACCGCCTGGCCGAGATCGCCGCCCGCTACCGGGTCTACTACTATCCGATCATCTCCTCGGCCCGGGCCTTCAGCGCGCTCTGGAAGCGGGCCTACCACCGCTTCGCCGAGTGGATGGGGGCGGTGGTCTACGAGGATCCCTGGCTGGCCGGCGGGCACAACGGGATCAGCAACCGCGAGGACCCGCAGAAGCCCGAGAGTCCGCTGCCGCGGGTGGCGGCGCTGCGGCGGAGCATGTGCGAGGCGGGGCTCGGCCGGACCCCGATCGTCATGGCCGGGGGGGTGTGGTTCCTCCGCGAGTGGGAGGAGTGGATCGACAACCCCGAGCTCGGCCCGGTCGCGTTCCAGTTCGGTACCCGGCCGCTGCTCACCAAGGAGAGCCCCATCCCCGAGGCGTGGAAGCAGAAGCTCTTGAGCCTCAACGAGGGCGATGTCCTGCTCCATCCCTTCAGCCCGACCGGCTTTTACTCTTCGGCCGTGCGCAACTCCTTCCTTCGCGAGCTGGAGGCGCGGAACGCGCGCGAGGTGGCCTACGCGAGCGTGCCCGAGCCGGGGCGCGAGTGCGCGCTCGCCGTCGGCGCGCGGGGGCGGATCGTCTACGTCGGCGCCGCCGACAAGGCGCGGGCCGAGAAGTGGATCGCGCTCGGCTTCAGCGACGCGCTGCGCACGCCCGACTCGACCCTCATCTTCGTCACCCCGGCGAAGGCGCGCGAGATCCACACCGACCAGATCAACTGCATGGGCTGCCTGAGCCAGTGCCGGTTCAGCAACTGGGCCCAGCAGCCGCCGCACTCGACCGGGAAGAAGGCGGACCCGCGCTCGTTCTGCATCCAGAAAACGCTACAGGCGATCGCCCACGGCGCCGACCTCGACATGAACCTGATGTTCGCCGGCCACAACGCCTTCCGTTTCGCCCTGGATCCCTTCTATTCCAACGGCTTCATCCCGACGGTGCGCCAGCTCGTCCACCGCATCCTCACCGGCGACTGAGGGCCGAGTCGAGCGCTTCCAAGGAGGGGGGTAAGCCGCTGATATGGCTGTGCCGCGGCGCAATTACATGCTAAGCTAAAAGGATGGATCAGGTTCGACCCTACAGTGCCCTGATCGAGCGCCTGCGGGCGGCGGGTCTGCGTCCGACCCGTCAGCGGCTCGCGCTCGCGCGGCTCCTGTTCGAGGGCGGCGACCGCCACCTCACCGCCGAGCAGCTGCACAGCGAGGCGCGCTCCGGCAACCTCAGGGTTTCGCTGGCCACCGTCTACAACACCCTGCATCAGTTCACCGACGCGGGGCTCATGCGCGAGATCATCGTCGAGTCGGGGCGCTCCTACTTCGACACCAACACCTCGGAGCACCATCACTTCTTCGATGCCGATTCGGCCGAGCTCTCCGACATTCCCGGCGACGAGGTGGTCATCTCCCGCTTGCCGGCCGCGCCCAGCGGACGGATCATCGAGCGGGTCGACGTGGTCGTCCGGGTGCGCAATCGCGCCTTCGGGCCGCACGGCCGGCTTACCTGATCTCGCGGTCAACCTCCGACTGATCTACTAAATATTGACGTTCCCCGGGGGCGCGGGCATCATTGACCGGGCCCCGGCGGGAGCGCGCCGCGTGCGCCGCGCTGCCGGGCGCGGGCGGCCGGAACGGTCGAGTCGTCGGCTCGGTGATCGGAGGTAAGGAGAGGCATGACCGTCGGAACCGAGGACCTGTCCTCGCCCGCCGCGTGGCGGGCGAGCGTCGCCGAGTTCATCGCCACCCTTCTCTTCATCTTCATCGGCGCAGGCACGGTGGTGGTCACCGGCGGGCTCCTGGGCGAGCCGCTCACCTCGGCCCGGCTGGTGGCGATTGCGCTCGCCCACGGGCTTGCCATCGCCCTCCTGGTGGCGGCGACCGCCAACATCTCGGGCGGTCACGTCAACCCGGCGGTGACCTTCGGCGCCTGGGTGGCGGGGCGGATCGGCCTCGCCCGGGCGGCGATGTACGTCGTCGCCCAGCTCCTCGGGGCGGCGCTCGGCGCCTGGCTCCTGTCGCTCGTGGTGCCCGAGGCCGCCCAGGGCAATCTCGGCGCCCACGGCCTCGGCCAGGGCATCTCGGCGGCAGGCGGGCTGCTGGCCGAGATCGTGCTCACCTTCGTCCTCGTCTTCGTGGTCTTCGCGACCGCGATCGATCCTAAGGGGCCGGGGACGATCGCGCCCCTGGCGATCGGGCTCGCCATCCTGGTCGATCACCTTGTCGGCGTCCCCCTCACCGGGGCGGGCATGAATCCGGCGCGGAGCTTCGGCCCGGCGCTCGTCGCCGGGGCGTGGGCGAACCACTGGGTCTACTGGGTCGGGCCGGCGGTCGGCGGGGCGATCGCCGCCCTTGTCTACCGGCACGTGTTCCTGGAGCGGCGGGAGTAGGCGGCCCGCACCGGGGCGGAGGCGGCGCGGCCGCCCCCCGAGAACGCCCTCAGTTCACCGCTTCGTTCGGGTAGACGCCCCAGAACTCGTCGCGCCTGAGCCAACCCTCGTGGGGCCCGAGGGCGACTCGGCACCAGGCGCCCGTCGGCGGGCAGCTCAGAATCGTCGCGATCACGCCCGGCTCGAGCACCGCGCGCGGCGGCGCCTCGGCGACCGGCTCGCGCCTGAGCGGCCGCGGCTCGCCGGTGACGATCAGGGTGCGCTTGCCCGACAGCATGCTCTGATGCACCCAGCCGACCGTGCCCTCGGAGTCGCGCACCTTGCGCCAGGTGTCGTACTCGACCAGCACCTCGACCGGGAGCGACTCGCGCAGGAACTTCCACTCGACCGGATAGCGCCGGCCGGGGCCGGTGCGGAGGTTCACCTCTCCCGCGCGGAGCGAGGCGAAGCGCGGCACGCCCTTCTCGCCGTCTTCGGCCGCGGGCGCACCGACGGCAAGGAGGGCGACGACGCCGAAAAGCGCAACCGAGAGGGATCGAACGCGGGTCATGGACGAGGATGCCGGCGGCCGGAGGCACGCCGCACGGCCACTATCGCGTCCGCCCGGCGCCCGGTCAAGGCTGGGCCTCAAACGAACAGGACCCGCCCCTCGTCGCCGGCATCGGCGAGGAACCCGACCACGCCCGAGACCTTGAGGCCGAGATCGGAGCGCAGGTCTGCGGGCGAAAGCCGCATTGCGCGGAGCCCCATCTCGCAGACCAGGAAGCCGACGCCGAGGGCGGCGGCGGCGGCGAGCAGCTCCTCGAAGGTGGCGACCCCGAGGGCGGCGAACTCGGCGTCGCGGGCCGCCGCCGAGAGCCCCGCGGCGGTGGCCTCGAGCCCGTGCCAGCCGGGCGCGCCCATGGCCGTCGGCTTCAGGAGCGCCCGGATCGCGCCCATGGTGAAGAGGAGGGTCACACCGGTCTCGACCGCCGCCGCCGCGCTCGCCATCACCAGCGCGTAGTGGACCGCCTCGAAGCCGCCGGAGAAGACGACGAGGGAGAGCTTCCGCCGCCGCGGTCGCCGTGATCGTCCGCGCGGGGCGCGGGGCGGCGCCCGGCGCGAGCCCCCGGCGCGGCCGGCGCGCTCAGCCGGCATCGGCCGTCGCCCGATGGTGCGAGAGGTCGGTGATCCGCCGCTCGCGTCCGCACAGGCGGCAGGACGGGTCGCGGTGCAGGCGCACCTTGCGGAAGCTCGTGGCGAGCGCGTCGAAGATCAGGAGCCAGCCCGACAGGCTCTCGCCGATGCCGAGCAGCTCCTTGATCACCTCGCCCGCCTGCAGCGCCCCCATCGCCCCGGTCATCGCCCCCAGCACCCCGGCGTTGGCGCAGGACTGCATGTAGTCGGGCGGCGGGGGCTCGCGGAACAGGCAGCGATAGCAGGGGTGGTCGCCGGCGAGGTACGGCTTGAAGGTGGAGAGCTGGCCGTCGAAGCGGAGCACGGCCGCCGAGACTAGGGGCTTGCCGGCGAGGAAGCAGGCGTCGGCGGCGAGGAAGCGGGTGGCGAAGTTGTCGCTGCCGTCGGCGACGAGGTCGTAGGCCGAGACCAGCCCGGCGGCGTTGCCGGCGGCGAAGCGGGCGCGGTGCGGCACCAGCCGCACCTCGGGGTTGATGCCGGCGAGGGCGAGGCGTGCGCTCTCGACCTTCGCCGTGCCGATCCGATCGGTGGTGTGCACCACCTGGCGCTGGAGGTTGGAGAGGTCGACGTCGTCGTCGTCGACGACGCCGATCGTCCCCACCCCGGCGGCGGCGAGATAGAGAAGGAGGGGCGAGCCCAGCCCGCCGGCGCCGATCACCAGCACGCGCGAGGCGAGGAGCCGCGCCTGGCCCTCGCCGCCCACCTCGGGGAGGAGGATGTGGCGGGCGTAGCGATGGACCTGGGCGTCGGTGAACTCCATGGCCGTCAGGTCTTACCGAGATCGTCGAAGAGCGCGGTCGAAAGGTAGCGCTCGGCGAAGGAGGGGAGCACGGCGACGACGAGCTTGCCCCTCATCCCTGGGCGCCCTCCCACCTCGAGCGCGGCGGCGAGCGCCGCGCCCGAGGAGATGCCGACCGGAATCCCCTCCAGGCGCGCGCAGCGCCGCGCGGTGACGAAGGCGGTCTCGTTGGCGACGGTGACGATCTCGTCGATCATCTCGGTGTTCAGCACCGCCGGCACGAACCCGGCGCCGATGCCCTGGATCTTGTGCGGACCGGGCGGGCGGCCGGAAAGGACGGCGCTGTCCTCGGGCTCGACCGCAACCATGCGCAGCAAGGGCTTGCGCGCCTTCAGCACCTCGGCCACCCCGGTGAGCGTGCCGCCGGTGCCGATGCCGCACACCACCACGTCGACCCGCCCCCCGGTGTCGCGCCAGATCTCCTCGGCCGTGGTGCGGCGATGGATCTCGGGGTTGGCGGGGTTCTGGAACTGCTGGAGCATGACCGCGCCGGGGGTCTCGCGCACGATCTCCTCGGCGCGCCGCACCGCCCCGCTCATGCCCTGGCTCGCCGGCGTGAGCTCGAGTGTCGCCCCGAGGAGCGCCAGCATCTTGCGCCGCTCCACCGACATGCTCTCGGGCATGGTGAGAATCAGCCTGTAGCCCCTGGCGGCGCAGACGAAGGCGAGCGCGATGCCGGTGTTGCCCGAGGTCGGCTCGACCAGCGTAACCTCGCCGTCGAGATCGCCGGCCACCTCCGCCGCCCGGATCATGGCGTAGCCGATGCGGTCCTTCACCGAGGCGAGCGGGTTGAAGAACTCGCACTTGCCGGCGAGGTCGGCCTCGATGCCGGCGTCCGCCGCCAGGCGCTTGAGGCGCACCAGCGGGGTGTTGCCGATGGTCTCGATGATGCTGTCGTAGATGCGGCCCCGGCACTCCGGCGGGGCCATCTCTCCGAGCAGGGGCGACACGTCGTTCATGATGGTTTCTTCCATTCCTTCGGTCCCGCGAGGGCGCGGGCTTGCCGGCATCAGATCGTAAAGTCCATCCTCTCCGCCGCCTCGCTGGCGATGCCCGCCTCGCGGGCGGCGATGCAGAGGTCCTCGACGGTGATCGAATCGAGGCGGGCCATGGTCTCGTCGTGGAGCCGCTGCCAAAGCGGACGGACGACGAGATGGCTCAACGGCGAGCCCGCGGGATCGGCGATCGGATCCTCGGCGGTCTCGGAGGCGCGCACCACCCGCACGATCTCGCCGACCGAGATCCGCCGGCGCTCGCGGGCGAGCCGATAGCCGCCGCGCGGCCCGCGCACGCCGACCAGGACGCCGGCGCGCACCAGGCCCTGAAGCGTCTGCTCGAGGTAGCGGCGCGGGATGCCTTGGCGGCGGGTGATCTCGCGGCTCTGCACCGGCTCGCCGCCGGCATGGTAGGCGATGTCCACGACCGCCTCGATGGCGAAGAGCATCTTCTTGGAGAGCCTGAGCATCACGCGTCGGTCCCCGCCTCCGCGGAGGCGCCGCCGAGGCCGGTCGAGCCGAATCCGCCCGCCCCCCGCTCGCTGTCGGGGAGCCGCGCCACCTCCTGCCAGCGGGCCACGGCCACCGCCGCCACCACCATCTGCGCGATCCGCATCCCGCGCCTCACGGTGAAGGGCTCGGGGCCGAAATTGGCGACGACTACGCCCACCTCGCCCCGGTAGTCGGCGTCGACCGTGCCCGGGCCGTTGAGCACGGTCACGCCGTTCCGCGCCGCCAGGCCCGAGCGCGGCCGGACCTGGGCCTCGTAGCCGGCGGGGAGCGCGATGGCGATGCCGGTCGGGATCAGGCGGAAGCCACCCGGCGGCAGCACCACGTCCTCGCCGACGGCGGCGAGGAGGTCCATGCCGGCGGCGTGGGCGCTGGCGTAGGCCGGGAGCGGCAGGTCCTCGGCGTGCGCGAGCCGGCGGACGGCGACGGTGACGGGGCTCATCGGCCCTCCGCGTCGAAGTGCTCGGCGATGCGTCGGGCGAGGCGCTCGGCGACCACCCGCTTGGGCAGCTTCGGCCAGCTCTCGATCCGCGGCGCGCCTGCCTCGCCGGTGATCAGGGAGACGGTGTTGTCGTCGCCGCCGAAGGTGCCGGCGAGGGCCGAGACGTCGTTCGCGACCACCCAGTCGCAGCCCTTGGCCCGGCGCTTGGCGACGGCGTTGGCGGTCACCTCCTCGGTTTCGGCGGCGAAGCCGATCACGAGCCGAGGCCGGTCGGGCCCGCGGGTGGCAAGGGTGGCGAGGATGTCCGGGTTGGGGGCGAGGCGGAGGACCGGCGGCGGCAGGGCCTCGCCTTTCTTGAGCTTGGTCGGGCTGGGCTCGGCCACCCGCCAGTCGGCCACCGCCGCCGCACAGACCGCGACATCGACCGGCATCTCCCGCATGCAGGCGTCGAACATCGCTTGGGCGGAATCGACGCGCACCACCCGCACGCCGGCCGGGTCGGGCTCCAGGGTGGGGCCGGAGACGAGCACGGTCGCGGCCCCCAGCCGGGCGAGCGCGGCGGCGATGGCGTGGCCCTGCTTGCCCGAGGAGCGGTTGGCGATGTAGCGGACGGGATCGATCGCCTCGTAGGTCGGGCCGCTGGTGACCAGCGCCCGCCGTCCGCTCAGGCCGGCGCCCCCGGGGACGGCGATCAGGCGCTCGATCGCGGCCAGGATGTCGGCGGGCTCGGCCATCCGGCCCATGCCGAACTCGCCGCACGCCATCGCCCCCTCGCCCGGCCCGACCCGATGGATGCCGCGCGCCTCGAGGGTGACGAGGTTGGCGCGGGTGGCGGCGTGCTCCCACATGCGCACGTTCATCGCCGGGGCGATCAGGACCGGCTTGTCGGTGGCCAGCAGCACGGTGCTGGCGAGGTCGTCGGCGAGCCCGGCCGCCATTTTGGCGATCAGGTCGGCGCTCGCCGGAGCCACCACCACCAGGTCGGCCTCGCGCGACAGCCGGATGTGCCCCATCTCGCTCTCGTCGGTGAGCGAGAACAGGTCCTGGTAGACCTTGTCCTCGGTGAGGGCGGCAAGGGAGAGGGGGGTGACGAATCGCGCCCCCCCGGCGGTGAGCACCGTCCGCACCCCAGCGCCAGCCTCGCGCAGGCGGCGGATCAGATCGAGGCTCTTGTAGGCGGCGATGCCGCCGCTGACGATCAGCAGGACTCGATGGCCGGTCAACACTGTGAAAGCGCCCAAAATTACGCCATGTCCCTGTATTATGAGGTTGGACCCGCACTCTACAAGCCCGTTCGCTGCCGTCAACCGGGAAAGACGAGCCGGAGGGCCGTCTACTTCAGCAGAACGAGGAGGATGAGGAGGAGGATGACCAGCGCCCAAAGCGCCGCCGCCGGGCTCCGGCGTTGGCGGCGGGGAGGGGCGAGCTCGCGCATGGTCTCGGGGTGGAGGCGGATGCCGGCGTCGGCGAGGGTGCGAGTCGCCGCCTCGGCGTCCGACAGGAGCCGCGGCAGTCGCTCGACGGTGTCGAGCGCGTCGAGCAGCCGGTCGCGGAGTTGCGCCTCCGGTCCGATCGTCTCGCGCATCCAGGTCTCGATCAGCGGCTGGGCGAGCTGCCACATATTGAGGTCAGGGTTGAGCGCCCGGCCGATTCCCTCGGCGGTGAGCATGGTCTTCTGGAGGAGGAGGAGCTGCGGCTGGGTCTCCATCTCGAACGCCTCGGTGATCTCGAACATCTGGCCCAAGAGCCGGGCGATGGAGATCTCGTGCAGCGGCCGGCCCAGGATCGGCTCGCCGATCGAGCGGGCGGCCTGGGTGAAGGCATCGACCGACTTGTGGCGGGGAACGTAGCCGGCCTCGAAGTGCACCTCCGCCACCCGCCGGTAATTGCCGGTGAGGAAGCCGGACAGCATCTCGCCGAGATAGCGGCGGGTGCGGTGGTCGAGCCGGCCCATGATGCCGAAGTCGACCACCGCCAGGTTGCCGCCCGCCTCGACGAACACGTTGCCGGGGTGCATGTCGGCGTGGAAGAAACCGTCGCGGAAGACTTGATTGAAGAAGCTGACCGCGGCCCGCTCGAGGATCGCGGTGGGGTCGTGCCCGGCGGCGATCAGCCGCTCGCGCTCGTCCGCCGGGATGCCCCTGACGCGCCCGGTGGTGAGCACGCGCCGCGCGGTCCGCCGCCAGTCCACTCTGGGGACGCGGAAGGTGGGATCGCCGGCGAAGTTCTCGGCCAGCTCGACCGCGGCCGCGGCCTCGAAGCGGAGATCCATCTCCATCCGCACCGTCTCGCCGAAGGTGCGGACCACCTCGATCGGCTTCAAGCGCCGGAGCGCGGGCTGCGTCTGCGCGATCAGCTCCGCCACCCACATCAGGAAGTCGAGGTCGCGCTGGAACGCCTGCTCGATCCCCGGCCGCAGCACCTTGACCGCCACCTCCTCGCCCTCGCCGGTGACGGCGAGATGGACCTGCGCGATCGAGGCGGCGGCGACCGGCGCCTCATCGAAGGCCGAAAAGAGGGACTCGACCGGCGCCCCCAGCTCGGCGCCGACGCTGCGGCGGGCCTCGTCTCCGGGAAAGGGGGGAAGGCGGTCCTGCAGCTCGGAGAGGTCGGCGGCGAACTCCTCGCCGAGGAGGTCGGAGCGGGTGGAGAGCGCCTGCCCGAGCTTGATGAAGCTGGGGCCGAGCTCTTGCAGCGCCTTGGCCAGCCTCTGGCCGGGGCGGAGCGCGCCCTCGCGGCCCAAGGGCACGGCCCGGCGCGAGACCAGGCGGGCGAGCCCGACCACCACGGGGGCGACCTTCAGCGCCTCGAGCACGAAGACCACGTCGTGGCGGGCGAGCGCGCGGGCGATCGCCAGCAGGTGAACGAGATGACGAAGGTGGCGAAACATCTGTCGCGATTCGCCGCCGCTCAGAGCCGCCAGGCCGAGTGGAGGGCGGCGATGCCGCCGGAGAGGTTGCGGTAGCCCACCCGCTCGAGCCCGGCGCCGGCGATCAGCGCCGCCAGCTCCTCCTGGGGGGGAAAGCGGCGGATGCTTTCCGCGAGGTAGGTGTAGGCGCCCTCGTCGCTCGCCACCCAGCGACCGAGTCGCGGGAGCACGGCAAACGAGTAGCGCTCGTAGAGCCCGGCGAGGGCGGGCAGCACCACGCGCGAGAACTCCAGGCAGAGGAAGCGCCCGCCGGGCTTAAGCACGCGCCGCGCCTCGGCCAGCGCCCGGGCGATGCGGGTGACGTTGCGCAGCCCGAAGGCGATGGTGTAGGCGTCGGCGGTCATGTCGGCGAGCGGCAGCGCCTCGGCATCGCCGCAGACGAATCCGAGGCCGGCGCCGAGGCCCCGCTCGCCGGCCCGCGCCCGCCCGACCGCCAGCATCGCCGGCGTCAGGTCCACGATCACCGCCGCGCCTCCGCCGCGGGCGAGGAAGCCGAGGGACACGTCGCCGGTGCCGCCGGCGACGTCGACCAGCCGCATCCCCGGACGGGGGTTCAGGGCATCGAGGAGCACCGCCTTCCACAGCCGATGGACGCCGAGGCTCATGAGGTCGTTCATCAGGTCGTAGCGGGTGGCGACGCTGTCGAAGACGCCCCGGACCAGGGCGGGCTTCGCGGACTCGGCGACGGTGCGGAAACCGAAATGGGTGTGGCCCGAGGGGGCGGGCCGCGGCGGGCGTCCGGACATGGCCGGAAGATAGCGCAGGCCCGGGCGGGGCGCTATGTTCTGGCGCCCGCGGGCGCGGCCCTCGTCCGCGCCAAGCGAGGGAAAGGCGCGCATGCCCGAACTGCCCGAGGTCGAAACCGTCTGCCGCGGCCTCCGCCCGGTGCTCGAAGGCCGGGAGATCGCGCGCGTCCTGCTGCGCCGGGCCGATCTCCGCGCGCCCTTCCCCGCCGGCCTCGCGCGCCGGCTCGAGGGCCGGCGCGTCCAGAGGATCGCCCGGCGCGGGAAGTACATGCTCTGGCACCTCGATGACGGCGGGGCGCTGATCGTGCATCTTGGCATGTCGGGGCGCCTTCTGGTCGGCTCGCCCGATTCGCCGCCGGCGCGCCACGAGCACCTGCGCCTGATCACCGCCGCGGGGGCGGCGGTCTCGTACAGCGACCCGCGCCGATTCGGGCTGATGGCGTGGGCGCGGGCGGCGGCGCTCGATACCCATCCCCTCCTCGCCCGGCTCGGACTCGAGCCGTTCGACGGGGGGTTCGACGCCGAAACCCTGTCGCGGGCGCTCCGCGGCCGCCGGGCGCCGATCAAGGCGCTCCTCCTCGATCAGCGGGTGGTGGCCGGGCTCGGCAACATCTATGCCTCGGAGAGCCTGTTCCGGGCCGGCATCTCGCCCCGCCGCGGTGCCGGCTCGGTGGCGGGGGCGCGGGCGGCGCGCCTGGTGGCCGCGATCAAGGCGGTGCTCGGCGAGGCGATCGCCGCCGGGGGATCGAGCCTGCGCGATCATGTCCGGCCCTCGGGCGAGCTCGGCTACTTCCAGCACCGATTCGCGGTTTACGACCGCGAGGGCCAGCCGTGCCCGGGTTGCGACTGCGACCCCACCAGGACCGGCGGCATCCGCCGGCTGGTGCAGGGGGGGCGCGCCACTTTTTTCTGTTCCCGGCGCCAGCGCTGATCTAGAGTCGCCGCCCATGCTGCGCCGCAGCATAAACCGGCTGGCGACCCTTGACCGGGCGGCGCGGGTGCCCAGCTAACACCTTTCTGCCGGGGGCGTCGGTGCGGGCGCCCGGCGGCGGGCGATTCAACCGCGGAGGAAACACGGCATGGTCTTCGAGACCCTGATCGTCGAGAAACGCGGCCCGGTCGGGCTGATCACGCTCCACCGTCCGAAGGCGCTGAACGCCCTCTCGGCGGCGCTCGTCGCCGAGCTCGAGCGGGCGCTGGCCGAGTTCGAGGCCGACGACGCCGTGGGCGCGATCGTGATCACCGGCGACGACAAGGCGTTCGCCGCCGGGGCGGACATCAAGGAGATGAAGGACCGCACCTACATCGATGTCTTCATGGCCGACTTCGTCACCCGCGGCTGGGAGGCGGTGAGCCGCTGCCGCAAGCCGACGATCGCCGCGGTCGCCGGGTACGCGCTCGGCGGCGGCTGCGAGCTGGCGATGATGTGCGACATCGTCATCGCCGCCGACGGCGCGAAGTTCGGCCAGCCGGAGGTCACGCTCGGCACCATGCCCGGCTCCGGGGGCACCCAGCGGCTGGTGCGGGCGGTCGGCAAGGCCAAGGCGATGGAGATGTGCCTGACCGGGCGCACGATGGAGGCGGAGGAAGCCGAGCGCGCCTCGCTGGTGGCCCGGGTGGTGCCCGCCGACAAGCTCCTCGACGAGGCGATCAAGCTCGCCGAGCGCATCGCCGAGATGTCGCGCCCGGTGGCGATGATGATCAAGGAGTCGGTCAACCGCGCCTTTGAGACCACGCTCGCCGAGGGCATCCGCTTCGAGCGGCGGCTGTTCCACGCCACCTTCGCCACCGAGGATCAGAAGGAGGGCATGGCCGCCTTCGTCGAGAAACGCCAGCCCAACTTCACCAACCGCTGACGGTGCCGGCGCGGCCCGCCGCCAACCTTGACGGGTCGGGCGGCGGCGACTATAACCGCCTGCCTCCGCGACCGAGCCCCGCTCCGGCCGGAACGAGACCAGCGATACGAGAGACATGGCGAATCACCCCTCCGCGAAGAAACGCCACCGGCGCGCCGAGAAGCGCACGGTCGTCAACCACGCGCGCCTGAGCCGCATCCGGACCTTCCTCAAGCGCGTCGAGGCGGCGATCGCCGCCGGCGACAAGGAGCAGGCGGTGGCGGCGTTCCGCCTCGCCCAGCCGGAGCTGATGCGGGGCGTCAGCAAGGGGCTGGTGCATCGTAATACCTCCGCCCGCACCCTTTCGCGCCTCTCCGCCCGGATCAAGGCCCTGCAGGCGCCGGCTGCCGCGCCCTAGGCCGGCCTTCGGCCCTCGCCCGGGAGAGCGGTCGCGGCCGGCGCGGGAGGCGGGCAGGCGAGAGGGCAGCCGAAGGTTGAAATCGCTCCTGTTCGCGATTCGGTCACGTTGTCAAAGGGCGCCCTTCGGTTTAAGGTTACGCCTCGTAAGATCGGTCTGAGGTCAAAGACAAGTTCGGGGAACCGGAAGTAACCGGTGGCCTCAGATTTGGGGGTTCGGTAAGTAGATTTTCCTTTGGTTAGGCAGGGAAGCCGTGGCGCGGCGATCCCAATGTGGTTTGTTTTTCCGTTGTTGTGCTTTGATTTTGATACTTAACGATTTACTTGCTAGATTGGGAGGTTATTACTTGCGAGCATTTGCGGTTCTCACGCGGCGAGATTCCGACGCCGTGGCCGGCCGCGAGCGTCGCGGGCGCCTCGCCGACCGCCGCCGGCGAGGGCGCCATGGTGGAGCGAGGATTTCCATCGCTTCCCGGTCCCGGGCGGGATGGCGGGCCGGCGTCCGACCGGGGCCGAAACGAACGGCGAGGGAGGTCGAGGAGGAGCGACTCGAAGCAATGCCAAGGTCGCAAACCGGACCATGGAAAATAAAGCCGAAATGATGAGCGCGACCGGCGAGTCGCGCCGCTCGAGGTGAGGGGAAGTCGCGGGTCGATGGTCGGGTTCGGGAGAGGGTGCCGCCAGGGTGCGGACCGCGTGCCGAAGGACGCATGGCACGGCGGGCCGCCGGTGCCGGGTTCGCGCCCCCGCTCGGCAGGCGGGGCGGTTCGGGCCGTCGGGCGCCGGTGGCCGGGAACGAAAGGATCGACGACCTCATGACCGAGGACGCAAACCTGCGGTGGACGCGCATCCGCGGCCAGCTCCGGGCCGAGGTGGGCGAGGCGGCGTTCAAGAGTTGGCTGAAGCCGACGACCCTGGTCGGGGTCGGGGCCGGCGAGGTGCGGATCGGCGTCCCCACCCGCTTCCTGTGCGACTGGGTGAAGGCCCACTACGGGGATCTCATCCGCAGCCTCTGGGCGAGGGAGGACCCGGCCGTCCGGGCGGTCGACTTCGCCGTCGTCGCGGGCGGCGGCGGGATCGAGGCGCCGGTGGTGCCGGCCGCCGTGCCGGCCCGCGCCGGCGCCCCGGCGGAGGCCGGGCCGGGGCGGCCCCGTCCCCATGGTGCCGAGGCGACGGGCGAGATCGGCGCCCCGCTCGATCCCCGCCTCACCTTCGCCAATTTCGTCGTCGGCAAGCCCAACGAGTTCGCCTATGCCGCCGCGCGGCGCGTGGCCGAGGCCCGCGGCATGCCCTTCAATCCGCTCTTCCTCTACGCCGGCGTCGGGCTGGGCAAGACCCACCTGATGCACGCCGTCGCCTGGGAGATCCGCGAGCGCGATCCGGCGCGCAGCGTCGTCTACCTCTCGGCCGAGAAGTTCATGTACCGGTTCATCCGGGCGCTGCGCGATAAGAGCACGATGGACTTCAAGGACCAGTTCCGCTCGGTCGACGTGCTGATGATCGACGACGTCCAGTTCATCAGCGGAAAAGACTCCACCCAGGAGGAATTCTTCCACACCTTCAACGCCCTCATCGACATGGGCCGGCAGATCGTGATCTCGGCCGACAAGTCGCCCTCGGATCTCGAGGGCATGGAGGAGCGGCTGCGCTCGCGGCTCGGCTGCGGCCTGGTGGCCGACATCCACGCCACCACCTACGAGCTGAGGCTGGGAATCCTGCAGGCCAAGGTCGAGCAGAACAAGGTCGCGGTCCCGGTCAAGGTGCTCGAATTCCTGGCCCACAAGATCACCGCCAACGTGCGCGAGCTGGAGGGGGCGCTCAATCGGGTGATCGCCCACGCCCAGCTGGTCGGCCGGCCGATCACGCTCGAGACCACCCAGGAGGTCCTGCACGACATCCTCAGGGCCAACGACCGGCGCCTCACCATCGAGGAGATCCAGAAGCGGGTGGCCGAGCACTACAACATCCGCCTCGCCGACATGCACTCGGCGCGCCGCGCCCGGGCGGTGGCGAGGCCCCGCCAGGTGGCCATGTACCTGGCCAAGCAGCTCACCGCCCGCTCGCTTCCCGAGATCGGGCGCAAGTTCGGCGGGCGCGACCACACCACGGTGATGCACGCGGTCAAGCGGGTCGAGGAGTTCCTCGAGCGCGAGGCCGGCTTCGCCGAGGACTTCGAGCTTCTGCGCCGGATGCTGGAGAGTTGAGGCGCCCCCCGCGGGGCTCCTCGACGGCCTCCCGAAGGGCCTCCGGCGGGACGGTTCCGGGGGCCCCTTCCGGCACGGAAAAAGCTTACGGCCGCAAGCGCCTTTGCTATACTAGCCGGTCCCTTTCGGGGCCGGGCCGAAAGGCTCCGTCCCGACCCCCGTCGAACGGACCAGGACTGGCCCCGGACATGGCGTCCGGCCCGTGGTCGGAGCGTCTCTGGCGAGGAATGCGAACGTCGAAACCGAAGGCCCCGTCCACAGCTCCGGTGACATCGATCCGATGAAACTCACCATCGAACGCGCCGCCCTCCTCAGGTCGCTCGGCCACGTGCAGAGCGTGGTCGAGCGCCGCAACACGATCCCGATTCTGTCCAACGTCCTGGTCGAGGCGAAGGCCGGCCGCCTGAGCCTGACCGCCACCGACATGGACATCGCCATCGTCGAGTCGCTCGCCGCCGAGGTGAGCGGCGAGGGCGCGACCACGGCGCCGGCGCACACCCTCTACGAGATCGTCCGCAGGCTCCCCGAGGGGGCGCAGGTGGAGCTCGCCACCGGCGACGACGAGGGCCAGCTCAACCTGCGCTCCGGCCGCTTCAAGACCCGCCTCGCCTGCCTTCCGCCCTCCGACTTCCCGGTGATGAGCGAGGGCAAGCTGCCGCACTCCTTCGGCCTCTCCCCGGCCGACATGAGGTCGCTCATCGACCGCACCCGCTTCGCCATCTCGACCGAGGAGACCCGCTACTACCTCAACGGCATCTACCTGCACGCCGCCGAGCAGGAGGGGACGCCGGTGCTGCGGGCGGTCGCCACCGACGGCCACCGTCTCGCCCGGGTCCAGTTGCCGCTGCCCGAGGGCGCCAAGCACCTGCCCGGGGTGATCGTCCCGCGCAAGACGGTCGGCGAGCTGCGCAAGCTCATCGAGGAGGCGAGCGACACCATCCTCGTCAGCCTGTCCAACACCAAGATCCGGTTCGCCTTCGACGGCGCGGTCCTGACCTCCAAGCTCATCGACGGCACCTTCCCCGACTACGAGCGGGTGATCCCCGCCGGCAACGACAAGCTGCTCGAGGTCAAGTGCCGCGACTTCACCGCCGCCGTCGACCGGGTGTCCGCCATCTCCACCGAGAAGTCGCGGGCGATCAAGCTGACCCTGGATCAGGGCGGGCTGACGCTCTCCGCCCACAGCCCGGAGTCGGGCAGCGCGGTCGAGGAGATCGAGGTCAAGTACTCGGACAGCCACATCGAGATCGGCTTCAACTCGCGCTACCTCTTGGACATCACGCAACAGATCCACGGCGAAACCGCGCGCTTCGTGATGGCCGATTCTACCTCGCCCACCGTGGTGCACGACTCGGGCGACGCGAGCGCGCTCTACGTCTTGATGCCGATGCGGGTGTGAGAGAGGCCGTCCTCACTCGACCATCGACCGCGTCCTCCGCCCGCGCCCGCCCGGCGCGGGGCGGGTGGCTCGCGGTCGTGCGGCTGGATCTCACCGACTTCCGCTCCTACCGCCGGCTTCGCCTCGCGCTCGACGGCGGTCCCGTCGTGCTCGCCGGGCCGAACGGCGCCGGCAAGACCAATCTCCTCGAGGCGGTTTCGTTCTTGGTCCCGGGCCGGGGCCTGCGTGGGGCGCGGCTGGCCGAGGTGCGCTTCCGGCCGCCCGGGGGCGCGCCCCTGCCGGCGCTCCCGGGCGGCGTCGCCTGGGCGGTGGCGGCGAGCGTGGACACGCCCGACGGCCGGGTCGAGCTCGGCACCGGGGTCGAGGTCGTCGCCGAGGGCGAGCCGGAGGCGGGCGAGCGGCTGGCCGAGCGCCGCGTCGTTCGGGTCAACGGGGCGCGCGCCGGCGGCCAGGCGGCCCTCGCCGAGAGCGTGAGCGCGGTCTGGATCACGCCGGCGATGGACCGGCTGTTCCTCGACGCCCCGGGCGCCCGCCGGCGCTTCCTCGACCGGCTGGTCGGGGCCCTCGATCCCGGGCACGCCGGCCGGCTGGCGGCCTACGAGGGGGCGCTGCGCCAGCGCCAGCGCCTGCTGCGCGAGGGGCGGGAGGCGGGGCGCCCGGCCGACGGCGACTGGCTTTCGGCGCTCGAGGAGACGATGGCCGCGAACGGGGTGGCGGTGGCGGCGGCGCGGGTGGATGCGGTGGACCGCCTCAACCGGGCCGCGACCTCGGCCGCGGGCGCCTTCCCGGCCGCCTCCCTCTCGCTCGCCGGCGAGATCGAGGCCGGGCTCGAGGCGATGCCCGCGCTCGCTGCCGAGGAGCGCTTCCGCGACGCGCTGCGGGCGGGCCGCGCGCGCGACGCCGAGGCCGGGACCGCGCTCGCCGGGCCGCAGCGCAGCGACCTCAAGGTCGTGCATCTCGAGCGGGGCGAGCCGGCGGCGGCCTGCTCGACCGGCGAGCAGAAGGCGCTGCTGGTCTCGATCGTGCTGGCCAACGCCCGCCTTCGCGCCCTCGAGCGCGGGGTCACCCCGATCCTCCTCCTCGACGAGATCGCCGCCCATCTCGACCGGCGCCGCCTTGCCGCCCTCTTCGACGAGCTCGTCGCGCTCGGCGCGCAGGCGTGGCTGAGCGGGACCGAGATCGCCACCTTCGCGCCGCTCGACGGGGCGGCGCAGTTCTTCGCCGTGCGCGACTCGACGCTCACGCCCGAGGCGCAGGCCGCGAGCCCGGGCTAGCCGCCGATGACCCGCTCGACCGCCGAACGCCAGCGCACCGACGCCTACACCTCGCGCGACATCAAGGTGCTGCGCGGCCTCGACGCGGTGCGCGAGCGCCCGGGCATGTACATCGGCGACACCGACGATGGCTCGGGCCTGCACCACATGGTCTACGAGGTGGTGGACAACGCCATCGACGAGGTCATGGCCGGCTACTGCGACACCATCTCGGTGGTGCTCAACGGCGACGGCTCGGTCACGGTGACCGACAACGGCCGCGGCATCCCGGTCGACATCCACGAGGAGGAGGGCGTCTCGGCGGCCGAGGTGGTGATGACCCTGCTGCACGCTGGCGGCAAGTTCACCCAGAGAAGCAGCTACAAGGTCTCGGGCGGGCTGCACGGGGTCGGGGTCTCGGTGGTCAACGCGCTCTCCGAGACCCTCGATCTTCGCATCTGGCGCGATGGCGCCGAGCACTTCATGCGCTTCCATGACGGCAAGCCCGAGGCGCCGCTGGCGGTGGTCGGCGACGCCGGCACCGCCACCGACGGGCGCCCGCGCACCGGCACCGAGGTGACGTTCCTGCCCTCGCGCAAGGTCTTCTCGATCGTCGACTTCGACTTCGCCCTGATCGAGCACCGCTTGCGCGAGCTGGCCTTCCTCAACTCGCAGGCCAAGATCACCCTCGTCGACGACCGCCACGTCGAGGCCAAGGTCGTCGAGCTCCATTACGAGGGCGGGGTCGAGGCGTTCGTCAAATACCTCGACCGCTCGAAGACCGCGCTCCATCCCACCGTGGTGATCGCCGGCGAGCGCGACCGCATCGCCGTCGCCTGCGCGCTGCAATGGAACGACAGCTACCACGAGACCATGCTGTGCTTCACCAACAACATCCCGCAGCGCGACGGCGGCAGCCACCTCGCCGGCTTCCGCGCCGCGCTCACGCGCTCGGTCAACGCCTATGCCGCCCAGTCGGGCGTCGCCCGCAAGGAGAGGGTGCAGCTCTCGGGCGACGACGCCCGCGAGGGGCTGACCTGCGTGCTGTCGATCAAGGTGCCGGACCCCAAGTTCTCGTCCCAGACCAAGGACAAGCTGGTCTCCTCCGAGGTCCGCCCGGCGGTCGAGGGGCTGGTCGGCGAGCGGCTCGGCGAGTGGTTCGAGGAGCATCCCCAGGAGGCGCGCCGGGTGATCGCCAAGGTGGTCGAGGCGGCGGCCGCGCGAGAGGCCGCGCGCAAGGCCCGCGAGCTCACCCGCCGCAAGGGCGCGCTCGACGTCTCCAATCTCCCCGGCAAGCTCGCCGACTGCCAGGAGCGCGATCCGGCGAAGAGCGAGTTGTTCATCGTCGAGGGCGACTCGGCCGGGGGCTCGGCCAAGCAGGGCCGCAACCGGGTGTTCCAGGCGATCCTGCCGCTGCGCGGCAAGATCCTCAACGTCGAGCGCGCCCGCTTCGACAAGATGCTCTCCTCGGCCGAGATCGGCACCCTGATCACCGCCCTGGGGACCGGCATCGGGCGCGAGGACTTCGACATCGCCAGGCTTCGCTACCACAAGATCATCGTCATGACCGACGCCGACGTGGACGGAAGCCACATCCGCACGCTCCTGCTCACCTTCTTCTATCGTCAGATGCACGAGCTGATCGAGCGCGGCCACCTCTACATCGCTCAGCCGCCGCTCTTCCGGGTCAAGCGCGGAAGCGCCGAGCGCTACCTCAAGGACGAGCGCGCGCTCGAGGACTTCCTGATCGACGAGGGCCTCGCCGAGGCGGTGCTGGTCGAGCACGCCGGCAACCAGGTGGCGGGCGCGGACCTGCGCACCCGGGTCGAGCGGGCGCGCGCCGCCCGCCAGCTCCTGATCCCGCTCACCCAGCGCGTGCCGCTCGAGATTGCCCAGCGGGCGGCGATCCTCGGCGCCTTCAAGCCCGACATCGTCGCCGATCCCGGGCGCGCGACTGCGACCTCGGTGTGGATCGCGCGCCAGGTGGACGCCCTGCTGGCGGCGGCGGAGCGGGGCTGGAAGGGCGAAACCACGGCCGACGGCGCGATGGTGTTCAGCCGGGTGCATCGCGGCGTGCCCGAGCGCCACGTGATCGACGGCGCCCTGGTGCGCAGCGGCGAGGCGCGCAAGCTCGACGAGATGGCGGCGGAGCTCCAGGCGTTCTACGCCCGCCCCTCGACGCTCAAGGCCAGGGACAAGGAGTACCGGGTGACCGGGCCGATCTCGCTCCTCGACGCGGTGCTCGAGCTCGGCCGCAAGGGGGTGAGCATCCAGCGCTACAAGGGCCTGGGCGAGATGAATCCGGAGCAGCTCTGGGAGACCACCCTCGATCCCAACAGCCGCTCGCTCCTGCAGGTGAAGGTCGCGCATGTCGACGAGGCCGCCGACCTCTTCTCCACCCTGATGGGCGACGTGGTCGAGCCGCGGCGCGAGTTCATCCAGCGGAACGCCCTCAAGGTCGTGAACCTCGACGTCTGAGCCGCCGTCCCGGATGGCCCGCCGACGCCGCAGCCCCAGCGAGCCCGGGCCCCGAGCGGGGGCGAAGGGGCGGCGGGCGAAGGGCGGGCGCGGCATCCTCGGCCGGATCGTCCTCTGGGGGGCGGTCGGGGCGGTCTGGGCGCTGGTCGGACTGGCCGCGCTCGTCGCGACTTACGCCTATGGCCTTCCCGACATCGACGCCGCGATCGCCGCCACCCGCCGCCCGAGCGTCACCCTGCTGGCCGCCGACGGCGGGGTGATCGCGACCTACGGCGACCTCTACGGCGAACCGGTCAGGCTTGCCGACCTTCCCCCCGCTCTGCCCGCGGCGGTGCTCGCCACCGAGGACCGGCGCTTCTACTCCCACTTCGGCCTCGATCCCATCGGCATCGCCCGGGCGCTGCTTGCCAACCTCGGCGCCGGGCGCGTGGTCGCCGGCGGCAGCACCATCACCCAGCAGCTGGCCAAGAACCTCTTCCTCACGCCCGAGCGCACGCTCAAGCGCAAGGTCCAGGAGGTGCTGCTCGCGCTCTGGCTCGAGCGCCGGTTCAGCAAGGACCAGATCCTTACCCTCTACCTCAACCGCGTCTACCTGGGCGCCGGCGCCTACGGGGTTGACGCCGCCGCCCGGCGCTATTTCGGCCGCCCCGCCGCCCGCCTCGACATCTGGCAGTCGGCGATGATCGCCGGGCTCCTCAAGGCGCCCTCGGCCTACAACCCGCTCGGCGATCCCGCCCGGGCCGAGCGGCGCACCCGTCAGGTGCTCGCCAACATGCTCGCCGCCGGATACCTCGACGCGCGCCAGGCGGCGGCGGTTCGCCCCGGCCGCGCCGCCCCGAGCCAGGCGTCGGGTCCGAGCGCGCGGCACTTCGGCGACTGGGTGCTCGACCAGCTCGACGAGTATGTCGGTGGCGGGCCCCGCGACCTTGTTGTCGTCACCACGCTCGATGCGCGACTTCAGGCCCGGGCCGAGGCGCTGGTCGAGACGGCGCTCGCCCGCCCGGGGCGCGAGCTTCGGGCGGGCGAGGGGGCAATCGTGGCGATGGCTCCCGACGGCGCGGTCCGGGCCATGGTCGGCGGGCGCGACTACGGCGAGAGCCAGTTCAACCGCGCCACCCAGGCGCTCCGCCAGCCGGGCTCGGCCTTCAAGCCCTTCGTCTACCTCGCCGCCGCCGAGCGGGGGCTCACCCCCGAGACGCGCCTCCTCGACGCGCCGATCACGATCGACGGCTGGCGGCCGGAGAACTTCGACGAACGCTATCTCGGCGAGGTCACCGCCCGCGAGGCCATGGCCCGCTCGCTCAACTCGGTCGCGGTGCGGGTCATGCAGCGCGCCGGCGGTGCGCGCGTCGCCGAGGTCGCCCGCCGCCTCGGCATCACCGCCACGCTGCGCCCCGGTCCCTCGCTCGCGCTGGGGACGAGCGAGGTGAGCCTGATCGAGATGGTCGGCGCCTTC
The DNA here is from genome assembly GCA_016202695.1 of Pseudomonadota bacterium. GTDB lineage: Bacteria > Pseudomonadota > Alphaproteobacteria > JACQOE01 > JACQOE01 > JACQOE01. The sequence goes on along the minus strand of JACQOE010000092.1, from coordinate 71,098 downwards.
GCCCCTTTCGCCAACGGCGGCTCGGGGGTGTGGCCCTACGGCATCGTCGAGGTGCGCGACCGCGAGGGACGGGTGCTGCACCGCCGCCGGGGCTCGGGGCCGGGCCGCGTGGTCGCCCCCCGCGAGGTGGCGGCGATCAACGACATGCTGCACGCGGCGGTCGAATGGGGCACCGGCCGGGCGGCGCGCCTCGACGGGCGGGCGGTCGCCGGCAAGACCGGCACCACCCAGTCCTACCGCGATGCCTGGTTCGTCGGCTACAGCGCCGACTACGTGGCCGGGGTGTGGATCGGCAACGACGACGGCGCGCCGATGAAGGAGGTGACGGGCGGAAGCCTGCCCGCCCGGCTGTGGCACGACCTCATGGCCGCGGCCCACCGCGGCCTGCCGCCCCGGCCGCTTCCCGGGCTCGGTCCCGGCGGCTGAGCGCGAAGGCGAGGAGCGAGGCGGCGCCCGCCGCCGCCACCACGAGCGCGAGCGAGCGCCCGGTGCCGTCGTAGAGCCGGCCGACCAGATAGCCGGCCAGCGCGCCCGCCGCCATCTGGCTGAAGCCGAGCAGCGCCGAGGCCGCCCCGGCCATGCGCGGGAACGGCCCGACCGCGGCGGCGAGCCCGTTGGGGAGGGTGAGCCCGCAGCCGGCGAGGTAGAGCGTGACCGGCCCCACCACCCCGTAGATCCCGCCGATGCCGCCGAGGGTGGCGCCGAGGAGCAGCAGCCCGGCCGCCGCCTGCACCAGCGCCCCGGCGAGGATCATGCGGTCGAGCCCGACCCGAAGCGTGAGCCGGCCGCTGCCGAAGCTCCCCACCATGTAGCCGGCGACGCACCACAGGAAGTAGAAGCCGAAGCGGTCGGGGGCGACGCCGAAGGTTTCGATCAGCACGAAGGCGGCGCCCGAGATCCAGGCGAAGAGCCCGGCGAAGCTCGCGGCGACGATGGCGACATAGGCGCGATAGGCGCCGTTGCCGAGGAGGCGGAGGTAGTTGCCGGCGAGCCGCCCGGGGCGGAGCGCCTCGGCATCGGGGTGGGGGTTGCTCTCGGCCAGGCGGGCGAAGACCGCGACCCCGACCGCGATTCCCAGCGCCGCCATCGCCACGAAGTTCGAGCGCCAGCCGAAGGCGACCTCGAGGATGCCGCCGAGGAAGGGGGCGAGGGCGGGGGCGAGGGCCATCACCGTTCCCATGTAGGCGAGCACGCGCGCCGCCCGCTCGCGCCCGTAGAGGTCGCGGACGATGGCCCGCCCCAGCACCGCCCCGCTGCAGGCGCCGAGCGCCTGCAGGAAGCGGAGCGCGACCAGGCTGGCGATGCCGGGGGCGAGCGCGCAGGCGATCGAGGCGAGCACGTAGAGGCCGATGCCCGAGAGCAGCACCGGGCGCCTGCCGAAGCGGTCGGAGAGCGGCCCGATCACCAGTTGGGCGCAGGCGAAGCCGACGAGATAGACGCTCAGCGTCAGCTGCACGGCGGCGGTGTCGGCCGCCAGCGCCGCCTTCATCGAGGGGAGCGAGGGAAGATAGAGGTCGGTCGTGATCGGCCCGAAGGCGACCACCGCCGCGAGCAGCACGATCCTCGCGAAGTCGCGGGCCTCCGCCATCGCCGCGGCTTTCAGCCGTAGCGGTGGAGCGCGTTCCCGTGCCGGCGGAGCCACGCGCGCGGGCGGTCGATGTCGCCGACCAGTCCCTGGACGGTGCGCCAGAAGCGGGGACCGTGGTTCATGTGGGCGAGGTGGGCGACCTCGTGGGCGATCACGTAGTCGAGCACCCAGCCCGGGGCCAGCATCAGCCGCCAGCAGAAGGCGAGGTCGCCCTTGACCGAGCAGCTTCCCCAGCGCGAGCGCATCTCGCGCACGGATACGCGCCGCACCTTGCGCCCCAGGCTCGCGGCCATGGCGTGGGCCTTGGGTCCGATCTCGGCCAGCGCCTGGCGCTTGAGCCAGTCCGTCACCCGCCGGGCGAGGTGCTCGCCGGCGCCGCTCACCCGGATCTCGCCCGCCTCGCACCACACCCCGCGCCGGGCCCCTGGGGCGTGGCAGATCACCGTCTCGCGGCCGAGTACGGGGAGCGAGGCGCCGTGCCGGAAGGGCACGCGGGGCGGCAGGGCCTCGATCCGGCCGGCCACCCAGCCGGCGTGCTGGAGCAGGAACTCCTCGCCCCGGCGGCGGGCGGTGCGGAGCGGCAGGGTGACGATCACGGAGCCCTCGCGCGGATCGACGCTGAGCCGCACGCGCCGGGCCCGCCGGTCCAGCCGCCAGCGGACGGCGACGGCGCTCCCGTTCACGTACAGCGTGTCGTCGCGGAACCGCGGCGCCAGCGGATCGCCGCCGGGGACCGAGGCGTCCATGCCGACAGTGATACCTTCGCCGGGCGGCCGGCGCAACCGGCGCCCGGCATGGCCTGACGCGCCGGTTCAACTTGGCCGGGATATGCTCTAGAACCGGGGCCGATGGGCGACGCCACCCGCCTTGCCGCCGGCCTCCGGGGCCTGCGGACGAGTTTGCTGCCGGTCGCGCTTCTCCTCGCGCTCGGGAGCCTGTGGGGCCTGACCCCGCCTTTCGGCAAGCTCGCCGCCGAGGCCGGCATCCCGCCGCTCGGCTTCATCTTCTGGCAGTCGCTCGGCGCCTTCCTGGTGCTGCTGGCGGTCTCGTGGCGGCGGGGGCGCCTGCCGCCGCTGAAGCCCGGCTTCCTCGGCTACTACCTCGCCACCGGGACCTTCGGCCTCTGGCTTCCCAACATGTTCGCCCTCTACGCGCTCCGCCACATCCCGGCCGGGGTGATGTCGGTCGAGATCACCACCGTGCCGTTCATCACCTATGCCCTCAGCCTGGCGGTCGGCATCGAGCGGGCGGAGCTCAAGCGCACGCTCGGGATCGCGCTCGGCTTCGCCGGCGCGCTGATGATCGTCCTGCCCAAGGGGAGCCTGCCCACGGCCGGGATGGCCCTGTGGGCGGCGATGGGCTTCCTCACCCCGACGATCTACGCCCTGACGCATATCATCGTCGCCCGCTTCCGGCCCGAGGGGGCGGACTCGCTGGCGCTGGCCGCGGGCATGATGGCGGGCTCGGCGCTGGGGCTGGCGCCGGCGATGGCGCTGAGCGGCAGCTTCTTCCCGCTGTGGTCGGCCTCGGGCTTCGCCGCCGCCCTGGTGCTGGCGCAGGCCTTGGTCACCGGCGCCGCCTTCGTCGTCTACTTCGCGCTGATGCGCCGGGCCGGGCCGGTCTACTCGAGCCAGGCCTCCTACGTGGTGACGCTGACCGGCATCGCCTGGGGCATCGGCCTCTTCGGCGAGCGCTACTCAGCCTGGATCTGGGCCGCTGCGACGCTGGTGCTGGCCGGGCTGGCGCTGGTCAACCTCTCGCGCCGGGGCGCGGGCGGGGGCTGAGGCTAAGGTTGAGATTGAGATTGAGATTGAGATTGAGGCGGCAAGCCCTGGCCGGCGCGGCTCATGCCAAGTCGCGAGGCTCCCGGCTCTCGCCGGGACTTTCCTCGTCATACCCGCGCAAGCGGTATCCTGGAACTCCCTGGATTCCGGCTCTCCGCTTCGCTCCGGCCGGAATGACGACGAAAGCGGGGAATTGGGCGAACGGGTTTCAGGCCGCCTTCGGAAGCTCGACTCCGGTGGTGAGGAGCTTGGCGTAGAGCTCGTCGGCCTTCTCCCTGGCCAGCCGGAGGTGCGGCGGGCGGATGTTCCGCCAGCCGGCGATGCCGGTGATGCGGGCCATGATCTCCTTGAGCCCGGAGATCGGCGGCACCGAGGTGGTGACCCGCCGGGTGGCGGTGAGGATCTCCTGCTGGCGGTCGGCCTCGGGCGACTTGAAGCCCGCGAACACCTTGGCCCCGACCCGGCAGTTGATGTTGCTCGCCGCGGTGATGCCGCCCGCCCCGCCGGCGCGCAAGAGCGGCAGGAGGAACTCGTCGGAGCCGGTGTAGACCTCGAAGCCGGGGAAGCGGGCGACCATCGCCTTCATGTTGGCGACGTCGCCGGAGCTGTCCTTCACCCCCCGGACCACCCCGGGAAAGGCCCTCAAGAGCCGCTCGATGAGGTCGTGGCTGAAGGGCACCGCCGACATCTGCGGGAAGTGATAGAGATAGACCCGCGCCTTGGGGTCGGCCACCCGCTCGATGACCGTGGAGAAGTAGGCGAAGAGGCCGTCGTCGCTGACGTTCTTGTAGTAGAAGGGCGGCAGCATCAGCACCCCCTTGCACCCCGCCTCCAGCGCCACCCGGGTCAGCGTTACCGACTCGGTGAGCGAGCAGCAGCCGGTGCCGGGCATCAGCCTGTCGGTCGGAACGTCGGCCTTGACCACCGCTTCGATGATGTCGATCCGCTCGCGCATCGAGAACGAGTTGGCCTCGCCGGTGGTGCCGAGGATGCCGAGGCCGTCGCAGCCGTTGTCCAACAGCCACCGGCAGTGGCGCACCAGCATGGTGTGGTCGGGCGAAAGGTCGTCCTTGAGCGGCGTGAGCACGGCGGCGTTGATGCCGGCGAACAGGGGGGGCGCGTCACTCATGGCCATCGGTCTCCTCGAAGAAACGGCTTTCCGGGCTCACTTCGCCCACTCGACGACGTGCGCCTCGGGGTCGCGGGCGTCGTCCTCGCTCACCACCCGGCCGCGGACCGAGATCCCGGCCTCATGGACGGTGTTCGGATCGCCCGAGACGAGGGGGTGCCACCAGTAGAGGGCCTTGCCCTCGTGGACGAGCCGGTAGCCGCAGGTGGCCGGAAGCCAGGCCAGGCTTCCGATCGTCTCGGGCGAGAGCTGCACGCAGTCGGGCACCCGCCGTTTGCGGTCGGGGTAATCGGTACACCGGCAGGTCCCGGGATGCAACAGCCGGCAGGCGACGTTGGTGAACAGGATCTCGCCGCTGTCCGCGTCCTCGAGCTTGATCAGGCAGCAGCGGGCGCAGCCGTCGCAGAGCGACTCCCACTCCTCGCGGCTCATCTCGGCCAGGGTCTTGCGCTTCCAGAAGGGAGGCGCCTCGCCCGCCGCCGGCCGAGCGAGAAAGCCGGCGGCCTCGCCGACGCGGCGGGATCGGCGCCGGCGCCGGCGCGGCCACGCAAGGGGCGAAGCGGGGGGGCGGCGCGCGGCCCTCATGCGGCGAGCCCGATCAGCACCACGGCGAGCGCGAGCATCTGCAGGAGGTTGACCAGCGCGCTCATCCGGTGGAGCGAGGCGAAGGCCCTAGCCGCGGCCTCCTCGCCCGCCTCGCGGCGGGGCGCCAGAGCCCGCATCCGCGGCAGAACCAGGCGCCTGAGCAGCGCGAAGCCGAGGGCGACCAGGGCGGCGAGGCCGGCCTCGGCCGGGTGCGAGGGCGCCGCGGCCACGGCGGCGACGGCCGCGCCCAGGCCGACGGCGAGGTAGTAGACCGGGAAGGCGTCGGCCATGAAGGCCGCGGCCGTCTCGCGCGGCAGCCGGCGGAAAACCAGCGGCGCCAGCACGGCGCTGAAGAAGGCCATCGCGCCGAAGGCGAAAGCCGCGGTGAGGAGCGCGAGCGAGGCGGGCGAGAGCCAGGCGGGCATGGCCCGACTCTTCGCCCGCCGCGGGGCCGGGTGTCAATCGCGCCGGTGCGCCGCGTTGACCCGCGCCCGAGGGCCGGGGCAGGATGCGACCGTCCGGGGCCTTGGGACGGGGGGACGATGGCCGAGACGACGACGGAGGCGCGCTCGACCTGGCGGGAGGTGCTGGGCGTCTACCTCAAGCTGGGGGTCACCTCCTTCGGCGGCCCGGTGGCCCACATTGGCTACTACCGCCAGGCGTTCGTCGTCGAGCGGCGCTGGATCGACGAGCGGACCTTCGCCGATCTCGTCGCGCTCTGCCAGTTCCTTCCCGGCCCGGCGAGCACGCAGGTGAGCATCGCCATCGGCATGATGCGGGCGGGGCTCGCCGGGGGGCTCGCCGCCTGGGCCGGATTCACGCTCCCCTCGGCGCTCCTGATGCTCGGCTTTGCCTACGGCGTGGAGGCGATCGGGGATACCGCCGGCGCGGGCTGGCTCCGCGGCCTCAAGATCGTCGCCGTGGCGGTGGTGGCGCAGGCGGTGTGGGGCATGGCCAGGAGCTTCTGCGTCGGGCGCACCCGCGCCAGCCTGGCGCTGGCGTCGGCGATCGTGGTCCTCGCCTGGCCGGCGGCCGGGCGGGCGCTGGGCCTGCCGGAGGCGCTCGGCCAGATCGCCGCGATCGCGCTCGGCGGCGTCGCCGGATGGCTGCTCCTGGAGGCCGACGACGGTGCCGGCGGGGACCACGCCGGGGCGTCGGTGCGGGTTGGACGGGGACTCGCGCTGTCCTCCCTCGTCGCCTTCTTCGGGCTCCTCGTCGGACTCCCCGTAGCCGCCGGTCTGATCGGCTGGCACGGGCTTGCGCTCTTCGACTCCTTCTATCGGGTTGGCTCGCTGGTCTTCGGCGGCGGGCACGTGGTGCTGCCGCTCCTTCAGGCCGAGGTGGTCTCGCCCGGCTGGGTGTCGACCGAAGGCTTCCTCGCCGGCTACGGCGCGGCGCAGGCGGTGCCGGGCCCGCTCTTCACCTTCTCCGCCTACCTCGGCGCGGTCTCGGGGCCGGCGCCGAACGGGGTGGCGGGCGGCGCCATCGCGCTGGTCGCCATCTTCGCCCCCTCGTTCCTGATCCTGATCGGGGTGCTTCCCTTCTGGGACGATCTTCGCCGCCGGGCCGGGCTCAAGTCGGCCCTGTCGGGGGTGAACGCGGCCGTGGTCGGCCTGCTCCTGGCGGCGCTCTACACCCCGGTCTTCACCGGCGCGATCCGGGGGGCCGCCGATGCCGCGCTCGGACTCGGGCTGTTCGCGCTGCTCGCCGTCTGGCGCCTGGCCCCGTGGCTGGTGGTGGTGGCGGCGGCGCTGGCGGGGGCGCTCCTCTATGCGTTCTGAGCGCGCGGCTCCGGCCCGCGGGCGCAATTGACGCGCGAGTCGGCCGGGCCCATCCTCAGCCGATGTTCCCGCTCTCGATCTTCGCGGGGGCGGGGGCGTTCGACCCGGTGGTCCTGCTGCTGCTGGTGCTGGTGGTCGACGCCCTCGTCGGCGAGGTCCCGAGGGGGCTTCGCCTGCTGCCCAACCCGATGGCGGCGGTCGCCTGGGCGACCGGGGGTCTGGACGCGCGGCTCAACCGCGAGCGCCGCAGCCAGGGCGACCGGGCGGTGCGGGGGGTGCTGGTGGTGGTGGTGCTCTCCGGCCTCGCCGCCCTGGTCGGGCTTCTCGTCTCCTGGCTCGCCTGGGCCTTCACCTGGGGCTGGCTGCTGGAGTTCGCGCTGGTCTTCGCCCTCGTCTCGCAGCGCGGGGTGTTCGACCGGCTGCGGGCGCTGGCCAGGGCCCTCGCCGCCGGCGGCACCGAGGAGGCACGGGCGGCGGTCGGCGCGCTGGTCCCGTTCGAGACCGCGGCGCTCGACGCCCACGGGCTCGCGCGCACCGCCATCGAGGCCTGCGTCGAGCATTTCGCGGCGCGGGTGGTGGGGCCGGTCTTCTGGTACCTGTTCCTCGGCCTCCCCGGCACCGCCGCCTACATGACGGTCAACCGCATGGCCGGGGTGATCGGGGCGGGCTCGTGGCGCTACGCCGCCTTCGGGCTGACCTCGGCGCGGCTCGACGACGCGCTCGGCTTCTTCCCGGCGCGCCTCGCCGGCCTCTACCTCGCGCTGGGGGCGATTTTCGTCCCCACCGGCCGCCCGCTCGCCGCGCTCAAGGTGATGCTGCGCGACGCCGGCAAGCACGTCTCGCTCAACGAGGGCTGGCCGAGCGGCGCCGCCGCCGGCGCGCTCGACCTCGCGCTCCTCGGTCCCGGCGCCCGGCCCGGCTGGGGCGATGCCGCGAACTGGATCGGCGAGGGACGCGCGCAAGCGACGGCGCAGGACGTGAAGCGAGCGCTCTATCTCTACGCCGTCGCCTGCCTCCTGAACGCCGGGATGGTGGTGGCCCTGGCCCTCGTTCGGCTTACCGCCTGAGGCCCCGCTCAGCGGCGGGCGAGAAGGGCGCGCAGCGGCTCGGCCGCGGGATTGGTGGCCTTCTGGGCGAGCACCACCTCGGGCGCGCTCACCTCGACCCCGTAATACTCCTTGTTGAGGTCGTTGCGCTTGATGATCGCCGCGCCCTCGACCGAGCCGCCGCCGAAGAAGCCGCGCGCCTTCGAGAACGAGAAGACGTCCATGTTCAAGTTGGCGGTGGTCGAGGCCTCGATCCCGGCGCCGATCGGGCCGATCGCGACCGAGGCGTCGGCGCCCAGCTTGAAGTCGCGGGTGAGGAGGGCGTTGAGCGCCCGGTCGTTCATGATCACCAGCAGGAGTCGCGAGTCCTGCACCCCCGCCTGAAGGCCGACGCTGCCCGCCGCCAGGGTGACGAACGCCGGGCCGCTCCAGCCGCCGGCGCCGTCGCGGGCGAGGAGGACGCCGGTCCCGCCGGCGCCGCCGACGATGAAGCCGGCCTTGAACACCCGCGGGATGACGACCACCGCGCGGGCCCGCTTGAGGAAGTCGTGGACGTGGGAGAAGTCGGGGTCGGTGAGGATCTCCTCGAGCGTCGCCTTGGCGAGATCGACCGTTTGCTGCGTCTCCGAGGCGCGCGCCGGGCCGGAAAGGCCCAGGGCCAGAATCCCGAGCCCCGAGACGAGTGCGCACAGGGTCCGACTCAAGCCACGTATCATGTCGCCTCCTCGCATCGCCGGGGGGCGGCCGCGCCCCGACCCTCGCCGCGAGTCTGGGCGGGCGCCGGGCGCGGGTCAACCGGAATTGCCGGCGCAATGGCCGGCCGCGGAGGCTCAGCCTCCGCCCGGGCGCCGGTTGACCGTCACCACCCGCCAGTTGACGCTGCCGTCGGCCCGGCGGACGTGGTGGATCGCGGTCAGCGACAGGTTCTCGAGCTGGAAGGCGAGCGCCCGCTCGGCCGGCACCGCGAGTGCGTGCGCCAGCCCGGCGCGGATCGAGCCGCCGTGGGCCACGGCGACGACGTCCTCCCCGGCGTGCGCCGCGGTCAGCCGGTCGACCGCGGCCGCGACGCGGGCGACGACCTCCTCGAAGCTCTCCCCGCCCGGGGGCTTGACGTGCGCCCCGACCAGCCAGGTGGGGTGGGCGGGCTCGCCCTCGGGCCCCACGAACTTGGCCCGCGACAGGCCCTGCCAGGCGCCGAGGTGCTGCTCGGCCAGGTCCGGCTCCTCGATCGGAATCGCCGCCGGATAGCCGGCCGCGAAGATGGCGCGGGCGGTGTCGCGGGCGCGGCTCAGGTGGCTCGTCACCCATACTGCCCCGCGCGGCAGCGCCGCGGCGAGCGCGGCGAGGCCGGCGCGGTCGTCGAAGACCGCCGGCACGTCCTCCTGGCCGTAGATGAAGGGGCGCACCCGCTCGGCCACCGGGGCATGGCGCACCCACCACCAGCGGGTCGTGGCGACGGCGGGAGGGCGCGGCGCCATCTCTCTATTCGCCGACGTTGAGGAGCAGGCCCTTCTTCCGCGCGACGTGGAACGCCGCCAGGAAGACCCCGGCCCCGACCGCGAGATAGACGAGGTTGAGGGCGGTGGCCGCCGCCAGGAGGTCGGCGCGGAACACACCCTCGAACATCACCGCCCGCATGCCCTCGAAGACGTAGGAGGAGGGGATCGACCACGAGATCGGCTGCACCCAGCCGGGCAGCGAGTCGATCGGATAATAAACACCGGTGACCGGCGTGATCGCGAACATCACCGCCCAGGCCAGGCTCTCGGCGCCGAGCCCGAAGCGCAGCACCAGCGCGCAGACGAAGAGCGCGATCGACCAGCCGGTGACGAAGAGGCTGGCGAAGAAGGCGATCAACGCCAGCCCGAGTTCGAACAGGTTGTAGCGATAGAGGACATAGGCGAGCGCGATCGCCGGAGCCATCCCGATCGCGGTCCGGATCAGGCTCATGGCGATCAGCGAGACGATCAACTCGTAGACCCTGAGCGGGCTGACGAAGAGATGGCCGAGATGACGCGCGTACATCTCCTCGAGGAAGGAGAGGGCGAGGCTGATCTGCGAGCGGAACAGGATGTCCCAGAGGAGCGCGGCGCCGAGGAGCACGCCCGCGGCCTGCGCGACCCACGAGCTGTGGGCACGGAAGAAGGCGTTGATGAATCCCCAGGTCAGCATCTGCACCGTCGGCCAGTAGGCGAGCTCGACTAGGCGCGGCCACGAGCGGCGAAAGAGATAGACGTGGCGGAGCACCATCGCGGCGACGCGCCGCCAGGAGAAGGCGGCGAGCGGCGGGCGCCGGTCGGGGCCGCTCATGGTCGGCCCGCCTCCTCGTCGCCGCCGTCGTCGCGCTCGCGGGCGATGGCGAGGAAGACCTCCTCGAGGGTGTGCCGGCCGTGGCGGCGGATCAGCTCGGCGGGCGATCCGGTGTCGACGATGCGGCCGGCGCGCATCATCAGCACCCGGTCGCACATGCGCTCGACCTCGGTCATGTTGTGCGAGGCGAGGAGGATGGTCGCCCCGCGGGCGTTCCGGTAGTCCTCGAGGTAATGGCGGATGCGGTCGGCGGTGTCGGGATCGAGAGACACCGTCGGCTCGTCGAGGAGCAGGAGCTCGGGCTCGTTGATCAGCGCCTTGGCGAGGGCGACGCGCGTCTTCTGCCCGGCCGAGAGGCGGCCCGTCGGGCGGTCGTGGAAGGAAGCGATGTCGAGCGCCTGCATCAGCCGCGCGATCCGCTCCCCGACCCGGTCGAGCCCGTAGAGATGGGCATAGACGCGGAGATTCTCGGCCACCGTGAGGCGCCGCGGAAGATCCACGTAGGGGGAGGAGAAGTTCATCCGCCCGAGCACCCGGTAGCGGTGGCGAAGGAGGTCCTCGCCGAGCACCCGGACCGAGCCCGAAGTGGGGAGCAGAAGGCCGAGGAGGATGGCGAGGGTGGTGGTCTTGCCGGCGCCGTTGCCGCCCAGGAGCGCGACGGTTTCGCCCCGCTCGACGCGGAAGCTCACGTCGTCGACGGCGAGCACGCTCTCGAAGCGTTTGCTCAGGCGTTCGACCTCGATGACGGGATCGGGCACGGCCAAGGGACGGGGTTGCGAAGGGTGCGGCTCTGGCGCGGGGGAATCGGGGACGGGGCGCCCGCCGGCAACCCCGAGGTCGGGACTATCGGCCCGCGCGCGTCGATCCGCTGCGCCGGGCAAGCGTCTCCTCGTTGAGCATCTGCTCGATCTGGCGGCCCTGATAGAGGGTGATGCCGAGGGACTGGCCGAACTCGATCGCGCCCGCATCGCCGCACCAGCAGAGGATGATCCGGGTCTCGCCGATCTGCTTGATGAGCTTGCGGAACTCCTCGCCCTCGGGGCCGCGGACGAAGAGCGGCATCGACGGGTGCCAGTTGATCTTGAGGAGATCGACCCCCAGCCGCTCGCGGCTGACGAAGGGGATGGTGAGATGGGTCAGTCCGTCGACGCAGATGCGGTAGCCGCGCTCGTGCGCGAAGTCGCGGGCGAAACCGAAGGCGCCGAGGTCGGAGAAGATGTCGATCGCCTGCAGCTCGACCACGATCGTGCCCCGCATGCCCGCCTTGACGTTGTCGTCGAAGCGCAGGAAGTCGGTCGAGAGCAGCGTCGAGACGTTGAGGTTGATCGAGATGTCGCCGAAGACCGAGGCGTCGTCGTTCTTGGTCAGCAGCGAAAGCATCCGCCGGTCGAGGGTCTCGGTGAGATGCTGGAAAAGCCAACGGTTGCCGGTGAGATCGACGTCGGGCAGGAGCGTGTCGCGCAGGTCCTTGATCGAGACGTAGAGCTCGGCGAACACCGCCTGCGGCGGCGCATTGCCGATGATCGCCGCCACCGACTGGCGGCGCATCAGGTTCGACAGGTCCGCGCGCGCCAGCGCTTCGACCACGCGCCCCAGCAGGTCCGAGGTCATCGGCGTGCCCGCGCTCTCCTCGGCGGCGGTGGTCTTCTCCACCGCCTTGGCGCGGTCGGCCTCGTCCTGGGCGCGGGCGTCCTGCACCAGGCGCTGGGCCGTGCGCAATATCTGGTCGTACTGGCGCTCGACGTTGTACCAGGTGACGAACCCCTCGGCGTCCTCTTCGGGCACGTTCAGGAGCGGGTCGTCGCGAAAGACGAACTTGAGCTTGAAGATCGCCGTCTGCACCTGGTCGCGGTTCGGCGCCTTGAAAACGTAGAAGAGGTCGTTGTTGTAGAGGTGGAAGGTCTGCCCCTCGAGGTCCGTGACCTGGGACTCGAAGTTGTTGTAGGCCATGCGCAGGTGGTGCTCGCGCCGGTTATGGGGCTTGAGGCGCGAGAGGTGGATCTGCACCGCGTGCCGCCCCATCCGGTGGTTCTCGAGCCGGCGGATGTAGTCGACGAGCTGGACCTCCGGGAAATTGCTCGACATCTTGGACGGTTCGTTCGGTGGCATCACTCCCTATCCCTGCTCTCAATCGGTCCCTTCGCCGCGTCTCTTGGGGCTGCGGCCGACTCCGGAAGAGTATACCACGGTCGGGCGGCGCCGGTCGCCCCCCGCGGCCCGAGGGGCCCATCCACACCCGGCTAGGTGGGCGGCGACGGCCGGAATTCAATCGCCGATGTGCCTCTCGGCCTTGAGCGCCCGTGCCCCCGGTCCCATTGTCTTGCCATGGGCGATGCGCGCCAGGCGGCTGGCTCCCCCTATTCGCTGCCCCCGGGGACGAGGGTCTATGCGGTCGGAGACATCCACGGCCGGGCCGATCTCCTCGATCGGCTGCACGACCAGATCCGCGCCGATGCCGCCGCCCGCCCGGCGACGCGCCGGGTGGTGGTCTATCTCGGCGACTACCTGGACCGGGGGCCCGCCTCGCGCGCGGTGGTCGACCGTCTCCTGTGCGGGCCGCTTCCCGGCTTCGAGGCGGTCTATCTCAAGGGCAATCACGAGGACTTCCTGACCGCCTTCCTCGACGACTCCTCGATCGGTTTCGCCTGGATCATGAACGGGGCCGCGGCGACGTTCGCGAGCTACGGCGTCGAACTCTCCCCCGCGCTCCTGTTCGCCGGCGGCTTCGAGGCGGCGCGGGCGCGTCTCCTGGCCGCGATCGAGGGGCCGCATCTCACCTTCTTCCGCGCCCTTCGCCTGTTTCACGAGGAGGGCGGCTACGCCTTCGTCCACGCCGGCATCCGCCCGGGGGTGCCGCTCGCCTCCCAGAGCGGCCACGACCTCCTGTGGATTCGCGAGGAGTTCCTGTTCTCGTCCGCCGACCACGGCCGCCGGGTGGTGCATGGGCACACCATCACGCCCGAGCCCGAGGTGCGGCCCAACCGCATCGGCATCGACACCGGCGCCTTCATGACCGGCCGGCTCACCGCCCTGGTGCTCGACGGCGAGGGCCTGCGCTTCCTCTCGACCTGACCCGGATCGGCCTCGGCGCTTGCGGCGGCGGGCCCGCCGGCGATAATCGGCCCCGGGGGCGCCCCGGCGGGCGCCGGAGATGGCCCGGGCCGATGACCGATCATTCCACCCTTGCCGCCCACCTGGAGAGGCTCGCCGGCGGGCGCGTGCTCTGCGTCGGCGACGTGATGCTGGATCGCTACCTCTCGGGCGAGGTCGAGCGCATCTCGCCCGAGGCGCCGGTGCCGGTGCTCAAGGTCGCCGCCGAGGAGGCCATGCTCGGCGGGGCGGGAAACGTGGTGAGGAACCTCTCGGCGCTCGGCGCCGAGGCGGTCTTCGCCGCCGTGGTGGGCGACGACGCGGCGGGACGGGAGGTGGCGGCGCTGCTCGCCGGGGCGAGGGGCATCGAGGCCCGCCTCGTGGTCGAGAAGGGCCGGATGACGGGGATCAAGACCCGCCTCATCGCCGCCAGCCAGCACCTGCTTCGCGCCGACCGGGAAACCCTCGCCCCGATCGCCGGGCGCACGCGCGGCGCCCTCATGCGCGCTGTCGCCGAGGCGCTTCCCGGGGTCGGGGTGATGGTTCTCTCCGACTACGGCAAGGGGGTCCTCGGCGCCCCGCTGACGCGGGCCCTGATCGCCGCCGCGCGGGAGGCGGGCAAGCGGGTGATCGTCGATCCCAAGGGGAGCGACTACCGGCGCTACCGCGGGGCGAGCGTCATCACTCCGAATCGCCGCGAGCTCGCGGCCGCCACCGGGCTCGCCACCGGCAGCGACGAGGAGGTCGCGGCCGCCTCGCGGCGGCTGATGGAGCGCATCGGCGTCGACGCCGTGCTCGCCACCCGCGGTGGGGACGGCATGACCCTGGTCGTCGGCGCCGGCCGGCGCGAGACCGTCCGGCACCTGCGGGCCGAGGCCCGCGAGGTGTTCGACGTGTCGGGCGCGGGCGACACCGTCGTCGCCACCCTCGCCGCCGCGCTCGCCGCCGGGGTGCCGCTCGCCGACGCGGCGCGCCTCGCCAACGTCGCCGCCGGGATCGTGGTCGGCAAGGTGGGGACCGCGGTCGCCCATCCCGACGAGCTGGTCCATGCGCTCCACGCCCGCGACCTCCTGACCGGCGAGGCCAAGGTGATGGCGCTCGCGCCGGCGGTCGAGCGCCTCGCCACCTGGCGGCGGAGCGGGCTCAAGGTCGGCTTCACCAACGGCTGCTTCGACCTCCTCCATCCCGGGCACGTCTCGCTGCTCGCGCAGGCCCGGGCGGCGTGCGACCGGCTGGTGGTGGGGCTCAACAGCGACGCCTCGGTGGCCCGGCTCAAGGGTCGCGGCCGGCCGATCCAGGGCGAGGCCGCGCGGGCCGCCGTGCTCGCCTCGCTCGCCACCGTCGACCTGGTGGTGATCTTCGCCGAGGACACGCCGATCCGCCTCATCGAGGCCCTTCGTCCCGATGTCCTGGTCAAGGGGTCGGACTACCGCCTCGACGAGGTGGTCGGGGGCGACCTCGTGCGCTCCTACGGCGGGCGGGTGCTGCTGGCCGAGCTGGTCGCGGGCCACAGCACCTCGGCGACCATCGCCCGGATGGCCAAGTAGCGCCGCGCCGCCGGGCCGGCGGCGGCCGGGCGCGAGCGAAGGGAGGCGAGCATGGATCTCGGGCTGGCGGGAAAGACGGCGGTCGTCACCGGGGGCTCGCGCGGGATCGGGCTCGCCGTCGCCGAGGCGCTCGCCGCCGAGGGCTGCGCCCTGCACCTCGCCGCGCGCACGCCTGCCGACCTCGATGCGGCGCGGGCCAAGATCCTCGCCCGCCACAACGTCACCGTGGCGGTGCACACCTGCGACCTCGCCGACGGCGCCGCCCAGCGCGCACTCGCCGCTGCCTGCCCGGAAGCCGACATCCTGGTCAACAACGCCGGCGCCATCCCCGGCGGCGGGATCGAGCAGGTGGACGAGGCGACCTGGCGCCGGGCGTGGGACCTCAAGGTCTTCGGCTACGTCAACCTCACCCGCGAGGTCTACGGCGCGATGCGCGCGCGCGGGCGGGGCGTGATCGTCAACGTGATCGGGCTGGCGGGCGAGCAGCCGAACGCCGACTACATCGCCGGCTCGGCGGGCAACGCCTCGCTCATGGCCTTCACCCGCGCGCTCGGCGGCACCAGCGTCGAGCACGGGGTGCGGGTGGTGGGGGTGAACCCGGGGCTGGTCGCCACCGAGCGGGCGGTGACGCTTCTCAAGGGGCGGGCGGCGAAGAGGTTCGGCGACGAGGCCCGCTGGCGGGAGCTCCTGGCCGATCAGCCCATGGGGCGCGCGGCCGAGCCGGCCGAGGTGGCGAGCGTGGTCGCCTTCCTCGCCTCCGAGCGGGCGTCGTTCGTGAGCGGGACCATCGTCACCGTCGACGCCGGGCGCGCCGCCCGCGGGGCGCGGTTCTGAGTGCGGCCGGCGACGAGGCTCCGGCGGCTCAAATCCGCGCCAAGCCCTTCCAGGCGAGGCTGGCCGCGGCGAGGAGCAGCAGCACCTGGAGGATGCGGTAGAAGCGGCGTGCGGGGATGCGCTCGGTCAGATACCCGCCGAGCCAGCCGCCGAGGAGCGCGACCGGAAGCATCAGCGCCCCGCCGACGAGGAGCTTCGGCGTGAACAGCCCGGCCAGCGCCACCGCGCCGGCGCGCCAGAAATTGAACAGCGCCGCGACCAGGATGTTGGTCCCCCGGAAGGACCACGGGCCCGGGCAGGCCCAGCGGGTGTAGACCGAGAGGAAGTACATCGCCCCCGCCCCGGCGATCGTGGCGAACAGCCCGGCGAAGGCGGCGAGGGCGAAGGCGAAGGTCGGCACGCGGGGATCGAACCACCGGCCCAGCCGCTCGGTCGCGTGGGCCATGTCGGCGGCGATGGCGGCGGCGAGCAGCACCCCCATCACCAGCATCAGCCAGGCCGCCTCGAGGCGGGCGAAGATCCACACTCCGACCAGGATCGAGAGGAAGCTGCCGGCGATCAGCGGGCGAGCGATCCGCCAGTCGCCGGCCTTGAGGCCCTGGGGCAGGAGCTGGGCCTGGGACAGGGTCGCGGCGACCAGCGAGACGATCACCGCATCGTGGGGTGGCAGGATGAAGGCGCTGAAGATGACCGCCGGCGTGTTCGAGCCGAAGCCGACCAGGCCGCGAATCAGGAACGAGACGAAGTAGATGGCGACGAGCGCGACGAGCGCGAGCGGAGAGACGTCGGCAAAGGGGTTGAGGTCGACCATCGGCCGCCGGGGCCCGGGGCTGGGATGACAGGGGCGGGCCGCGCCGGAGCGGAACGCCGGGCGGGCCAGGGGACACTAGCCCAAGCCCGGTCGCGCCGGAATCGAAAAAGAAAAAATGGGAGGCCGGGGAACAGGCCTCCCGAGTCATGCGAGGGATGGTTGCGGCTGGAACCGGCTACATCTTGATGCCGAGAATCCCCTCGGCCTTGGCCAGGGCGTCGAGCGACTCCTTGTGCTTGCCGGCCTTGTGCTGCGTTTCGCCCTCGGCTCGGTACTTCTTCACCTCGCTCATCTGGGCGGCGCTGAGGGTGGGATTGGTGGCGAGCTTGTCGTCGACTGTCTTCATGTGCCTGGGGCAACTCGAGGCGAGCGCCGGCCCGGCGAGGAAGGCGCTGGCGACGGCGGCGAGCAGGATACGCTTGAGCATGGGTGTTCACCCTCCCGTCTCGTGATTTCGAATGCGACCGACTCGCGTGGCCGGCCTCACCCGTCTCAACAGGACGGGCGAGGATTTATTCCCGGGCGGCCCACGTGGGACTCTCCGGCGGCGAACGCTTGCGCGAAACCGAATGGGAAAGCGCGCCGGCCTCCCCTTTCCGTGTGCGGGGCTTTCCTGGCGAGTCCGATGTTGTATTCTAATTTTTTGACCTATGACCTAGATCAATGCGCCGCGGGGCGCGGTTACCTTTAATGTGGCTCCTACCGCGACGCACAACGAACGCCGCAGCGCACAATCATGGCGGCGGGGTTGGCGACGGGTGGCAAGGGCGCGGCTCGCTCCGGCGAGTCCGCCGCCCCCGGCCTTCGATCCGCGAAACAGGACGCAAGCGAACCACAGAAGGAGGGATCGATCATGAGACGACTTGTTTTGGCGGCTGGCGCGGCACTCCTGCTGGCTGGCCCGGCGCTGGCGGCCGACCCGCCCTCGGTCGACTGGTCGAAGGTCGACTGGTCGAAGGTGCCGGCCAAGACGATCACGCTCTTCTGGCCGGGCCAGTCGAGCTACCAGTGGCTCCGCAGCTCGGAGCACAAGCGCGGCGACCGCAAGGTGGCGCAGGGCGCGGCCTGCCTCGACTGCCACGAGGGCGAGGAGAAGGACATCGGCGAGAAGCTAGTCAAGGGCGACCCGCGGATCGAGCCGGCCAAGCTCGGCGGCAAGCCCGGGGCTAACGATCTCAGCATCCAGGTCGCCTACGACGCCAAGTTCGCCTACATCCGCGCCCAGTGGAAGACCCAGGCGCCGCGCCCGGGAGTCGCCTATCCGATGTACCGGTTCGACGGCAAGGATTGGAAGTCCTACGGCGGCCCGCAGCTCGACGCGGATGTCCAGGGCGGCAAGAAGCCGGCGATCTACGAGGACCGCTTCTCGATCATGCTCGACGACGGCAAGGTCCCGCTCTTCGCCGAGCAGGGTTGCTGGATCACCTGCCACAACGGCCTTCGCGACATGCCGGGCGAGGCGACCAAGGAGCAGGTGACGGCCAACGCGCTCCTCGGCAAGGAGCTGAAGAAGAGCGACGTGCGCAAGTACATCCCCGGCACGCGCACCGACGACGCGGCCACCTGGTCGGCGACCAAGTCGAAGGCCGACATCGACCAGATGATGGCCAAGGGCGAGTTCCTCGAGCTGATGCAGTGGCGCGCGCACCGCTCCAACCCGGTCGGCATGGCCGACGACGGCTACGTGCTCGAGTACCGGAATTTCGACGCCGGCAAGAACATGTTCAGCTCGAACATGGACGCCGCCACCAAGCAGCCCAAGTTCATGTTCGACGCGGGCAAGGCGGGCGTCAAATCCCTGCGCGCCGAGGACGTGGGCAAGGCCGACAAGCCGCAGGTGCTGGTGAAGGGGCAGAACGACGTCGCCTTCGATCCGAATGCCGGATGGAAGGAGGGCGATCTGCTTCCCCAGTACCTGATCAGCCGGGCGGATTCGACCGGCTCGGCGGCCGACAACGCCAACGTCAAGGGCGAGTGGAAGGACGGCACCTGGACGGTCCAGTGGGCCAGGCCGCTCAACCTCGCCAACCCCGACGACAAGGCCCTCAAGGACGGCGGCGTCTACACCTTTGGCTTCGCCATCCACGACAACAACATCACCACCCGTGGCCACCTTGTCGCGTTCCCGCGTACCGTGGGATTCGGCAAGAAGGCCGACATCCAGGCGGTGAAGCTCAACTGACCGCGTGAGTCCCCCGTACCCGGCCGGCGTATCCGGCCGGGTACGGGCCTTCCCCGCCGGATGCTCTCCCTGCCTGCGCTCACGAGGGAACCATGCAGCTCCGAGGATACCTGTCGCGCCGGGCCTTGGCGGTTGCGGCCGCGATCCTCGCGGTGCTGATCGTCGGCGCCGTATGGGCGTTCGAACCGGTAACGCGAAACTTCCTCGCCCAGGACGGTGTCTGCACCTACTGTCACCTGAAGTGGGAGTACGACCCGACGGCGAGGCTGACCTGGAGCCGGCCCCACCGGTCAACCCCCGACGGCGGACAGGCCCGCTGCGTCGACTGCCACCTTCCCCCCGGCACGGTGCGGGCGGCCGCCGCCTACCTTCACTTCGCCAGCGTCACCGACCTCTTCGGCCGCTTCCGCGACCGCGCCGCGGAGCGGGCGGGGGAATGGATCCCGCCGCGCGCGGCGACCACCTATCGGGTGCGCGAGCGGCTGTTCGAGTTCGACAGCGTCACCTGCCGGACCTGCCACATCGAGTCGGAGCTGAAGCCGAAACGCCGGCGCGGGCAGCTCGCGCACGAGCGCGCGCGGGAGAAGAAGGAAACCTGCATCGAGTGCCATTACAGCCTGGTCCACCGCACGCTCGAGGTGCGGGAGACGGAGTTCCGCAAGCCGGAGGCGGGGAAGAAATGACGCCGTTCACGCGCCGGCGCGAGCCCGCGACTTCGTACAGCCTCCAGTCGGGAGTTGGAGATGGCCGACGAGCGTGAAATCGGGGGCCGCGAGAGCGAAGAGGTCTGCCCGGCGCCGGGGCGGCGCGAGGCGATCCAGGCCCTGGCCGGCGGTCTCGCGGCGACGGTCGCGGTGGCCGCCGCCACCGCCCTCTCGGCCCCGCCCACGGAGCCGGCGCCGAGAAACGGCCGCGGCATCCAGTACGGGATGGTGATCGACGTGCGGCGCTGCATCGGCTGTCACGCCTGCACCGTGGCCTGCAAGAGCGAGTTCGACGTGCCGGTCGGCGAGAACCGGTCCTGGGTCGAGTACGTCGAGAAGGGCGAGTACCCCTATGTCGGGCGCAGCTTCCTGCCGCGGCTCTGCAACCACTGCTCGATCCCGCCCTGCGTCTATGTCTGCCCCACCAACGCCACCTACAAGCGTCCGCAGGACGGCGCGGTGGTGGTCGACGTGGGCTTGTGCATCGGCTGCAAGTACTGCATCCAGGCCTGCCCCTACGAGGCGCGTTTCCTCAACCCCATCACCGGCGCCGCCGACAAGTGCGACTTCTGCCTGCACCGCGTCTCCAAGGGGGTGGCCCCGGCCTGCGTCAGCACCTGCGTCGGCGGCGCCCGCATCTTCGGCGACGTGAGCGACCCCGAGAGCGAGATCTCCAAGCTCATCGCCAGCGAACGGGTGACGGTGCTGCGCGGCGAGATGGGCACGCTGCCGAACGTCTACTACATCGCCGCCGACCACACCGACTCGATCGACGCCAGGCGGCCGGAGGTCCGGCAGGTGGAGGTCGACAACCACCGCCGGCGGAAGCACTGGAGATAGGGATGTCCGGGGAGCTTTACTGGGGACTGCCCGTCATCGGCTACCTGTTCCTGGCCGGAGTCGGCGCGGGCGCGGTGACGGTCAGCTCCTACGTCCTGCTGCGCGGCGGCGGCGGGCGGTTCGCCGGCGCCCACTTCTCGCTCGCGCGCTACGGCGCGTTGCTCGGCCCCTTCCCGGTGATGCTCGGCACCGGGATGATCATCTTCGAGCTCGGGCGGTGGGACCGGGCGCTCAATCTTTTCAAGCTGATCAACCTCTCGCCGATGTCGATCGGCTCGTGGCTGCTGCTCCTGTTCATGACCATCACCGTCCTCTATGGCGCCACCTTCCTGCCGCCGGGCGCGCACCGCGGCGACCGCCTGGAGGGGGCGCGCCGGGGCCTGGCCTGGGTGTGCATGCCGCTCGGCATCGGCGTCGCCGTCTATACCGGCGTCATGCTCGGGGCGATGCCGTCGCGGCCCTTCTGGAATTCCCCGATCCTGGCCCTCCTGTTCCTGGTCTCCTCGCTCTCGACCGGCATTGCCACGATCATCCTCGGCCGTGCGCTCGTGCACCGGAAGGGCGCCGACCGTGCGGCGGAGAAGCAGTTCCACGAGAGCGGCTACCTCCTCACCGTCTCGGACGTGATGCTCATCGGGCTCGAGCTGATGGTGATCTTCCTCTTCCTGATGTTCGCCCATCTCACCGTCGGCGGGGTCAAGGAGGCGGTCTCGATCATCCTCCCCGGCGGCCGCATGGCGGCGATGTTCTGGATCTGGGTGGTGCTGGTGGGCCTGCTGCTGCCGGCCCTGCTCGAAATGGTCTACGTCGTCCCGCCGCTCTTCTATCACCGGAGCTTCGCGGCGCCGCGGAGCGTGGAGGTCGTGGTTCCGGTCAGCGTCCTGATTGGCGGCTTCATGCTGCGCTACGTGGTGGTGGTGGCGGGCCAGATCACCGGGCCGGTCGGCATCTAGGGAAGCGGATGGACCTCATGATCAGGCGGCGGGAGTTCCTGAAGATCGGCACCGCGGCGGCGACCGTATCGGCGGCCGCGCTCAAGCCCGCCATCGCCCGCGAGGCCAGGGAGTTCAAGCCCGGCGGCGCCGGCTACTCCCCCCTCAGCGGCACGGGCCGCGAAGCGGTCGCCACCGCCTGCGCGCAGTGCGTCAGCCGCTGCCCGGCGATCGGCTACGTCGAGGAGGGGCGCATGGTCAAGGTCGAGGGCCAGCCCGCCTCCATCCGCACCGCCGGCAAGCTCTGCGCCCGCGGCCAGGCGAGCGTCAACCTGATTTACGACCCCGATCGCATCCTCTATCCCCTCAGGCGCGCCGGCAAGCGGGGCGAGGGGAAGTGGCAGCGGATCTCCTGGAAGGAGGCCCTCGACGACCTCGCCGGACGGCTGAAGAAGCTGCGCGACGCCGGCCAGCCCGAGAAGTTCATGTTCCATCACGGCTGGATCTCGGCCAGCGCCGACCGGCTGATCAACGAGGTCTTCCTGCCCACCTACGGCACCGGCACGGTGGTCAACCAGACCTGCCTCGGCCAGGGGGCGCGGCAGGCCGCGTTTCAGCTCACCTGGGGCGCGCACGAGGACAACTGGGACTTCGCCAACACCCGCTTCGTCCTCAACTTCGGGGCCAACGTGCTCGAGGCGCACACCAACCACGTCGCGCTCGCCCGCATCCTGGCCACCGGCATCGCCGAGCGCCGCTTCCGCATCGTCACCTTCGACGTGAGGATGTCGAACACGGCCGCCAAGTCGAACGCCTGGATCCCGATCAAGCCCGGCACCGACCTCGCCGTCGCCCTCGCCATGGGCAACGTGGTGATGAACGAGGGCCTGTTCCGCGGCGAGGGCGAGGCGTTCCTCGAGTTCTGCAAGGTCACGCCGCGGAACGACGCGACCGTGGCCGAGAAGGTCGAGGCGCTGAAGGCGCACCTCGCCCCCTACACCCCGGAGTGGGCGGAGCCGATCAGCGGCGTCCCGGCCCGCACCATCCGCGACCTCGCGATCGAGTTCGCGACCGCCAAGCCGGCCTGTGTCCTGAGTTCGCGCGCGGTGAGCTCGAACTACAACGGCGTCGACACCGAGCGCGCGATCCTGTTGCTCGCCGCCATCACCGGCAACATCGACAACCCCGGCGGGCGGTGCCGGGCCGTGGTCCCCGAGTGGTCCTACCCGAAGGGTCCGCAGGACCGGCCGCCGACCCGGCGACTGGAGATACTCAACGGCTTCGACGGCGCCGTCTCCCTGCCGATCAACGGCGTCGGCCATCAGGTCCTGAAGATGATCAAGGACGGGCGCGCCGGCCGGCCCGAGGTGTACCTGTGGTACATCTACAATCCGGTCTACGCCAACGGCGAGGTGGGCGAGAACATCGACGTTCTCAAGGACGAGGCCCTGATTCCCTTCACCGTCGCCGTGACGCCGTTCTACGACGAGTCGGCGGCGCTCGCCGACCTCATCCTTCCCGACGCGACCTACCTCGAACGCTACGACTTCGAGGACGGCGTCTCCCCCAGCCAGGTGCCGGAGTACTACCTTCGCCAGCCGCTCGTGCCGCCGCTTGGCGAGGCGCGCGACTTCAAGGACGTCTGCTGCGAGCTGGCCGAGCGCCTCGGCATCCCGCTCGGCTTCAAGACCGGCGAGGAGTTCGTCAGCAAGGCCTGCCAGATGACCCCGGAGGTGGCCGACAAGGCCGGCGGGTTCAGGGGCCTGACCAAGGCGGGAGTCTGGCACGATCCCGGCGCCAAGCCCGCCTACTACGGCTACCGGCGGGAGATCAGCAACGAGGAGTTCAAGACCTCGTTCCTCACCGAGGGGGTGATCTTCGACGAGGAGATGGGGGTCTACTGGAACTGGAAGAAGGCCGGGGTCGCGAGCGAGGCCGAGGCCCGCCGGGTCGGCTATCGCCGGACGCCGGGCGCCCACAAGGGCTACGAGGCGCAGCTCATGCGCGAGCGCATCTTCATCGGCTTCCGGCCCGACCGGATCAACAAGACCGGCTACTTCGAGCTCTACTCGGCGGTCCTCGCCGAACGGGGCCTGCCGCCGCTTCCCACCTACCGGCCGGTGCCGGAGCACGCCGAGATGCGGGCGGGCGATCTCGTCCTCACCACCTACAAGGTCAACGTTCAGACCCTGTCGACGACCCAAAACTGCAAGTGGCTGACCGAGATCTATTTCGACAACGCGGCCCGCATCCATCCCACGACCGCGCGCGAGCACGGGATCGGCGACGGCGACCGCGTCCGGATCAAGTCAAAGGTCGGGGAGATCGAGACCACGGCGAAGTGGAGCCACTCGATCGTGCCCGGGATCGTCGCGATTTCCACCCACGCCGGCCGCTGGGAGTACGGAAGATACGCCTCGAAGAGGGCGCCCTTCGGCGTTGACGATGCTCCCTTCGACCGGCTGAAATGGTGGCCGACCAACGGCACCCATCCCAACTGGGTGATCCCCAACTCCCCGGAACCGGTCAGCGGTCAGCAGCGCTGGGGCGACGTCGTGGTCACGCTCACCAAGGCTTAGCCGACCGGAGGCGCCGTCTTCCGGGGGCCGGGGAAAGTGTTTCCGCCTCCGCTTCGATGCCCAACACTGGATGAGGATGTCATGTTCGGGAATCATTCGCCAAGGAGCACCGTCGCCCTGCTGGCGCTCGTCGCGGCTCTTGGGCTCGGCGCGGGCGCGGCGACGACGTCGCTGGCGGCCGAGGAAAACCTCGCCTCCATCGTCCGCGGCGGGCGCCTCTACGACAACTGGTACCAGATGATGGTCGGGGGGCGGGCGCCCACCCAGCCGCACCCCGCCTATCCGCGCGACAAGAAGTTCGCCAACGACCCGGCGAGCAACTGGCGCTGCGTGGAGTGCCACGGCTGGGACTATCGCGGCAAGGACGGCGCCTACGGCTCCGGCGACCACTATACCGGGATCAAGGGAATCCGCGGCATGGCCGGGGCCGATCCGGCCAAGATCGTCGCCGTGCTGACGGACGGCACCCACCAGTACGGCGGCGTCATGGACGGCCGCGACCTGCGGGACCTCGCCAACTTCGTCAGCAAGGGCCAGCTCGATATGGACACCTACATCGATCGGGCGAGCCGGAAGTCGAAGGGCGACGGGGCCAAGCACGAAGCCTACTACAGCGCCATCTGCGCCAACTGTCACGGCCGCGACGGACTCGGCGTCCGCTCCATCCCGCCGCTCGGGACCTTCGCCTCGGAAAACCCGTGGGCCTC
This sequence comes from Pseudomonadota bacterium, assembly GCA_016202695.1. Taxonomy (GTDB): domain Bacteria; phylum Pseudomonadota; class Alphaproteobacteria; order JACQOE01; family JACQOE01; genus JACQOE01. Next base: position 46,649 of record JACQOE010000092.1, on the reverse strand, counting down.
GCTGCACAAGGTCCTCAACGGCCATCCGAGCGAGCGGATGCCGCCGCTTCGCGCCCTCGGGCTCGACGTCCTGGTCGACGTCCTGGCCTTCATCCAGACCTTGCCGAAGGAAGAACTGCTGGCCTCCATGGATCGTGGCGGGCGGCTCTACGACAACTGGTATGTGGAGCTGGGGGCGGCGGCGCCGACCCGGCCCCACCCGGCCTATCCGCGCGACCGCAGGTTCGCCCGCGATGCCGCCGCCAACTGGCGCTGCGTCGAGTGCCACGGCTGGGACTACCGCGGCAAGGACGGGGCCTATGGCTCGGGCGACCACTACACGGGCATCAAGGGCATCCGTGGCATGGCCGGGGCCGACCCCGAGAAGATCATCACCATCCTCAAGAACGAGACCCACGATTTCCGCGGCCTGAAACCCTACCGCGCCTACCTCGACGAGCACGACCTGCGCGACCTCGCCAACTTCGTCAGCAAGGGCCAGGTCGAGGTCGACAGGTACATCGACCGGGCGACGGGGCAGTCGAAGGGCGACGGGGTCAAGCACGAGGCCTATTACAACTCGATCTGCGCCACCTGCCATGGCCGGGACGGGCTCGGCGTGCGCTCGATGCCGCCGCTCGCCAGGGTGGCCCGGGACAACCCGTGGCAGACGCTGCACAAGATGGTGAACGGCCATCCCAGCAAGAAGATGCCGGCGCTGAGGCTGCTCGACATGTCCATCCTGGTCGATGTGCTGGCCTTCGTTCAGACCCTTCCGACCGAGGAGGCGCTGGCCTCGATCGTCCGCGGCGGGCGCCTCTATGACAACTGGTATCGGGAGATCCGCGTTCCCGCGCCGACGCGGGCGCATCCGGCCTATCCGCGCGACAAGGTCTACGCGCGCGAGGCCTCGGCCAACTGGCGCTGCGTGGAGTGCCACGGCTGGGACTACCGGGGCCGGGACGGCGTCTACGGCAAGGGCGAGCACTACACCGGAATCAGGGGCGTGCGGGGCTTGGCCGGGGCGGCGCCGGACAAGGTCGTCGCCGTGCTGCGCGACGAGAACCACGGCTTCGATACGGTCATGGACGCGCACGACCTGCGCGACCTCGCCAACTTCGTCGCCAAGGGGCAGGTGGACATGACGAATTTCGTCAATCCGGCCAACCAGTTGTCCAAAGGCGACAAGACCAAGCACAAGGAGTACTACGACACCATCTGCGCCAAGTGCCACAACGAGGACGGCCGCGGCATGCGGGCGGTGATGCCGCCCCTCGGAGCCGTCGCCAAGGCCGATCCGTGGGCGGCGCTGCACAAGATGCTCAACGGCCATCCCGACGAGGGGATGCCGGCGCTCAGGGTTCTCGACCCGCAGATCTTGACCGACGTGCTGGCCTACATACAGTCCCTGCCAGCCGAATGAGGATGTTCGGTGCGGGCTCGTCCGCTCGGCGGCGGGCCCGCGGCCTTTTCACCTGCTGATCGCGAGCCGCCTTCGGCCGGGGCCGGGGGCGGTCGCTTGGACGTGAGGTATCGTTCCAATGCCGAAGGACACCGGGAGGAACACGGACATGGAGCAAGGGGAGTCGAACGGCGGCAAGAGGAACCTCCTCTTGTGGGCATGGAGACTGCTGTGGCGCCCCCACCCGAGATGGCCGCTCGCGGTCTTGCTGATCGTCGGTTTCGGGGGCGGCATCGGCTTCTGGGGCAGCTACAACTGGGCCATGGAGCTGTCGAACACCGAGACCTTCTGCACCTCGTGCCACGAGATGCGCGACACGCCCTTCAAGGAGTTGAAGGAGACCATCCACTACTCCAACCGCTCCGGGGTGCGGGCGATCTGCTCCGACTGCCACGTTCCCAAGGAGTGGTATTACAAGGCGATCCGCAAGGTGCAGGCCACCAACGAACTGTTTCATAAGATCCTGGGCACGGTCGACACGCCCGAGAAGTTCGAGGCCGCGCGATTGGAGATGGCCAAGCGGGTGTGGACCAGCATGAAGAACACCGACTCGCGCGAGTGCCGCAACTGCCACAACGTGCTGTTCATGAATCCCGAGGCGCAGGTGCGCCCGGCCCGCCGCCGCCACGCCGAGGCGCTCGAGAAGGGGGAGACCTGCATCGACTGCCACAAGGGGATCGCCCACAAGCTCCCCAAGGGCTGGAAGGACAGCTAGGGCATGATCTTCGCGGACTGAACCGGCTGCGCCGGGGCATCTTGCGGCGCGGGGACGGCCCGCCCCCCGCCGGGGATCGGCTCCGGCGCTGGCCTCCGCGCCCGTGGCCTCCGCCGGGTCCGACACCGGCGCAGGTTTCGCCTCCCAACGTGACCTAGATCAATGCGGCCCTCGGCGGCCTTGCCGAGAGTCGCCGCTCCGTTCCCGGGGGGCCGCGGCGGGGCGCCCACTGCACCGCGCGACGTCCCGGCGGACGAGCGGGGGGGAGGATGATTGCGGCGCGGAGCCAACCGCGACCGACGGGAAGGGGATGAGGGCGATACCATGCTGAACGCAGGCTATTTGCCGGCGCTTGCGCCGCGCAGGCCGCGGCCGCGACTCATGACGAGTGCGAGGCGGACGCGGCCGCGCCGGGGCGAGGAGCTTGCCGCGTCGGCAGGCGAGCGGGCGGGGGTCTACGGCCTCCTCGCGGCCGCGTTCCGGAGCCCGCCCTCGGCAGAGGGCCTTGCCCGGTTGGGCGAGTCGCGGCTGGGCACGGCGTTGAGCGTCGCTGGGGTGGACCTCAGCGCGGCGCCGGCCGAGGCGCGGGCGAAGGAGCTTGCGCTCGAGTACGCCCGTCTCTTCGTCGGTGCGGGGGCCCGGATCGCGCCCTACGAGTCGGCCCATGCGCAAGGGGGCGGCGGTGATCGCGGCAAGGAGACGGGCGAGGTGCAGGACTTCATCGAGGCCGCGGGCGTGGCGCTCGCGCCCGGCGGCGCGGGAGTCGTTGACCATTTCGGCGTCGAGCTCGAGTTCATGCAGGAGCTGGCCCGGCGCGAATCCGTCGCCTGGCGGATGGGGGATGCCGCCGCGGCCTACGGGTTCCTGCAAATCCAGCGGCGCTTCCTGGGCGAGCACCTCGGCAAGTGGGCCTTCACCTTCTGCGACGAGGTGCGCGGCGCGGCGCGGGGGCCCTTCTACCGCGAGCTCGCCGCCCTGGCCTCCGCCTTCCTCGCCGCCGAGGTCGAGGAGGTGCCCCGCCGCCAGAACGCCGCCGTGCGGCTGGGAGGCGTGCGCGGGCGGCTCCGCATCCCCGACCCGCGACGCGGCAACGGCTCCTGAGGGCGGGGCCGCGGCGCGGCTCGCCCGGGCGCGCCTGAGGCGCGGGCCCCTGGTGGCGCGGGCCGACTTGCGCTAACAAGCGCCCAGGCAGGGCCGCCGGGGAGGACGGGATGAAGCTGATGGACCTGGCGCGGGTGGTGCGGAGCAAGAACGCCGGCCCGCTCAAGATCACCCTCGACCTGATGTTCGAGGACGAGGCCCGCTACCAGCGGGCGCTGCAGTCGCCGGCGCTCTCGCCGGGCGCGATCGCGCCCCTCTACGGCCTCGCCCGCTCGCAGGTCGAGGTCATCCCCTACCGGCCGGCGCTGGCCATCAAGGTGGTGATGGATCGCACCGTCCCCTCCGGCTCGCTCGGGGACCGCGACGTCTACGGCGCGCAGCAGCACGCGCCGCTCTTAGAGGTCGAGATATGAGCGCGCTCGATCGCCTGCGCGCGGAATGCGGCGGCGCCCGGGCGGCGCTGCGGGTGATTTCCGCCTCCGGCCAGCTCGGCTACGGGGTTCCCGAGGCGGCCTTCGCCGAGGGGCTCCGGCGCCGGCCCCACGTCATCGGCGCCGACATGGGCTCGACCGACCCCGGGCCCTACTACCTGGGGGCCGGTGAGCTCGCCACTTCCGACGAGATGTCGCGCAAGGACCTGCGCCGGCTTCTCGTCGGCGCGCGGTCGATCGGCGTGCCGCTGATCATCGGCACCGCCGGGACCGGCGGCGCCAGGCCCCATCTCGAAACCGTGCTGGCGATGGTGCGCGAGATCGCCCGCGCCGAGGGCCTCAAGTTCCGCATGGCCGCGATCCGCGCCGATCTGCCGCGGGATGTGGTCAAGGCGGCGGTGCGGGCGAAGCGGATCCGGCCGCTGGGGAAGATGGACGCGTTCGGCGAGGCCGAGGTCGACGGCGCCGCCCATCTCGTCGGCCAGATGGGCACCGAGGCGTTCGTGCGCGCGCTCGAGACCGGCGCCGAGGTGGTGATCGCCGGGCGCGCCTGCGACACCGCGATCTACGCCGCGATCCCGTCGCTGCTCGGCTTCCCCATGGGCCCGGCGATGCACATGGCGAAGATCGTCGAGTGCGCCTCGCTCTGCTGCGTGCCCGGCGGTCGCGACACCATGCTCGCCACGCTGGAAGGCGACTCCTTCGTGCTCGAAAGCATGAACCCCAAGCGCCACGCGACCCCGATGTCGGTCGCCGCCCATAGCCTCTACGAGCAGAGCGATCCCCACCGCGTGCACGAGCCCGAGGGCACGCTCAACGTCGAGTCCGCCCGCTACGAGGCGGTCGATTCGCACCGCACCCGGGTTTCGGGCGCGCGCTGGGAGCCGGCCAGACGTTTCACGGTGAAGGTCGAGGGAGCGACGCTGGTGGGCGAGCGGGTGGCCCTGATCGCGGGATCGAGCGATCCCCGCTTCATCGCCAATATCGGAACCATCCTCGACGAGATGTCGGCGATCGTCGCCGACCTCGTCGGGCGGAAGCCAGGGGTCGACTACCAGCTCTCCTTCCGCGTCTACGGGATCGACGGGGTGGTCGCCTGGCCGAAGCCGCCGGCGGTGCCGCCGCGCGAGGTGTTCGTGCTCGGCGAGGCGGTCGCGCCTACCCTCGCGCTCGCGCTCACGGTCGCCAAGACCACCAAGCAGTACCTCCTCCACCACGGCTTCGCCGGCCGGCTCTCGACCGCCGGCAACCTCGCCTTTCCGTTCACGCCGCCCGAGGTGGTGGCCGGCCGGGCCTACCGCTTCTCGGCCTATCACGTGATGGAGGTGGACGACCTCGCCGCCCTCTTCCCGGTCGAGGTGGAGGAGGTGGGCTGACGGCGCGCCGGCGGGCGGGCGGCCCGCTCAGGCGACAGCGAAGACGTTGATCGGAGCCGCTGCGTCCCAACTTGGGGGCGGGGCTCCGGCCTCGCCCCTTCCTTTTTGGTGATGTTATACCTTGCAAACCACGTTGGAGGCGGCCATGAGGGAAGTGGCTTTAGCGACGGCCCTTTTCGCGGCTGCATTAGGTGTGTTCGCATCCGTGGCGCTCGTCAAAGGCACAGCATCCGTACCTTGGGAGATGCAAACGTGGAACGGCGAGAGCGGGGCCGAGAACGCATTTCGTCAATCTGTTAGGTGGTGGCTCAAAACCGGCTTTGTTGCGCTCGGGTCCGCTTTCGTCTTTTCGGCGATATCAGCTATAGCGGCCTATCTTGCCGTCTAGGAGGAGCCGGGGGAGCCGGAATCGGCCGGATCAGGCTTTGGGGAAGAGCGCGGGCCAGGGGAGGGGATAGCGGCGTCACGGCGGACTTACGCGCGCGTTCGACCCAGTGGACATTCGATCAGCGCCCCTCGCCAGGGGGCGCACTCCTTCCGCTGGCCGAGGGGCCGCCTACCAAAGGGCGGCCCCTTCGCATCTGGCGTCGGGTTTTTGTATAGTCAGTCTCTAACGGGAGAAGACGAGATGGTCACTCTCATAGAGCCTGCTGGCGAATCGGCCTGCGCCGACTTGGTCATCCAGACCAAGCGTCGGCTTCACAATAAGAGTTGGTGGTTTGAACTGCTGGTGCCCCGGTCCTTCTGGGAAGACCTATTCCAGGTCAATGGCCCTGATGGTCTCCAAATGACAACGCGGCAGGCGTTTGAGCGAGCGAAACCATTCTGGGCGCATCTGATCGAGAGGGTCGCTGATCGGTTGGCGGCACAAGCCTCTCCGGGGGCGCCCAATCGCCATTTACGCAAGCAGTGGCCCGATTTCGCCTCTCTGGAGCGCGAGTACACCCAGTTCGGCGCGCAGAACATCTGATTTTTCGACCAAGACTAACTGTCGTTGGTCCCAAGACTAAGTGGCGCGCTACATTCCGCGTGCTTCCGGTACGCTTCCGGTAACTGGTGCGCCCTTCCGGGCGCTGGCTCTAACCCCTTGAAAACATTGGCGCGCCCGAAGGGATTCGAACCCCTGACCTCTGCCTCCGGAGGGCAGCGCTCTATCCAACTGAGCTACGGGCGCGCGCGGAGGGTGACCATAGACAATGCCGGGGCGGGTGTAAATCGGCCAGCCCGGCGCCCGCGCCGGCGCCTTCCCCGCGGCCCTAAGGCGGATTCCGACTGGCCGTACACACCCTCGCCGTCATGCCCGGGCCGGGCGCGGGCCGCGCCCCGGGCATCCACGGGTTTGCCGCGGCCGGCACCGGGGAGGCGTGGATGGCCGTGCCAAGCACGGCCATGACGTCGGGAGTCTGGTGTTTACGGTCGGCATGACCCTGCCCTAGGGGTTCGCCCGCCGCCAGGCGGCGCCGGCGAGGTCGGCGCGGGAGGGGAGCGCGGCGCCGGGGGCGAGGACCCAGGCGGCGATGTCGCTCGTCACCACGGCGCCGGCGAGGTCGCGAAGGAGGAGGTGGAAGCCGGCGTCGTAGCGCGCGACCGTCTGGCGCGCCGATGCCGCCGCGGGAAGCCCGGCGAGGAAGCGGCGAACCGGCGCCGAGGGCACGATCTCGTCGCGCCGGCCGTAGAGGACGAGCGCCCGGGCGTCGAATCGGGGCGCGGCCGCGAGCGCCGCCTCCATCAGCGAGGCGAGGCCGTAGACCGAGTCCACCCGGGTGGCCTTGATCACCAGCGGATCGCGCGAGAGCGCGCGCAGCGCCTCGAGGTTGTCGGAGGCGCGGAGCCGGAGCCCGTCGCCCCGGAGCGTGAGCCAGGGCACGGTGTGGGCGGCAACCCACAGGGCCGCGGCCTGGAGCGGGTTCATCGTGCTCCAGCCCCAGACGGCCGGGGCGACGAGGATCACGCCGTCGGTCGCCACCGGCTCTTCGCCGCTCGCCGCCAGCACCGCCACCGCGCCCCCCATGCTCTCGCCGAGGAGATAGAAGGGAACGCCGGGATGGCGCGCCCGCACCGCCGCCGCGGCGGCACGGGCATCCGCAACCAGGGCCTCGGTCCCCGGCCACAGGCCCCGTCCGGGGGCCTCGCCGAAGCCCCGCTGGTCGTAGGCGTAGGTGGCGATGCCGAGTGCCCGCCAGGCGCCCGCCGCGGCGTCGAACGCGCTCCGGTAGTCGTTGAAGCCGTGGAGGGCGAGGATCACCGCCCTCGCCTCGCCCTCGGGGAGCGAGCGGCGAAGCGGCAGGCGGGCGCCGTCGGCGGCGATCACGGCGTCGGGCGCGAGCGCGGCCGCGGCCAGCGGCGGGCCCGCCGGCTGGAGGCGCGGGGCGCAGGCCGCGGCGAGGGCGAGGACGGCGGGGAGCATCGCGCGAAACAGCCCGGCCGCCCTCACGGCGCGCGCGTCCCCTCGGCCGCGCCGCGGGTGAGGGCGAGGAAGATGTCCTCGAGGTCGGCCTCGATGGCAAAGTCGGGTCCCGGCGCGGGGATCGGGCGCATCGCCTCGCTCGTCTCGGCTGCCGGGTTCGCCCCCGCCGGCCGGCGCGAAGCCTGAGCTTCGCCCCGTGGGCCAAAGCCCCGCGGGCGACGGGCCGTCCAGCGAAGGCAGGCCGGCGGGGGGCGGAGCCGCCCGCCCGGCGTCGGGTCGGGAATCCCGTTGATCGGCACCGCGCCATGGGTATCATCCGCCCCGTGGCGCGTCAAACGCGGGGCGCCGCCTTCGCACGAGGATGGGCGCATGCAGAGCGAGCCGGAAGCGCAGGCCATCGAGACGATCGAGGTCGAGACCCCCACCGTCGCCTGCGACGGGGGCGGGGGCGCGCTCGGCCACCCGCGCGTGTACCTGCGCATCGGCCCCGAGGGCCGGATCGTCTGTCCCTACTGTAGCCGCACCTTCGCCCTGAAGGACGGCGCCGGGGCCACCGCCGGGCACTAGCCGCGCGCCCGCCTTCGCCCCGGGCGGAGCCGCGGCGGGGCAAGCGCCGCCGCGGCCCGCAGCGCGGGTGCGGGCGTCCGCCCAGGGGATCGCGAGGGCTCGTGAGCGCACAGGCCACAGAGAGACCGCTCCGCCACCTCTTCCTGATCGACGGCTCGGGGTTCATCTTCCGCGCCTTCCACGCCCTGCCGCCGATGACCCGACCCGACGGCACGCCGGTGAACGCCGTCTACGGCTTCACCACCATGCTGATGAGGCTGGTCCAGGACACCGACGCCGACCACGTCGCCGTGATCTTCGACGCCAAGCGCGAGACCTGGCGCAACCGCATCTATCCCGCCTACAAGGCCCACCGCGAGGAGCCGCCCGAGGAGCTGATCCCGCAGTTCGCGCTGATCCGCGAGGCGACCCGCGCCTTCAACGTCGCCGCGGTCGAGATGGAGGGCTACGAGGCCGACGACCTGATCGCCACCTATGCCCGTCAGGCCGCCGCCCGGGGGGCCGAGGTCACCATCGTCTCCTCCGACAAGGACCTGATGCAGCTGGTGGGCGAGGGCATCAGCATGCTCGACCCCATCCGCAACCGCCCGATCGGTTCCGACGAGGTGCGCGAGCGTTTCGGCGTCGAGCCCGACAAGGTGGTGGATGTGCAGGCGCTGGCCGGGGACTCGACCGACAACGTGCCCGGGGTGCCGGGGATCGGGGTCAAGACCGCGGCCGAGCTGATCGGCCAATACGGCGACCTCGACACGCTCCTCGCCCGGGCCGGGGAGATCAAGCAGCCCAAGCGCCGCCAGACCCTGATCGACAACGCCGGGATGGCGCGCCTGAGTCGCGAGCTGGTGAGACTCTGCGACACGGTGCCGGTCGAGGTTCCACTCGAAGACCTCGCGGTCAAGGAGCCGGAGCACGAGACGCTGGTCGCCTTCCTCAAGGAGCAGAACTTCCGCTCGATCCTCGCCCGCGTCGAGAGCCGCCGCCCCGCGGCGGTTGCGGAAGGGGCGGGCGCACCGGTCGCGCCGCCGCCGGCCGAGGCCGAGTACGAGCTGGTGCAGGACGCGGAACGATTGGCGGCCTGGATCGCGCGCGCCGGGGAGGCCGGGATCGTCGCCGTCGACACCGAGACCACCTCGCTCGACGCCATGCAGGCGCGCCTCGTCGGCGTGTCGCTGTCGGTCGAGCCAGGCCGAGCCTGCTACGTCCCCCTCGGCCACACCGGCGCCGGCCAAGCGAGCCTCGACCTCGAGGGAGGGGCCGGGGCCGAGGGCCCGCCGCGGCAGATTCCGCTGGCGAAGGCGGTCGCGCTCCTGAAGCCGCTGCTCGAGGACGCGGGCGTGCTCAAGGTCGGCCAGAACATCAAGTACGACATGCTGGTGCTGGCGCGCCCCGCCAACGGCGGCATCCGGGTCGCGCCCGTCGATGACACCATGGTCATCTCCTATGTGCTGGAGGGGAGCCAGCACGGCCACGGCCTCGACGAGCTCGCGGCACTCCACTTCGGCCACGCCACCATCAAGTACAAGGAGGTGGTGGGCAGCGGGCGCACCCGGGTCACCTTCGACCAGGTGCCGCTCGCCGCCGCCTGCCGCTACGCCGCCGAGGACGCCGACTTCACCGGCCGGCTCCACCGGCTGCTCAAGCCGCGGCTCCTCGCCGAGCGGATGCTGGCCGTCTACGAGACGATGGACCGGCCGCTGATCGGGGTGCTGGTCGACATGGAGCGGGCCGGGGTTGCGGTCGACGCGGCCGAGCTCAGGCGGCTCAGCGCCGACTTCGCCGGGCGCATCGCGGCGCTGGAGCGCGACATCTACCGGCTCGCCGGGCACGAGTTCAACATCGCCTCGACCAGGCAGCTGGGCGAGGTGCTGTTCGAGCGCCTGGGCCTCGCCGCCGGCAGGAAGGGCAAGTCGGGCGCCCTGAGCACCGGCGCCGACATCCTCGAGGCCCTCGCCGCCGAGGGCCACGACCTGCCGGCGCGGGTGCTCGACTGGCGCCAGCTCGCCAAGCTCAAGAGCACCTATGCCGACGCCCTGGTCGGGCAGATCAACCCCGAGACCGGCCGCGTGCACACCTCCTACTCGATCGCGGTCACCTCGACCGGGCGGCTGAGCTCGACCGATCCCAACCTGCAGAACATCCCCGTGCGCACCGACGACGGGCGCAAGATCCGCCGCGCCTTCGTCGCCCCCCCGGGGCACCTGCTGCTCTCGGCCGACTATTCGCAGATCGAGCTTCGGCTGCTGGCCGCGGTCGCCCGGATCGACGCCCTCAAGGACGTCTTCCGCCGCGGGCTCGATGTCCACGCGATGACCGCCTCGCAGGTCTTCGGCGTGCCCGTCGCCGGGATGGACCCGGTCGTCCGGCGCCGGGCCAAGGCGATCAACTTCGGCATCATCTACGGCATTAGCCCGTTCGGGCTCGCCCGCCAGCTCGGCATCGCCCAAGGCGAGGCCCGGGCCTACATTGACGCCTACTTCGCCCGCTTCCCCGGCATCCGCGACTACATGGAGCGGACCAAGGAGGAGGCCCGCCGCAACGGCTACGTCACCACCCCCTTCGGGCGGCGCTGCTACACCCCCGGCATCAACGACAAGAACCCGGCGCGGCGCGGGTTCGCCGAGCGCGCGGCGATCAACGCGCCCCTCCAGGGGGGCGCGGCCGACATCATCAAGCGGGCGATGGTCCGCCTGCCCGAGGCGCTCGCCGGCGCCGGGCTCAAGGGACGGCTCCTCCTCCAGGTCCACGACGAGCTGGTGCTCGAGGTCCCGGAGCGCGAGGCCGAGGAGACGGCGGCGCTGGTGCGGAAGGTCATGATCGACGCCAACCGCCACCTCGACGTGCCGATCGAGGTGGAGACGGGCGCCAGCCCCAACTGGGCCGACGCGCACTGAGGCCGACGGGCCTCGCCCTCTCTCTTACACGGATCGCGTTCGATCGATCCGGGCCGCATCCTTCGACCGGCTCAGGACGAGGCCCGCGTGCCGAGCCTGTCGAGGCATGAGCCCGTCGAAACAGGAAGGGCCGGCCGAACCGACCGGCTCGTCTTACGCGGCGGCGCGGATCGCCACCCGCTTGATGTCGTCGCCGACCTGGTCCTCGAACTTCTTGAAGTTGGTCTCGAAGCGCTTGGCCACCTCGCGTGCGGCCGAATCGTAGGCGCCCTTGTCCGACCAGGTGTTGCGCGGGTTCAGCACCGAGGCCGGAACCTCGGAGCAGCTCTCCGGGATGTTGAGCCCGAAGATGGGGTCGCGGGCGGTGGGAACGGCGTCCAGCTTGCCGGCCAGCGCGGCGCGCACCATCGCCCGGGTGTGGGCGATCTTCATCCGGCTCCCGACCCCGAACCGCCCGCCGCTCCAGCCCGTGTTCACCAGCCAGCAGCGGGTGCCGTGGTGGGCGATCATCTTGCCCAGCATCTCGGCATAGACCGTGGGGTGGCGCGGCATGAAGGGCTCGCCGAAGCAGGTGGAGAAGGTCGCCTGCGGCTCCTTCACCCCCTTCTCGGTTCCGGCCACCCGCGCGGTGTAGCCGGAGAGGAAGTGGTACATGGCCTGCTCGGGGGTGAGGCGGCTGATCGGCGGCAGCACGCCGAAGGCGTCGGCGGTCAGCATCACCAGGTTCCGCGGGTGCCCGCCCATGCCGGTGGTGCTGGCGTTGGGGATGTAGGCGAGGGGATAGGAGGAGCGCGTGTTTTCGGTCAGCGAGTCGTCGTCGAGGTCGAGGGCGCGGGTGTCCATGTCGACGACGACGTTCTCGAGGATGGTGCCGAAGCGGGTGGAGGCGGCGTAAATCTCGGGCTCGGCCTCGGCGCTGAGGCGGATCACCTTGGCATAGCAGCCGCCCTCGAAATTGAAGACGCCGTGCTCGCTCCAGCCGTGCTCGTCGTCGCCGATCAGGGTGCGCGCGCCGTCGGCCGAGAGCGTGGTCTTGCCGGTCCCCGAGAGGCCGAAGAAGAGCGCCACGTCGCCCGCCTTGCCCGTGTTGGCCGAGCAGTGCATGGGCAGGACGCCCATCGCCGGGAGCTGGAAGTTGAGGACGCTGAAGATCGACTTCTTGATCTCGCCGGCGTAAGAGGTGCCGCCGATCAGCGCCACCCGGCGGCTGAAATGGAGGACGATGAAACTCTCCGAGTTGGTCCCGTCGACCGCCGGCACGGCCCGGCAGCCGGGCATGTGGTAGATGGTGAACTCGGGGACGAAGCCCTCCAGATCCTTCGCCTCCGGGACGATGAACATGTTGTGGGCGAAGAGGTTGTGCCAGGCGTGCTCGCTGATCACCCGCACCTTGAGCCGGTAGCGGGGATCGGCGCCGGCGTAGCAGTCGCGGACAAAGAGGTCGCGCTCCTGGGCGTAGTCCTGGACGCGACGCAAGAGCCCTTCGAACTTGTCCTCGGCGAGCGGCCGGTTGACGTTGCTCCACCACACCTGGGCGCGCGTTTTCGGCTCCTCGACGATGTACTTGTCGCGTGGGCTTCGCCCGGTGTGCACCCCGGTGTGCGCCACCAGCACCCCCTCGCGCGACAGCACGCACTCGCGCCGGCGGACCGACTCCTCATAGAGGCCGGCCGGGTGAAAGTTCCAGTGCGCGACGCCGCAGTTGTGGAGTCCGTGGTGTTCCAGGCCGAATGAGCTGACGATGGGTCCCACCTGATGCACGAAACACCCCCATTAACCTCACTGGCGGACGGCAAGGCGCCCGATCCCCCGGCGAAAGACAAGCGGGGGCCGGATCGGCGTGATCGGCCCCCTCCCTTTCGCTGCCGGTGTCCCGCTGGACCGGTTCTGTGCGGACGCCTCGAGGACGCCCTTCTGTATTAATACCTCATATTTTTGTCCAAACAAGGACTTCCGCGAGGGACTCTGGAACAGGCCCGGCGTCGGGGCGAAGGGGACCGGATGCCCGCGACCCGGAGAGGAACTGTGTCAAGACAACTCAACCCTTGCGGGCCACACGCGCGAGCCGCCCCAGCTCGGTGCGGACGTCCTCGGGGGTGAACACGGGGCGGTCGAACTGGAGCCGCGCCCGCCGGCCGGTCCGCGGCGCGAGATCGATCCCCTCGGGATCGAGGCCGGTCATCCGCCACGAGCGTCCGCGCCGGCGGAGAAGCCGGCCGGCGATGAGGGCGAGCGCCTCCGCGTACTCGCGGTTCAGGTCCGCGAGGAGGGCGGCCTCGGCCGCCCGCAAGCCGGCGACCGCGCGGCCGGGGTGGACCAGCGTCCGCCCGTTCAGCCAGCGCGCGCGGGCGAACCCGCCGACGAAGTGGACCCGCTCGACCGTCACCCGGTAGATGCGGAAGTCGCCGAATCCGGCGTAGAGCCGGGCGCCGGGATGGCGGGCGAGGAAGCGGGCCCGGAGCAGGGGATCGTCGCTCACGCCCGCCCGCCCCATCAGGGTCGCGCGCGGGCCGGCCTGGGGATTGGCAAAGCCGGCGGTGCCGTCGATCAGGAGTGAAAGCCGTGGCTCGCGGCCGAGGTTGCGGCTGTGATCGGCCAGCCCCGAGAGGAGCAGGATCGGGCTCAGGTCGAGGTCGGTCGCCAGGGTGACGAGCGAGGCGTAGGGCCATCCCTCGCCCCCCGCGGTGGCGAGGGCGGCCTTCTCGGCCGCGCGGACCAGCCGGCGCACGGTCGCGATCGTGTCGTCCGCCATGGCGGCCTCGGCCTCTCGGATCCCTGCGGGCACGGATCGGCTCGGTGCGGGGGGGCGCGGGGGCTTGGCCCCGGCGCCGGCGCCGCCCGCCCCTCTCTTGCCATCCCGGGGCCGGAATGCCAAGTGGCACGAAAATGCTATACTTTCGCCACCGGGGCGCGCGGCCCCGCCCGGCCCGTCCGGGGAGGCGCCGCGGCCCGAGGAGGAGAGGGGTGGGGACCAACCTCGAGAGCAAGACCATCGCGCTGGTCGACGACGACCGCAACATCCTCGCCTCGGTGACCCTGGCGCTCGAGGCCGAGGGGTTCCGGGTGCGCGCCTACACCGACGGGGAGTCGGCGCTCCAGGGCCTCTCCAGCCAGCCCGTCGACCTCGCCGTGCTCGACATCAAGATGCCGCGCCTCGACGGCATCGAGCTCCTGACGCGGCTGCGCCGGAGAAGCTCGGTGCCGGTGATCTTCCTCACCTCCAAGGACGAGGAGATGGACGAACTGGTCGGCCTGCGCCTGGGGGCCGACGACTACATCACCAAGCCCTTCTCCCAGCGGCTCCTGATCGAGCGCATCCGCACGCTGCTGCGCCGCGCCGAGGTCTCGCGCGACGAGGGCGCCGGCCAGGGCACGGTGATCGAGCGCGGCGGGCTCAGGCTCGATCAGGCCCGCCACGAGACCACCTGGCGCGGCCGGCCGGTGTCGCTGACCGTCACCGAGTTCCTGCTGGTCAAGGCGCTGGCGGCGCGCCCGGGGGTGGTCAAGAGCCGCGACCAGCTGATCGACGCGGCCTATGGCGAGAACATCTACGTCGACGACCGCACCATCGACAGCCACGTCAAGCGGCTCCGCAAGAAGTTCAAGGCGGTCGATGAGAGCTTCGCCCAGATCGAGACCCTCTACGGCGTCGGCTATCGCTACCGCGACGACTGAGGCGGTGGCGGAGCCCGCTCGCCTGGCGGCGGCGCCCGACGCCCGCGGTCCGGCCGCCGGCGGGAACGAGGGCGCCGTCGGGGCGGGGCGCGCGCGCCGGCGGGCCTTCTCGCCCCTGCTCCGACGCATCCTGCTCGTCAATGTGTTGCCACTGGCGATCCTGGTCGGGGGCCTCCTCTATCTCGATCAGTACCGCAGCAGCCTGATCGCCGCCGAGGTCGAGTCGCTCCGCTCGCAGGCCGAGCTGATCGCCGCCGCCCTCGGCGAGGGCGCGGTGCGCGACGCCGCGGGCGAGGAGCACCGCCTGATGCCCTCGCTCGCCCGCCAGATGGTGCGCCGGCTGGGGCGGCTGACGGACGCGCGCGCCCGGCTGTTCGCCGACGACGGAGCGTTGATCGCCGATTCACGCGGGCTCGAGCGCCTCGGCGGGTTCGTCCAGATCGAGGTGCTGCCGCCGCCGCGCGCCGGATTCGATTGGCGCGGGCCGCTCGAGCGCGGCTCGCGCGCGCTGGGCGAATGGTTCGCCCGCGGCGAGGACCGCCCGCTCTACCACGAGCGGGCCGAGCAGAGGGCGGAGGATTACGCCGAGGCGGTGACCGCGCTCGGCGGCGACACCGGCCAGGCGGTGCGGATCGATTCGTCGGGCGGGCTGGTGATCACCGCCACCGCCCCCGTGCAGCGCTTCAAAAAGGTGCTGGGGGCGGTGATGCTGTCGGAAAGCGGCGAGGATCTCGAGCAGACTTTGTTCACGGTGCGGCTCGCGATCCTGAACGCGTTCGGGGTGGCGCTGGTCGCCACCGTGCTGCTCTCGGTCTACCTTGCCCGCACCATTGCCCGCCCGCTGCTCAGGCTCGCCAGCGCCGCCGAGACGGTCCGCCGCGGCGAGAAGCGGGCGGCCCTCATCCCCGACCTATCGGCGCGGGGCGACGAGATCGGCGACCTCTCGGCGGCGCTTCGCGACATGACCGAGGCCCTGTGGCGGCGGCTCGACGCGATCGAGCGCTTCGCCGCCGACGTCGCCCACGAGATCAAGAACCCGCTCACCTCGCTGCAGAGCGCGGTCGAGACCGCGTCGCGGCTCAGCGATCCAGCCGGCGTGCGCGGCCTGATGAAGATCATCGTCGAGGACGTGCAGCGCATCAACCGCCTGGTCAGCGACATCTCCGACGCCTCGCGCCTCGATGCCGAGCTGTCGCGGGTGAAGATGACCCCGGTCGACCTCGGCCGGGTGCTTGCCGCCCTCGGCGAGGTGCACGTCGCGACCAAGCGGCCGGGCGACCCCCGGCTGGTGGTCGTCTGCGAGGACGGGAGGCGGCCCGAGACAGCGGGCCTGGTCGTCAACGGCATCGACATCCGGCTGGTCCAGGTCTTCCGCAACCTGATCGCCAACGCGGTCTCGTTCAGCCCCCCCGGCGGCACGATCACGGTGCGCCTCGCCGGGCGCGACGGGTGGATCGAGGCGGCGGTCGAGGACGAGGGCCCGGGCGTCCCCGAGGGCAAGCTCGAGGCCATCTTCGATCGCTTCTACAGCGAGCGCCCGGCGGCCGAGAAGTTCGGCACGCACTCGGGCCTCGGCCTCAGCATCTCGCGCCAGATCGTCGACGCCCACGGCGGCACCATCCGGGCCGAGAACCGGCGCCCGCCGGGCGGTCGCCCGGGCCGGGCGGCGGGGGCGCGGCTGATCGTCCGGCTGCCGCGCGCCGACGCCGGCCGGTGAGGGGGGCGTGCGGTCGAAGCAGGTGCACGGCACCGCGCTCCTCCTGAATGGGGCGGGGGTGCTGCTGCGCGGCCCGCCGGGCGCCGGCAAGTCCGACCTCGCGCTGCGCCTGATCGAGGGTGGCGCCCGGCTCGTCGCCGACGACCGGGTCGATCTGGTGCGCGAGGGGGAGCGCCTGATCGCCGCCGCTCCGGCGCGCCTCGCCGGGCTGCTCGAGGTGCGCGGGGTGGGTATCGTCGCCGTCGCGCACGCGACGCGCGCCGCGCTCCGCCTGGTCGTCGACCTCGTCGCGCCCGACGAGGTTTCGCGCCTGCCTGAGCCGCGGCGCTGCCGCTACCTCGGGCTCACGCTGCCGCTGATCGCGCTGGCGCCGTTCGAGGCCTCGGCGCCGGCCAAGCTCCGCCTTGCCGTCGCCGCCGCGGTCGAGGGATAATTCCGGCAATGGAGGCGCAGGTCGGCGAGAGGGCGGTTTCTCGGCGACGCAAGCGGTTGCCGAATGTCGGCCGGGTGGTGGTCGTGACCGGGCTCTCCGGCGCCGGCAAGACCTCGGCGCTCAAGGGGCTCGAGGACCTCGGCTACGAGGCGGTCGACAACGCGCCGATGTCGCTCCTGGCGCAGATCGTGCACCGGGGGGGCGCGAGCGCGGTCGGAATCGACATCCGCACCCGCGATTTCGACGCCGAGCGGCTGCTGGCCAAGCTCAGGACGCTGGCGAGACGGCGCGGGCTCGCCGTGCGGCTCCTGTTCCTCGACTGCGACGACGAGGTGCTGCTCCGCCGCTACACCGAGTCGCGCCGGCGCCACCCGATGGCCCCCGACGCCACCGTGAGCGAGGGCATCCGCGACGAGCGCAAGCTGCTGGCGGGCCTGCGCGAGCGGGCCGACCTGGTGCTCGACTCCTCCGCCCTCAGCCTCGCCGAGCTCCGCCGCGCGCTCAGGGGCTGGTTCGATCTCGGCAAGAGCGGCTTGGCGATCAGCGTCGTCTCGTTCTCCTACGCCAAGGGCCTGCCGCGCGAGGCCGACTTGGTCTTCGACGTCCGCTTCCTGCGCAATCCCCACTACGTGGGCGCGCTTCGCCCCCTTACCGGGCGCGACCCCGCGGTCGGCGCCTACATCGCCGACGACCCGGGATTCGCCGAGTTCTTCGACGGCCTGACGCGGCTACTCAAGCCGCTCCTGCCGCGCTATCTTGCCGAGGGCAAGAGCTACCTCACCATCGCGCTCGGCTGCACCGGCGGACGGCACCGCTCCGTCTACCTGGCGGAGCGGCTGGCCGCTTGGCTCGCCGGGGAGGGCGGGAAGGTCGAGCTTTTCCACCGCGACGCCGGCTTGGTATAAGCTTGGCGCCGGCCCGGAACCGCCGATCGTCGGAACAGGATCGAGGGGCGAAACCACATGCCGATCATCGGAATGGTGCTGGTCACCCACGGCCGCCTCGGCGAGGAGATGATCGCGGCGCTCGAGCACGTGGTCGGGCCGCAGGCCAACGTCGTCGCGATTTCGATCGGCCCCGACAGCGACATCGACCGCTGCCGCCAGCAGATCCTGGAGAGCATCGCCCGCGTCGACGGCGGCAGCGGCGTGGTGCTGCTGACCGACATGTTCGGCGGCACCCCGTCCAACCTCGCCATCTCGGTGATGGACATGCCCCGGGTCGAGGTCATCGCCGGGGTCAACCTGCCGATGCTGGTCAAGCTCGCCAGTGTGCGCGAGTCGAAGGGTCTGGCCGAGGCCGTGGCCTGCGCGCAGGAGGCCGGGCGCAAGTACATCAACGTCGCCTCGCGGCTGCTCGCCAGCGAGAAGCCCTGAAACCCCCGTGTCGGCGCCGGCGAAGGCCCCGCGGAAGCGCCCGGCGCGGCGGAGCGTCGTCATCGTCAACCGCCTCGGGCTGCATGCCCGCGCGGCGGCGAGGTTCGTCAAGACCGCCCGCGCCTTCGACGCCGAGGTGACCGTCACCCGGCGGAGCGCGCCGGGCGCGGGCCAGCGGGTCTCGGGCCACTCGATCATGGGGCTGATGACGCTCGCCGCCGGGCCCGGCGTGCGCCTCAGCCTCGGCGCCGAGGGGCCCGACGCCGAGGCCGCGCTCGACGCCCTCTGCCGCCTGGTCGAGGACCGCTTCGAGGAGGAGGAGTAGGGGCGGGGGGCCCGGCCCGGCGGTGGCGCCGCCGCCCCGGCCCGCCCGGCTCCGGGCATGGGGTTGCGGGCGCCGCCGGCTCCCTGGTATATGCGCCGGCGACGGCCCATCCCGCCCCGCCCAGCCCAGGAGAGCGCCATGGCATCCGCCCCCGACTACAAGGTCGCCGACCTTTCGCTCGCGCCGTGGGGCCGGCGCGAGATCGCGATCGCCGAGACCGAGATGCCGGGCCTGATGGCGGTGCGCCGGGAGTTCGGCGCCGGGAAGCCGCTCAAGGGGGCGCGGATCGCCGGCTGCCTGCACATGACCATTCAGACGGCGGTGCTGATCGAGACCCTGATCGAGCTCGGCGCCGAGCTGCGCTGGAGCTCGTGCAACATCTTCTCCACCCAGGACCACGCCGCGGCGGCGATGGCCAAGCGGGGGGTTCCCGTCTTCGCCTGGAAGGGCGAGAGCGAGGACGACTACTGGTGGTGCGTCGAGCGGACCATCTTCGGCCCGAACGGCTGGCGCCCGAACCTGTTGCTCGACGACGGCGGCGACCTCACCCAGGTGATGCACGAGAAGCACGCCGACCTCCTGGCCGGGGTGCGCGGCCTCTCCGAGGAGACCACGACCGGGGTGCGCCGGCTCTACGAGATGGAGCGCAAGGGCAGGCTCGGCGTGCCCGCATTCAACGTCAACGACTCGGTGACCAAGTCGAAGTTCGACAACATCTACGGCTGCCGCGAGAGCCTGATCGACGGCATCCGCCGCGCCACCGACGTGATGATCGCCGGCAAGGTCGCCGTGGTCTGCGGCTACGGCGACGTGGGCAAGGGCTCGGCCGCCTCGCTCAGGGGCGCCGGCGCGCGGGTGCTGATCACCGAGGTCGACCCCATCTGCGCGTTGCAGGCGGCGATGGAGGGCTACCAGGTGGTGACCATGGAGGAGGCCGCCCCCCTGGCCGACATCTTCGTCACCGCCACCGGCAACGTCGACGTGATCACGCTCGATCACATGCGGGCGATGAAGGACCGCGCCATCGTCGCCAACATCGGCCACTTCGACGCCGAGATCCAGATCGGGGCGCTCAAGAACCTCAAATGGGAGGAGGTCAAGCCGCAGGTCGATGAGGTCGTCTTCCCCGACGGCAAGCGCCTGATCGTGCTCGCCAAGGGGCGGCTGGTGAACCTGGGGTGCGCGATGGGGCATCCGAGCTTCGTGATGAGCGCCTCGTTCACCAACCAGGTGATGGCCCAGATCGAGCTGTGGCGGAACGCCGAGAAGTACGAGCGCAAGGTCTACGTGCTGCCCAAGCACCTCGACGAGAAGGTGGCGCTCCTGCACCTGCCCAAGCTGGGGGCGAAGCTTACCCGGCTGAGCCGGCGCCAGGCGGAGTACATCGGCGTCGCCGTCGACGGCCCCTTCAAGGCCGACAGCTACCGCTACTGAGGCGCGGGTCGGACGGCTCGCCATCGGGGCGCGGGGCGCGTGGGCTTCGTTCCCCGGCTCGTCCTCTCCGCGCTCCTCGTCGCGCTCGCGGCCGCCCTGGTCGCGGTCACGGCCGTGGCCTTCTTCTGGGGCCTTGGCGACCTCGGGCTGCACGGGACCCTCGCGCTGGCCCTCGCCGTCTTCGGGGTTGCCGCCCTCGCCGTCGGCCTGATGGGCCTGCTCGCCTTCAGCCACCGCCGCGGCTTCGACGAGGCGGCGCACCGCTTCCGGCCGCCGCGCCGGCCGGGCTCCGGGCCGGACCGGAACGCCGGCGGCAGGATTAACCCTTGAGCACGCGGGCCAGCTCCTCGCAGAAGCGCCCGACCTCATCCTCGCCGTTGTAGTAGTGCACCGAGGCGCGGACCAGCTCGGCGATCCCGCGCGCCTGCATGTCGAGGAGGGTGGAGCCGGCGCGCGAGACGTGGACGTTGATCCGTCGTTCGCCGAGCGCCTCCTTGATCGCGCGCGGGCTCTTCTGGGCGGCGGTGAAGCTGACGATCCCGCAGCGCTCGCGCCCGAGGTCGCGCACGCTTACGCCGGGGATGGCGGCAAGCCCCGCCCGCAACGAGTCGGCGAGCGCGCGGACGCGGGCGTAGATCGCCTCCATCCCCCAGGAAAGCGCGTAGTCGGCCGCCACCCCGAGGCCGATCTTGGCGGCGACGTTGGTCTCCCAGTTCTCGAAGCGACGCGCGCCGTCGCGCACGCGATAGTCGTCGCGCGCCACCCAGGTCGCCGCGTGCAGGTCCAGGAACGGCGGCTCGAGCCGCTCGGCCAGCCCGCGGCGGACGTAGAGAATCCCGGTCCCGCGCGGGCCCCGGAGGTACTTCCGCCCGGTGGTCGAGAGCATGTCGCAGCCGACCGCCGCCACGTCCACCGGCATCTGCCCGACCGACTGGCAGGCGTCCACCAGGTAGGGGATGCCGGCGGCCCGCGCGATTCGCCCGACCGCGGCCACCGGATTGACCAGCCCGCCGTTGGTGGGGACGTGGGTGACGGCGATCAGCTTGACGTCCTTGTCGATCATGCGTTCGAGCGCGGCCACGGACATCTCTCCCGTCGCCTCGCTCGGCACCGCCTCCACGCGCGCGCCCGTCCGCCGCGCGACCTGGAGATAGGAGATGTAGTTGCTGGCGTACTCGGCCTCCGAGGTGAGGATGCACTCGCCGGCGGCGAAGGGGAGGGCGTAGAAGGCCATGTCCCAGCCGCGGGTCGCGTTCTCGACGATCGCGATCTCGCCGCGGTCGCAGTTCAGCAGCGCGGCGGCGGCGTCGTAGACGCGCTCGACCTTCTCGGCCGCCCCCGCGGCCGCCTCGTAGCCGCCGATCCGCGACTCGAGATCGAGGTGCGCGACCACGGCCTCGCGGACCGGGCCCGGCATCAGCCCGGCGCCGGCATTGTTGAAGTGGAGCACCTGGCTTGCGCCCGGGGTTTCGGCCCGGGCGCGGGCGAGATCGATGGCCATGCGCGGTTCGTCCTTTGCGCCGGTCGGGGGGTCAGGCGAAGCCCTTCACCCCGGTCGTGGTCGAATACTCGAAGTGCAGCGCCTCGCCGGGGAAGACGAGCGGATGGATGGCATGCGCCGCCGTCGCCGCCTCGGCGAAGCCGGTGAGGATCAGCTTGAGCTTGCCGGGATAGGCGGCGATGTCGCCGATCGCGAAGACTCCGGCGAGGCTGGTGGCGCAGGTTCCCGGATCGACGGCGACGTGGTTGCGCTCCAGGTTGAGCCCCCACTCCGCGATCGGCCCGAGCTGCATGGAAAGCCCGAAGAAGGGAAGGAGCACGTCGGCCTCGAGGCGTCGCTCGGCGCCCTCGAGCGTGCGCACGATCACCGCCGAGAGCCGCCCTTCCGCGCCCTCGATCGCGTGCAGCTGGTAGGGGATGACCAGCTCGATCGCGCCCTCCTCCGCCAGGCGCCTGAGGCGTTCCGCGCTCTCCGGCGCGGCTCGGAACTTGAGCCGGCGGTGCACCACCATCACCCGCGCCGCCACCTCGGCGAGCGAGAGCGCCCAGTCGACTGCCGAATCGCCGCCGCCGGCGATGACCACCCGCCTGCCGCGCAGGTCCTCGCGCCGCCTCACCAGGTAGAAGACGCTCGTCTCCTCGAACGCCTCGATTCCCGGCAGCGGCGGCCGGTTGGGGCCGAAGGCTCCGACGCCGGCGGCGACGATCAGCGCCCGGGCCGCGATCGCAGTCCCCTTCGAAGTGGTGACCGCGAGCCGGCCGTCGGCCGCGCGCGCGAACCCCTCGGCCCGCTCGCCGAGGTGGAAGACCGGCCGGAAGGGGGCGATCTGCGCCAGGAGCCGCTCGATCAGCTCGCCGGCCAGGATCCGGGGGATGCCGGGGATGTCGTAGATCGGCTTCTCGGGGTAGAGGGCGAGGCACTGCCCGCCCGCCGCCTCCAGCACGTCGATCACCCGGCAGCGCATCCCGAGCATCCCGCACTCGAAGACGGCGAAAAGGCCGACCGGCCCCGCCCCGATGATGATGACGTCGGTCACGGCGGCTTCCTGGGGCATGCCTGATCCTCGGGAGGGCTTGGCGCGGGGCGAGCCCCGGTTATGGCACGAAGGCGCGCGCCCTTTCAATCTCGGCCCGGGCCGCCGAAGGGTGCCGGTTGCCGCCGCGGCCCGGCCCCGCTACAACCTTGGCCGATGGCGCTTGCGATCGAGTCCCCGGCCCTGGAGTTGGAGCTTGCCGACGAGGCGGCGACCGCCCGCCTCGCGGGGCGGCTCGCCCGCCTGGCGGGCCGCGGCGACGTGATCGCGCTGAGGGGCGAGCTCGGCGCCGGCAAGACCGCCTTCGCCCGCGCCTTCATCGCCGCGCTCGCGGCGCGGGCGGGCCTCGCGCCCCCTGAGGTGCCGAGCCCGACCTTTACCCTGGTCCAGGGCTACACGCTGGGCGAGGTCGAGGTCTGGCACTTCGACCTCTATCGGCTCGGCCGGCCCGAGGAGGCGTTCGATCTGGGCATCGAGGAGGCCTTCGCCGGCGCGATCAGCCTCATCGAGTGGCCGGAGAGGCTGGGGCCGCTCCTCCCCGAGGCGCGGCTCGAGGTCGAACTTCGCTTCGCCGGCGCGCCGTCGGCCCGCCGCGTCCGCCTGTCGGGCGACGGCGGCTGGGGCGCGCGCCTGGACGGGCTTTCGGGCCGTGCCTGAGCGGGCCGAGGCGACCGCCGCCTTTCTCGCCGCCCGCGGCTGGGGGGCGGCGGCGCGGGCGCCGCTCGCCGGCGACGCCTCGTTCCGGCGCTACGAGCGCCTGACCGACGGGGCGCGCCGGGCGGTGCTGATGGACGCCCCGCCGCCGATGGAGGACATCCGCCCCTTCCTGCTCCTCGCCCGGCACCTGCGTGGGCTCGGCCTCAGCGCCCCCGGGGTGCTCGCCGCCGACGAGGCGGCGGGGCTCGCGCTCGTCGAGGACCTGGGCGACCTCACCTACACCCGCCTCCTCGATGGGGCGAAGGCCCCGAGCGAGGCCGAGCTCTACGCGCTCGCGGTCGATGTCCTTGTCGCCCTCCATCGCCTGGAACCGGCGCGGGCGGTCCCCGCCGGCCTTCCGCCCTACGACGACAGGCGGCTCCTCGACGAGGCGCTGCTCCTGGTCGACTGGTACTGGCCGGCGCTCGCCGGCGCGCGTCCCGACGGGCAGGCGCGGGAGTCTTACGTCGAGACCTGGCTCTCGCTCTTTCCGCTCGTCCGCCGGGTGCCGGAGACGCTGGTGCTCCGCGACTACCACGTCGACAACCTGATGTGGCTGCCCGGGCGCGCCGGCGTCGCGCGCTGCGGGCTCCTCGACTTCCAGGACGCGATGGCGGGCCCGGTCGCCTACGACCTCGTCTCGCTGCTCGAGGACGCGCGCCGCGACGTGCCGGCGGCGCTCCGGGCCGAGATGCGCCGGCGTTACCTGGCCGCCTTTCCCGGCCTCGACCGGGGCGCGTTCGATGCCGCCTACGCGGTCCTGGGGGCGCAGCGCAACGCGAAGATCGTCGGCATCTTCACCCGCCTCTGCGTGCGCGACGGCAAGGCGCAGTACCTCGCCCACATCCCCCGCGTCTGGCGCCTGCTCGAGGGCGACCTCGCAAATCCTGCGCTCGCCCCGGTCCGCGCCTGGTTCGCGCGCCACCTCCCGCCCGGGATGCGGCGGGTTCCCGAATGCCGGCCGGCGGCCTGAGCGAGCCCCGCCCCGCGCTCGCCCGGGCGATGGTCCTCGCCGCGGGCAAGGGCACGCGCATGGCGCCGCTCACCAACGACCGGCCGAAGCCGCTGGTCGAGGTCGGCGGACGGACCATGCTCGATCGCGCGCTCGACGCGCTCGCCGCGGCCGGGGTCGAGGAGGCGGTGGTCAACTCCCACCATCTGGGCGAGCGGATCGCCCGCGCTGTCGCCGGCCGCCGGCGCCCGCGAATCACCCTCTCGCCCGAGGACTCGCTCCTCGATACCGGCGGCGGGGTGAAGCGGGCGCTGCCGCACCTGGGCGCGAGGCCGTTCTATGTCGTCAACGGCGATTCGGTCTGGGTCGACGGGCCGCAGCAGCCGGCGCTCGAACGCCTCGCCGCGGCCTGGAGCGACGCGCGGATGGATGCGCTCCTCCTCGTCTATCCGACCCGCTTCGCCGCCAACTGCTCCGGCCGCGGCGACTTCATGCTCGATCCCCTGGGGCGGGCCCGGCGCCGGCATGAGCGCGAGGTGGCACCCTTCATCTTCACCGGCGTCCAGGTCCTGCATCCGCGCCTCTTCGCGGGTGCGCCCGAGGGGCCGTTCTCCCTCAACCGCCTCTACGACCGGGCCGAGGAGGAGCTCCGGCTCTACGCCCTCGTCCATGACGGCGACTGGTTCCACATCGGCACGCCCGAAGCGATCGCCGAGGTCGAGGGCCTGCTCGCCGGGCGCTATCCGCGGGAGGCGGGATGAGCGGCGCGCGCGCGGTCTTCACGATCGCGCCCGGGCTTCCCTTCGTGGACGCGCTGGCCGCCGGGCTCATCGCCCGCGCGGGCTCCGACCCCGCCGAGCTCGCCCGGGCGCAGGTCCTGCTCCCCACCCGCCGCGCCTGCCGGGCGCTGGCCGAGGCGTTCCTCCGCCAGGGCGGCGGGCGGCCGATGCTCCTGCCCCGGCTGAGCCCCTTGGGCGAGGTCGACGCCGAGGAGCTGGTGCTCGCCGGCGAGGGCGAGCCGGACGCGCCCGGCGCCGTGGCGGCGGCGCTTCCCCCCGCGATCTCGCCCTTGCGCCGCCAGGTGCTGCTGGCGCGCGCCGTGCTCGCCTTCGGGGCCGGCCTGAGCCAGGGGGGCGGGGGTCCGCCGACCCCCGATCAGGCGGCGAGGCTGGCGGGCGAGCTGGGCCGCTTCCTCGACCAGGTGCAGACCGAGCGGCTGGGCTTCGACGCCCTCGCCGGGCTGGTGCCCGAGGCCTACGCCGAGCACTGGCAGGTGACGCTCCGCTTCCTTCGCATCCTCACCGAGCACTGGCCGCGCATCCTCGCCGAGGAGGGGGCGATGGACCCGGCCGAGCGCCGCAACCGCCTCCTCGCGGCGGAGGCGGAGGCCTGGCGCGCCCGCCCGCCCGGGCATCCGGTGGTGGTGGCCGGATCGACCGGCAGCATCCCGGCGACCGCCGACCTGATCGAGGCGGTCGCCCGCCTGCCCCAGGGCGCGGTGGTGCTTCCCGGGCTCGACCGCACGCTCTCGCCCGAGGAGGGCGAGACGCTTCCCGAGTCCCATCCCCAGTTCGGCCTCGTCCGGCTGGTCGCGCGGCTCGGGGTCGCGCCGGCCGAGGTCGCCGACTGGGAACCCGGGGCGGTGGCCGCGGCCGGCCTCGCGGCGACCCCGTCGGCGCGGGCCCGGCTCGTCGCCGAGGCCCTCCGCCCGGCCGAGAAGACCCATCTCTGGCAAGCTGCGGCGGTGGACGCGGCGGCGGCGCTGGACGGCGTCGCCCGCATCGACTGCCCCGGCCCGCAGGAGGAGGCCGGCGTCATCGCCCTCGTCATGCGCGAGGCGCTCGCCGCCGAGGCGCGGACGGTCGCGCTCGTCACCCCGGACCGCGGCCTTGCCCGGCGCGTCGCCGCCGAGATGCGGCGCTTCCGCGTCGAGGTGGACGACTCGGCCGGGCGGCCGCTCGCGGAGACGCCCCCGGGAACCTTCCTCCGCCTCACCGCCGCCCTCGTCGCCGGGGGCGCGGCCCCGCTCGCGCTCCTCGCCGCGCTCAAGCACCCGTTCGCCGCGGGCGGGATGGAGCCGGGCGCCTTCCGGGCGATGGTCCGCCGGCTCGAGCGCGCCATCCTGCGGGGCCCACGCCCGGCGCCCGGCTTCGCCGGCCTCGCCGCCGCCCTCGACGGGCTCGCCGACGGGAAGGAGGCGGCGGCGCTCAAGGTGTGGCTGGCCGGGATCGAGGCCGCCGCCGCCGGGCTCGGCGAGGCCGTGCGCCGGCCGGTGGCCCCGCTCGGCGAGCTCGTCCGCGCCCACGTCGCCTTCGCCGAGGCGCTCGCCGCCGACCGCGAGCGGCCGGGCGCGGCGCGGCTCTGGCGGGGCGAGGCCGGCGAGGCGGCCAACGACTTCGTCTTCGAGCTGGCGCGCGCCGCCGACGGGTTCGCGCCGCTGGCCGGGCGGCTCTATCCCGCCTTCCTCGACACGCTGATGGCGGGGCGGGTGGTGCGGCCCCGCCAGTCGCTCCATCCCCGGGTCCACATCTGGGGGGCGCTGGAGGCCCGCCTCCAGCGTGCCGACGTGATGATCCTGGGCGGCCTCAACGAGGGCACCTGGCCGGCCGAGCCGGCGCCCGATCCGTGGATGAGCCGGCCGATGCGCGTCGCCTTCGGGCTGCCGGCGCCCGAGCGGCGGATCGGACTTTCGGCGCACGACTTTGCGCAGGGGTTCTGCGCCCGGCGGGTGGTGCTCACCCGCGCCATCCGCGCCGCCGGCACGCCGACCGTGCCCTCGCGCTGGCTCCTTCGCCTGGAGGCGCTCCTCAAGGCGCGGGGCGGCGGCGCCTTCCTGGCCGGCGGCGAGGAGTGGCTTGCCTGGCAGCGGCTCCTCGACCGCCCCGACCGGCTCGCGCCCGAGCCCCGGCCGGCGCCCCGCCCGCCGCTCGCGGCCCGGCCGCGGACGCTCTCCGTGACCCAGGTCGAGGCGTGGATGCGTGATCCCTACGCCGTCTACGCCCGCCACGTGCTCCGCCTCGAGCCCTTGGACCCGCTCGAGGCCGACCCCGGCGCCGCCGAGTACGGGAGCTTCATCCATCGCGCCCTCGACGCCTTCCGCGCCGCCCATCCCGACGCCCTTCCCGCCGACGCCCTGGACCGGCTGCTGGCGATGGGCCGGCGCGCCTTCGGCCCGGCGCTCGCCCGTCCCGCGGTCGCCGCCTTCTGGTGGCCGCGCTTCGAGCGGATCGCCCGCTGGTTCCTCGAGCGCGAGGAGGAGCGCCGCCCCGACCTCGCCGGCGGCGCGACCGAGGCCAAGGGCACGCTGGTCCTCGCCGGGCCGGGGGGGCCGTTCACGCTCACCGCCAAGGCCGATCGGATCGACCGGCTCGCCGACGGCCGGCTGGCCATCATCGACTACAAGACCGGGGTGCCGCCGAAGACGGACGATATGCGCCTCGGCTTCGCGCCCCAGCTTCCCCTCGAAGGCGCGATCGCGCTCGCCGGCGGGTTCCCCGCGGTCGGGCGCGCGCGCCTCGCCGAGTTGGCCTTCTGGCGCCTCGGCGGGGGCGATCCGGCGGGCGAGATCCACCGCCTCGCCGGCGAGGAGGCGGAGCGCATGGCGGCGGCGGCGCGCGACGGGTTCGCCCGGCTGATCGCCGCCTTCGACGATCCCTCGGTCCCCTACCTCTGCCGGCCGCGGCCCGAGGCCGAGCCCCGCTACGGCGACTACCTCCACCTCGAGCGCATCGGCGAGTGGTCGGCGGGGGCCGGGGAGGGGGGCGAATGAAGGCCGCCCTCTCGCGCCAGGCCGCGCTCCTCCAGCGCCAGGCCACCGATCCCGGGGCCTCGGTCTGGGTGGCGGCCTCGGCCGGGACCGGCAAGACCAAGGTCCTCACCGACCGGGTGCTCGGGCTCCTCCTCGCCGGCACGCCCCCCGAGCGGCTGTTGTGCCTCACCTTCACCAAGGCGGCGGCGGCCGAGATGGCGAACCGGGTGTACGAGCGGCTGGGCGAATGGGCGACGGCGGCGAGCGAGGCGGACCTCGAGTCGGGCGAGGGCGGGATCGCAGCGCTCCTCGGCCGGGCGCCCGACGCGGAGACGCGCGAGCGCGCCCGCCAGCTCTTCGCCCGCGTGCTGGAGGTGCCCGGCGGGCTCAAGATCCAGACCATCCACAGCTTCTGCCAGTCGCTCCTCGCCCGCTTCCCGCTCGAGGCCGGGGTCGCGCCCCATTTCGAGGTGATGGACGAGCGCACCGCCGCCGAGCTCCTGGCCGCCGCCCGCGACGAGGTCCTGGCCCGGGCGGTGCCCGGGGGCAGGGGGGCGGATGCGGCCCTGGCCGAGGCGCTGGCCGAGGTGTCGGCGGTCACCCACGGCGATGCCTTCTCCCGGCTGATGGAGGAGCTGACCGGGGAGCGCGCCCGGCTCAGGCGCCTGCTGATACGTCTCGGCGGGATCGCGGGGGTCCGCGAGCGCGTCTTCGCCGCCGCCGGATGCCCGCCGGAGGGCGAGGAGGCGATCCTGGCCGGGGCCTGCGCCGAGGGCGCCTTCGACGGCGCCGGGCTCCGCCGGGCTGCGGCCGCGCTCGGCGCCGGCAGCGGGCGCGAGCGGGCCCGGGCGGGGGCCATCGCCGCCTGGCTCGCCGCCCCGCCCGAGGAGCGGGCGAGGCCACGGCTGTGGAACGCATACCTTGGCGGCTTCCTGACCCAGAAGGGCGAGCCCTTCGCCAAGTTGGCGAACAAGGCGGTGGAGGAGGCGGCGCCGGGCACCGGCGCGACGCTCGCGCGCGAGGCGGAGCGGCTCGTCGCCGTCGAGGCGCGGCGCAAGGCGCGCCTCACCGCTGCGGCCTCGGCGGCGCTCCTCGCGCTTGGCGCCGCGGTCGCCGACGCCTACGAGCGGATGAAGGGGTCGCGCGCGCTCCTCGACTACGACGACCTGATCCTCACGACCCGCCGGCTTTTCGAGCAGCCGGGCGTCGCCCCCTGGGTGCTCTACAAGCTCGACGGCGGCCTAGACCACGTGCTCATCGACGAGGCCCAGGACACCAACCCCGAGCAGTGGCAGGTGGTGAGCGCGCTGGTCGAGGAGTTCTTCGCCGGCGAGGGCGCGCGCGAGGAGGCGCGGAGCGTCTTCGCGGTCGGCGACGCCAAGCAGTCGATCTTCAGCTTCCAGCGCGCCGACCCGGCCGAGTTCGAGCGCATGCGGGCCCACTTCGCCGCCCGGGTCGAGGCGGCGGGGCGGGCCTGGCGGCCGCTCTCGCTCACCCTCTCCTTCCGCTCGACGCGGGCGGTCCTGGAGGCGGTGGACGCGGTGTTCGCCGATCCGAGGGCGGCCGACGGGGTGGCGCTCGACGGCCGCCCGATCCGCCACCGCTGCGAGCGCGAGGGGCAGGCCGGGCTGGTCGAGCTCTGGCCTCCCGCCCCGCCGCCGGAGGCGCCCGCGCTGAAGCCCTGGGAGCCCCCGCTCGCCTCCCATGCGGCGCTCTCGGCCGAGGCGCGCCTGGCGCGGGTGATCGCCGCGCGGCTGCGGCGCTGGCTGGACGGGGGCGAGCGGCTGGAGGCGCGCGACCGGCCGCTGCACCCGGGCGACGTGATGGTGCTGGTCCGCCGCCGCACCGCCTTCGTCGACGAACTGGTGCGCGCGCTCAAGCTCCTCGCGGTTCCGGTCGCCGGCGTCGACCGCATGGTGCTGACCGACCAGCTGGCGGTGATGGACCTCATCGCCCTCGGGCGGTTCCTCCTCCTGCCCGAGGACGACCTGACGCTGGCGGGCGTGCTCAGAAGCCCGCTGGTCGGCATCGGCGAGGAGGAGCTGTTCCGGCTCTGCCGGGACCGGGGCGAGGCGAGCCTGTGGGAGCGCCTGGCCGGCCTCCGCGGCGCGGGCGCGGCGTTCGCGCGGGCGCACGATCTCCTCGCCACCCTCCTCAGGCGCGTCGACTTCGTCTCGCCCTTCGAGCTTTACGCCGAGGTCCTGGGCGCGCTCGGCGGCCGGCACGCCCTCCTCGCCCGCCTCGGCCCCGACGCCGGCGATCCCGTGGACGAGTTCCTCGAGCTCGCGCTCGCCTACGAGCGCGCCAACGTCCCCTCGCTGCAGGGCTTCCTCCATTGGCTCGAGGCGGGGCGGGCCGAGATCAAGCGTGACCTCGACCAGGGGCTTCGCGACGAGGTGCGGGTGATGACCGTGCACGGGGCGAAGGGCTTGCAGGCCCCGGTGGTGTTCCTCCCCGACACCCTTCAGATTCCCGACCCCAGGGTCGAGCTCCTGTGGCTCGGGCGCGACGACGTCGCCCTCTGGCCGCCTCGGGTCGCCTTCGAGGTGCCGGCGAGCGCGGCGGCACGCGCCCAGGCCCGGCTCCGGCGCGAGCAGGAGTACCGCCGGCTCCTCTACGTCGCCATGACCCGGGCCGAGGACCGGCTCTACGTCGCCGGCTGGCAGGGCCGCAAACCGGAGCCCGACGGCTGCTGGTACCGGCTGATCGAGCGGGCGATGGCCCGGCTTCCGGGGGCCGAGCGGGCGCGCTTCGACTTCGCCGAGGATGCCGGCGCCGCCCCGTCGGGCGAAGGAGCCGGGGCCGCCGGCTGGCAGGGCGAGGGCTGGCGCTACGCCCTGGCGCAAGGGGCGCCGGCGCGGGCCGACCGCCGCTTCCCGGCGCCGCTCCGCGAGGCGGGGCCGCTGCCGGACTGGGCGCGCCAGCCGGCGCCGCCCGAGGAGCGCCCGTCCCGGCCGCTGGCCCCCTCGGCCCCGGCGGCCGAGGAGCCGGCGCCGCGCTCGCCCGTGGGCGAGGACGACGGGGCTCCAGTCCTGCGCGGCCGGCTGGTCCACCGGCTCCTGCAGGTGCTCCCTGAGCTCGCCCCCGGGGCGCGCGAGGGCGCGGCGCGGCGCTTCCTCGCCCTCTCCGCCCACGGCCTTTCCCGCGCGCGCCAGGACGAGATCGCCGGTGAGGTGCTGGCGGTCCTCGCCCATCCCGACTTCGCCGCCCTCTTCGCGCCCGGCTCGCTGTCCGAGGTGCCGATCGTCGGCCGGGTGGGCGGGCAGGCGATCGCCGGCCAGGTCGACCGCCTGCGGGTGGACGGGGACCGGATCCTGATCGTCGACTACAAGACCGGCCGCGCCCCGCCCGGGCGCCCCGAGGAGGTTCCCGAGGCGTATCTCAGGCAGCTCGCCGCCTATCGCGCGGCGCTGGCCGGCGTCTACCCGGGCCGGCCCGTCGCCTGCGCCCTGGTCTGGACCGACGGGCCGTGCCTGATGGAGATTCCGCCCTCGCTGCTCGCCCCCTACGCGCCTTGACGGGGGTGGGTGGCCCCCCCAATATCGAACCCCGCGCCGCGGCCCCCTTGCGACCAACACGAACACAACAAGAACGCAGGTTCGGGGGGCGCGGCCCCATGGGCACGGGAAGGTGGTCATGACAGCCAAGGCGGTCACCGACGCAACGTTCGAGGCGGAGGTCCTGAAGTCTCCGGGGCCGGTCCTGGTGGACTTCTGGGCCGAGTGGTGCGGCCCCTGCAAGCAGATCGCCCCCGCCCTGGAGGAGGCGGCGCGGGAGCTAGAGGGCAGGATCACCCTGGCCAAGGTCAACATCGACGACAGTCCCGAGACGCCCAGCAAGTACGGGGTGCGCGGCATCCCGACGCTGATGATCTTCAAGGACGGCCAGGTCACCGCGACCCGGGTGGGGGCGATGCCCAAGAGCCAGCTCCTGGAGTGGATCGAGGGGGCGATCTGAGGGCGCCCCCGCTCAGCCGTTCTCCCTGAGCACGCTGCCGGCGAGATAGAGCGAGCCGCAGACCAGGACCCGGGCGGGGCCCTCCCCGCCCGAGGCTTGGCGATGGGCGGCGACGATCCCGACCAGCGCCCCGGCGACGTCGGCGGCCGGCGCGGCGGCAAGGCCGAGCGAGCGGGCCAGTGCCGCCATCTCGTCGGGGGCGAAGCAGTCGGCGTGTCCGGGCACGGCGACGGCGCGGAGCGCGGTCACGCGCCGCGCCAAAGGCTTGAGGAACCCGGCCGCGTCCTTGGTCCGCAGCATCCCGGTCACCAGGTAGAGGGGCCGGTCGGCCCAGCCGGCGGCGACCTCGGCCAGCACCTCGCCCGCGCCCGGGTTGTGGCCGCCGTCGAGCCACAGCTCCCAGCCCGCGGGCAGGAGATGCGCCAGCCGCCCGGCCCGCAGCGGCTGCAACCGGGCCGGCCAGTCGACGCCGGTGAGTCCGGCCTCGACCGCGGAGCGCGGCAGCGCGCGCCCGAGCGGGCCCTCGCCGAGAATGCGCAGCGCCGCCAGTGCCACCGCGGCGTTGTCGTACTGGTGCCGGCCGTAGAGGGCGGGGGCGGGGAAGGCGTCGCCCTTGCCCCGGAAGGTGAAGGCAAGCGCCCCGGTTCCGGACACGCGGCGGGCGTCGAACTCCCGGCCCAGGCGGACGAGCGGCGCCCCCAGCTCGGCCGCCCGGGCTTCGATCACGGCCAGCGATTCGGGGCGCTGCCGGCCGATCACCGCCGCGACGCCCGGCTTCAGGATGCCGGCCTTCTCGAAGGCGATGCCGGCGATGGTGTCGCCGAGGAAGCCGACGTGGTCGATCGAGACCGGGGTGATCACGGAGACCGCCGGGCGGGCGACGACGTTGGTCGCATCCAGCCGGCCCCCCAGCCCGACCTCGAGGAGGGTGAGATCGGCGGGGGCGCGGGCGAAGGCGAGGAAGGCGGCGGCGGTGGTGATCTCGAAGAAGGTGATGGGCTCGCCGCCGTTCGCCTCCTCGCACTCGACCAGCAGCCGGTAGAGCGCCTCCTCCTCGATCAGCCGGCCGGCGACCCGAATGCGCTCGTGGAACGTCACCAGGTGCGGCGAGATGTAGGCATGCACGCGGTAGCCGGCCGCCTCCAGCGCCGCCCGCAGGTAGGCGATCACCGAGCCCTTGCCGTTGGTCCCGGCGACGTGGGCGACGGCGGGGAGCGCCCGCTCGGGGTTGCCGAGACGGCAGAGGAGCCGCTCGATCCGCGCCAGCGAAAGGTCGATCGCCCTGGGATGGAGCCGGGTGAGCCGTTCGAGGACGGTTTCGCTGCGAAGGCCGGTGGTCATGGCAAGGGCGGGGTGGGCGACGCCGGGCCGGCGGCGGCCTCGGCGCCGGGCACGGCCTCGCGCGCCGGGATGTCGAGGTCGTGGCGGGGCAGCGCCACCACCTCGCCGGCCGGGCCGCGGTCGCACAGCAGGCTGAAGATGCGGATCAGGGTCTCGCGGAGCTTCCCCCGCGGCACGACCATGTCCACCATCCCGTGCTCGTACAGATACTCGGCCCGCTGGAACCCCTCGGGCAGCTTCTCTCGGATCGTCTCCTGGATCACCCGCTGGCCGGCGAAGCCGATCACCGCCCCGGGCTCGGCGAGGGCGATGTCGCCGAGCATGGCGAACGAGGCGGAGACCCCGCCGGTGGTCGGGTCGGTCAGCACCACGACGTAGGGCAGCCCGGCCTCCTTCACCTGGTTGACCGCGATCGTGGTGCGCGGCATCTGCACCAGCGACAGGATCCCCTCCTGCATGCGCGCGCCCCCCGAGGAGGGGATGACGACGAGCGGCGCGCCCTGGAGCACGGCCAGCCTGCCGGCGGCGACCAGGGCCTCGCCCACGGCCAGCCCCATCGAGCCGCCGAGGAACTCGAACTCGAACGCCGCCACCACCACCTGCCGGCCGCCCATCCGGCCGTGGGCGACGATCGCCGCGTCCTGGAGCCCGGTCCTGGCCTGGGCCTCCTTGAGCCGCTCGCTGTAACGCTTGAGGTCGCGAAAGCGCAGCGGGTCGGGCGCGGTCTTGGGCAGCTCGATCTTCTGATAGGCGCCGTCGTCGAACAGCATGTCCAGCCGGCGCGCGGCGGCGATGCGCAGGTGATGGCCGCAGTGCGGGCAGACGCAGAGGTTCTTCTCGAGGTCGCGATGGAAGATCATCTGCTCGCAGGCCGGGCACTTGTGCCACAGGTTCTCGGGCACCTCCCGCTTGCGCAGGAGCGTCTGGATCTTGGGCCGGACGAAGGAGGTGAGCCAGTTCACGCGGGCCGCGCCCTCTCCGCCGCCGCGGCCCGGCGGGCGCCCTTTACCGCCGCCGCCAGCCCACCGACCAGGGCGAGCACGTCGGCGACCAGCCCGGGCTTCGCCCGCCCCGCCGCATCCAGGTTCCGCGCCACCCGCTCGACCAGGGCCGAGCCGACCACGGCGGCGTCGGCCACCCGGGCGACCTCGGCCGCCTGGGCGGGCTCGCGGATGCCGAAGCCGACCGCCACGGGGAGCGCGGTGTGGTGCCGCAAGCGGACGAGCGCCGCGCGCACCGCCTCGGCGGCGGCCGAGCGGGTGCCGGTGATGCCGGTGATCGAGACGTAGTAGATGAAGCCCCCGGCGTGGGCGAGCACGGCCGGCAGCCGGCGCTCGTCGGTGGTCGGCGTGGCGAGCATGACCAGCGCCAGCCCGGCCGCCTCGGCCGGCAGGCGAAGCTCCTCGCCCTCCTCCGGCGGCAGGTCGACGACGATCAGGCCGTCCACCCCGGCCGCGGCGGCGTCGCGCGAGAAGCGCTCGGGACCATAGACGTAGAGCGGGTTGTAGTAGCCCATCAGCACGATCGGCGTCCCGGCGTCCGCCTCGCGGAAGCGGCGGACCATCTCCAGGGTTCGGCGCGTGCTCGCCCCCGCCTTCAGCGCCCGCTGCGAGCCGGCCTGGATGATCGGCCCGTCGGCCATCGGATCGGTGAAGGGGACGCCGAGCTCGATCAGGTCGGCGCCGGCCCCCGGCAGGCCCTCGAGCAGCGCCATCGAGGTCTCGGGATCGGGGTCGCCGGCCGAGATGAAGGCGATCAGGCCCCCTCGGCCCGCGGCGCGCAGCGCGGCGAAGCGCCGCTCGATCCGCTCCAGGCTCACAGCGACACCCCGAACCGCTTGGCGACCGTGAACACGTCCTTGTCGCCCCGCCCGCACATGTTCATGACGATGAGGTGGTCCTTGGGGAGTGCGGGCGCGATCTTCATCACCTGGGCGAGCGCGTGCGCGGGCTCGAGTGCGGGGATGATGCCCTCGAGGCGCGAGCAGAGCCGGAACGCCTCCAGCGCCTCCTCGTCGGTGATGGCCACGTACTCAACGCGCCCGGCCTCCTTGAGCCAGGCGTGCTCGGGGCCGATGCCGGGATAGTCGAGCCCGGCCGAGATCGAGTGCGCCTCCTTGATCTGGCCGTCCTCGGTCTGCAGGAGGTAGGTGCGGTTGCCGTGCAGCACCCCCGGCGAGCCGGCGGTGAGCGAGGCGGCGTGCTCGCCGGTTTCGATGCCCTTGCCGGCGGCCTCCACGCCGATGATCGCGACCTTCGGCTCGTCGAGGAACTCATGGAACAGGCCAATGGCGTTGGAGCCGCCGCCGATGCAGGCGACGAGGGTGTCGGGCAGGCGGCCCTCGGCCTTCATGATCTGGGCCCGGGTCTCGCGGCCGATCACCGATTGGAACTCGCGCACCATCATCGGGTAGGGGTGCGGGCCGGCCACGGTGCCGATGATGTAATAGGTGTCCTCGACGTTGGCGACCCAGTCGCGGAGCGCGTCGTTCATCGCGTCCTTGAGGGTCGCCGAGCCCGAGGTCACGGGCTTCACCTCCGCCCCCAGGAGCTTCATGCGGAAGACGTTCGGCGCCTGGCGCTCGATGTCGACCGAGCCCATGTAGACCGTGCAGGGGAGCCCGAAGAGGGCGCAGACGGTGGCCGCCGCCACCCCGTGCTGGCCGGCGCCGGTCTCGGCGATGATCCGGGTCTTGCCCATCCGCCGCGCGAGGAGCGCCTGGCCGACGCAGTTGTTGATCTTGTGCGCGCCGGTGTGGTTGAGCTCGTCGCGCTTGAAGTAGATCCTGGCCCCGCCGAGGTGGCGGGTGAGGCGCTGGGCGAGGTAGAGCGGGCTCGGCCGGCCGACGTAATGCTCGAGGTAATAGGCGAACTCGTCCCGGAAGGCCGGATCCTTGCGGGCGGCCGCGTAGGCGCGCTCGACCTCGAGGATGAGCGGCATCAGCGTCTCGGCGACGAAGCGGCCGCCGAAGATGCCGAAGTGGCCGCGCTCGTCGGGCCCGGCGCGGTAGGTGTTGGCAGCGGTCGTCGCCATGCGCCCCGCCATCGGCCTTGATCGCCCCGGGCCGCGGGCCCGGCGGAAGCGGTGGTGATAGCGCAGATCGGCCCGGCTCACAAGGCGCCGACCACGGCCAGGAACTCGCGGATCAGGGCCGGGCTCTTGTGCCCGCGCCGGTCCTCGACCCCGGAGGAGACGTCGACCACCGAGGCCCCACTCCGGCGCACCGCCTCGGCCACGGTGCCGGGGCCGAGCCCGCCGGCGAGCATCCACGGGAGCGGCCACGAGCGGCCCTTGAGGAGGCCCCAGTCGAAGGCCCGCGCGTTGCCCCCGGGAAGGGCGTCGCTCCGGCCCCGGGGCGGCTTGGCGTCGAACATCAGCCAGTCGGCGACGCCGAGATAGGGCTCGGCGCGGGCGAGATCCCCGGCCCCCTCGACGCCGATCACCTTCATCACCTTGAGGCCGGTGCGCTCGCGAAGCTCGGCCGCCCGCGCGGGCGTCTCGGCGCCGTGGAGCTGCAGCATCTCCAGGGGCACGCGCGCGAGCACGCCCAGAATCGTGGCGTCGTCGGCGTCGACGAAGAGGCCGGTCCGGACGATGCCGGCGGGCACCGCGCTTGCCAGCCCGGCCGCGGCCTCGGGGCTCAGATTCCGGGGCGAGGGGGGATAGAAGACGAAGCCGACGAAGGCCGCGCCCCCCGCGACCGCCGCCTCCAGGGCGTCGCCGGCGTTGATGCCGCAGATCTTGGCCCGGACGGTCACGCCGGCGCGCCCCTCGCGATCTCGGCCGCGACCGCCCGGGCGGCGGCGGCCGGATCGGGGGCGCGGGTGATAGGGCGCCCGACGACCAGGAAGTCGGCGCCGGCGGCGATGGCCTCGGCCGGCCCCGCCACCCGCTTCTGGTCGTCCGCGCCTTCGCCGGCGGGGCGGATGCCCGGCACAACCAAGGCGAAGCCCGGGCCGAGGGCGGCACGGAGCGCCGCCACCTCGCGGGGCGAGGCCACCGCCCCGTCCGCGCCCGCCGCCCTCGCGAGACGGGCGAGCCTCAACGCCTGGGCCTCGGCCCCCCCGGCGACGCCGAGCGAGGCGAGATCGGACTCGGACAGGCTGGTGAGCACGCTCACCGCGACGATGAGCGGCCGGGGCATGCCGGCCGCCAGCGCCCCCTCGGCCGCGGCCTCGACCGCGGCCCGCAGCATGGCGCGCCCGCCGCCGGCGTGGACCGTGAGCATGAAGGCGCCGAGGCGGGCGGCGGCCCGCACCGCCCCCGCCACCGTGGCGGGAATGTCGTGGAACTTGAGGTCGAGGAAGACCGGCTGCCCGGTCTCGATCACCCGCGCCACCCCCTGGGGGCCCTGCGCGGCGAAGAACTCGAGGCCTAGCTTGACCCCGCCGACCAGCCCCGAGAGCGCGCGGGCCTGCGCCTCCGCCGAGGCGAGGTCGGGGGTGTCGAGGGCGACGAGGATCTTCGCTGCCGGATCGGCTCCGGCCGGGCTCATGCTCTCCTCCGCGTCCTGGGGCCCGGCCGGTATACCAGAACCGCCGGCCCGCTCCAAACCCCGACGCGGGGCGTTCCGCCGGCGTCGGTTGCCGGGCGCGCCGGGGCCGTGCTAGGTAGGGCCGGCCCCCGGCCCCCTGTCCCCCATACGCCGCCCCATGCCGCAGACGTTCCACCGCAAGGACTTCGAGCCCGACGCCTCCTGCCCGCTCGACGGCATCCGGGTGCTCGACCTCTCGCGGCTGGTCTCGGGCAACATGGTGAGCCTCCAGCTCGCCGACTTCGGCGCCGAGGTGATCAAGGTCGAGGATCCCGACAAGGGCGACCCCTTGCGCCACTGGGAGGTCGAGGGCCAGCCGATCTCATGGAAGGTCTACGGGCGGAACAAGAAGAGCCTGGCGATGGACCTGCGCGCGCCCGAGGGGGCCGAGCTCCTGCTCCGCCTCGCCGCGGGCGCCGACGTGCTGATCGAGAACTTCCGGCCGGGGACGCTGGAGAAGACCCCCTTCGCCCCCGACCGGCTCATGGCCCGCAACCCGCGCCTGATCCTGCTCCGGGTTTCCGGCTGGGGGCAGACCGGGCCCTACCGGCACCGCCCCGGCTTCGGCTCGCTGGTCGAGGGGATGTCCGGCTTCGCCGCGGTCAACGGCTTCGCCGACCGCGAGCCGGTGCTCCCTCCGCTCGCCATGGCCGACATGGTGGCGGGACTCTACGGGGCGATGAGCGTGCTGGTTGCGCTCCGCCATCGCGAGGTGGGCGGCGGCGCCGGCCAGGTGATCGACCTCTCGCTCCTGGAGCCGATCTTCTCCATCCTCGGGCCCCAGGTCGCCGACTACCGACTCACCGGGCGGGTCAAGGCGCGGACGGGGAGCCGCTCGCACACCGCCGCCCCGCGCGGGGTTTACAAGTCCAAGGACGGCAAATGGATCTCGATGTCGGCCTCGATGCAGACCATGGCCGAGCGGCTGTTCCGGGTCATGGGGCGAGCCAACCTGATCGTCGATCCCCGCTTCCGCACCAACGAGCTTCGGATCAAGAACAACGACGTCCTCGACCCCCTGGTGCGCGCCTGGATGGGCGAGCGAACGCTGGCCGAGAACATGGAGATCTTCGAGCGCAAGGGGATCACCGCGGCGCCGGTCTACGACGTCTCGCAGATCGTCGAGGACCCCCACTACCGCGAGCGCGAGGTGGTCGTCGAGGTGCCCGACGCCGACCTCGGCACGCTCGCCATGCACAACGTCATCCCCCGGCTGTCGGCCTCGCCGGGGCGGCTCAGGCGCCCGGCGCCGATGCTGGGCGAGCATACCGCCGAGGTTCTGAGCGGGCTCGGCCTTGAGCCGAAGGAACTGGAGCGCCTCGCCGCCGGGGGCGTGATCTCGATGCCGAAGGAGCCTCACCCATGAGTGCACGCAACGACCTCCCCGTCTGGCGGTCGCTCCTTTACGTGCCGGCCAACGTCGACCGCTTCGTCGACAAGGCCCACACCCGCGGGGCGGACGCGATCCAGCTCGACCTTGAGGACTCGGTCGCCCCGGCCGAGAAGGACTCGGCCCGCCTGTTGGTGCCGGCGGCGGCGCGGAAAGTCGGCCGCGCCGGGGCCGACGTGCTGGTCCGCATCAACCGCCCGTTCCGCATGGCGGTGAAGGATCTCGAGGCCTGCGTCTGCCCCGAGGTGATGGGCTTCGCGCTCCCCAAGACCGAGAGCGCCGATCACCTGCGGATGCTCTCCGAGGTGGTCGGCGAGCTCGAGGCCGAGCGCGGGATCGTGCCCGGCTCGCGGGTCTTCATCGCCATGATCGAGACCCCCGCCGCCTTCCTCAGGATGGCCGAGATCGCCCGGGCCGACGCGCGGGTGGTGGCGATCACGGTCGGGCCCGAGGACCTCTCGGCCGCCTGCGGGATGGAGGCCGACGCCGACTCGCTCTATTACCCCAAGGTCCACTCGGTGCTGGTCGCCCGCGCCGCCGGGGTGATTCCGCTGGGTTTCGTGGGCTCGATCGCCGACTTCGCCGACGTCGAGGGCTTCCGCGACATCGTCCGCCGCTCGCGCCGGCTGGGCTTCGAGGGCGCCTCGGCGATCCATCCCAACCAGGTGAAGGTGCTGAACGAGGTGCACCGCCCGGGCGAGGCCGAGGTGGCGCGGGCCGAGGCGATGATCGCCGCTTACGACGAGGCCCGGGCCAAGGGCCTGGGCGCGGTCACCTTCGAGGGCAGGATGATCGACGTCCCCATCGTCGAGCGCGCCCGCCGGCTGGTGCGGCGCGCGCGGGCGATCGCGGCCCGCGAGGCCAAGGCCCGGGCGGCCGCCGGCTGACGTGAGTCGCGCCGCCGCCCCCGGCGACCCGGCCCGGGAGTTCCGGTAAGCGAGCGACGCCTTCGCGGCGGCGCGCGGCTCAGGCCGCCTTGGAGGGCGGCAAGAGTGTGTCGCGCCCGCCGCCGGCGCCCTCGGCCCGGCGCCTGAGCGCCGCCACCTCGCGCTCGAGCTCGGCCGCGCGCTGGGCGTCGCGCCGCGCGCGGGCGCGCCAGCGGTGGCCCGAGACCCAGGCGGTGACCGCGCCGGCGAGGAAGGCGAGGAGCGCCACCAGCAGCACCGCCAGATAGAGCGGGCTCACGAGCGCAAGGTCGAACGGCCACAGTTTGAGGGTGACGGTCTCAAGGTTCGAGACCGCGAACAGGACGACGACGAGGCCGACGGGAAGCGCGAAGAGCCAGCGGAAGAGGCGCATCGGGCGGGCGCGGGGTGGCGAGGCTCCGCCCGCGCTCAGCCGTTCAGGCGCTCGCGGAGCTGCTTGCCGGTCTTGAAGAAGGGGATGTACTTCTCTTCGACGCTGACCGACTCGCCGGTGCGCGGATTGCGCCCCACGCGCGCCTCGCGCCGTTTGACCGAGAAGGCGCCGAAGCCCCTGAGTTCCACCCGGTCGCCGTGGGCGAGCGCGCTCGTGATCTCTTCGAAGATCGTGGTCACGATCCGCTCCACGTCGCGCTGATAGAGGTGGGGATTCTTTTCGGCGAGACGCGCGATCAGCTCCGACTTCGTCATGGCGAAACCCTCCGGCGCTGTCCCCTATGCCCCGCATCGAGCCGCCGGGCGGACCGATCCTCCCGGGGCCAGCGTCCGCCCCTCCCCGATCGGAACCGTCGGCGGCCATCCCCCGCCGACCCCCCGAGGGCGGAACTAGTCGAAGCCAGGGTGCCAGAGCGAGACTAGGCCGTCAAGCCTAAGTCGTTCAGAAAACAACACTTTTCCGAGCCCGGCGGGGAGGCGCTCGGCCCACCTGCGGGTGAAGTCCTCGGGCGTGACGTCGCGTGCCGGCAGCGACGGATCGAGGTCGTGCCGGGACTTGAGCCAGGCCCGTGCCTCGGTCTCGTCGCCGATCTCGTCGACGAGGCCGTTCGCCACCGCCTGCCGGCCGGTGAAGATGCGGCCGTCGGCGAGCGCGAGCGCGCGCTCGCGGCCGAGCCGGCGCCGCTCGGCGACAAGCTCGACGAACATGTCGAACATGTCGAGCACTACCGCCTGGGTGGCCTCGCGCGCGGCCGGCGAGAGCGGTTCGAGGGGCGAGGGCACGCCCTTGAGCGGGCGGCTCTTGATCGCCTCGGCGCTGATGCCGAGCTTGGCGAGGAGACCGGTCACGTCGGCCGTCTGCATGACGACGCCGATCGATCCGGTCACCGTGCTCTGCTGGGCGAAGATGCGCTCGGCGGCGAGCGCGGCCATGTAGCCGGCCGAGGTGGCGAGCGAGTCGAGAACGGCGACCACCGGTTTCTTCCTGCCCACCGCGCTCAGTCGCCGATAGAGGGTCTCGCCGCCGGTGACAGAGCCGCCGGGGCTGTCGATGCGGACGATGAGGGCACGGGCGCGGCCGTCATCGGCCACCCGGTCGAGCGCCTCCCAGAGGTCGGCGTCGCCGGCGATCACGCCCTCGACGGTGATCCGCGCGACATAGTCGGTGCGCCGCAGGTCGGTGAATTCGGCGAGCGCGCCGAGACCGAGCGCGAGCGCCGCGAGGAGGGCGGCGACCCGCCACAGGACCAGGCGGCGCTTGAGCCGGCGACGGTCGATCAGGAGGTCGGCGTCGAGCGCCATCGGCGGCGTGCGATCCTCTCAGGCGCGGAACCAGGGCGAGCCCCCCCGGGCCGGGAGCCCTGCCGGGGGCGGGCCGGGCTCACTCCTTCTTCTCGGCCTCGTCGTTAGCGTCCTTGGCCTGCTTCTCGCGCTCCTTCTCGGCCGCCTGCTTGATCGCGGCGCCGAGGATATCACCGAGCGAGGCCCCGCTGTCGGTGGAGCCGTACTCGGCCATGGCCTCCTTCTCCTCCTGGATTTCGCGCGCCTTGATCGAGAGGGTGAGCTTGCGGGTCGCCCGGTCGACCGCGGTCACCCGCGCGTCGACCTTCTCGCCGGCGGCGAAGCGGTCGGGGCGCTGCTCGCTGCGCTCGCGCGACAGCTCCGACTTGCGGATGAATCCGGTCAGGTGCTCGCCCACGCGCACCTCGATGCCGTTGTCGATCACCTTGGTCACGGTGCAGGTGACGATTTCGCCCTTCTTGACCCGCGACACCTCGCGCTCGAAGGGGTCGTCGGTGAGCTGCTTGATGCCCAGGCTCACGCGCTCCTTGGCGACGTCCACGTCCAGCACCTTGGCCCGCACCCGGTCGCCCTTCTTGAACTC
Source organism: Pseudomonadota bacterium (assembly GCA_016202695.1). Classification (GTDB taxonomy): domain Bacteria; phylum Pseudomonadota; class Alphaproteobacteria; order JACQOE01; family JACQOE01; genus JACQOE01. Next base: position 4,365 of record JACQOE010000092.1, on the reverse strand, counting down.
CTTGATCGCCTCCTCGCCTGGTTTCTCCCAGGTGATGTCGGAGAGGTGCACCATGCCGTCGATGTCGTCGTTGAGCCCGACGAAGAGGCCGAACTCGGTGATGTTCTTGACCTCGCCCTCGATCTCGGTGCCGGCCGGGTGGGCCTCGAGGAACGACTCCCACGGGTTCTCCAGGCACTGCTTGAGGCCGAGGCTGATGCGGCGCTTGACCGGGTCGACGTCGAGCACCATCACTTCCACCTCCTGGCTGGTGGAGATGATCTTGCCGGGGTGCACGTTCTTCTTGATCCAGCTCATCTCGGAGACGTGCACCAGGCCCTCCACCCCCGGTTCGAGCTCGACGAAGGCGCCGTAGTCGGTGATGTTGGTCACCCGGCCGACGAACTTGGTGCCGACCGGGTACTTGGCCTCGACTCCCTCCCACGGGTCGGCCTCGAGCTGCTTCATGCCGAGCGAGATGCGCTGGGTCTCGGGGTTGAAGCGGGTCACCACCACCTTGACCGTCTGGCCGATGGAAAGCGCCTCGGTCGGGTGGTTGATCCGCCGCCAGGCGATGTCGGTCACGTGCAGGAGGCCGTCGACGCCGCCCAGGTCGACGAAGGCGCCGTAGTCGGTGATGTTCTTGACCACGCCCTCGAGGATCATGCCCTCCTTGAGGCTCTCGATCAGCTCCGAGCGCTGCTCGGCGCGGGTCTCCTCGAGCACCGCCCGGCGCGAGACCACGATGTTGCCGCGCGCCCGGTCCATCTTCAGGATCTGGAACGGCTGCGGGGTTCCCATCAGCGGGCCGATGTCGCGCACCGGGCGGATGTCGACCTGGCTGCCGGGGAGGAAGGCGACCACGCCGTTGAGGTCGACCGTGAAGCCGCCCTTCACCCGCCCGAAGATCACCCCGCTCACGCGCTGGTTCTGCCCATAGGCCCCCTCGAGCTGCGTCCACGCCTCCTCGCGCCGGGCCCGCTCGCGGCTGAGCACGACCAGCCCGTCGCGGTTCTCGTAGCGCTCGACGTAGACCTCGACGGTGTCGCCCGGCTGCATCTCGGCCTTGGCCCCCGGGGTCGAGAACTCCTTGAGCGGCACCCGCCCCTCGGACTTGAGCCCGACGTCGATGAGCACGACGTCGTTCTCGATCCCGATCACGGTCCCCTTCACGACCGAGCCTTCGAAGCCAGAGCCTCCGCCCATGCTCTCGTTGAGCAGGGCTTCGAAATTCTCCGGCGGCGGGGTCTCGGCATGGGGGGCGGGGCGGGTCGCGGTCTCGGTGGCCATCAATGCTCTCGATCCTCGTGTCTCGTCTCGGTTCCTGGTGCGGTCGGGCGGCGCCCGGACCTGCCTTCCGGCCCGCTTGCGGGCATCGCGCGCGGGCCGCGGCTGCGGAAACGGCAGGACGCCCCAAACAGGCGCGCCGCCGTCACCGGCAGGTCGGTGGGCGGAAGCCGGGATTCATACCGAGAAGGGCGGCCCCGTCAAGCCCCGCGAGGCCGGCGGGGACCGGCCCCGCCGCGGCCCTCGACCAGGGCGAGCACGCGGGCGAACACGGCGTCGGCGTCGAGCTCGGTGGTATCGAGGACGATCGCGTCCTCGGCCGGCTTGAGCGGGGCGTGGGCGCGCGCCTCGTCGCGCCGGTCGCGCTTGGCCATGTCGGCCAGCACCGCCCCGCGGTCGGCGCTCGCCCCGCCCTCGGCGAGCTCCTTGAGCCGCCGCCCGGCCCGCGCCTCGAGGCTGGCGGTGACGAAGAACTTGAAGGCCGCGTCCGGGCACACCGCGGTTCCGATGTCGCGCCCGTCGAGCACCGCCCCCCGCGCCCCGCCGGGCGGCGCGGCGGCGAAGCGGCGCTGGAAGGCGAGCAGGGCCGCGCGCACGCCCGGCATCGCCGCCACCCGCGAGGCGAGCTGGCCGACCTCCTCCTCGCGGAGCCGCGGATCCTCGAGGTCCTCGGCGACGAGGCCAGCCGCCGCCCGCGCTGCCGTCGCCTCGTCGGCCGCGCCCCCGCCTGCCGCGATCAGCTTGAGTGCGACCGCCCGGTAGAGCCGCCCGGTATCGAGATGGGCGAGGCCGAGGTGGCGGGCGAGGCGCCTGGCCAGCGTTCCCTTGCCGGCGGCGGCCGGGCCGTCGACGGCGATGACGAGCGGACGCCCGCCCGCGTCCGCCGTCCCGCTCACGGCCGGCGATCCTCGGCGATGTCGGCGCCGAGCGCGTTCATCAGGCGGGCGAAGCCGGGGAAGCTGGTGTCGATGAAGCTCGCGTCGTCGATGCGCACCGGGCGGCGCGCAGCCGTCCCCAGGACCAGGAACGACATGGCGATGCGGTGGTCCATGCGGCTGGCGATGTCGGCCCCGCCCGCGACCTCGCCCTCGCGGCCCTTGACCACCAGCCAGTCCTCACCTTCCTCGACCTCGACCCCGCAGGCGGCGAGGCTCTGGGCGGTGGCGGCGAGGCGGTCGCTCTCCTTGACCCTGAGTTCGGCGAGCCCGGTCATGCGGGTCGTGCCCTGGGCGAAGGCGGCGGCGACCGCAAGGACGGGATACTCGTCGATCATCCTCGGCGCGCGCTCGGGCGGAACCTCGATGCCGCGCAGGGGGCCGGCCTCGGCGACGATGTCGGCGACCGCCTCGCCGCCCTCTTCGCGCCGGTTGGCGAAGGAGAGCCGCGCCCCCATCTCGGCCAGGCACTCGTAGAGTCCGGCACGCAAGCGGTTGACCCCGACGCCCCGGATCGTGATCCGCGAGCCGGGAACGATCAGGGCCGCGACCAAGGGGAAGGCGGCCGAGGAGGGATCGCCTGGCACCTGGATCGAGCGCCCCGAGATCTCAGCCTCGCCGGTGAGGCTGATCGCGCGTCCGCCGCCGGCGAGCTCCTCGACCGCGACCGTGACGCCGAAGTGGCGGAGCATGATCTCGCTGTGATCACGGGTCGGCTGCGGCTCGATCACCCGGGTCACGCCCGGGGTGTTGAGCCCGGCGAGGAGGATGGCCGACTTAACCTGGGCCGAGGCGACGGGCAGCTCGAAGGTGATCGGCACCGGCTCGGCTGCCCCGATCACCGCCATCGGCAGCCGGCCGCCCTCGCGGGAAACGAAGCGGGCGCCCATCTGCGACAACGGCCGCGTCACCCGCGACATCGGCCGGCGGTTGAGCGAGGCGTCGCCGGTAAGGAAGCTGGTGAAGGGATGGGTGGCGAGGATGCCGGCCAGCAGCCGCGCGGCGGTGCCCGAGTTGCCGAGATCGAGTACGCTCGCCGGCTCGGAGAGCCCGCCGACGCCGCGGCCCCGGATGCGCCATACCCCGCCCTCCTCGCGCGCGACCTCGGCGCCGAGGGCACGCAGCGCCGCGCCGGTGCGGAGCACGTCGTCGCCCTCGAGGAGACCCCGCACCGTGGTTTCGCCCACCGCCAGCGCCCCGACCATGAGCGAGCGGTGCGAGATCGACTTGTCGCCCGGGACGGCGGCCTCGCCTGCAAGCCCGGCGACCGGGCGGGAGATTAGCGGCGTCACGGGTCCTCGTCCTAGCCTTAGAAGGGTGCCGCGGACCGGGCGGCCTGCCGCCCGGCTCGCCGCGCTCTCCTAGCACAGCTCGCGCGCCCGCGAAACAAGCGCCGGGGGCGGTCGCGCCTGGACCCGCGGCGGCGGCTCCGGCGGCCGGCACTTTTTCGTTTTGACAGCGGCCGGGCTTCGTGGCAAAGGGGCTCCCCTCTGCCGCCCATGCCCAGCCAGGAGCCGGAGGTTCACGCGTGGTCAAGCCGGAATGGGGACGCAAGCGGACCTGCCAGAACTGCGGGACCCGCTTCTACGACATGAAACGGACGCCGATCACCTGCCCGAAGTGCGGCGCGGGATACGAGCCCGCGGGGGCGGGGCGGCCGCGCCGCGCCCCCGCGCCGGAGAAGCCGGCGCGGGCGCCCGAGCCGGTGGTCGAGCCGCCGGTCATCGAGGTGGAGGTCGAGGAGGAAGAGACCCTGGTCCCGCCGGAGGAGGAGGAGACCGAGGCCGGCGATGCCGAGCCCGAGGAGGACGCCATGATGGAGGATCCCGCCGATCTGGGCGAGGACGAGAACGACATCACCGAGGTCATGGATCACGTCGAGCCGACCGACGACAACGGCCGGCGCAACCCCTAGACGGCCGGGGCACGCTTTTCGCTTGAAGGGCGCGGCTCGGAGCCGGTATTTTCCGGGCGCGCGGCGCGGGGTCCGATCGGCGGGGCCCGCCCGTTCCCACGGGGCCATAGCTCAGCTGGGAGAGCGCTACAATGGCATTGTAGAGGTCGTCGGTTCGATCCCGACTGGCTCCACCAAATTGTCGGTACGGGGTTGGCCGGTCGGGCCGGCCCCCTTTCCGGCCTGTCCGCGCCGGCGACCGAGGTGGCT
>JACQOE010000091.1 GCA_016202695.1 Pseudomonadota bacterium | reverse complement strand
GGGCTCCTACGTGAGCTACCTCGAGGGTTGCACCGCGCCGATGCGCGACGAGAACCAGCTTCATGCCGCGGTGGTCGAGCTGATCGCCCTCGACGACGCCGAGATCAAGTACTCGACCGTGCAGAACTGGTACCCGGGCGACGAGGAGGGCCGAGGCGGCATCTACAACTTCGTCACCAAGCGCGGCGCCTGCCGGGGCCGCAACTCCAAGATCTCCTGGACCCAGGTCGAGACCGGCTCGGCCATCACCTGGAAGTATCCGAGCTGCATCCTTCAGGGCGAGGGCTCGTCCGGCGAGTTCTACTCGGTCGCCATCACCACCAACCGCCAGCAGGCCGACACCGGCACCAAGATGATCCACATCGGCCGCAACACCCGCTCGCGGATCGTTTCCAAGGGCATCTCGGCGGGACGCGCCGACAACACCTACCGCGGGCTGGTGCGGGTCCTGCCCAAGGCCGAAAACGCGCGCAACTTCACCCAGTGCGACAGCCTGCTGATCGGCGACAAGTGCGGGGCGCACACGGTGCCCTACATCGAGTCGCGCAACCCGACCGCCCAGGTCGAGCACGAGGCCACCACCTCCAAGATCGGCGACGACCAGCTCTTCTACTGCATGTCGCGCGGCCTCACCCAGGAGGCGGCGGTCGCCCTCATCGTCAGCGGCTTCTGCAAGGAGGTGCTGCAGACGCTGCCCATGGAGTTCGCGGTCGAGGCGCAGAAGCTGGTCGGAATCAGCCTCGAGGGCAGCGTCGGCTGAGGCGCGGCCACGGCACCGGCAAGCAGGCACCAGGAAGAGGAATCGAAACCGCAATGGCGCTTCTCGAGATTCGCAGCCTGCACGTCGCGGTCGAGGGCCGCGAGATCCTGAAGGGGATCGACCTCGACGTGGACAAGGGCGAGGTGCACGCGATCATGGGCCCGAACGGATCGGGCAAGAGCACTCTCTCCTACGTTGTCGCCGGGCACCCGGGCTACGAGGTGACCAGCGGTTCGATCCGCTATTCCGGGACGGACCTGCTCGAGATCGAGGCGGACGAGCGCGCGCGCAAGGGAATCTTCCTCGCCTTCCAGTACCCGGTCGAGATTCCGGGCGTGACCAGCAGCACGTTCCTCCGCCATGCGGTGAACGCGGTGCGCAAGGAGCGGGGTGCGCCCGAGCTCGACCCGATCGAGTTCGTCCGCTTCATGCGCGAGAAGCTGAAGCTCCTCAATATCACCGAGGAGCTGATGAAGCGGCCCGTCAACGTCGGCTTCTCGGGCGGCGAGAAGAAGCGGAACGAGGTCTTGCAGATGGCGCTCCTGGAGCCGCGCCTCGCCTTCCTCGACGAGACCGATTCGGGCCTCGACATCGACGCGCTGCGGGTGGTGGCGGACGGGGTGAATGCGCTGCGCTCGCCCGAGCGGGCGATGGTGCTGGTCACCCACTACCAGCGGATGCTCAACTACGTGGTGCCCGACCGCGTGCACGTGCTCGCGCACGGGAAGATCGTCCGCTCGGGCGGCAAGGAGTTGGCCCTCGAGCTCGAGGAAAAGGGCTACGCCGACGCCCTCGCCGCGGCGTGAGCGGAAGCGCCCGATGCCGATGGCAGCCTCCGCGACCGAACCTATGCCCTTCCTGAAGGGCCTCGAGGCGGCGCCCGCCGCCGGCGGCGGGCCCGCCTGGCTGGCCGCGGCGCGGGCCGAGGCGCTGGCCCGCTTCCGCGAGGCGGGCGTGCCGACGCCGAAGGTCGAGTCGTGGAAGTACACTAACCTCGCCCGACTCGCGCGGACCGCCTTCGCGCCCGCCCTCGCGATCGACGGCGGGGCGCAGGCGATCCCTGCAGGCCGCGGGCTCGCGCTTCCCGGCGCCGCGCGGCTCGTCTCCGTGAACGGCCGCTTCCGGCCCGACCTCTCGGACCTCGCGACGCTCCCCGCGGGCGTGGAGGTCGAGGGCCTCGCCGCGCACCTCGCGCACGCGCCCGAAGGTCTTGCCGGCGAGCTTGGCCGTCTGGTCGGCCTCGCCGGGCGCCCCTTCGCGGCGCTCAACGCGGCCCTCTGGCAGGACGGCCTCGTCCTCCGCGTCGCCCCCGGAGCGACGATCGAGACGCCGCTCCACCTGATCTCGATCGGGGTGGCGGGTGGGGAGCCGAGTCTCTTCCATCCCCGACTCCTGGTTCGGGTCGGGAAGGGGGCGAGCGCGACGCTGGTCGAGAGCCACGTCAGCCTCGGCGGCGAGCCCTGCTTCGCCAACGAGGTCAGTGAGGTGACGCTGGCCGAGGGCGCCGTGTTCCACCACTACCGCCTGATCGACGAGGCGCCCGAGTCGTATCACATCGGCACCTCAGGGATGTCGATCGGCCGCGACGCGCATTACGACAGCTTCGCCTTCACCGTCGGCGGCCGGCTGGTCAGGAGCGAGGTCCACCTGCGGCTCGACGGGCCGGGCTCGGACGCGCACGTCAACGGCGCCTATCTCGTGGGCGGCGAGTCGCACGTCGACAACACCGGCCTGATCGAGCACGTGGCCCCCCACGCCTCTTCGCGCCAGACCTTCAAGGGCGTGCTCTTCGGCCGGGCGCGGGGCGTGTTCCAGGGCAAGATCCTGGTCCGGCGCGACGCCCAGAAGACCGACGGCTATCAGCTTCACCAGGCGCTGCTGCTCTCGCCCGGGGCCGAGGTCGACGCCAAGCCCGAGCTCGAGATCTACGCCGACGACGTGAAGTGCAGCCACGGCGCGACCACCGGGGCGCTCGATGCCGACGCGCTCTTCTACCTGATGTCGCGCGGGATCGCCGAGGCGGAGGCGTGGCGGATGCTGACCGAGGCGTTCGTCAAGGAGGTCATCGAGGAGGTCAAGATCGACTCGGTGGCCGAGGCGTTCAGGGACGTGCTCGTCGGCCGGCTCGCGGCGATCGAGGCGGGCGACGGGGGCCGTAGGGAGGGACCGTGAACGAATTGGCCGGCCGGACCGCGGCCGAGGCGAGGGGCGGCGCGAGCCGGACCTTCGACGTCGCGCGCGCGCGCGCGGATTTTCCCATCCTCAAGCGCGAGGTCCACGGCCATCCGCTCGTCTATCTCGACAGCGCCGCCTCGGCCCAGAAGCCCCGCCAGGTGCTGGACGCGATGCGCGAGGTCTACGAGACCTCCTACGCCAACGTCCATCGCGGCGTCTATTACCTGAGCGAGCGCGCGACCGCCCTCTACGAGGAGGCGCGGGAGAAGGCCCGCCGCTTCGTCAATGCGCGCAGCCGGCACGAGATCGTCTTCACCAAGGGTGGCACCGAGGCCATCAACCTGGTCGCCGCCTCTTACGGGCGCGGCTTCCTCAAGGCCGGCGACGAGGTCGTCGTCTCCGAGCTCGAGCACCATTCCAACATCGTCCCCTGGCAGATCCTGCGCGAGTCGGCCGGAATCGTGCTCAAGGTGGCGCGGATCGAGGACGACGGCGACTTCCGCCCGGAGGCGCTCGAGCGCGCGATCACCCCGCGCACCCGGCTCGTCGCCATCAGCCACATGTCGAACGTGCTCGGCACCGTGTTGCCGGCCAAGGAGATCGTCGCCATCGCCCACGCCCACGGGGCCAAGGTGCTGCTCGACGGCTGCCAGGCCGCCGTGCACCTCTCCGTCGACGTGCAGGAGATCGGTTGCGACTTCTACGCCTTCACCGGCCACAAGGTCTACGGGCCGAACGCGATCGGAGTGCTCTACGGGCGCGAGGATCTTCTCGCCGCCATGCCGCCCTACCAGGGCGGCGGCGAGATGATCAAGTTGGTCACCTTCGAGAAGACGACCTTCGCCGATCCGCCGGCGAAATTCGAGGCGGGAACGCCGCCGATCGTCCCGGCGATCGGATTGGGGGTCGCCCTCGACTACCTGGAGTCGCTCGGACGCGAGCGGATCGCCCGCCACGAGGCCGAGGTTCTGGCCTATGGCATGGAACGGCTGGGGAGGATCAACCGGCTCCGGCTCGTCGGCACCGCGCCCTCCAAGGCGAGCGTCCTCTCCTTCGTGCTCGACGAGGTGCATCCGCACGACGTTGCCACCGTGCTCGACCGTGCCGGCGTCGCGGTCCGCGCCGGGCATCACTGTGCGCAGCCGCTCATGCAGCGCCTCGGCCTCGCCGCCACGGTGCGCGCCTCGCTCGGGCTCTACAGCACCCGCTCCGACATCGATGCCCTCGTCGCCGCGCTCGACCGGGTCAAGGAGATCTTCGGCTGATGACGGACGACCTTCGCGAACTTTACCAGGAAGTGATCCTCGAGCACGGCCGGCATCCGCGCAACTTCGGCCCGCTCGATCATCCCACCCACGCGGCCCACGGGCACAACCCGCTCTGCGGCGACCAGATCGACGTGTTCGTCACGGTCGACGAGGCGGGAGTGATCCGGGACGTCTCCTTCCGCGGCCGGGGCTGCGCGATCTCGGTCGCCTCGGCCTCGCTGATGACGGAGGTTCTGCGCGGCAAGACCGAGGCCGAGGCCCGTGCCCTCTTCGAGAGCTTCCAGGGCATGTGCACGGGCCGCGAGGAGGGAGGGATGGGCGCCTCGGAGGAGGACGTCGAGCGCCTTCGCCCCCTCTCCGGGGTCCGCCAGTTTCCGGTCCGGGTGAAGTGCGCGACCCTCGCCTGGCACACCCTCAAGGCGGCGATCGAGGGCCGCGGCGAGGTGAGCACCGAGGAGGACGAGGACGCGGCTGGCGCCCCGGCGCCCACCCCGGGACAGTCGCACGATGAGTAACCCGCCCCCGCCCCTGAGCCATTTCATGCCCGCCGTCCCCGCCGAGGAGGGATTGACCGCGAAGGCCGGCAAGCCCCTCGCCGCGGGCGCGGCGCCGGCCTCCGAGGCGGATGTGGTGGCGGCGATCCGCACCGTCTACGACCCCGAGATTCCGGTGAACCTCTACGACCTCGGCCTCATCTACGAGTTGGACGTGGCGGCGAGCGGCGCCGTCTACATCGAGATGACGCTCACCGCCCCCGCCTGCCCGGTGGCGGGTGAGATGCCGCAGCAGGTGGCCGATGCCGTCGCCGCCGTCCCCGGGGTGGGCGAGGTCGAGGTCGTGCTCGTCTGGACTCCGCCGTGGACGCCCGCCCTCATGTCGGAGGACGCCAAGCTCGCCCTCGACATGGACAACTGACCCACGCGACTCTCAGTCCGGCGCGACCAGGGTTCCCGCCTCGCCGGTAAGGATGCGGGCGGCGTCTCTCAAGGCCCCGATCCCGGCGAGGCCGCCCGTCTCGGCGACGAACCGGCAGGCGGCCTCGACCTTGGGCCCCATCGAGCCCGGGGCGAAGGCGTGGTGGGCAAACGCCCGCGGGCTCGTCCGCCGCAAGGGCCGCGCCTCGGGCGTTCCCCAGCCGAGGTAGACCGCGTCGACATCGGTGAGCATGAGGAGCGCATCGGCCTCGAGCCCGACGGCGAGCAGCGCGGCGGAGGCGTCCTTGTCGATCACCGCCTCGATCCCGCGAACCGCGCCCTCGGGCGTGAGCACCACCGGGATGCCGCCGCCGCCGGCGCAGATCACGATCACGCCGGCCTCGACCAGGAGCCGGATCGTCGCCAGCTCGAGGATGCGGAGCGGCTGCGGCGAGGGCACCACCCGGCGCACGTATGTACCGTCGGGGGCGACCGCCCAGCCCCGCTCACGGTGGAGCCGTTCGGCTTCGCTCGCGGGATAGACCGGGCCGATCGGTTTGGTCGGCGCGGCGAAGGCCGGATCGTCGGGAGCGACGACCACCTGCGTCAGGAGCGTCGCCACGTTCCGCCCGGGAAGGGCGTTCACGAGCTCGCGCTCGATCAGGTATCCGATCATGCCCTCGCTCTCGGCCCCGATGAGGTCGAGCGGATAGGGCGAAACCTCGCGATAGGCCTCGGCCTGGAGGAGCAGGAGTCCCACCTGCGGCCCGTTGCCATGGGTGAGTACGATCTCGTGGTCCCCCGCCAGCCCGGCGAGCGCGCGCGCCGCGCGCCCGACGTTCGCCGCCTGCACCCCGGCCTCGAGCGGCTCGCCCCGCACCAGCAGCGCATTGCCGCCGAGCGCGACGACGATCCTCATCGGCCGCGCCCGCGCGCCTGAACCCCGAGGCGGGCGAGAAAGGCATCGATCGCCGCCCCGAGCGAGGGCTCGCCGGCCTCGGCGAACTCGTAGACGACGCGGACGACCGGCTTGGAGATGCGGATCAGGCGACCGAGGTCGGCGGGGGTGGCGGTGACCACCAGGTCGGCCTCGGCCCGCTCGATGGTCTGGCCGAGCGCGGCGAGCTGCGCCTCGCCGTAGCCGACCGCGGGAAGCACGCGCCCGATGTGGGGATGGGCGGCGAACACGGCGGCGATCTCGGGCGCCGCGTAGGGGCGCGGGTCGATCACCTCGGCGCCGGCCCGCGTCGCCGCCACGAAGCCCGCGCCGAAGGCCATGCCGCCGTGGGTGAGGGTGGGGCCGTCCTCGATCACGAGTGCGCGCCGGCCGCCGATGGCCGCCCCTTCCGCGATCCGCGCCGGCGAGGCCGCGCGCACCACCAGCGCCCGTGGGTTCGCCGCGCGCACCGCCTCCTCGACTCGGGCGATGTCCTCGGGCCTCGCCGAATCGACCTTGTTGACGACCACCACGTCGGCCATGCGCAGCGTCGTCTCGCCGGGATGGTGGGTCGTTTCGTGGCCGGGGCGAAGCGCGTCCGCGATCACCACGTGGAGGTCGGGCCGGATGAAGGGGAAGTCGTTGTTGCCCCCGTCCCACAGCACCAGATCGGCCTCCCTTTCGGCCGCGGCGAGGATGCGGGCGTAGTCCACCCCGGCGTAGACCACGTTGCCGGCGGCCAGATGCGGCTCGTACTCCTCGCGCTCCTCGACGGTGCAGTCGGCGACGTCGAGGTCGGCGCGCGTGGCGAAGCGCTGCACCGCTTGGCGCTCGAGATCGCCGTAGGGCATGGGATGGCGGATCACCCCGACCGCCAGGCCGCGCGCGGCGAGGCGGCGCGAGATCCAGCGGCTGGTCTGCGACTTGCCGCAGCCCGTGCGCACCGCCGACACCGCGATCACCGGCCGGCGGCCCTCGATCATGGTGCGTCCCGGCCCGAGGAGGGCAAAGTCCGCGCCCGCCGCCAGCGCCCGCGAGGCGAGGTGCATCACCGCCTCGTGTGTCACGTCGCTGTAGGCGAAGACGACCTGGGCGACGCCCCCGCGCGCGATCAGCGCCTCGAGCCCGGCCTCGTCGGCGATGGGGATGCCGGCGGGATAGAGCGGCCCCGCGAGGGCCGGCGGATAGCGCCGCCCGCCGATCCCCGGGATCTGGGCGGCGGTGAAGGCCACGACCTCGACCGACGGATCGTGGCGATAGACGACGTTGAAGTTGTGGAAGTCGCGCCCCGCGGCGCCGAGGATCACGGTCCGCACGCGCCCGGACGCCGCCGTCATCTGAGCCGCCTCGCGCCGGCGCTAGGCGACGCTCGCCCGGCGAACCCGCTGGCGCTCGCGGGGTGCGCCCAGGCAGCCCTCGATCGCCATGCGCTCGAGCGTCTCCTCGGCCTCGATCTCGGCGATCAGCCGGCCGAACCCGGACTCGTGCTCACGGATCGCCTGGGTGGCGCGGTCCTCGGCCTCGAGGAGCAGGGCGCGGACGGCCTGATCGACGGCATGGGAGGTGAACTCGCTCGTCCGCCGGGGCTGGGCGATCTCGCGCCCGAGGAACGGGTGTTCCTCGCTCTCGCGCACGTCCACCGGTCCGACCTCCTCCGACATGCCCCAGCGCGAGACCATGGCGCGGGCGAGCGCGGTGGCCTGGCGGATGTCGTCGTCGGCACCGGAACTCACGCTCCCGAGCACGATCCGCTCGGCCGCGCGACCGCCGAGGATCACCGCCAGCCGGTCGCGCAGGTACTCCTCGGGCAGGGTGTAGCGCTCCTCGACGGGAAGCTGCTGGGTGGAGCCCAGGGTCCGCCCGCGCGGGATGATCGTCACCTTGAGGAGCGGGTCGGCGTGGGCGAGGAAATGGGCGACGGTGGTGTGCCCCGCCTCATGCACGGCCAGGCGGTGGCGCTCGTCGGGCTGGATCGCGAGGCTGCGCACCGCTCCCATCATCACCCGCTCGCGCATCTCGATGATATGCCGGCCCGACACCTCGACCGCGTTTTCGCGCGCGGCCATCATCGCCGCCTCGTTGACCAGGTTCTTGAGGTCCGCCCCGGAGAAACCCGGCGTGCCGGCCGCGATCTGGGCGAGGTCCACGTCCTTGGCCAGCGGTACCTTGCGGGTATGGACCCTGAGGATCTCCTCGCGCGCCTTGCGGTCGGGAAGCTCGAGCACGATGTGCCGGTCGAACCGTCCCGGGCGAAGGAGCGCCGGATCGAGCACGTCGGGGCGGTTGGTGGCAGCGAGCACGATCACCGCCTCGTGGCCCGAGAACCCGTCGAGTTCGGCCAGGATCTGGTTGAGCGTCTGCTCGCGCTCGTCGTGCCCGCCGCCGAGGCCGGTGCCGCGCACCCGGCCGATGCTGTCGAGCTCGTCGATGAACAGGATCGAGGGCTGGTTCTTCTTCGCGTCCTCGAACAGATTGCGCACCCGCGAGGCGCCGACGCCGACGAAGACCTCGATGAACTCGGAGGCCGAGATCGAGAAGAAAGGCACGCCCGCCTCGCCGGCGAGCGCGCGGGCCAAGAGCGTCTTGCCCGTTCCCGGCGGGCCCATCAACAGGATTCCGTGGGGAACGTCCGCGCCCAGGCGCCGGTAACGCTCGGGATTGCGCAGGAAGTCGACCAGCTCGGCCACCTCGCGCTTGGCGCTCTCCTGGCCGGCCACGTCGGCGAAGGTGACCTCGCTGCGCTTGCCCGCCTCGCTCTTGGCCCCGCGGCGCAGGAACTTGTCAAGGCCGCCCACGCCCCCGACGCCGCCGGTCAGGTTCCGGTACATCCGCTGCCAAAACCAGAAGTAGAAGCCGAGGAGCAGGAACCACGGCACGAGCGCGGCGAGAACGCCCCATCCGCCCGTCTCCTTGGCCGGCTCGACCGCGACCTCGACCCCCGCCTTCTCGAGGGCGGGCAGAAGCTCGGGGTCGCCGAAGGCGGGAACGCGGGTGCGAAAGCGCTCGACCGGGGCGAGGGTGCCCTTCAGGGCGCGGGGCTGGACGAGATGGCCCTCCACGTCGTCGCCGCGGAGCACGATGCGGTCGACCGTCCGCTCGGCCAAGAGGGCCTTGAAGCTCGTATAGGGAACCTCGGCGACGGTCCCGGGCTCGGGGGCGAAGCGCCCGAGGAGGATCACGAGCAGCAGAAGCCCCAGGAGGATGGCGGTCGAGGCCCACCTCGGTATCATCGCGACAGCCCGAGCGCGAGAAACAAGATTGCGCGCATGATCGCGCGGGGCCCGCGGCCTGTCAAACCGGCCTCGCCCGCGGTCGCAGCTTCAAGCCGCGGAGTTCGGCGTTGATCTGCATCATTTCCGGACCCATTTTCAGGGTAGGATATTATAAACCATAAATATGCGTGCGGATCGCGGGTCGGCTCGATCCGCGAGGGCGAGGGCGAATGGGCCGACAAGGCGGCCGGCGCGGAGGAGATGCGGCGATGCTGACCATCGATCCTCGGAAGGTATTCTTCATCATGGTCAAAGCCCGCGAGTTCGACGCGAAGGTCGATGCCGAGGAGCTGGACAGCGGCTCCAATCCCACCGACGACGCCGGCCTCGCCATCCTCGAGGACTACGCCGACGATCCCACCTACGAGGAGCTCCTGAGTGCGATCGCGTCGCTCAACGAGGAGGAGTTGGACGAACTCCAGGCGCTGGTTTGGGTCGGCCGCGGCGACTTCAGCCGGGACGAGTGGGCGGAGGCGCTTGAGCTCGCGCGCGACTCCCGCGACACGCGAACGCCCCAGCAGTTGACCGCCATCCCGCTCCTCAGTGACTACATCGAGGAGGGGATGTCGCAGCTTGGGCACTCGCTCGAGGACTACGAGATCGGTCGGTTGTAAGCCAAGGGGGGAAAGATGCAAGCCAAGGACGTGATGACCCGTAAGGTTGTGACCGTTACGCCCGCGACCACCGTCGAGGAGGTGGCGAAACTGCTGCTGGAAAAGCGCGTGAGCGCGGTTCCCGTGGTCGACTCCGCGGGCGGAGTGGTCGGGATGGTGAGCGAGGGCGATCTCATCGGCCGTCCCGAGACCGGCGGCGTGCGGCGGCGCTCCTGGTGGCTCGCCTTTCTCGGCTCGCGCGACGAGAAGGCGGCGATGTACGCCAAGACCCATGGCCGGCGCGCCGGCGACGTGATGACCACGGACGTGGTGAGCGTGGGCGAGGACGCCGATGTCGGCGCGGTCGCCGAGATCCTGGAGGAAAGGCACGTCAAGCGCGTTCCCGTCATCGCCAAAGGCAAACTGCTCGGGGTCGTCAGCCGTTCCGACCTAGTGCGTGGCCTCGCCGCGCGCGAGCGGACGAAGGGGCCAGCCGTCTCGGCCCCGGACAGCGAGCTGCGCACGCGCGTGCTCAAGGCCCTCGACAAATCGGGCATCAGCGCCCGGCACCTGGTCAACGTCACCGTGGTCGACGGCGTGGTTCACCTCTGGGGGCTGGTCGAGAGCGCCGGGGAGCGCGAGGCGTTGCGGGTTGCGGCGGAGAACACGCCCGGCGTGCGCGGGGTGAAGGTACATCTGGGAACGGTCGTGCCCTGGGCCTGGGCCGACTGAGAGGGGGCCGCTCCGGCCGGTCGCGACCGGGACGGAGTGGCGGGCCGATGCCTGTGCGCCGGTTTGAGGGCGAAGGTTTCCCGGCGGCGTCGGCCCCTTGAGAAGGGGGAGCGGGATATGGCCCCACGGGAGCCTGAGCGTCGCACCAACGTCGGGTCCCTCAGCGACGAGGAGTTCGCCGCGGCACGACCCACCTCGCGGGCGATGTTCTCGCGCGCCTGCGGCGTGCTCGCGGGCGGCGTGTCGCACCAGCTTCGCTACCAGGAGCCGTTCCCGGTCTACGTCGAGCGCGCCGAGGGCGCGCGCAAGTGGGACGTGGACGGCAACGTCTACATCGACTACGCCATGGGCAGCGCCTCGCTCCTCCTCGGCCATGCCCACCCGGCGGTCGTGGCCGCGATCCGCGGGCAGGCCGGAAAGGGCACGTTCTTCGCCAACTGCCACGCCCTGGAAGTGGAGTGGGGGGCGCTGGTCCAGTCGATGTTTCCCTCGGCCGAGCGGGTACGCTTCACCGGCTCGGGGAGCGAGGCCACCAGCCTCGCCGTGCGTATCGCCCGGGCCTACACCGGGCGCTCCCGCATCCTGCGCTTCGAGGGCCATTACCACGGCTGGCACGATGCCCTGATCACCGGCATGGCAGCGCCGTTCTCGGCGCCGGCGAGCCACGGGGTGGCCGAGTCGGCGGCGGCCGCGAGCGTGGTGGTGCCGGCGGACCTGGGCGCGGTGGAAGGGGCGCTGACCCGCGATCCCGACATCGCCGCCGTCATCCTCGAGGCATCGGGCGCCTCCTGGGGCACGGTCCCGCTTCCCGCCGGATTCCTCGCCGGGCTGCGCGCGCTCGCCGACCGCCATCGGGTGGTACTGATCCTCGACGAGGTGATCACCGGCTTTCGCTGGGCGCCGGGCGGGGTGCAGGCGCTCACCGGCGTGGTTCCCGATCT
This sequence comes from Pseudomonadota bacterium, assembly GCA_016202695.1. Lineage (GTDB taxonomy): Bacteria > Pseudomonadota > Alphaproteobacteria > JACQOE01 > JACQOE01 > JACQOE01. The sequence continues at coordinate 19,630 of JACQOE010000091.1, read as the reverse complement.
CACCACCCTGGCCAAGATCCTGACCGGCGGCCTGCCCGGCGGAGCCGTGGCCGGCAAGGCCGAGATCATGCGGGTGCTCGACCCGGCCGAGGAATGGCGCGGGCGTCGGCCCGGGGCGGCCCATCTCGGCACCTTCAACGGCAACCCGCTGGTCGCCACGGCCGGCATCGCCACCCTCGAGCAGGCGAAGACGGGCGAGCCGCAGCGGATCGCGGATGCGCGGGCCGCCGAGCTGCGCGCGGGGCTGGCCCGCATCCTCGCCCGTCACGAGGTCGCGGGGGCGGTCTACGGCGAGTCCTCCACCTTCCACCTCTATTTCGACGCCCGGGGACGCGACGGCGTGGAGGGCCTGAGCGCGGCCGAGCTCAAGGGGATACCGAGGCCGACGGTCGCCCGCCTCAACCGCGCGCTCCGCGGGCGGGGCATCGAGCTGATGTCGTATACGGGCGGCGTCACCTCCGCGGCCCACAGCGAGGCCGACATCGCCCGCACGCTGGAGGTCTTCGACGGCGTCATCGACGAGCTTGCCGCCGACGGGCTCGTCGCCCGGCGGCATTGAGGCGCAGGCGTTCGAGCCGCGCCGCAAACCGGGCCCGTGCGGCCCGTCGTGATGGGGGAGTGCAAGACGATGACTGCGCAAGTGGCGCTGGGTGTTGAACTCAGGATGCTCGCCTATGCCGCGCTCCTGAGCCTGGTGTTGTGGATTCCATACATCCTGGCGGCGATCGGCCAGCGGGGCCTGGGTCGGGTGATGGGCTATCCGACCGGGGGATACGAGGACCTTCCCGAGTGGGTGCAGCGCTCGCACCGGGCGCACCTCAACCTGGTCGAAAACCTGGCGCCCTTCGCGGCGCTGGTGCTGATCGCCCACGCGATCGGGGCGGAAGGGGCGGCGACCGCGTTCGCGGCGCGACTCTTCTTCTGGGCCCGCCTCGTGCAGGCGGCGGTGCACATCGCCGGCATCCCCTGGGTGCGGACGCTGGCCTTCGCCGCTGGCTGGGTCGGCTGCCTGATCCTGTTCTGGCAGATCGTCGCGCACTGAGCGCGCCGGGCGCTTGGCGCCGCCTGGTCTTCGCGGGCGCGGGGATCAGGCGGCCTTGGCGAAGCGCGCCACCGTCTCGATGAAGCGGTCGACCCGCTCCGCCGGCGTGTCCCAGGCGCAGACCAGGCGGTAGAGGATGCCGCCCTTGGTGGGGCGGGGGACGAGCTTGATGCCCTCGCGGGCAAGGCCCGCGACCGCGGCGTCCGGCAGGGTGGCGAACACCTCGTTGATCTCCACCGGGTGCGCGAGCGTGACCCCGGCGACGCCCGCGAGCCCGTCGGCGAGCCGCTTGGCCATGCGGTTCGCCTGGCGCGCGTTGCTGAGGCAGAGGCCGTCACTGACCATCGCCTCGAGCTGGGCCGAGAGGTAACGCATCTTCGAGAAGAGCTGGCCGCCCCGCACGCGCCGCTGCCCTGCTCCTTCCGCCAACTCCGGCCGGAAGACGACCACGGCGTCGGCGCACATGCCGCCGTTCTTGGTCGCGCCGAAGGAGAGGACGTCCACTCCCGCCTTCCAGGTCAACTCGGCCGGGGTGCAGCCGAGCGCGGCCAGCGCGTTGGCGAAGCGCGCGCCGTCCATGTGCAGGCTGAGGCCGTATTTCCGCGCGATGCCGGCGATCTCGGCGATCCGGGAGAGGGGATAGACGGTCCCCGCCTCGGTCCCCTGGGTGAGGCTGACGGCCGCGGGCCTGAGCGCCTGCGGGCGGGCGGGGTTCCAGGCGGCGAGGAAGGCTCCCACCTCGGCGGGGTCGAGCCGGCCGTGCTCGCCGGGCAGAAGCGTCAGGCGCGCGCCGCCCGACCACTGCTCGACCGCGCCGCACTCGGTGGTGTGGATGTGGGCGCGCTCGTGGCAAAGGACGGTGCCGTGGGGAGGCGTCGCGAGCGAGAGCGAGAGCGCGTTGGCGGCGATCCCGGTCGCCACCGGGAAGACCCGCACCGGCGCCTCGAAGAACTCCGAGAACCGCTCGTTCAGCCGCGCCGTGACCGCGTCGCCGCCGTAGGGGATCGCGTCGTCCCGGTCGACCGCCTGCATCGCGGCCCACACCTCGGGGCAGACGCGGGTGACATTGTCGGAATAGAACATTTCTCCTCCTCGGCTCTTTGGAACCCCGGTGCCGGCCGCGAGCTTGAGACCGGGCCGGGCGTGCGCGCAACGGGCCTGCGCGGGCGAACTTTACCCCATGCGGCGCTCCTGCCAATATGGGCGCTCCGGCGAAACCGGTCCAAGCGGGGGTCGCAGGCCATGGCCAAAGAACGGATCGAAGGCTCCTTCGTCGCGCTGATCACGCCGTTCAACAAGGACGGCTCGGTCGACCACGACGGCTTCCGCACCCTGATCGAGTTCCAGGCGCGCCACGGCACCAGCGCCGTCCTGATCTGCGGCTCGACCGGCGAGGTCTCGATGCTCAGCGCCGAGGAGCGCAAGGAGATCATCCGCCGCACGGTCAAGTTCAAGCGCGGCGGCATGAAGCTTTACTACGGCTGCTCGGGCAACAACACCCAGGCGACGATCGACATGGTCCGCTTCGCCGGCCGCGAGGGGGCCGACGGCGCCATCGTCACCGCGCCCTCCTACATCTGCGCCCCGGTCGAGGACGCGGTGCAGTACTTCCTCGAGGTGGCGGATGCGAGCGAGATTCCGATCGGCATCTACAACAACCCGCCGCGGGTGAAGACCGACCTCACCGCCGAGGCGATCATCGAGCTCGCCAAGCACCCGCGGATCGTCGTCAACAAGGAGTCGACCACCCGCATCGGCCAGTGCGCCCAACTCGCCCGCGCCAACCCCGACATCTCGCTGATGTGCTGCGACTCGCCCAATCTCGGGCTGGTGATCGCGACCATGTCGCTCGGCGGGCATGGGACCGCCAACATGAGCGGCAACATCATCCCCGGGGAGATGGCGGTTGTTTCGAGGCCTTGGCGCAGCTTCGCTGACGCCGAGAGCTTCCGCAAGACCTACCTCCAGGTCCTGCCGCTGCTGCACTTCAACTACTCGGCGATCAATCCGGTCGCGGTGAAGAGCCTGGCGGGCGCGCTCGGCCTGCCGGCGGGGGCGCTGCGCAAGCCGCTCCGCGCGCTGCCGCCCGATCAGCTCCTCCGGGGGATCGACATCGTCCGCGAGCTGGGCGTCGCCCAGAAATACGGCTTCACCCTGAAGGGCCCCGCCCGCGCGGCCGCGGAATAGGCCGCGCCGAGCGCGGGGCGGACCCGGGCTCAGGGAAGGGTGAGCCCTCCGTCCACGTGGATCAGTTGGCCGGTGATGTAGCCCGCCTCGCGGCCGAGGAGGAAGGCGACCGCGTGCGCGATCTCGGCCGGCTCGGCGAGGCGGCCCATCGGAATCCTCTCGGCGATCCGCCGCCAGCCCTCGGCGCTGAGCGCCGAATGGCCGGCACCCTCCTTGCGGGTGTAGCCGGGAACCACGCAGTTGACCGGAATCCCCTCGGGCGCGAGCTGCGCGGCGAGTGACCGGGCCAGCGCCTCCATCGCCGCCTTGGCCGCCGCGCTCGCCGGGAACAGGTTGCCTTTGGCGTCGAAGACGTGCGCGGCGAAGGAACTCACCGCCACCACCCACGCCCAATCCGAGGCGCGGAGTTGAGGGAGCGCGGCGCTCACCAGGCGGAAGAAGGCGCCGGCGATCGTCGACTCCGATCGCTTGAGCCCCGCCTCGTCGAGGTCTCCGAAGAGGCGCCTGTCGGCGAAGCCGGCATTGCTGACGATCTGGTCCAGCCGGCCGAAGCGCCCGACGGCCGCCTCGACCAGGCGCCCGGCGGTAACCTCCTCGGCGAGGTCGCCGAGCGCGGTCTCGACGTCGGACCCGTCGGCGCGGGCACCGGCCGCCACGGCCTCCAGCCCCTCGCGGTTCCTGCCGCTATGGAGGACGAGCCGCGTGCCCGGCCCGGCGACGCGGCGAGCCACCGCCGCGCCGATGCCGCTGCCGGCGCCGGTGACCAGGACCACGCGCTCCGCGACCACTCCTTCCTCCACTCGCAGCCTCCGTTCCGGCACCATCGGATGGAGCCAGTCTGGCACATGGGATCGATGCTGGGAACGAATGGCCACGCCCCTTGGACGGCCGGGATTTGTCCCCACATGGGACGAAAAACGCATCGAGACGGAGGATGAACCATGGGAATCGCCCGATCTGCTGTTGCCGCCCGCGCCGGCCTGTTGGGCGCGCTTGCGGTGGCCGGCCTCTTCGCCCTCGCGGTCGGGCTCGCGCAGCCCGCCGTGGCCGGCAAGCTCGTCAACAGCACCACCTTCGGCAGCCTCGCCATCGAGGGGGCCGATGCCGTCGCCTACTTCACCGAGCGGCGGCCGGTGAAGGGGGACTCGCGCTACGAGTTCGCCTGGATGGGCGCGACTTGGCGCTTCGCCAGCGCCGCCAACCGCGACGCCTTCGCCGCCGCGCCCGATCGCTACGCGCCTCAGTATGGCGGCTACTGCGCCTGGGCGATCGCCAACGGCTACACCGCCTCGATCGATCCCGAGGCCTGGACCGTCCACGACGGCAAGCTCTACCTCAACTACTCGAAGAGCGTGCGGGCGCAGTGGGCGGAGGACATCCCCGGCAACGTGCGGAAGGGGGATTCCAACTGGCCCGGCATCCGGGCGAAGCTCGCCGAGTAGGCGGGCGCAACCCGCCGTTTCCTCTCATCCCTGTTGCGTCGACGGGCGCTGGCCTCCACCCTGACCCCAGGCCCGCGCCGGCCGGGGCGGGCGTTCGTGTTCGCCGATGGGGAGATGAGGAGATGGAGATTCGGCTGGATGGGCGGCGCGCCCTGATCACCGGGGCGAGCCGGGGTCTGGGGCTGGCGATGGCGAGGCGGTTCGCGGCCTCGGGCGCAGATGTCGCCATCGCCGCGCGCCGGCCCGACGTACTCGAGGCGGCGCGGGCCGAGATCGCGCGGGTGTCGAACGGGCGGGTCTTCGCCTATCCCTGCGACGTCGCCGATGCGGCGCAGGTGGGGGGGCTGTTCGAGGCGGCCGAGCGCGACCTCGGTCAGATCGACATCCTGGTCAACAACGCCGGCACCTCGAAGCGCGGCCCCTTCGAGACGATCACCGACCAGGTCTGGATGGATGATTTCAACCTCAAGCTCTTCGCCGCGATCCGGCTCTGCCGCCTCGCCTTTCCGGGCATGAAGGCGCGCCGCTGGGGCCGCATCCTCAACATCCTCAACAGCGGCGCCAAGGCCCCCCCGGCCGAGGGCGCGCCGACGGCGGTGACCCGCGCAGCGGGGATGGCGCTCACCAAGGTCCTGGCCGGCGAGGGGGCGGCCCACAACGTCCTGGTGAACGCGCTCCTCACCGGCATCTTCGTCACCGAGCAGTGGCAGCGGCGCTGGCAGCGCGACCCCAAGGGCCTCTCCTTCGAGGACTTCGTGACCGCCCAGGGCAAGACCGTGCCCATCGGGCGCATGGGCGACCCCGAGGAGTACGCGAACATCGCCTGCTTCCTCGCCTCCGACGCCGCCTCCTACATCACCGGCACGGCGGTCAACGTCGACGGCGGGCGCTGCCCGGTGGTCTAGTCTTCCCGCTCGCCGAGGGGCGGGAGGGGCGGCGCCGCGCCCTCGGGCAGCGGCACCTGGTGGGCGTTCAGGGTCATGGCGAGGAGCGCGTAGTAGCCGATGAGGGCGGTGAGTTCCACCAGGCCGGGGGCGCCGAGCGCGCGCAGGGCGGCGTCGTAGGTGGATGCGTTCACGGCGCGCCCCCGGTGCAGCGCGACCGCGTAGTCGTAGACCGCCGCCTCGTCGCCGCTGGCGAAGTCGGGCCGGCGGCCCTCGCGGATCGCCGCCACCGTCGTTGCCGCCACCCCCGCCTTCTCGGCGATCGGGGCGTGCGCGAGCCACTCGTACTGGCAGGTCCAGGCGCGCGCGGTGGCGAGGATGGCAAGCTCCGAGAGGCGCGCCGGAAGGCTGGAGCGAAAGCGCACGAACTCGCCGAGCGCCTGTACCCGGTCGGCGAGTTCGGGGCTGTGCAACAGCACGGTGAACGGCCCGCGCACGCGCCCGCGGGGGCCTCCGGCAATCGCGTCATAGACGCGGCGCTGCTCGGGCGTCAGCTCTTCGGGCTTCACGGGTGGAACACGGCTCAACGGTCTTCCTCCCCCTCGCTTGGCGCTCCCCCGCCCGCGGCCGGACGCAGGCGATGCCGGTGGAGCTTGGCGTAATGGGGCCGCGCGCGGGTAGCCAGCTCCTGGAGCGGTTCGGGGAGCGGTTCCGGCGAGGGGTGCGGTGGCAGCCAGCCGGTCGAGTCCTCGACCGCCTTGTACCAGTGCCGGCCCCAGAGCCCGTCGCTCGCCCGCGGCCCCTTGGGCCAGGAGAGCATCCGCTCGCTGAACGGCACCCCGACCGCGGCGCAGAGCGCGGCGAGAGTCCCGCGCGGGTTCTCCGCCAGGTCGCGGGCGTCGACCACCGGCGGGATGCGCCCGGTGCGCGCGGCGACATGTCCGAACAGCTCGGCCTGGAACTCGAAACCGATGTCCTCGGCGCCGACCGCGGCCCGCTGCTTGACGTAGGAGGCGACGACCTCCTCGGGGCTGCGGATCAGGAAGCAGTTGACGAGGCGGTCCATCCAGTCGCGGCTCATGTGCGGAAAAAGCTGCATGGTCATGTGTTTCTGATAGAAGATCGGCTTGCCCTCGGGCACGGGCCCGGTGAGCCAGTCCGCCACCCTGCGCCAGTCGGTCTCGTAGGCCGCGAGCACCTCCTCGCGGTAGGGGTCGGGGCGGCCGGTGACGACCAGGAAGTGGGGGTAGAGGGGCTCGTCGGCGACGAAGGTGTCGCCCCGGTTCTCCCATGCCCTGAGCAGCGCGGTCGAGAGGTTGCGCGGGCCCGACCACATGGCGATCCGCACCGGCTCCATCGCGGGACCCCGCTCAGATCACGGTCTTGAGGGCGAATCCCACCGCGTAGGCGAGCCCCGCGGCGACGAGGCCGATCGCGAGGGTTTCCAGCCCCGACACCCACCACCGGATCACCGACCACAGGCTCTTGGCCGAGCCGATGGCGAAGAACACCACCGCCGTGAGGGCGAGCGAGATCGGGAAGGCGTCCGGCATCGCCAGGGCGAACGGAAGGAGCGGCACGCCACCGCAGAGAAAGAACGAGGCGAAGGTGCTTGCCGCCGCCTCGAGCGGTCCGCGTACCGCCTTCGGCACGCCGTACTCCTCGGTCAGCATGGTCTCGATCCAGCGCTCGCGGTCGGCGGTGACCACCCCGACCGCGCGCTCGAGGTCGTCTCCCTCGAAACCTTTCATCCGGTAGATGTGCCGGATCTCCTCGCGTTCGCCCTCGGGGTGCTGGCGCAGGTGGCGCTCCTCCACCGCCCGCAGCCGGTCGTGCTCGTCGGTCTCGGCCTTGGTCCCCGAGTAGTTGCTGGCCGCCATCGAGAACCCGTCGGCGAGCAGGTTGGCGAGTCCGAGGATCAGGATCACCCGGGTCGAGAGCTCCGCACCGACGACTCCGGCGACGACGGCGAAGGTGGTCACCGCCCCGTCGATCCCGCCGAAGACCCAGTCGCGGATGTAGTTGGAGGCGGGTCCCGCGGAGAGCCTCCGCTCGATCGACGCCGGGCTGTGGCCATGCTCCATGACGACTCTCCGGTGCCCTTGCGGGCGCTCCTGCCCGCCCGCGGCGGAGGATAGGTGGTTGCGCCGTCCCGGAACAGGGCATAATGAAGTCCGCCCGGTTGGCGGGCGCAAGCGATCGGAGGGCGGGATGAGGAAGGGGCGGAGGCGATTCGCGCTGGCCGTCGCCCTGCTGGCGGCTTGGCCGGCAGCGGCGGGCTTCGCGGCCGACATGGCGGGCGACGTGACTCGCGTGCAGAGCGATGCTCGGGCGCTGAGCGCGGGGGCGGAGCGGCGGCTCAAGGCCGCCGATCCGGTGTTCGTCGCCGATCAACTGCGCACCGGCGCCGGCTCGCGACTCGAGGTCCGGCTGGCCGACGGGACCTCGCTGACGCTCGGCGAGAGGGCCGAGGTCACGGTCGACTCCCTGGTCTTCGACCCGCGCGCGCAGACCAGCGACGCGCGGCTGAAGGTGCTCGCCGGCGCCTTTCGGGTCGTGACCGCCGAACTGGGGGCGCGCGAGAGCCGCAGGCTCGCGGTCAGCACCCCCTTCGCCACCCTCGGCATCCGCGGCACCGAGTTCTGGGGCGGCCCCCTGGATGCCGCCTTCGAGGTGTTCCTGGTCAGGGGCGTCGTCGCGGTCGAGACTCCGGCCGGGAGCGTGGTCCTCGACCAGCCGGGACAGGGAACCACGATCGCGGCGCCCGGGGCGCCGCCCGCGCCCCCCAGCTTCTGGAGCGAGGAGAAGCGGAGTCGCGCTTTCGCGACCGTCGGCTTCCAGTAGGGCCGGCGGCGGGACGCAGAAGGGAGGCGGCATGCGCCGAATCGCGATCCTGGACGACTATCTCGGCGTCGCACGCTCGTGCGCGGACTGGAGCGCACTCGAAGGCCGGGCGACGATCGACGCCTTCACCGATCACCTCGCCGACGAGGACGCGGTGGCCCGCCGCCTCGCGCCCTACGACATCGTTGTCGCCGAGCGCGAGCGCACGCCCTTCCGCCGGAGCCTGATCGAGCGGCTGCCGAACTTGAGGCTCCTGATCGCCACCGGGCCCGTCAACTGGTCGATCGACTACGCGGCGGCGCGCGACCGGGGGATCGTCGTCTGCGGCACCGAGGCGATCCAGGACAACACCCCGGAGCTCACCTGGGGCCTGATCCTCGCGCTCTTTCGCCGGGTCGCGGCCGAGGACCGGGGCGTGCGCGCCGGGCGCTGGCAGACCGGGCTCGGCGTCGGGCTCAAGGGCAAGGCGCTCGGCGTCATCGGACTCGGGCGCGTCGGCGCGCGGGTGGCGGCGATCGGCCAAGCGTTCGAGATGGAGGTGCTGGCCTGGAGCCGGAACCTGACTCCCGAGCGCGCCGCCGCCTCGGGCGCGAGCTACGCCACCAAGGAAGACCTGCTGCGGCGCGCCGACGTGGTGACCATCCACGTCGTGCTGGGGCCGCGCACCCGCGGCCTGATCGGTGCGCGCGAGCTCGCGCTGATGAAGCCAACCGCCTATCTCGTCAACACCTCGCGAGGGCCGATCGTGGACGAGCGGGCCTTGATCGAGGCCCTCGAGCGCGGGCGCCTCGCGGGCGCCGGTCTCGACGTCTTCGACATTGAGCCGTTGCCGCTCGACCATCCCTTCCGGCGGATCGGGAGCGTGGTGGCCACCCCGCACATCGGCTACATCACCGCCGAGCAGTACCGGCTCTTCTACGGCCAGGCGGTCGAGAACATCCTCGCCTTCCTCGACGGGAGGCCCCTCCGGCCCCTCGGGCCGCCGCCCTGACCCGGCCGCGCGGCCGGCCGAGGCCACTCCCCAGCGCCGACCCGGGCGTGTTAGAGTAATGCAGATCGGCACGGCTTTGCGCTCGTCGGGTGCGGATCAAATGCCGACAGCGGCAACCCGAGCGGGCGGCGCTGATCGAGTGCCGGAGAAACGTCAGCAGGAAAGGTACGCGTCATGAGAGAACACGTCATCACTCGCCGTCGCGCGCTCAAGGCCGGCCTTGCGGTCGGTCTCGGCGCCGCCGTGCTCCTCGGCCCGTCGGCCGGACCGGCGTTCGCCCAGGGCAAGGAGCCGTTCCGCTTCGGCGTGGCGCTGCCGCTCACCGGCAGCGCGGCGCCCTTCGGCCAGGATCAGGTGCAGGGCCTCGAATGGGCCGTCGCCGACATCAACGCCAAGGGCGGCGCGGGCGGGCGCAAGCTCCAGCCGGTGATCATCGACACCCAGGCCAACCCCCAGGTCGCGGTCAACGTGGTGACCCGACTCCTGAGCGTCGAGCGCACCGAGCTCCTGATCACGGCCTGGAGCGCGGTCACGGCCGCGGTCTCGCCGATCGTCAACCGCAACGAGGTGCTGGCGCTGATCATCGGCGCCAACTCGCCGCGCATCGCCAACATGGGCGACTACGTCTACACGACCTATCCGCTGGCCGACGTGGACGTGACGCTGCTCGCCAAGTTCGCCCACGACGAGCTCAAGAAGAAGAACGCCGCCGTGCTGCATCTCAACGACGAGAGCGGCGTTTACGGCGCGCGCGTCTTCCGCGACAACTTCGAGAAGCTGGGCGGCAAGATCGTCGCCTATGAGTCCTACGAGCCGAACGCCACCGACTACACCGGCGCGATTCTGAAACTCCGCGCCGCTAACCCCGAGGTCGTGCACCTGCAGGGCAACGCCGGCGATTCCCCGCAGGCCGTGGCCCAGCTCCGGCAGCTCGGCATCAAGGTTCCGATCACCTCGTACACCGCGGCCTACAACCCGCAGCTGGTGGCGAAGATCGGCACCCAGGCCGACGGCCTGATCGTCGCCTCGCTCGCGCCCGGCAAGGGCGACAGCTCCGCGGTCGCCAAGTACGTCGAGCGCTGGGTGAAGGAGAAGGGGCGCGAGCCCAACAACATCCCCGTCACCCAGTACGTCCACGACGGGGCCTACATCGTCAAGGCGCTGGTCGAGCACCTCGACAAGCAGGGCAAGCCGCTGACCGGAAAGAACCTGCGCGCGGCGATGCTCGAGGTCCGCACCTTCGACCTTCCGCTCACGGGCAAGGTGACGATCAACGACAACCACACGGTGGTCAAACCCGTCTACCTGCTCGAGGTCAAGGGCGGCAATTTCACGCCGCTCAGGCTCTATCAGTAGGCCGGCGGCGCAAGGACCGGTGAACCCGGCGCGGGCCAAAGCCACCCGCGCCGGGCGGCCCTGTCTTTCGGACCGTTCGATGTACGACTCGACGATCCTCGCCCAGATCCTCTGGACCAGCACCGCGACGGCGAGCTTCCAGGTTCTGTTCACGATCGCCTTTGCGCTCGTGCTCAAGGTCAACAAGATCTGGAACTTCACCCAGCCGGCGCTGATGGGGATCGCGTTCTACGCGATCTTCGTGGTCATCAACTGGTTCGACGGGCCGGTGCTCGCCGGAGTGGCGCTCGCGCTTCTGTCGGCGGGGGTCGCCGCCTACGGGATCGAGCGGCTCGCCTTCGCCACGCTTCGCGAGCGCAACTCGAGCCCGATCGCGTTCTTCATCTTCACCCTCGTTTTCGCCCAGTTCTCGATCTACGTTCTCACCCTCGTCTTCACCACCGAGCCGCGCTTCATGCTGCAGAGCATGTTCTGGCCGGTCCATCTGGTCGCCGGCGTGGTGGTGAGCGACTGGGACATCCAGGCCCTCCTGATCACGGCCGCGCTTGCCGCCGCGCTCTACCTGTTCCTCCGCTTCACCCGGCCGGGGCAGTTCATGATCGCGGTCTCGGACAATGCCGACCTGGCCGAGATCTACGGCATCGACAAGCAAGCCTCCTTCCGTCTGGCGATGGTGATCGCGGCGATTTTCATCACCGCCGCGATGTACATCTTCGGGGCCCGCCTCGCGCTGTTCCCCGAGTTGACGCTGCACGTCATGATCTTCGCCGTCGCCGCCACCATCCTGGGCGGCATTGGCAACATCTTCGGGGCGGCGGCGGCCGCGGTCGTGATCAACGTCCTGCAACAGTTCAGCGTGCTGGTGGTCGACTCGCGCTGGCAGCCGCTCCTCGTCTACGCCCTCCTGTTCGTCGCCATCGTCTTCTTCCCGCAAGGCGTCAGGTTCAGGCGCCGTGCCCGCGCCGACGGCCGCGCCGGCCTGCCGGCGATGGCCGGCACGCCACGGGCGGCGGAGTAGGCAAGGGCGCCGGGGACGGGCGGAGGCGGGCCATGGAGTACGCCGCTTCCGCCCTGATTCTGATCGGCATCTTCATCATCCTCGCCACCAGCTTCAACCTGATCATCGGCTATGGCGGGCTGATGAGCATCGCGCACCCGATCTTCTTCGCCCTCGGGGCCTACACCTCGGCGCTGGCGACCATCCACCTCGGCCTGCCCATTGGCCTGGCCATGCCGATGGGGGCGCTGGTCGCGCTCGCCGCCTCGATCCTGCTCTCGCTTCCGGCGCTGCGCGTCTCGGGCGACTACCTGGTGATCGCTTCGATCGGGGTCCAGCTTGGGGTGCTGCAAACCATCAAGAACCTCGACTGGACCGGAGGCCCGGGGGGGCTGGTCAACATCCCGCCGCTCTTCGCCAGCATTGGCTGGCGGCCGGCGTTGACCTACGTCGCCATCGTACTGGTTTCGGCGCTGGCGGTGATCCTCCTGGTCCGCTGGATCGTCGGCGGCGATTACGGGCGCGCGATCACCGCCATGCGCGACGACGAGGAGGCGTTCAAGGCGCTGGGGCGCAATGCGGTCTCGATCAAGATCGTGTTGTTCGCGATCGGCTCGGGGCTCGCCGGCTACGCTGGCGGGCTCTACGCCCACTATTTCCTCTACGTCACCCCCGAGCAGTTCGAAATCCTCTATTCCGCGGCCATGCTGACCATGGTCGTGGTCGGCGGCATCGGCACAGTCTGGGGCCCGGCCTTGGGCGCGGTGCTGCTGGAGGCGCTGCCGCAGGCGGTCAAGTTCCTCGACTTTCCCTCCTCGGTGATGGCCCCGTTGCAGGGCATCCTGTTCACCGGCCTGGTGCTGTTCTTTCTGTTCGCGCGGCCGCAGGGCCTGGTGGGGGCGCGCCGCGAGCTTCGCCGCCCGGAGGCCGACGAGGAGGCCGACGAGGCCGGCGCGGCCGACGGGGCGGGGGCACGGGTGCGATGACCCAGCCGGTCGTCCGGCTCGACGGGCTCTGCAAGAGCTTCGGCGGCATCGTGGTGGCGCAGGACATTCACCTTGCCCTCGAGGCGGGCAGGATTGTCGGCCTGATCGGCCCCAACGGCGCCGGCAAGACCTCTCTTTTCAACCTGATCTCGGGCGCGGTCGGCGCGGACGCGGGGGCGATCTATCTCAACGGACGGCTCGTCAACCGCCTGCCGATGCACGCCCGGGCGCGGCTTGGCCTCAGCCGCACCTGGCAGAACATCCGGCTGTTTCCCTCGCTCACCGTGCTCGACAACCTGATTGTCGCGCCCCGCCTCTATGCCGGGGAATCGATCGTCAAGTGCCTGTTCGCCGCCGGCGCACTGGGTCGTCAGCGGGCGACGCTGGCCGAACGGGCGATGGCCCAGCTCGCCAAGGTGCGCATGACTCACGCGGCGAGCCGCTATCCGACCGAGTTCTCTTACGGCAAGCAGAAACTCATCAGCCTCGCCCGGGCGCTGATGAATGACGGCAACGGCCTCCTGCTCGACGAGCCGATCGCCGGGGTCGAGGGGCCGGCATACGATTCCCTGATGGAGGTCATCCGAGGCGAGGCCGCAGCCGGGCGCGCGGTGTGCGTGGTCGAGCACAACGTCTCGTTCGTCAAGGACCTTTGTGACTGGGCGGTGTTCATGTTCCAGGGCCGGATCGTGCGGACCGGCACGGTCGCCGACCTCGTGGCGAGCGAGGAGCTGACCGAGCTCTACTTCGGGCGCTGAATGGAAGCCGCCGCACCCCCCCTGCTCGAATGCCGCGAGGTCCGCGCCAGCTACGGCGCTTTCCAGGCGCTCAAGGGCATCTCGCTCGCCTTCGCCGATCGCGAGCGTGTGGGCATCTTCGGCCATAACGGCTGCGGCAAGTCGACGCTGCTGAACTGCTGCGTGGGCGCGCACCGCGAGCTTTCCGGCGCGGTCAGCTTCGCCGGTCAGGCGGTGGTGCCGGGCGAGGTGCACCGCAATGTCAAGCTCGGCATCGGTTACGTTCCCCAGGGCCGCAACGTGTTCAAGGACCTCTCGGTCGAGCGCAACCTCAGGATCGCCGGGCTGATGCACGAGAACGAGGACGTCGAGTCGGTCTACCGCCTGTTTCCGGTGCTGAAGGCGCGCCGCGCCCAGCCCGCCGGCACCATGAGCGGCGGCGAGCAGCAGATGATCGCCTTCGGCATGGCGCTGATGACCCGCCCCCGAATCCTGCTCCTCGACGAGCCGACCACCGGCCTCTCGCCCGTGCTCGCCAACATGGTGTTGGAGACGGTAACGCGCATCAGCGCCGAGATCGGCATCGGCATCGTGCTGGTCGAGCAGAACGTCTCGCGCACGCTGAAGGCAATCGACCGGGCGGTGATCATGAAGATGGGTCGGATCATTTCCGACGGCCCGGCGGCGGAGCTCGCCGACAAGAAGCACTTGTGGGAGTGGTTCTGAGGCGGTCCCGGCGCTCCTCAACTTCCGATCTGGATCGGGGCGACGAGGGAGCGGGGCGCGGCCATGACGCTGGGCGCACCAGCCGGCCGGTATGCGGGTTGGCGGGCGACCTCGCGGCCGACGTTGCCGAAGCCGGCGAGGGCGACCCAAATCGGGGTCTCGGGCCGGCAGGGGGGCATCGGCGGCGTGCTTCCGATTCGGGGCCTCACGAACCCGCCGGGCGGCCGAGGAGCTCGGCGAACTCGGCCACGCCCGGCGCCTGCCACAGGCCGGCGACCGAGCGGCGGAGCGCCTCGACCCGCGCCGGCGAAGCCACCGAACCCGCGAGCTTGCGGAACTTCTCCTTGACGTCGGCGGCGGTCATCGGCGTCTCGGGATAGCCCCGCGCGGTGTCGTTGCGGCGCTCGATCCGGCGGCCCGACCTGGTGATCACCTCGATCCGGGTCGCGTACTTGTCGGGGAACAGCGCCTCGAGCTCCCCCGCGTCCTGCACGAACTCCACCCGCCGGCTCAATTCCGACACCACGGGATCGGAGAGCCGGCGGTCGACGAAGATGTCGCGCACCAGCACGTCGCGGGCGCGCACGGCGAGGGCGAGGGTGTACTGCGCCGAGTGGCTCTTCAAGGGGTTGCCGTCGATGCAGTGCGAGCCGGACCTGGCGAAGTGGATGACGATCCGCTCCACCTCCTCCGGGCCCAAGTTCTCCTCGCGCACCAGCCCGATCAGCGCGTCGAGGCCCGGATGCAGGAAGGCGCAGCAGGCGTAGGGCTTGAGCGCCAGCTCCATGACCCCGTCGAAGCGCCGCCCCAGGTCCCTGACCAGGAGCTCGGGCCGGGGCGCCCGGCTGAAGGCGCGAAAAATCGTGTGCCCGTGGTCGAACACCGCCGTCGGTGCGCCGAATCCGGTCGCGGCGAGGAGGGCGGCGGAGACTCCGTTGCGCGCCGCCATACCCATCTGGAAGGGCCGCGAGTTCTCGGTCGGGTCGCTCTCCCAGGCCATCAGCCCCGAGGCTTGGCAGGCGGCGAGGCCGAGCGCCCGCGCCGTGGCCTCGGGCCGAAGCCGCAACAGGTTCGCGGCGGCGGCGGCGGCGCCGAACGTGCCGCATACCGCCGAGGGATGGAATCCGAGCGCGTACTGCTCGCGCGGCCCGAGCGCCATCGACACCCGATACTCGACCTCGAGCCCGACCGCGACCGCGGCGAGGAAGCGGGCGCCGCTCGCCCCGGCGCGCTCGGCGAGGGCGAGCGCCGACGGCACGGTCACGGCGATCGAGTGCAGGATCGCCTCGGGATGATGCGGCTCGACGTCGCAGGCGTAGCCCATGGTGCCGTTGGCGAGGGCGGCCGCGGCGGCGCCGGTCTTGAAGCCGTGGCCGACCACGGTCGCCTCGGTCGCGCCGCCCCCGTCGCGCACGAACGCGGCGATCAGTCGGCCGGTGGAGTAGTCGGGATTGGCGGCGGCGAGGAGCGCGCCGCTGCCGTCGAGGACCACCTCCAGGATGCGCGCGCGCACCGGCTCGGGCAGGCCCTCGGCCGAACATCCGCTCACGAATTCGGCGAGCGCGCCGGTGAGCGGGGCAGACGTGCTCACCTCTGACATGGGATCTCCTGTGACCGGCTTGGCCGCGGGCTGGCTCCCTCGGTTCGCTGTCGGCCGTCCGCGATTGCCGGCGACCGCGAGGCGAGCCTTGCGCGCGGAAGCCGCGGCGGGCCGACGCCACGGCCGGCGCCGCGCTGGCCCGTCGGGTGCGGGCGAAAGGGCCCCGGCGGCGGCGGATCGGTCCGGGGCCGCGAACCGGAAGCCGGCCGCAGCCCCTTCAGCGCGGCCGCCTCAATACCCTTCCGGAGGCCGCCGCGGGGGCCGCGGGCCGCCCGCCCGAAAGCCGTGCCCCCCCTCCGGCCGCGGCCGGCGCGGCGGCGTCGCCTCCGCGGTGCTGGTGTCCAGCTCCACGATGCGGCTCACCTGACGGCCCTTCGCCGCCTGGACGACCTCGCAGACGATCGTCGAGGCCTTGGGCGCGTCGTTGAAGCCCGCCTGCTTCACGGTCGAGATGTGGAGGAACACGTCGGCCGAGCCGTCTCCCGGTTGAACGAAGCCGTATCCCTTGTCGGGGTTGAACCACTTGACGGTGCCGCGAACGGTCTGCGCGCTGCCGCCGTCAGGATTTTGCTCTTGCATGTCGTCGTACTCGTACCTGGTTGTGCGGGCCCGGTCGGGCCGCCTACGTGCGTTCCGGCCGGTCCCTTCGCGCGAGTCCGAATCCTCCAAGCTTGAGCCCAGGCGTGGCGAGGATCGAACCCGATGAGAGTGGACGAGCGCCGGCCGGAAAGCAACAGGAATGCTGGCGCCGCGACGCGCTCCGGAGCTTGCCTTCCGCCGGCGCGCCGACGACACTCCGGCGAGCGAGCGAACGAATATCCCACCGCAAGGAGACGCCCCGTGAGCCAGTCGGATCGCGCCAGGGCCGCGCTGGCGGCCGTCGACGAACGCTACCTGCTCGACATCGAGCGCGCCATGCTCAGGATCCCGAGCCCGGTGTTCGAGGAGCACGCGATCGCGGATTATCTCGCCGGCCGCATGGCCGATCTCGGGCTCGAGGTCGAGATGATGGAGGTCGCTCATCCGACCGAGAACAAGACCACCCGCCAGCCGATCGGCCGCCTCAGGGGCAGGGGCGGCGGACCCACCCTCATGCTCAACGGCCACACCGACCCGGCCTTCATGATGAGCGGCTGGAGCGTCGATCCCTTCGGCGCCAAATTCGAGGACGGCTGGATCTGGGGCGCCGGCGCGCACGACGACAAGGGCGGCGTCGCCGCCGCGATGGCGGCGATCGAGGCGGTCGTGCGGGCCAGGGTTCCGCTCAGGGGCGACGTGCTGATGTGTGCGGTGGCGGCCCACAAGGCCGGGGGCGTGGGCACGCGGGCGCTCGTCGCGCGGGGCATCCGGGCCGACTGCTGCCTCAACATGGAGCACTCGGCCAACACCATCGCCACCACGGTCACGGGCTCGGTGCGGATCGCGATCGCCACCCGCAACAGCGGCCTCTTCTTCCGCTACAGCCCCGAGGCCAAGGCGGCCTACTTCAACGCCATCGAGCAGCAGGCCGAGCTCATCCGCCGCTTCGGCCCGAGCCTGGAGCCGGCGCGGCCCGGCGGCTGGCTCACCTTCGCCCCCCATCCCGACCTTCCCGGCTTCCCCATGCACCGCTTCGACCGCATCCACAAGGAGCATTACCTGCGCGAGTGCCGGATGCTGATGCAGGTCCGCACCGTGCCGGGGCAGACGCTGGTCGGCGTGCGCGAGGACGTGATGCGGGTGATCGCGGCCGCCAGGGCCGAGCGGCCCAACCTGGAGGCGGAGGTGACCATCCCGGCCGGCGGCCCCGGGGACACCTTCTACGCCGAGCCGTCGGAGATTCCGCGCTCCCACCCGCTGGTCGAGGCGCTGATCGCCGGCCAGCGGCTGGCCTCGGGCCGCGAGCCCGAGGTGGGGGGCGCGCTCCGGGTCGGCAACTACGGCGACGGCAACATCCTGGCCGCGGCCGGCATCCCCTCGGTGCAGTACGGGCCGGGCGACATCCGCATCTACCCCGAGTGGCCGGCCCCGGACGAGCGGGTGCGCCTCTCCGACCTCACCGAGGCGGCGCGCGCCATCGCCTACGCGATCGCCGAGGTCTGCGGCTGAAGTGCCCGGGGGCGCCCGGGTTCGGGGGGCGTCGAGGGCGCCGCCGGCCGGCCGCCGCTTAAGACGGAACTCCCAGGTCCGCACAACCCGCACGGGGTAGGTCGGAAAAATCTGTGTGCGGATGGGAAGGATTGCCTAACTGGCTGCCGAAGAACTTTGTTCGCCATGCCTGTCCTTCGAGACGCCGCCTTCGGCGGCTCCTCAGGACGAGGCAAGGTGTTCAAAAGCAACGACCTCATCCTGAGGAGCGCAGCGTCTCGAAGGATGGGGTCGTTGCGCGAAACCGTTTTTCGGCAACCTGCGCGTCCCGAGGACATGAGCCGCGGCCCCGGCGGGCGTGCGGGCCGGCCCCCGTGGCCAAAAGGGCGCAGGCGCGGGCTCCCGCGCCGCTTGCGCCAGTCTTATACACCGCTTCAAAGAACTTCACCATATTGGTACATAATCGCGGCCCGGATGTCAAGGGGAATCGGGGGAAAGGGAGAGGGCACCGCAAGGGGCTGTTGGCTCGCGGCTTGGATCGCACTTGGCGCGGTCGGACTTGACCTTCCGGCTCGGAATGCCGATTTTCCGAATATCGGACTGGGGGTTGTTCCCGGTCGGCGGCTGGCTCTGGGGTTTCCCGGGGCCTTTCGCTTTTTCAGGGGAAGATTTTCAGTCCCACCCGTTTGTCCGACCCTGAGGACCCTCCGACGTAGCTTGGGCTCGTTGATGTCCCCAGCCCGGTTCGGCTGTGCGGGGGCTACGACGTGTCGACTGATCGGCCGGACGGTTAGGCTGGCGCGTCCAAGCGCGGTCCGGCCAAAGTCAGAGCGCCGGATTCAAGTGTACGTTCCAAGATGATATCTGCTTTGGTGCGCAGGTCGAGAAACTCGGCAATGCGTGCAATCAAGTCCAGCAGGTCGCGGTAAAGCAAGGCATCCAGGGCCTGCCCGTAATGATCGCCCCGCTCGCTCCGGTAGGCAAGCCATCGGTAAAGCACTGGGAAGTCCGAGATTGTGAATTCCCACACTTCGCGGGGGACGCCGGCAACCCGTTGGCTTCCATCTCGCTGCAGCACTATGAATCCGGTACCGTCGCCCGCATCAAGGAACGCTTGTGATGGTGGCGGCACATTTAGGATGACGCTCGAAGCCTTGCCAACGATGCGTGCGGTTGTGAATCGGTGGTTCGGGTTACGAGAGAAAGTTTCGACCGCTCGAATCTCAGCCCCAACGTTGGCGCACTCTGCGAATAGGGCTGCGTCCTTGGGAAAGGGGATGTGTGGAAAGCTGTCCTCCAAGTCGCGTGAAAATCTCCGACTATAAGAGGCAGCAGAAAGCAGGCATAAGACCGCGTCGAAGATTGCCTGAGGAGAGACGTCGAAGCCATAGGCAGTGCGTAGACTCCGGAGGATTGGTGCCGAGACAAAATGTCCTAATCCAGATGGGTTATGATCCCAGAGTATGAACAGTGAGCCGCCCCTACCATTAAATGCGTGTTGATCCGGCTTTAGGCCGTGGCACCAGACAGCCGGGCCTTCGCCAGTGACGCTTCGCACTAGCCGCGCGGCATACGCAATGGTCTCAGCGATCTCTTTTGCGGTTCTCGGCTGCGGCGGGCTGGCAAGTGCTAGCGTCTCAACGATCGTAAGCGCTGTCTTGGCCCCACCTTTCAGGTGGGTGGCTGACGTGTGAAGGTGCTTCTCTTTTCGGAGGAGCGCTTGGGCACATGTCGGACACTGAGCTTACGCCCATGTTGGAGGGAGAGCAGG
>JACQOE010000093.1 GCA_016202695.1 Pseudomonadota bacterium | reverse complement strand
GTTCCGCCCCCGCCGCCGGCGTCCGTCCCGCCCCGCCCAGCCGCGAGCCAGGCCGCGAGCCCGGCTGCGCCGGCGGCCGTCCCGGCGCCGGCAGCCCGGCCGGGCACGCCGCCGCCCGCGCCCCGGGCCGCCCCGCCAGCGAGCGCCCCGGCGCGGGGCGAGGCGGCCGCGCCCCGGCCCGCCGCGCCGGCCCCCGCGGCCGGCGGAGGCGTCCGCATCCAGATCGCCTCGCTGCGCTCCGAGGCCGCGGCCCGCGACGAGTGGGCGCGGCTTCAGCGCCTGCACCCGGACCTTCTCGGCGGCCTTCAGCTCAGCCTCGTCACCGTCGAGCTTCCCGGCAAGGGGACCTTCCACCGGGTGAGGGCAGGGCCGCTCGCCGACGCCGAAGCGGCGCGTTCGCTCTGCGGTAAGCTGGCGCTGCGCAAGGTCGGGTGCCTGATTGTCGCGCCCTGACCCGCGCCGTGCAGCGATGACGGCCGCGAGGCCGCCGCGGGCGGCGATCTTCGGCTGTGCCGGCGCCCGGCTCGTCGAGGCGGAACGGGCGTTCTTCGCCGAGGCCGACCCGCTCGGCTTCATCCTCTTCGCCCGCAACTGCGTCGATCCGGCCCAGGTCGCGGCCCTGGTCGCGGCCTTGCGCGGATGCGTCGGCCGGGCCGACGCGCCGGTGCTGATCGACCAGGAAGGGGGGCGGGTCGCCCGCCTCCGGCCGCCGCATTGGCGGGCCCCCCCGACCGGGATGCGCTTCGGCGATCTCTGGGCCGGCGCGCCCCGGGTGGCGGAGGAGGCGGTGCGGCTGAACGCCCGCCTGATCGCGGCCGAGTTGTCCCCCCTCGGCATCACCATCGACTGCGCCCCGGTGCTGGACGTGGCCCAGCCGGGGGCGCACGAGGTGATCGGCGACCGCGCCTTCGCCGGCGACGCCGAGGCCGTGACCCGCCTCGGGCGCGCCTTCGCCGATGGCCTGGGCGAGGGCGGCGTCCTGCCGGTGGCGAAGCACGTTCCCGGCCACGGCCGGGCCACCGTCGACAGCCATGCCGAGCTTCCGGTCGTCGCGGCGCCCCTGGCGGCGCTGCGCGCGGTCGATTTCCCCCCCTTCCGCGCGCTCAACGACCTTCCCCTGGCGATGACCGCCCACGTGGTCTACCGCGCCATCGATGCCGACAATCCCGCGACCACCTCGGCGCGCGTGATCGCCGAGGTCATCCGCGGCGAGATCGGGTTCGAGGGCATGCTCGTGAGCGACGACCTGTCGATGGGGGCGCTCACCGGCACGCTCGCCGGGCGCGCCGAGCGGGCGCTGGCCGCCGGCTGCGACGTGGTGCTCCATTGCAACGGCAGGATGGCGGAGATGCTGGCGGTGGCGGGCGCGGCCCCGCGCCTTGCCGGGCCCGCGCTCGCCCGGGTCGAGGCGGCGCTCGCCCGCCGCCGCGCCGGCGGGCCCTTCGACGCCGAGGCCGCCCTCCGGCGCCTGGGCACGCTCCTCGGCGAGGGGACGAGGCCGGCGGCATGACGAGCATGAACGTCGCCGGACTCCTCTACCAAGTTTCGATCTGGGTGTTCCCGGTGCTGCTGGCGGTGACCTTCCACGAGGCCGCGCACGGCTTCGCCGCCTGGCGGCTCGGCGATCCCACCGCCTATCGCCGGGGCCGGGTGACGATCAATCCGCTCCGTCACGTCGATCCCTTCGGCACCATCCTCCTGCCCGGGCTGTTGCTGCTCCTCGGCTCGCCCTTCCTGTTCGGCTACGCCAAGCCGGTGCCGGTGGACTATCGCAACCTCGCCAATCCGCGGCGCGACATGATGTGGATCGCCGCCGCCGGGCCGGCGGTGAACGTCGCGCTCGCCTATGTCTCGGCGCTCGTCTTCCACCTCGTGCCGCTGCTGCCCGGCCCCTTCGGCGGCTGGCTGGCGCAGAACCTGTTCCGCTCGGTGCTCATCAACCTGGTACTGGCGGTCTTCAACCTGCTGCCGTTGCCGCCCCTCGACGGCGGCCGGATCGCGGTCGGCCTCCTGCCCCTGCGGCTCGCCCGCCCGTTCGCCCGCCTCGAGCGCCACGGACTGATGATCCTGGTGCTCCTGATCTTCCTTCTCCCCCTGTTGGCCGGCCAGTTGGGGCTGAGGATCGACCCCTTCCAATGGCTGGTTGCGGGGCCGGTCGACGTCCTGTCGGATATGGTCTTCAAGCTGGCGGGCCTGTAAGCTGACTCCCTAACCCATGAGCCCCGAGACCCCCCCCTTCGAGGAGAACGGCGAGCGCCCGCGCCCGGCCGGCGAGGCGTCGGTGCTGGTGCTCTCGCTCGACGGCTTCGACGGGCCGATCGACCTTCTGCTCGCGCTCGCCCGCGAGCAGAAGGTGGACCTGGTGCGCATCTCCATCCTCCAGCTCGCCGACCAGTACCTGGCCTTCATCGCCGGCGCGCGCAGCCTCAGGATCGAGATCGCCGCCGACTACCTAGTGATGGCGGCGTGGCTCGCCTACCTCAAGTCGCGGCTCCTCTTGCCCAAGGAGGAGGGCGACGAGGAGCCGAGCGGCGAGGAGCTGGCGGCCGTGCTCGCCTTCCAGCTGCAACGGCTGGAGGCAATGCGCGAGGCGGGGGCGCGGCTGTTCGATCGCCCGCTTTTGGGCCTCGGCGTGTTCGCCAGGGGCGAGCCCGAGGACTTCGGGATCGAGGTCCACTCGGTGTTCCAGGTCACGCTCTACGACCTCCTCAAGGCGTACGCCGATCACCACCGCCGGGCGAATGCCCGCACCATGTCGATCGAGCCGAGCGAGCTGTTCTCGATCGAGGAGGCGATGCAGCGAATGTCCCGGCTCCTCGGCGTGCTCCCGGAATGGTCGACCCTGACGAGCTTCCTCCCGCCCGAGGTCGCGCGCGCCGCGGCGCCGCTGTTGAAGCGCTCGGCGCTGGCGACGACCTTCTCCGCCAGCCTCGAGCTGGCCAAGGCGGGGGCGCTGGCGCTCCGCCAGGCCGAGCAGTTCGGGCCGATCTACGTGCGCAAGGCGCAGCGCGAGCCATGACCGCCATCGACCAGAACCTGAGGGTCGTCGAGGCCATCCTCTTCGCCTCGCCGACGCCGGTGAGCGAGAAGGCCCTCGCCGAGCGCCTGCCCGAGGGCACCGACGTGAAGGCCCTGGTCGAGGAGCTGCGCCGGCACTACGCCGATCGCGGGGTCAACCTGATCGGCGTCGGCGCCGGCTGGGCGCTGCGCACCGCCCCCGACCTGGCGCCGCGCCTCAAAGCCTACGCGCGGGTGGCGCGCAAGCTCTCGCGGGCGGCGATCGAGACCCTCGCCATCATCGCCTACCACCAGCCTGTGACCAAGGCCGAGATCGAGGAGGTCCGCGGCGTTGGCCTGAGCAAGGGAACGCTCGATCTCCTGTTCGAGGCGGGATGGATCCGGCCGCGCGGCCGGCGCAAGACTCCCGGCCGCCCGATCACCTGGGGCACCACCGAGGCCTTCCTCGACCATTTCGGGCTGGCCTCGCTCGCCGACCTTCCCGGCCTCGACGAGCTGAAGGCGGCGGGGCTCCTCGAGCGCGCCCCGGCGCTCACCGCCTATCGGGCGCGGGGCGACCTCGCGGCGCCCGCCTCGGAGACGCTCCTTCCCGAGCCCGCGCCCGAGGCGGGCGGCGAGGAGGCTCCGCCGCTCGACCCCGAGGACCGCGAGCGGACCTCCGGCTCGGAAGCCTGAGCGCCCTCCGACGGCCCGCGAAGGGGCTTTCGTTCGCCGGCGCGATTGACTATACGGGGCCGCGCGACCGGAGGCGCGCGGCCCCGGCCTTGTCGGGGAACGCCGGAGGCGTCGCCCAGCCGACCCCGTCGCGCCGCAAGCGAGAGGTGAGAGCCGGTGTCCCTCGTTCTCGAACACGTCGCGCACGCCTTCGGCGACCGGGTCGTGCTCCAGGACGTCTCGCTCGGCGTCGGCGCCGGCGAGATCGTCTGCCTGCTCGGGCCGTCGGGCTGCGGCAAGACCACGCTCCTTCGCATCGCCGCCGGCCTCGAGCGCCTGCAGGCGGGCCGCATCCTGATCGGCGGGCGGGTGGTGGCCGGGCCGGACGTGCACGTCCCCCCCGAGGAGCGCGGGGTCGGCCTCCTGTTCCAGGACTACGCCCTCTTTCCCCATCTCAACGTCCGCGAGAACGTGCTCTTCGGGCTGACCAGGCTTGCCCCCTCCGAGCGCGCCGAGCGCATGACCCAGGCCCTCGCCCAGGCGGGGCTGGCGGGTTACGAGGAGGCCTATCCGCACACCCTCTCGGGCGGCCAGCAGCAGCGCGTGGCACTGGCCCGGGCGCTGGCCCCGCGGCCGCGGCTCTTGCTGCTCGACGAGCCGTTCTCGGACCTCGATTCGCGGCTGCGCGACCAGGTCCGCGACGACACGCTCCACACCCTGCAGCGGGCCGGCATCTCGACACTGATGGTGACCCACGACGCCGAGGAGGCGATGTTCATGGGCGAGCGCATCGCCCTCCTCCGCGAGGACGGCCGCATCGCCCAGTCGGGGCGACCGGCCGACCTCTACCTGTCGCCGGCCTCGGGCTTCGTCGCCTCCTTCCTCGGCGAGGTCAACCGGCTCCCCGGCCGGGTCGAGCGGGGGAGCGTGGGAACGCCCTTTGGCCCCCTCGCCGCGCCCGACCTGCCCGAGGGCACCCGCGTCGAGGTGCTGATCCGGCCCGAGGCGCTGCTGCTCGAGCGTTGGGCCGACGACGCCGACGCGCCCGAGGGCCGCGGGCGGGCGCGGGTCACCGCGGCGCGGATGCTGGGGCGCACCAGCATGGTCCACCTGAGCGTGCCGGGGCCGAACGGCGCCACCCTCCACATCCACGCCCGGGTGCCCGGCCAGTTCCTTCCCAAGGAAGATGAAGTGGTGGCCGTAACCCTCGATTCGACAAGGACGTTCGTGTTCCGCGCCGAGTCCGCGGCCTGAGCCCCGCGGGGCCCGTGCGGCGTTGCGGCAAGGGGGGCTTTCTGCCATTATCGCGGCCAATCCGGAGCCGCCGGCCGGCGGCCGGCGGCGGGGCGCGGGTGCGGCCCCGGCCGATCATCGGGAGTAGGATTTTATGGGTGGTTGGACAGGCATCTGGCAGTGGGTCGTCGTCCTGGTCATCGTCCTCTTGCTGTTCGGGCGCGGCAAGATTCCCGGCCTGATGGGCGACATGGCCAAGGGCCTGAGGGCGTTCAAGAAGGGGCTCAAGGAGGACGACGAGGAGGCGACGGCGAAGGCGCCGCCCAAGGCCCTCAAGTCCGAGACCCCGCCGCCCGCCGACGCCAGCTTCGAGGCCTCGCTCAAGGGCCACGAGAAGGATAGCGCGGCGAAAGGCTGAGGCACCCGTCGCCCGCCCACGGGCGGGGCGCGGTTTCGCGGGTGGCCAGCGATGTTCGATGTAGCCTGGTCGGAGATGGCCGTGGTCGCGCTGGTCGCGATCATCGTGCTCGGGCCGAAGGAGTTGCCGCGGGTGCTGCGCACCGTCGGCCAGGGGGTGCGGAAGCTCCAGGACATGGCCCGCGACTTCCAGCGCAGCCTCGACGACATGGCCCGCGAGGCCGAGATCGAGGAGTTGGAGCGCGAGGTCAAGGGCCGGATCGAGGCCCCCGTCTCGGACCTGGAGCGCGAGATCGCCGGCGACCTCGGCGACTTGGGCGACACCCGGCCGCCCGGCGGCGGCGCGCCCGCCGCGCCGGCGACGGATGCGACTCCGCCGGCGCCGGTGGCCGAGCCCGCCCCCGGCCCCGCCTCCGGCGAGGGCGAGGCGGGCGGCGGGGGGGCCGGCGGGGAGCCCCCCGCGCCCGATCCCCGGACCGCGCCGCCGGACCAGCCGCTCGACCGCGGCGGCGCGCGCTCCGGCTGAGGCGGGGGCGCAACCCGTGGCGCCGCGCGACCACCACCCCCCCGAGTCGACGGAGGATATCGAGGAGAAAAGGATGCCGCTCCTCGACCATCTGGTCGAGCTGAGGCGCCGTCTCGCTTACTGCTTCCTCGCCTTCCTCATCGCCTTCATCCTCGCCTACGCGGTTTCCGACCACATCTTCCAGTTCCTGGTCCGCCCGCTCGCCCAAGCGCTCGAAGGACACCCCGGGCGGCGCATGATCTTCACCGCGCTGCACGAGGCTTTCTTCACCTACGTCAAGGTCGCGGGCTTCACCGCCGCGTTCTTCGCCTTCCCGGTGTTCGCGATCCAGCTCTGGATGTTCGTCGCGCCCGGACTCTACAAGAACGAGCGGCGGGCGTTCCTGCCCTTCCTCATTGCCACCCCGGTGCTGTTCGTGCTCGGCGGCGCGCTGGTCTACTACCTGGTCATGCCGATCGCCTGGACCTTCTTCCTCAGCTTCGAGGTGGGGCCCGAGGCGGGCGGCCTTCCCATCCAGCTCGAGGCCAAGGTCAACGAGTATCTCGCCCTGGTGATGCGGCTGATCTTCGCCTTCGGCATCAGCTTCGAGCTGCCGGTGCTCTTGACGCTCCTCGGGCGCGTCGGCATGGTGACCTCGAAGGGGCTGGTCGAGAAGCGGCGATACGCCATCGTCGGCGTGTTCGCGGCGGCGGCGGTCCTCACCCCGCCCGACGTGATCACCCAGGTGGGCCTCGCCATCCCGATCCTCGCCCTCTACGAGATCTCGATCTGGTCGGTGCGCCTGGTCGAGAAGCGGCGTCGGGAGGCGCTGGGCGAGGAGGAGGACAAGGACGACGACGATCTCGACAACGACGGCCCCGACGCCGGCGGTGAGTCCAAGGACGAGGGAGGCGATGCCGGGACCGGGCGCTGAGCGGGCGGCGGGCCGGGGGGCGCGGGAATGCACGACCTGAGGTGGATCCGCGACAACCCCGAGGAGTTCGACCGCGCGCTCAAGCGCCGCGGGCTGGCGCCGACGGCGGCCGGGGTGCTGACGATCGACGCCCGCAACCGCGCCCAGCAGACCGCGCTGCAGGAGATGCAGCAGCGGCGCAACCAGGTCTCCAAGGAGATCGGCCAGGCCAGGGCCAGGGGCGAGGCCCCGGCGGCGGCGATGGCCGAGATGGCGTCCCTGCGCGAGAAGGTGCAGGCGGCGGAGGAGGAGCAGCGGCGCCTGAGCGCCGAGATCGACGAAATCCTCGCCGGGCTTCCCAACCTGCTCGCCGCCGACGTTCCCGACGGGACCGACGAGCGGGCCAACCGGGTGGTGCGGACCGTGGGCGAGCCGCCGCGCTTCGACTTCGCGCCCAAGGAGCACTTCGACCTCGGCGAGGCGCTGGCCGGCATGGACTTCGAGCGGGCGGCAAAGCTCGCCGGCGCCCGCTTCGTGGTCCTCAAGGGCGCCCTCGCCCGCCTGCACCGGGCGCTGGCCGCCTTCATGCTCGACCTCCAGACCCGGGAGCACGGCTACCTCGAGGTGGCGCCGCCGGTGCTGGTGCGCGACGCCGTCGCCTTCGGCACCGGGCAGCTGCCGAAGTTCGGCGAGGATCTCTTTCACACCACCGCCGGCCTGTGGCTGATCCCCACCGCCGAGGTGCCGCTCACCAACCTCGTCGCCGACGAGATCGTCGAGGAGGCGGCGCTGCCGCTCCGCTTCGCCGCCCTCACCCCCTGCTTCCGCGCCGAGGCCGGTGCCGCCGGCAAGGACACCCGCGGCATGCTCCGCCAGCACCAGTTCGACAAGGTCGAGCTGGTCTCGATCACTCGCGCCGAGGAGAGCGAGGCCGAGCACGAGCGCATGACGTCCTGCGCCGAGGAGGTGCTGAAGCGCCTCGCGCTCCCCTACCGGGTGATGGTGCTGTCCTCGGGCGACACCGGCTTCTCGGCCCGCAAGACCTACGACATCGAGGTCTGGCTCCCCGGCCAGGGCCGCTACCGCGAGATCTCGAGCTGCTCGAACTGCGGCGACTTCCAGGCCCGGCGCATGCGCGCGCGCTACCGGCCGGCCGAGGGCAAGGGCACCCGCCTCGTCCACACCCTCAACGGCTCGGGCCTGGCGGTCGGGCGGGCGCTGATCGCGGTGATGGAGAACTGTCAGCGGGCCGACGGCGCGATCGAAATCCCGGCCGCGCTTCGCCCTTACATGGGCGGGCGCGAGGCGATCTCCGCCCATGTTTGAGCCGATCCGGGACCTCGGCTCGGCCCGCATCCTGGTCACCAACGACGACGGCATCCTCGCGCCCGGCCTGGCGGCGATGGTCCGGGTGGCGCGCGCGCTCTGCCGCGACGTGTGGGTGGTGGCGCCCGAGGTGCAGCAGAGCGCCGCCAGCCACTCGCTCACCGTCCGCAGCCCCTTGCGGCTGCGCCGGCTGGGGCCCCGCCGCTTCGCGGTCGAGGGCACGCCGACCGACTGTGTGCTGATGGCGCTCAACCACGTGCTCAAGGACCGCCCGCCCGCCCTGGTGCTGTCGGGGGTCAACCGCGGCGCCAACCTGGGCGAGGACGTGATCTACTCGGGAACCGTGGCGGCGGCTCTCGAGGCGGCCCTCCTCGGCGCCCGCGCGATCGCCTTCAGCCTCGCGGTCGGCAACGGCGCCAAGGCCAGGTGGGGAACCGTCGAGGCGCACGCCCCCGAGCTGGTGCGCCGTCTGGCGCGGGGGGCGTGGGCCCGCGACGTGATCTTCAACGTCAACGTCCCCGACCGCGCCCCCGACCGGGTGACCGGGGTGCGGACCACGGTGCAGGGGCGCCGCCAGGTCGGCCTTCAGATCGACTCCCGCGTCGATCCCGACGGCCGGCCCTATTTCTGGATCGTCGACTATTCCGACGACGCGCCCCTGGGCCGGGGCTCCGACCTCAAGGCGGTGCACGAGGGCGCGATCTCGGTCACCCCGCTCTGCCTCGACCTCACCCACCGGCCGAGCCTCGGCCGGCTCAGGGAGGGGCTGGCGTGAGGCCGGACTCGAGCCGCATCCGCCTGATCCTCGAGCTCCGCCGCGGCGGCGTCACCGACACCGCGGTGCTGGGCGCGATCGAGCGCACCCCGCGCGAGCTGTTCGTGCCCGAGGCCTTCGTCGACCAGGCCTACGAGAACGTCGCCCTTCCCATCGGCTTCGGCCAGACCATCAGCCAGCCGCTGGTGGTGGCGCGCATGACCCAGGCGCTGAAGGTGGGGCGGCGGATGAAGGTGCTCGAGATCGGCACCGGCTCGGGCTACCAGGCGGCGGTGCTGGCGCGGCTCTGCCGGCGCCTCTATACCATCGAGCAGCACCGCGAGCTGATGCGCGCGGCCGAGGCGCGCTTCGCCCGGCTGGGGCTGTCCAACGTCACCACGCTGGCCGGCGACGGCCGGCAGGGGTGGCCGCCGCTGGCGCCCTTCGAGCGCATCATCGTCACCGCCGCCGCGGCCGAGATTCCCGCCGCCCTGGCCGGGCAGCTCGCCGAGGGCGGCATCCTGGTCCTGCCGCTCGGCGCCGACCCGGCGGAGCAGAGCGTGGTGCGCGTCACCCGCACGGCCGAGGGCCTGGGGACCGAGAGGCTGTTTCCCGTCCGCTTCGTTCCGCTCGCCTTCGCCGCCGCGGCCGTCGGCGAGCGGCAGGGCTGAACATCCGCGACCGCCCGGAGGGCGCGCCGGGAACGGCGCCTCGCCGCGCGCGAAACGTCGAAATTTGACAAGTCCCGCCAAGTAGAATTATTTCTGTTCGTTCGAATTCGTTGGGGGAGTCCTGGTGGACGACTGCACGAGGACCCAAATACTGCCGCGCCGGCACTTGCCGGGCCGGTCCTGGACGGGGGCGGTGCTTCTCCTTCTCCTTGCCCTCGGCGCCTGCGCCCGCGTCGGCCCGCCCGCGCCCGTGCTCTTGGGGGCCGAGGGGCGGGGCTACGGGCCGGCGCTCGCGGGCGAGGACACGGTGATCGTCGGCCGGGGGGTGACCCTTTACGGGTTGGCCGAGCAGCACGGCGTGCCGGTGCGCGAGATCATCGACGCCAACGGCCTCAATCCGCCCTATCGGCTCTACACCGGGCAGCGCCTGCGGCTGCCGTCGCGCGCCGGCACCAGCCACCTGGTGCGCGCCGGCGACACCCTGTGGGAGCTCTCGCGCACCTACGGCGCGCCGATGGGCGAGATCGCCCGCGCCAACGGTCTGGATCCGCCCTACACGCTCTATGAGGGCCAGCGGCTCACGATCCCCGGCCGGGCGGGCGCGCCGGCGGCCGGTTTCGTGCCTGCGCCGCTCCCCTCGGTCGACGTGGCGGCGCGCGACGCGCCGCCCCCGCCCCCGCTCCCGGTCGTCAAGCCGGCGGCCCGCTTGGCGCCGCGGCCGCTCCTCTCGGCGCCGAAGCCGGCCGGCCCCGGCGAGGAGGCGGCGGGCGGCGAGGCCGGACCGGCGCCGAGTGCCGCCCCGGCGGCGCCGGCGCGGGACCGCGACGGCTTCCTGTGGCCGGTGGGCGGGCGCGTGATCTCGACCTTCGGGCGCAAGAAGGGCGGGCGCGCCAACGACGGCATCAACATCGCCGCCCCGCGCGGGACCTCGGTGCGGGCGGCCGAGAAGGGCGTGGTCGCCTACGCCGGCAACGAGCTTCGCGGCTTCGGCAACCTGGTGCTGCTGAAGCACCCCGGCGGCTGGACCACGGCCTACGGCCACAACGACGAGCTGATGGTCAAGGAGGGCGACCGGGTGGCCAAGGGCCAGGTCATCGCCCGGGTGGGGAGCACCGGCAACGTCTCCGATCCCCAGCTCCACTTCGAGATGCGCCAGGGGACGCGGGCGGTCGATCCGCTCCGCTACCTGCCGTCGCGCTCGCTGCAGGTGGCGGCCGCGCCGTAATGCCAAGCCGCTGGAATTTTCACTCGCGCCGCGGCTTCTCTTCGTCATGCCCGCGCAAGCGGGTATCCCCAGGACCCCGGTGGATTCCGGCTCTCCGCTTCGCTTCGGCCGGAATGACAACGAACGGCAGGAATTAGGGCAACTGGTATAAGCCCTTATCCGCGGGCGAGGCGTTTGCCTTCCCGCCCGGCGAGGTCCTGGATGAACTGCCAGGCGACGCGGCCCGAGCGGGCGCCGCGGGTGATCGCCCATTCCGCCGCCTCGGCCCTGAGGCGCCCGGCTGGCACCCCCAGCCGGTAATGCTCGGCGTAGCCCTCGACCATGGCGAAATAGGTCTCCTGGCTGCAGGCGTGGAAGCCGAGCCACAGCCCGAAGCGGTCGGAGAGCGAGACCTTCTCCTCCACCGTCTCGGCCGGCTGGATCGCGGTCGAGCGCTCGTTCTCGATCATGTCGCGGGGCATCAGGTGGCGGCGGTTGGAGGTGGCGTAGAAGAGCACGGTCTCGGGCCGGCCCTCGATGCCGCCCTCGAGCACCGCCTTGAGCGACTTGAAGTCGGTCTCGTGGCGATCGAAGGAGAGGTCGTCGCAGAAGAGCAGCACCCGCCGGCCGGCCTGGCGCAGGAGTTCCAGGAGCCGCGGCAGGCTGGTGATCTCCTCGCGATGGATCTCGACCAGGGCGAGCGCGCGGGGCATCTCCTCGTTCACCGCCGCGTGGATCGCCTTGACCAGCGAGCTCTTGCCCATGCCCCGGGCGCCCCAGAGGAGGGCGTTGTTGGCCGGGAGCCCCTTGGCGAAGCGCCGGGTGTTGGCGAGGAGCACGTCGCGCTGGCGCTCGATCCCCTTGAGGAGCGAGAGATCGACGCGGTTGACCGCGGCCACGGGCAGGAGCCTCGCCTCGCCCGCCTGCCAGACGAAGGCGTCGGCGCCCTCCAGCCGGGGCGCCGGCGCGGCGGCCGGGGCGAGGCGCTCGAGCGCGCCCGCGATCCGTTCCAGAAGCCCTGCGAGGCCGGACCTCGCCATCACCCAAACCCCCCTCGCGGGTGGCGCCCGTCGCCGAGCGCGCGGGCGGCCCCGGTACCTACTAGCACAGGCCGGCGGCGCCACCAATCCGCCCGCCCGATTGCCTTTGCAGCGGCCGCCGGACCCGTTATATAGGCGGGCGAGCCCGCCGACCCCGGGCCGCACGCACCGAAGGAGTCTCTCGATGCCCATCAGCCCAGCCTATGCCCAGGGGGCCGGCGGCGACATCTTCACCGGGTTGATCCCGCTCGTCTTGATCTTCGTCGTCTTCTACTTCCTGCTCATCCGCCCGCAGCAGAAGAAGGTCAAGCAGCACCGCGAGATGCTGACCGCGATCCGCCGCGGCGACCGCATCGTCACCGGCGGCGGGATCATCGGCACGGTGGCGCGGGTGGTGGGCGAGGACGAGCTCCAGGTCGACATCACCGACAGCGTGCGGGTGCGGGTGGTGCGCTCGACCGTGGCCAACGTCCTGCAGCGGGGCGAGCCGGCCCCGGCCGAGGAGCCGGCCGAGGGCGAGAAGCCGAAGTCCGGTAAGCGCCAACGCCGCGAGAAGGCCGCCCCCGCCGAGGCCAAGGCCGAGCCGGCGGCCCCGGCGGCCGAGCCCACCGCGCCTCCCGAGCCGGCCCCGGCCGCCGCCGAGGAGCCCGCGGTTGGGGCCGACAAGCCCGGCGGCGAGGGGCGCTAGGGCGGCGAGGGGCAGGGGCGGACCATGGTCCAGCTCCCTCGCTGGTACGTCATCGTCGTGCTCGCGGTCTGCGCGCTCGGTGTCCTCTATGCCGCGCCCAACCTCCTGAGCGAGCGGCAGGCGGCCGAGCTCGCGCGCTGGCGGTGGCTTCCCAGCCAGCAGGTCAACCTCGGCCTCGACCTGCGCGGGGGCTCGCATCTCCTGCTCGAGGTCAACATCAAGGCGGTGCAGGCGGAGCGGCTCGAGGCGGTGGTCGATACGGCGCGCACCGAGCTGCGCAAGGCGAACATCGGCTACACCGGCCTCGCCGCGTCGGGCGACGCGGTCCGGGTGCGGATTACCGAGCCGGGCGACCGCTCGTTCGCGTCCCACGCCCTCAAGCAGGCCGACCCCGAGCTCGAGGTCGAGATGGCCGCCGACGGCACCGCCACGCTGCGCTTCTCCGAGCGGGCGCTGATCCAGCGCCGCAACTCCGCGGTCGAGCAATCGATCGAGATCATCCGCCGCCGGATCGACGAGCTGGGCACGCGCGAGCCCACCATCCAGCGCCAGGGCGAGGACCGCATCCTGGTCCAGCTCCCGGGCGTGGATGACCCCGAGCGGGTGAAGGAGCTCCTGGGCCAGACCGCCAAGCTCACCTTCCATCTCCTGGATACGACCATCGCCGCCGCCGACGCGCTTCGCGGCCGCGTCCCCGCCGGCTCGGTGGTGCTGCCGGCCAACGAGGTCGGCCCCGGGGGCGCCAGGCAGTACGTGGTCCGCAAGCGGGTGATGGTCAGCGGCGAGAATCTGGTCGACGCGCAGCCGACCTACGACGAGAACAGCCTGCCGGCGGTGAGCTTCCGCTTCGATTCCGCCGGCGCCAAGCGCTTCGGCAACGTCACCCGCGACAACGTCGGGCGCCCGCTCGCCATCGTCCTCGACGGCAAGGTGATCAGCGCGCCGGTGATCCGCTCGCCGATCCTGGGCGGGAACGGCATCATCACCGGCCAGTTCTCGGTCCGCGAGGCGAACGACCTCGCGCTCCTCCTGCGCGCCGGCGCGCTCCCCGCCCCGCTCACCGTGCTCGAGGAGCGGACGGTCGGGCCGGGGCTCGGCGCCGACTCGATCGCCGCCGGCAAGCTGGCGAGCGTGGTCGGCATGATTCTGGTGGTTGTGTTCATGGTCTTGGCCTACGGCCTGTTCGGGGTGATGGCCGACCTGGCCCTCGTCTTCAACCTCGCCCTGATCGTCGCCCTCTTGACCGTGCTTCAGGCGACGCTCACCCTTCCCGGCATCGCCGGCATCGCCCTCACCATCGGCATGGCGGTGGACGCCAACGTGCTGATCTTCGAGCGCATCCGCGAGGAGCAGCGCGCCGGGCGCTCGCCGCTCTCGGCGGTCGACGCCGGCTATCAGCGGGCGCTCACCACCATCATCGACTCCAACCTCACCACCCTGATCGCGGCGCTGCTGCTGTTCTACTTCGGCTCGGGACCGATCCGCGGCTTCGCGGTGACGCTGAGCATCGGCATCCTGACCTCGATGTTCACGGCGATCATGGTGACGCGGCTGATGGTGGTGGCGTACCTGCGCCGCTACCAGCCGCTGGCGCTGGCGATCTGAGCCGCGGAGGGCATGGCGATGCGCCTCTTGAAGCTGGTCCCGACCGACACCAGGATCGACTTCATCGGCCTGCGGCGGTTCGCCTTCCTCTTCTCGGGCCTCCTGGTCGCCCTCTCGCTCGTCAGCTATGCGATCCTCGGGCTCAACTTCGGGATCGACTTCCGCGGCGGCATCCTGATCGAGGTGCGGACCAGCGGGCCCGCCGACCTCGGCGCGATGCGGCGCACCATCGGCGGGCTGGGCCTGGGCGAGGTCAGCCTGCAGGAGTTCGGGGCGCCGAACGACGTGCTCGTGCGCGTCCAGCGTCAGGAGGGCGGCGAGGCCGAGCAGAGCCGCGCCGTCAACACCATCAAGGAGGCGCTGGGGCCGGGCGTCGAGTATCGGCGGGTGGAGTTCGTCGGCCCCAAGGTGGGGGCGGAGCTGCGCGAGAAGGGGGTGATCGCGGTCGGCCTCGCCATGCTGGCGATGCTGCTCTACATCTGGTTCCGCTTCGAGTGGCAGTTCGGAGTGGCGGCGGTGGTCGCGCTGATCCACGACGTCGTCAGCACCATCGGACTGTTCTCGCTCCTGGGGCTCGAGTTCAACCTCTCGACCGTGGCTGCGGTACTGACGATCGCCGGCTACTCGATCAACGACACCGTGGTCGTGTTCGACCGGGTGCGCGAGAACCTGCGCAAGTACAAGACGATGGCGCTTCCCGAGCTGTTCAACCTCAGCGCCAACGAGACCCTGTCGCGCACCACCATGACCAGCTTCACCACCCTCCTGGCGCTGATCGCGCTCTACCTCTTCGGCGGGGCGGTGATCTCCGACTTCAGCCTGGCGATGATCTGGGGCGTGACCATCGGTACCTACTCCTCGATCTTCGTCGCCGTGGCGCTGCTGGTCTATCTCAACGTCCGCGCCGGGACCGAGGCGGCCGAGAAGACCGCCTGAGGGGGCGGCGATGGACATCAGCCCGATCGCCGCGCCCGGCAGCCAGGTCATCGAAACTTACGGTGACGGGCGCTTCCGCATCTCGGGGCGGACCTACGCCGGCTCGGTGATCGTGCTGCCCGAGCGCACCGAGTCCTGGGCCGTGGCCGCCTTCGCCGACATCACCTGGGAAAGCCTGCGACCGGTGGTCGAGGCGGCCCCGGGCGTGGGGCTGCTGATCGTCGGTTGCGGGCGGCGGGCGGAACCGGTCGCCGCCGAGCACCGTCGCCGGCTGCGCGAGGCGGGGATCGTCGCCGAGGCGATGGATACCGGCGCCGCCTGCCGCAC
Organism: Pseudomonadota bacterium; assembly: GCA_016202695.1. GTDB lineage: Bacteria > Pseudomonadota > Alphaproteobacteria > JACQOE01 > JACQOE01 > JACQOE01. The sequence continues at coordinate 6,844 of JACQOE010000093.1, read as the reverse complement.
CTTCAACGTGCTGGTGTCCGAGGATCGCCGGGTGGCCGCGGCCCTGATCGCCGTCTGACGGGGTTCCGAGGGCCGGCGCGGAGTCGGCGCGCCCGGATCGGCAAGACCGGGCGCGTCGGCTCTTAACATAACTGTTGCCTAATGCTTAAAATAGTTGTCTAACAATAAGAAGAGGGAACAGAGCGGAAGATGCCAGAGTACGGAAGGGTCGTCTTTACGGGCGCGTCCGGGACGAAGTACACCCTCTCGGCGTTCGGCATGGACCAGCGGTTCAATGTCGTCGGCGCGGTGTACGTCATCACCCATAGAACCGAGAAGACCCGCGGCGGCAACGTCCAGCACAACGTCGTGTTCGTCGGCCAGACCGCCGACCTGTCGTCCCGCAAGGACGGGATGCGGCGGACCATCTGTTTCGAGGACCACAACGCCAACTGCATCTGCGTTCTTACCGAGAACAATCAGGACAAGCGCCTCGCCATCGGCGCCGACCTCCTGAAGGCGTTCAATCCGCCCTGCAACAAGGTCTCGGGCTGAGCCCGGGCGCGGCGGGCGGCCCCGTACCCATCCCTTTCAGGACCGTCCCCTCGCCAGGCGCGCGGCGAGGAAACCAGAGCGCACGGCCCCCTCGATGGTGGCCGGAAGGCCGGTCGCCGTCCAGTCGCCGGCAAGGAACAGGTTGGCGGCCCCGGTTCGGGCGCCGGGCCGGCGGGCGCAGGCTTCGGGAGTCTGCGCCGGGGTCGCCCGGCGCTCCTTGACCACCCGGAAGGGGGGCAGGGGCGAGGCCGGCCGGCCGAGCGCCCGGGCGGCGTCGCGCCACATCCGCGCCGCCACCTCGCCGGGCGGCAGCCGGGCGAGGTCGTTGGCGGCGCTGCGGCTGGCCGAGAGGACGTCGCCGCGGGGGAACAGCCAGTCGGCGGTGCCGCCGATCAGGCCGAGGAAGGGCGCGCCGCCAGGCAGCGACACCGGCCCGTCGCAGCGGAAATGGACGTTGACGATCGCCCGCTGCGGCCCGGGCGCGGGCGCGCCCGGCCACAGCGCCGGGAGCGCGTGGGCGGGAAGGGCGAGGATCACCGCGTCGCCGGCGCCGAGTCCGACGTCGGCCGCGGCGAAGGCCAGCGCCCGCACCCGCCCGCCCGTCTCGGCGAGGGCAGCGAGGCGGTGGCCGAAGTTGACGGCGACGCCCCGGCGCGCGAGCCAGGCGAGCGCCGGCGCGACGAACGTTGCCGCCAGACCGAAGCGGGCGAGGAGCGGGCGCGAGGCGGCCTCGCCGCAGAGGAGGGAGGCGCGGATCACCGACCACAGCAGCCGGGCCGAGGCCTCCTCGGGCTCGGTGTTGAGCGCGGCCCGGGTGAGCGGGCGCCAGAGGCGCGCGAACAGCGGCGCGCGCGCGTCCAGCCGGTCGGTCACCCGCTCGCCGGCGCCGGCGCCGGCGAGGCGAAGCGCCGCCAGGTAGTCGCCGGCGCGGGTGCCGGGCACGCGCCGCGCCGGCGAGGCGATCCAGAGCGGGCTCGGCCCCGGCCCCGGGCGAAGCGTCCAGGTCGTTCCGTCGCCGAGGTCGCGGAAGGGGAAGCGCGCCGGGCGGACCTCCTCGATCGTGTCGCCGGCGCCGACGGTGGCGACGAACGCCCGGGCCGCCCGGTTGCCGCCGAGGAGGAGGTGCGAGCCGTTGTCGATCACGCGCCCGAGCCGCTCGTCGAGGAACGAGCGGCAGCGGCCGCCGGCCTCGGCCGCGGCCTCGTAGAGGGCGACCTCCCATCCGGCCCGTCGGGCGGCGACCGCGGCGGCGAGCCCGGCGAGCCCGGCGCCGACGACGTGGAGGCGGGCGCCGCCGCTCACGGCCCGGCGACGAGGCCGTGGCGGAGCGCGATCCACAGCTTCTCGGCCGCCCCCAGGCGCACGGCCCCGGCCGGCGCCGGCCAGCCCCGGCTCCGCACGCGGGCGAGCAGCCGGCGATAGACCGCCATCATCACGATTGCCGGCCGGAGCGGGCGGAACCCGCCGTGGACGCGGGCGCTCTCGCGGCAGCGGTCCTCGGCGGCGGCGAAGCAGCGCTCGGCGCGGGCGGCGAGGGCCTCGCAGGCGGCGGCAAGGCGGGCGTGGGCAAGCACCTCGGCCGGTCCGCCGGGGCCGATGCCGGCCGCGGCCAGCACCTCCTCGGGGAGATAGAGCCGGCCCATGGCGGCGTCCTCCTCGAGGTCGCGGAGGATGTTGGTGAGTTGCAGCGCCTCGCCGAGGGCCAGCGCGAAGGCGCGCGCCTCGCCGCCCTTGCAGCCGAACACGGGCAGCGACAACAGCCCCACCGCCCCGGCCACCCGCCGGCAGTAGAGCCGGAGCGCCGCCTCGCAGGGGCGCACCATCTCGCCCCGCGCGTCCATCTCCAGGCCGTCGATGATGGCCTCGAACTCGGCGCGGGGAAGGGCGAAGGCGGCGACCGGCCCGGCGAGCGCCTGGGTTTCCGGCCGGCGCGGCTCGCCGGCGAAGAGTCGCGCCAGCTCGGCCCGCCAGTCGGCCAGCCTGGCGAGCTTCTCGGCGGCGGAAGCGGGGCCGTCGGCGACGTCGTCGATCTCGCGGCAGAAGGCGTAGATGGCGTAGAGCGCCGCGCGTCTGGCCCGCGGCAGCGTGCGCATGGCCCAGGCGAAGGAGCTTCGCGCCCGGCTCGCCGCCGCCCGCGCCGAGGCCGCGGGCTCGATCGCCTGCGCGCTCATCGCCGCACCAGCCCGAGGAGGAGCCCGTGGCCGGCGGCGAGCGCCGCCTCGAGGCGCGTGAGGCGGGCGCCGCCGGCGAGCGGATCGGCGCGGCGGAGCTTGCGCGCGAGGCGCGCCGCCAGCACCACGATCACCGCCGAGTCGAGCCGCAGGCGGAGGTCGCGGACGGCCGCCACCAGGGGCCGCGCCCCGGCCACCAGGAGGTCGACGCGCTCCAGCATGCGGGCGAAGACCGAGCGGAGCTCGGGCGAGCTCCGCTCGGCGCCGAGCGAGTCGGCCCCGATCCCGGCCTCGGCCAGCCAGTCCGAGGGGATGTAGACCCGGTCCAGGGTCTCGTAGTCGGCGCGGCAGTCCTGAAGGTGGTTGATGACCTGGAGCGCGACGCAGAGCGAATCGGAGGCGCGCAAGGCGCGCACCTCGCGCTCGCCGTGAATCTCGAGCAGGTAGCGCCCGACCGGGATCGCCGAATAGCGGCAGTAGGCGAGGAGCTGCCCCCAGGTGGGGGTGCGCCGGGTGAGCGCGTCCCTCTGGAAGGCCTGGAGGAGGTGCCGGGCGTGGACCGCGCTCACCCCGGTCTCGGCGAGGCTGGTGCGGAGCGCGCGGGCCGCCTCGGCGGCCGGGTCGTCCGGCCCCTCCTCGGCGCCGGCGAGGAGGCGGTCGAGGAGGCGGAGCCGGTCGAGCTTCTCCTCGGGCGGAAGCCGGGGATCGTCGGCGATGTCGTCGGCGGCGCGGGCGAAGCGGTAGAAGGCGGCGACATGCGGGCGCACCCGCTCGGAGAGGAGCCGCGAGGCGACGGGGAAGTTCTCGCCCCGCGCGGTCCGCCCGAGGGTGGGGGGAGGACCGGCCCAATCCCGTTCGCGTGCGCTCGCCTCGGCGGTCATGGTTCTCCGTCGCCTGCTCGTCGGTTTCCGGCGCCGGTTGCGCCGGGGCGGGGTCCGTCCCCATCTTAGGGCACAACCGCGCCTCAGGCACCGGCTTCCATGGCATCGCCGAGCCCGCTCTCGTTCTGCGGCGATGCGGTCCGCCGCCACGACCCCGACCGCTTCCTGACCGCGCTCTTCGCGCCGGCGCCGGCGCGCGAGTCCCTGTTCGCGCTCTACGCCTTCAACCTCGAGGCGGCCCGCGCGCGCGAGGCGGCGAGCGAGCCGACCATCGGGCGCATCCGCCTGCAATGGTGGCGCGACGCGCTCGACGGCGTGTTCGCCGGCCGGCCGCCGCAGCATCCGGTCGCCGCGGCGCTGGCCGGGGCGGTGGCCCGGCACGGCTTGCCGCGGGGGCCGTTCGAGCGGCTGCTCGCGGCCCGCGAGTTCGACCTCGATGACCGCCCGCCCGACGACATGGCCGAGCTGGTGGCCTACGCCGAGGGCACCTCGGGCACCCTGGGTGCGCTCGCCGCCGCCGCGCTCGGCGCCGGCGAGGGGGAGGCCGCGGCCGCCGCCCGCCACGTCGGCGCCGCCTTGGCGCTGGTCGGGCTGATGCGGGCGGTGCCGTTTCATGCCCGGAGTCGGCGGCTCTTCCTGCCGCGGGATCGGATGGCGGCGGCCGGGCTCGGCGCCGACGACGTGATCGAGCGGGGGCCATCGCCCGGGCTCGCCCATGTGGTGGCCGAGGTGGTGGCCGAGGCCCGTGCGCGCATCGCCGCCGCGCGGGCGCTCCGCCGCTCGGTCCCGCGCAAGGCGCTGGCGGCGGTGCTGCCGGCGACGCTCGCCGAGGGCTACGCGAGGCGGCTGGAGCGGGCCCGGTTCGACCCCTTCGATCCGCGGGTGAACGCCGGCCGCGCGGGCCGGCAGCTTATCCTCGCGCTCCGCGCCGCCCTGGGGCGGTACTGATCCGAATGGAGGGAAAAGGGAGCGGAGCGACCGAGGGCGAGAGGGCGGGCGGCGGAGCGGTCGCCGCGACGGCTCGCCGGGAGGAGGCGGAGCTACTCGGCGGCGCGGGCGGTGCCCGCGGCGGCGAGCCAGGCGGCAAGGTCGGCGAGCGCGCGCCGCGCGTGGGCGCGCTTCCTCTCCTCGCCGCGCACCTTCCGCGCGCCCGGAGAGTCGGGGAGGGGCGGGAAGAGGCCGAAATTGGCGTTCATCGGCTGGAAGGTCTCGGCCGAGGCGCCGCCGGTGATGTGGGCGAGGAGCGCACCCATGGCGGTCGTCGGCGGCGGCGGGGCGAGGGGCACGCCCAACCGCTCGGCGGCGGCGAAGCGCCCGGCCAGGAGCCCGATCGCCGCGCTCTCGACGTAGCCCTCGACCCCGGTCACCTGGCCGGCGAAGCGGAGCCGCGGCATCGCCTTCAGCCGGAGCGCGGGATCGAGGAGGCGGGGGCTGTTGAGGAAGGTGTTGCGGTGGAGCCCGCCGAGGCGGGCGAACTCGGCCCGCCCGAGGCCGGGGATGGTGCGGAACACCTCCACCTGCGCCGCGTGCCTCAGCTTGGTCTGGAAGCCGACCATGTTGTAGAGGGTGCCGAGCGCGTTGTCCTGGCGGAGCTGGACCACGGCGAACGGCTTCTCGCCCGGGCGGTGGGGATTGGTGAGGCCGACCGGCTTCATCGGCCCGAAGGCGAGCGTGAGCCGGCCGCGCTCGGCCATCACCTCGATGGGAAGGCAGCCCTCGAAGTAGGGCGTGTCCGTCTCCCACTCCTTGAACTCGGTCTTGGGCGCGGCGAGCAGCCGCTCGACGAAGGCGTCGTATTGCTCGCGCGTGAGCGGGCAGTTGATGTAATCGCTCCCCGTTCCCTTGTCGTAGCGGGACTGGAACCAGGCGACCGAGAGGTCGATCGAGTCGCGATGGACGATGGGGGCGATGGCGTCGAAGAAGGCGAGCGAGTCCTCGCCGGTGAGCGCGCGGATCGCCGCGGCCAGCGCCGGCGAGGTGAGGGGCCCGGTGGCGACGATCACCGAGTCCCACTCCGGCGGGGGGAGGCCGACGGCCTCTTCGCGGACGACCGTCACCAGCGGCTCGGAGCCGAGCGCGGCGGTGACCGCGCCGGCGAAGCCCTCGCGGTCCACCGCCAGCGCGCCCCCCGCCGGCACGCGGTTGGCGTCGGCCATGGCGAGGATGAGCGAGCCGAGTCTGCGCATCTCCTCGTGCAGGAGGCCGATGGCGCTGGTTTCGGCGTCGTCGGAGCGGAACGAGTTGGAGCAGACGAGCTCGGCCAGCCGGTCGGTCCGGTGGGCCTCGGTCTGACGCCCGGGGCGCATCTCGTGCAGCACCGCGGGGATGCCGGCGCGGGCGAGCTGCCAGGCGGCCTCGCTTCCCGCGAGCCCGCCGCCGATCACGTGAACCGCCCGGGTCTCCGCCCTCTCCATGGCGGAACCACAGATAGGCCCCGGGGCGAGCCGATGCAACAACCGGCGCGACCGGCGCCCTTGCGCGCGGGGCGGCGGCGACCGAGATCCGGATCATGGCGATCCGGGCGGCGGGCCTGGCGGCGCGCGTCGGCGCCGTCCTCCTGGCCGGCCTCCTCGCCGCCCTGCCGGCGCTGGCCGACGGGGTGGACGTGGAGGCGGTGGGGGTGTTCAAGACCGGCGAGGACACCTACAGCTTCACGGTCACGCTCGGCCATGCCGACGAGGGCTGGGAGCACTACGCCGACCGCATCGAGGTGGCGGGGCCGGGGGGCGAGGTGCTGGGGATGACGATCCTGGTGCAGCCGCACCTGGAGCGGGAGCAGCCGCTGATCCGGAGCGTCGATAACGTGCGCATCCCGCCGGGCGTGACGCTGGTCACGGTCCGGGCCCACGACCGGATGCACGGCTATGCCGGCCGGCAGGCGATGGTGCCGGTGCCGCGCTGAGGGCCGGGCGGGCGGCGGGCCATGGCCCGGCGTCGCCTTCGCCTCGTCTCCTTGCCGTCTCCTCTTTCCCTGCTCGTGTCCTTCGGTCTCGTTCGCTCCTGGTCCTCCACGGTCTCGCCTGCTTCGGCGGCGTTCGGCACGGGTTGGCGTCCGTCTGGCCCCTGGCCCCGCGGGTGCGGGGGGAGACAAGGGCGGAGGCCGGCCTCCGGTACTCGCGCGAGAGCGTACGCGGTCCTGGGCGGCCTCGCGCCGGCGCCGCATCCAGCCGGGGATGGGACGGCCTTTCGCAGGCGCCTTATCTCCGCCCGGGCGTATCGAGGGCCCTCGACCCCGGCGCCCCGGGGAAGGGGTGTGGC
>JACQOE010000090.1 GCA_016202695.1 Pseudomonadota bacterium | reverse complement strand
GGCTTGACCGTAGTCCCCGCTACGCTCTTCGCCCGTCTCCTGCCCCCGTCGAAAAATCTCCTCGGCGCAGCGATTCAATCCGATAGGAAAAGGCTCTAGAACAATCGCCCCCGGGCGAGAAACGACGAAGGGGGCGGCGTCGCCGCCGCCCCCTCGCTCGCGAAGGTCTATGCGGGCGGCCGTGCCGCGCTCAGCCCTCCTCGCCGCCCTTGGCCTCGGCCGCCTCGGGCTTGGGGCCGGAATCCGCCCCCTTGGCCTCGGGGTCGCGATCGACCAGCTCGAGGACGGCCATCGGCGCCGCGTCGCCGTGGCGGTGGCCGGCCTTGAGCACCCGCGTGTAGCCGCCCATGCGCGCGGCATAGCGCTCGGCGAGGCTGGTGAAGAGCTTGGTCACCACCGCATCGTCGCGCAGGAAGGCATGCGCCTGGCGCCGGGCGTGAAGATCGCCCCGCTTGCCCAGCGTGATCAGCTTGTCGGCGATGGGGCGCATCTCCTTCGCCTTGGGGAGCGTGGTGGTGATCTGCTCGTGCTTGAGGAGCGAAGCCGCCATGTTGGCGAACATCGCCTTGCGGTGGCTGGTGGTGCGGCCGAGCTTGCGGCCCCTGACGGCGTGGCGCATGGTGCGTCTCTCCCCTCTCAGGCGGCGCTCAGAACGGCTCCTCGAGCCGCTTCGCCATCTCCTCGATGTTCTCCGGCGGCCAGCCCGGGATCTCCATGCCGAGCTGCAACCCCATCTGCGCGAGGACCTCCTTGATCTCGTTCAAGGATTTGCGGCCGAAGTTGGGCGTGCGCAGCATCTCCGCCTCGGTCTTCTGCACGAGGTCGCCGATGTAGATGATGTTGTCGTTCTTGAGGCAGTTGGCCGAGCGCACCGAGAGCTCGAGCTCGTCGACCTTGCGCAGCAGGTTCTTGTTGAAGGGGAGATCCTCGCGCCGCTCCTCCGGCCGCGCCATCGTCGGCTCCTCGAAGGTGATGAAGAGCTTGAGCTGATCCTGCAGGATGCGGGCGGCCAGCGCGAGCGCGTCCTCGGGCTTCACGGTGCCGTTGGTGTTCATGGTGAGAGACAGCTTGTCGTAATCCGTGACCTGGCCGACGCGCGTGTTCTCGACCTTGTAGGCCACCTTCCGCACCGGACTGAACACCGCATCGACCGGAATCAGCCCGATCGGCGCGTCGGCGGGGCGGTTCTGGGAGGCCGGCACGTAGCCCTTGCCGGTGTTCACCGTCAGCTCCATCGACAGCTTGGCGCCCTCGTCGAGCGTGCAGATCACCAGTTCGGGGTTCATGACCTCGATGTCGTGGCCGGCCCGGATCATGGCGGCGGTGACCTCGCCCGGCTTGTCCGCCTGCAGGGTCATGCGCTTCGGCCCCTCGCCGTGCATCTTAAGCGCGAGCTGCTTGATGTTGAGCACGATGTCGGTCACGTCCTCGCGCACGCCGGGGATCGAGGAGAACTCGTGGAGCACCCCGTCGATCTGGATCGCGGTGACCGCCGCCCCTCGCAGCGAGGACAGCAGCACGCGCCGGAGCGCGTTGCCGAGCGTCAGCCCGAAACCGCGCTCGAGCGGCTCGGCGACGATGACGGCAAAGCGGGTGGGATCGGCCCCCGCCTGGACGTCCAGCTTGTTGGGCTTGATCAGTTCCTGCCAATTCTTCTGAATCTGACTCACCACGGTGACCTCGCGTCGGTAAATTTGGGGCGGCCCCTCAATCACGGTGCAAACAGACGCCGCCCCGCGGGCGCCGCCCCGGGGCGGGCGAAAACGGCAACGCTCTCTAGAGCATGTTGCCCTGATTGGAATCGGCCCCCCTCACCCTTCCCTCTCCCCCCGCTCGCGGGGGGAGAGGGTTGCGTAGGGTTGGCGCGTCGGCACGACGCGCCTTACCCGAAGCCGGGTGAGGAGGGGCGATGCCACCTTTGCGAAACACGCTCTAAACCCTGCGGCGCTTGCGCGGCCGACAGCCGTTGTGCGGGATGGGGGTCACATCCCGGATGGCGGTGATCGAGAACCCGACCGCCTGCAGCGCCCGCAACGCCGACTCGCGGCCGGAACCGGGGCCGCGGACGTTGATCTCGAGGGTGTGCATGCCGTGCTCCATGGCCTTGCGGCCGGCCGCTTCGGCCGCGACCTGGGCGGCATAGGGCGTGGACTTGCGCGAGCCCTTGAACCCCTGGCTCCCGGAGGTGGCCCAGGCGATGGTGTTGCCCTGGGCGTCGGTGATCGTGATCATCGTGTTGTTGAAGGTCGCGCTCACATGCGCGACGCCCGAGGTGATGTTCTTCTTCTCGCGACGTCGCGGGCGCGCCGTGGTCGGTTTCGCCATGCTTCAACCCTGGGATATGGTTCGTCCGGTTCGCGTCTCGGCGGGCCACCGGGCGCGCCGCGGTCCCCGCCCGCCGCGGCCGCCCGCCCTGGCTCGCCCTACTTGGTGACCTTCTTCTTGCCGGCGATCGGCCGTGCCGGCCCCCTGCGGGTGCGGGCGTTGGTGTGGGTGCGCTGGCCGCGCACCGGCAGGCCCCTGCGGTGGCGCAAGCCCCGATAGCAGCCGAGGTCCATCAGCCGCTTGACGTTCATCGCCACCTCGCGCCGAAGGTCGCCCTCGACCTTGTGCTCGCGGTCGATGGACTCGCGGATGCGCGCCACCTCGTCGTCCGCCAGCTCGTTGACCCGCCGCTCCGGCGGGACGTTGCACTTGCGGCAGATGTCCCTGGCCGTGGCCGGGCCGATGCCGAAGATGTAGGTGAGCGCGACCTCGACCCGCTTCTGGGTCGGGAGGTTCACACCGGCGATGCGTGCCAACCTGCTATCTCCTTCAATTCACCCGGTTTTTCGCCCGTCCATCGACCGCCAGAAGGCGTCCAAAGGAGCGGGATTATAGGCCCAATCCGGAGCAAGTCAACCGACCCGGAGGCCCGTCCGCCCGCCCGCCACGATCGCCGCGATGCGGTTCGCCACCTCGTCGATCGGGGCGGTGCCGTCGACCACTTCGAGGCGCCCCCGCTCCTGGTAATAGGGGAGGATGGGGGCGGTCTGGGCGTGATATTCGGCGAGGCGGGCGCGCGCCGTCTCCTCGGTGTCGTCGTCGCGGCGCACGAACCTGCGGCCGCCGCACACGTCGCACACGCCCGGGCGCTTCGGCGGCGCGAAGCGCTCGTGGTAGGGGGCCCCACAGGCCGCGCAGGTGAACCGGCCGGTGATCCGCTCCACCACGAAGTCGTCGGCGACCCGGATCTCGATCACATGGTCGATGGCGAGCCCCTTCCTGGCCAGCATCCGGTCGAGGGCTTCGGCCTGGGGCACGGTCCGCGGGAAGCCGTCGAGCAGGAAGCCCGCGGCGCAGTCCGGCTGGTCGATGCGGATCGCGATCATCTCGATCATCACCTTGTCGGGCACCAGCTTGCCCACCTTCAGGTAGCTCTCGGCCTTGCGCCCGACGGCGCTCTTCGAGGAGACCGCGGCGCGCAGCATGTCGCCGGTGGAGAGCTGCAGGAGCCCGAATTTCTCCTCGATCCTCTTGGCCTGCGTGCCCTTGCCGGCCCCCGGAGGCCCAAGCAGGATCACGTTCATCCCCGCCGCCCCCTGAGCTTCGCCTTCTTGATCAGCCCCTCGTACTGATGGGCCAGAAGGTGCGACTGGATCTGGGCCATGGTGTCCATGATCACGGTCACCACGATCAGTAGGCTGGTGCCGCCGAAATAGAAGGGAACCCCGTAATTCGAGATCAGGATCTCCGGCAGCACCGAGACGGCAGCAAGGTAGATCGCCCCGATCACGGTCAGCCGGGTGAGCACGTAGTCGAGGTACTCGGCGGTGTTCTTGCCGGGGCGGATGCCGGGGACGAAGCCACCGTGCTTCTTCAGGTTCTCGGCGGTATCCGCCGGGTTGAACACCACCGCGGTGTAGAAGAAGGCGAAGAACACGATCAGCGCCATGTAGATCGTGAGGTAGAGCGGATGGCCGCGCCCGACATAGGCGGTAAGGGTGGTCAGCCACTCCGGCCCGGCCCCGGCGGTGAAGCCGGCGGCGGTGATCGGCAGGAGCAGGATCGAGCTGGCAAAGATCGGCGGGATCACGCCCGAGGTGTTGATCTTGAGCGGCAGATGGGTCGCCTCGCCGCCGAACAGCTTGTTGCCCACCTGGCGCTTCGGATACTGGATGATGATCCGCCGCTGCGCCCGCTCGATGAAGACGATGAAGGTGACGACCGCCACCGCCATCACCATCAGGAGGATGATGAAGAAGGTGGAGAGCGCCCCGGTGCGCCCGAGCTCGAGGGTGCCTACCAGGGCCTGCGGCAGCCCGGCGACGATCCCCGAGAAGATGATCAGCGAGATGCCGTTGCCCACGCCCCGCTGGGTGATCTGCTCGCCGAGCCACATCAGGAAGATGGTGCCCCCGACCAGCGTCACCACGGTGGTGAAGCGGAAGAAGAGCCCCGGCTCGATCACCGCCGAGCCGGCGCCGCCGGTCAACCGCTCGAGACCGACCGAGATGCCGTAGGCCTGCAGCGCGCAGATCAGCACCGTCAGGTAGCGCGTGTACTGGTTTATCTTCTTCCGCCCCTGCTCGCCCTCCTTCTTCAGCTGCTCAAGGGTCGGCGAAACCGCGCTCAGGAGCTGCATGATGATGGAGGCCGAGATGTAGGGCATGATGTTGAGGGCGAAGATGGTCATCCGCCCCAGCGCCCCGCCGGAGAACATGTTGAAGACGCCGAGGATGCCGCCCGCCTGCCGCTCGAAGATGTCGGCCATGATTTGGGGATCGATCCCCGGCACCGGGATGTAGGTGCCGAGGCGGTAGACGATGAGCGCGCCCAGGGTGAACCACAGGCGCTTCTTGAGCTCGGTCGCCTTGGCGAAGACCCCGAAGTTGATGTTCGCGGCGAGCTGTTCGGCGGCGGAAGCCATCTCGTCCCCTCGTTCGCGCGCGAGACCCTAGGCGCTCCCCTCGGCGCCCTCGGTCTCGCCGCCCTTGCCCTTGCCCTTGCCCTTGCCCTTGCCCTTGTCCTGCGCCTTGTCCGTCCTCTTGTCCTTGCCTTTGTCCTGGCCCTTGGCCTCCTGGCCCTTGGCCTCCTGGCCCTTGTCCTTGTCCTTGCCCTTGTCCTTCCGTTTCCCCTTGCCCGCGCTCTCGCCCTGATCCTGGCCCTTATCCGGGCCCTTGGCCTCGGCGGGCTTGGCCTCGGCCGGCTTTTCCTTCACCTTGGGCGGGCGGGCGATCTTGACGGTCCCGCCCGCCTTCTCGACCGCCGCGATCGCCGGGCGCGAAGCGCCGGTGACCTCGATCGCAAGCCTGGCCTTGATCTCGCCCTTGGCGAGGAGGCGGACCCCGTCCCTGACCCGGCCCACCAGGCCCGCGGCCTTGAGCGCCTCGACGGTGACGGGCCTGGCCGGATCGAGGCGCCCGGCGTCGACCGCGGCCTGGAGCCGGCCGAGGTTGACGACCGCGTACTCGGCGCGGAAATCGGTGTTGTTGAAGCCACGGCGCGGCAGCCGGCGGTAGACCGGCATCTGGCCGCCCTCGAAGCCCCGGACCGCCACGCCGCTCCGCGCCTTCTGGCCCTTCATGCCGCGCCCGGCCGTGCGCCCCTTGCCCGAGCCGATGCCGCGCCCGACCCGGATGCGCCCCTTGCGGGCGCCGGGATTGTCGTCGATCTGGTTCAGCTTCATCCCACGCTAACCCTCGCTCGCCGCGGCCGCCTAGCCGATCTCCTCGACCCGCAGCAGGTGCCGGACCTTGCCGATCATGCCGCGCACGGCGGGCGTATCCTCGAGCTCGCGCGTGCGGCGCATCTTGTTCAGCCCCAGGCCGACCAGGGTCGCGCGCTGGTCCTTCTTGCGCCCGATCGGGCTTCCGATCTGGGTCACCCTGAGCCTCTTGCCGCCCGTCTCAGGCATCGCTCGCCTCCCGCGCCGGCGCGGCCTCGCGGCGGCTGATGATGTCGGCGACCTTGAGCCCGCGCCGCGAGGCGACCGTGCGCGGCGACATCATCCGCGTGAGCGCCTGGAAGGTAGCCTTCACCATGTTGTGGGGGTTGGTGGTGCCGATGCACTTCGCCACCACGTCCTGCACCCCCATGGTCTCGAAGACCGCCCGCATCGGCCCGCCGGCGATGATGCCGGTGCCGGCGGCGGCGGCGCGCAACAGCACCCGGCCGGCGCCGAAATGGCCCTTCACGTCGTGGTGCAGCGTGCGGCCCTCGCGCAGCGGCACGTGGATCATGCCGCGCTTGGCCTGCTCGGTCGCCTTGCGGATCGCCTCGGGCACCTCGCGCGCCTTGCCCGAGCCGTAGCCGACCCGGCCCTTGCCGTCGCCCACCACCACCAGCGCGGCGAAGGCGAACCGACGCCCGCCCTTCACCACCTTCGCCACCCTGTTGATGCTGACGAGCTTGTCCCGGAACTCGCCGTCCTCGCCGCGCCCGCCGCGCTCGGCGCTCACACCTCGTGCCATGAAGACCTCTCACCAACCCCTTCAGAAGGAGAGCCCGCCCTCGCGGGCGGCCTCGGCCAACGCACGGACCCGGCCGTGATACAGGTAGCCGCCGCGGTCGAACACCACCTCCTTGATCCCCGCCTTGAGCGCGCGCTCGGCGAGCAGGCGGCCCACCGCCCCGGCCGCCGCGCGGTCGGCACCGCTCTTGAGCGACTGGCGCAGGTCGCGGTCGAGGGTCGAGGCGGCGCAGAGGGTGCGCCCCGCGGTATCGTCGATCACCTGGGCGTAGATGTGCTTCCCCGAGCGGAACACGGACAGCCGGACCCGGCCGCGCGCGCCCTTGCGGAGCTTGAGGCGCACGCGGCGCCTTCTGCGCTCGAATACGTCCTTCGACATCGCCATCACTACTTCTTCTTGCCTTCCTTGCGCAGGATGCGCTCGTTCTCGTACTTGATGCCCTTCCCCTTGTAGGGCTCCGGCGGGCGCAGGCGGCGGATCTCGGCCGCGACCTGCCCTACCTGCTGCCGGTTCGCCCCCTGCACGTTGATCAGCGTCGGACGCTCGGTGGTGATCTTGATCCCTGCCGGGATGGGATAGCGGATCTCGTGCGAGTAGCCGAGCTGCAGCACGAGCGTGTTGCCCTGCGCCTGCGCCCGGTAGCCGACCCCCGAAATCTCGAGGTTGACCGAGAAGCCGTCGGTGACCCCCTTGACGAGGTTGTTGACCAGGCTGCGGGTGGTGCCCCACATGGTCTGCGCCGGGCGCGAGTCGCCGCGCGGCGTGATCCAGACCTTGCCGTCTTCCACCCGCGCCGCCACCTCGTCGACCAGGGTCAGGCTCCCCTGGCCCAGCTTGCCCTTGGCGGTGAGGGTGCGTCCGGCAATCTCTACGGTCACGCCCTTGGGCACCGGGACCGGGTGTTTGCCCACTCGCGACATCAGGCGTTCCTCTCGTTGCCTCTAGAACACTTGGCAGAGCACCTCGCCCCCCACGTTGGCCTTGCGGGCCTCGACGTCGGACATGACGCCGCGCGGGGTGGAGAGGATGGAGATGCCGAGACCATTGTACATGCGGGAGAGATCGCGGATCCGGGAATAGACCCTGCGCCCCGGCTTGGAGACGCGCTTGATCTCGCGAATCACGGGCTCGCCCTCGGCGTACTTGAGCTGGACGGTCAGCACCGCAACCCCCGGCCTGAGCTCACCGCGCTCGAAGCCGCGGATGAACCCCTCGCGCTTCAGCACCTCGAGCACGTTGGCACGCAGGTTGGAGGCGGGCACGCTGACCACGCTCTTCCCCGCCCGCTGCCCGTTGCGGATGCGGGTCAGCATATCGCCGAGAGGATCGCTCATCGTCATCTCGATAGGCCCTCTACCAGCTCGACTTGACCATGCCGGGGATCTGGCCCCACGAACCGAGATCGCGGAGCGCGATCCGCGACAACCGGAACTTCCGGTAATTGCCGCGCGGGCGCCCCGACAGATCGCAACGAAGCCGTATCCGCACCGGCGAGCTGTTGCGCGGAAGCTTGGCGAGCGTGAGGTGCGCGGCGAAGCGCTCCTCCGGCGAGAGCGTGCGGTTGCGAGCGGTCGCCTTCAGCTCCTGCCGCTTGACGGCGTACTTCTTCGCCAGCCGCTGACGCTTCTTGTTGCGCTCGACCATGCTGATCTTGGCCATGAATCCTGTCTCTCCGTATACGGTCAGCTCGTGAACGGCATATCGAAGTGCCGGAGGAGCGCCTTCCCCTCCTCGTCGGTCTTCGCCGTCGTCACGATGACGATGTCCATGCCGCG
This sequence comes from Pseudomonadota bacterium, assembly GCA_016202695.1. Taxonomy (GTDB): domain Bacteria; phylum Pseudomonadota; class Alphaproteobacteria; order JACQOE01; family JACQOE01; genus JACQOE01. The sequence goes on along the minus strand of JACQOE010000090.1, from coordinate 6,545 downwards.
GATCGCGTCGACCTTGTCGTAGTTGATCTCGGGGAACACGATCTGCTCCTTGAGACCGATCGCGAAGTTGCCGCGCCCGTCGAAGCTCTTGGGCGAGACTCCGCGGAAGTCGCGCACCCGCGGCAGCGCGACGTTGATGAGCCGGTCGAGGAACTCGTACATGCGCTGGCGCCTCAGCGTCACCTTGCAGCCGATGCGCATGCCGGTGCGCAGCTTGAAGGTGGAGATCGACTTGCGGGCGCGGGTGATCACCGGCTTCTGGCCGGTGATCTGGGCCAGGTCGCCGGCCGCAGCATCGACCTTCTTCGCGTCCTGTACCCCCTCGCCGACCCCGATGTTGACCACGATCTTCTCCAGCCGCGGCGCCTCGAAGGGATTCCGGTAGCCGAACTCCTTGATCAGCGCCGGACGGATCTCGTTGCGATAACGTTCGAATAGCCGTGTCATCGATCGCGTCCTACCTGTCGACGATCTCGCCGGAGGCCTTGGCGTAACGCACCTTGCGGCCATCCTCGAGGAACTTGAATCCGACACGGGTGGGCTTGCCGGTCTTGGGATCGACATGGGCCAGGTTGGAGGCGTCGATCGGCGCCTCGCGCTCGACGATGCCGCCGGGGTTGCCCGCCGACGGCCGCTGGTGGCGCTTGATCATGTTGACGCCCTGGACGACGGCCCGGCCCTCCTTGGGGATGGCCCGCAGCACCTCGCCGATCTTGCCCTTGTCGCGCCCCGCGAGCACGACCACGCGGTCGCCCTTCCTGATCTTCGCCGCCATCTCAGAGGACCTCCGGCGCGAGCGAGATGATCTTCATGTAGTTCTTCGCCCTGAGCTCGCGGGTGACGGGGCCGAAGATGCGGGTGCCGATCGGCTCGCCCTGGGCGTTGATCAGCACCGCGGCGTTGCGGTCGAAGCGGATCGCGCTGCCGTCGGGGCGGCGGATCTCCTTCGCCGTGCGCACGATCACGGCGCGGTGGATGTCGCCCTTCTTCACCCGCCCGCGCGGGATCGCCTCCTTCACCGAAACCACGATCACGTCGCCGATGCCGGCGGTGGTGCGCTTCGAGCCGCCCAGCACCTTGATGCACTGCACCCGGCGGGCGCCGGAATTGTCGGCGACCTCGAGGTTGGTCTGCATCTGGATCATCTTGGGGCTCTCTCCTGCCTCCGGCGCGGGCGCATTACGCCTGGTCCTCGATCACTTCCCAGCGCTTGCGCTTGGAGATGGGCGCGCGCTCGCGGATGCGCACCACGTCGCCGACCTTGTGCTTGTTCTCGGCGTCGTGGGCGGCGTACTTCTTCGAGCGCAGCACGTACTTCTTGTAGATCGAATCCATGACCCGGCGGTCGACCCGGACGACCACGGTCTTGTCCATCCGGTCGCTCACCACCACGCCCTGGAGAATCCGTCTCGGCATCGCCCGTTCGCTCCTCAACCCCTAGGCGCCGGCCGCGCTCGCGCGCCGCCCGGCGAGTATCGTCTTGATCCGCGCGATGTCGCGGCGCACCTCGCGCACCCGCGCCGTGTTCTCGAGCTGGCCGCCCGCCCTCTGGAAGCGGAGGTTGAACCGCTCCTTCTGCAGCTCGGACAGGCGGTCCGAGAGCTCGTCGTCGGTCTTCGTCCTCAGCTCGTTCGCCTTCATCGCGGTCACCTCTCCCCGGCCAGGCGCGAGACGAACCGGCTGCGCATCGGGAGCTTGGCGGCGGCGAGCTCGAGCGCCCGCCGCGCGGTCTCGATCGGGATGCCGTCGACCTCGAACATGATGCGCCCGGGATGGACGCGGCACATCCAGTACTCGGGCGTGCCCTTGCCGCTCCCCATCCGCACCTCGGCCGGCTTGCGCGAGACCGGGACGTCCGGGAAGATGCGCACCCAGACGCGCCCGGCGCGCTTCATGAAGCGGGTCATCGCCCGCCGCGCGGCCTCGATCTGGCGCGCCGTCACCCGCCCGGCCACCGTCGCCTTCAGCCCGTAGGAGCCGAAGTTGAGCGCGGTGCCGCCCTTGGCGGTGCCGTGGATGCGCCCCTTGTGGGCCTTGCGGAACTTGGTTCGAATCGGCTGCAGCATGGCCTTGCGACTTTCCTCGAGCCCGGGCGGTCAGCGGCGGACCTGCTGTTCCTGGGCGAGGCGGTCGACCGCCATCGGGTCGTGCTCCATGATCTCGCCCTTGAACACCCAGACCTTGACCCCGCAGGTGCCGTAGGTGGTGCGCGCGGTCGCCACCCCGTAGTCGACGTCGGCGCGGAGCGTGTGCAGGGGCACGCGCCCCTCGCGGTACCACTCCATGCGCGCGATCTCGGCCCCGCCGAGGCGGCCGCCGCAATTGATGCGGATGCCCTGCGCGCCGAGGCGCATGGCCGACTGCACCGCCCGCTTCATCGCCCGCCGGAACGAGACCCGCCGACTGAGCTGCTGGGCGACGTTCTCGGCCACCAGGCGGGCGTCGAGCTCGGGCTTGCGGATGTCGACGATGTTGAGGTGCACCTCGCTGCCCACCATCTTGCTCAGATCCGTGCGCAGCTTCTCGATCTCCTGGCCCTTCTTGCCGATCACCACCCCCGGGCGGGCGGTGTGGATGGTCAGCCGGGCGCGCTTGGCCGGGCGCTCGATGACCACGCGGCTCACCCCCGCCTGGCTGAGGCGCCCCTGGATGTACTTGCGCAGCTTCAGATCCTCGTGCAGGTACCGGGCGTAGTTGTCCCTCGAGTACCAGCGGGAATCCCAGGTCCGGTTGATTCCCAGCCGGAGCCCGATCGGGTTGACCTTCTGACCCATTACGCCTTCTCCTCGCGCTCGCGCACCACGACCGTGAGATTGCTGAACGGCTTCTTGATCCGCCCGACCCGGCCGCGGGCCCGCGGGCGCCAACGCTTCATCACCGTCCCCCGCCCGACGCTGGCCTCGGCGACGAACAGGCGGTCGACGTCGAGCTGGTGGTTGTTCTCGGCGTTCGCGATCGCCGACTGAAGCGCCTTCTTCACCTCGCGCGCGATGCGGCGGGTGGAGAAGGTGAGCACGTTGAGCGCCTCCCCGGCCCTGCGGCCGCGGATGCTCTCGGCGACCAGGTTGAGCTTGCGCGGGCTCGAGCGGATGAGTCGCACGACGACCCGGGCCTCGTTCTCGCCGGTGCGGGACGGGTTCGCCTGCTTGCCCATCGCCTCAGACCCTCTTCGCCTTCTTGTCGGCGGCGTGGCCGTGGAAGGTGCGGGTCGGCGAGAACTCGCCGAACTTGTGGCCGACCATGTCCTCGGTCACCAGCACCGGGATGAACTTGTGACCGTTGTAGACGCCGAAGGTGATGCCGACGAACTGGGGCAGGATGGTCGAGCGCCGCGACCAGATCTTGACCACCTGGTTGCGGCCCGAGGCCCGTGCCTGCTCGGCCTTCTTGAGCAGATAGCCGTCGACGAACGGTCCCTTCCAAACCGAACGAGCCAAAGCCCTGCCTCCTTAACTCTTGTACCGGCGACGGATGATGTAGGAATCCGTCCGCTTGTTCCGGCGCGTGCGCTTGCCCTTGGTCGACTTGCCCCAGGGGGTGACCGGATGGCGCCCGCCCGAGGTCCGCCCCTCGCCGCCGCCGTGGGGGTGGTCGATGGGGTTCATGGCCACCCCGCGGACGTGCGGCCGGCGCCCCAGCCAGCGGCTGCGCCCGGCTTTGGTGATGCGGATGTTCTGGTGGTCGGGGTTCGAGACCGCGCCGATGGAGGCCATGCACTCGGCGCGGACGACGCGGAGCTCGCCCGACATCAGCTTGAGCTGGGCATAGCCCGCGTCCTTGCCCACGAGCTGGGCATAGGTGCCGGCCGCGCGCGCGATCTTGCCCCCGGCCCCGGGCTTCATCTCGACGTTGTGGATGATGGTGCCGACCGGGATGTTCTTCATCGGCAGCGCGTTGCCGGGCTTGATGTCGGCGGTCTCGCCCGCGACCACGGTCGCGCCCGGCCGCAGCCGCTGGGGGGCGAGGATGTAGGAGAGCTCGCCGTCGGCGTAGCGGATGAGGGCGATGAAGGCGCTGCGGTTGGGATCGTACTCCAGGCGCTCGACCGTCGCCGGGGCGTCGAACTTGCGCCGCTTGAAGTCGATCATCCGGTAGCTGCGCTTGTGGCCGCCGCCCCGCCACCAGACGGTGATGTGGCCGTGGTGGTTGCGCCCGCCGCTCTGGTTGAGCCCCTCGGTCAGCTTCTTGACCGGCTTGCCCTTCCACAGCTCGCTGCGGTCGACCAGCACGAGGTGGCGCCGCCCCGGGGTGGTGGGTCTGTACTGCTTGAGTGCCATCGCCCGAATCCCGCCTCAGATGGTGCTGGTCACGTCGATCGACTGGCCCTCGGCGAGGCGCACGAACGCCTTCTTCACGTCCGAGCGGCGCCCCTTGTGGCCGCGGAAGCGCTTGATCTTGCCCTTCAGGCGGAGCGTGTTGACCGCCTCGACCTTGACCTTGAACAGCCCCTCGACCGCGGCCTTGATCTCGGGCTTGGAGGCGTCCAGGGGCACGCGGAAGACCACCTGGTTGTGCTCGGAGAGCCGGGTCGACTTCTCGGTGATCACCGGCGAGCGGATGATCTCGTACATCCGCTCGCGCGACAGCTCGAGCTTGCCGCCCGCCCGCCGGTGGGGATGCGCGCCGCTCATCTCAGCCTCGCTTCGAGCGCGGCGACCGCCTCGCGGGTGAGCACGAGGGTGTCGCGGCGGAGGATGTCGTAGACATTGGCCCCCTGGCTGGGCAGCACGTCGATGCCGGCGATGTTGGCGGCGGCGCGAAGGAAGTTCTCATCCAGCTGCACGCCGCCGACGATCAGCGCCGACTCCCAGCCGAGCCGGCGCAGGCGGGTGACCAGCTCCTTGGTCTTCGGGCTCCCGATCCTGGCCTCGTCGAGGACCACCAGCTTGCCGTCCTTGAGCTTGGCCGAGAGCGCCGAGCGGAGCGCCAGCCGGCGCACCCGCTTCGGCAGGTCGATGGCGTGGCCCCGCACCACCGGGCCGAAGGACTTGCCGCCGCCGCGCATCAGCCCGACCTTGGCCGAGCCGTGGCGGGCGCGGCCGGTACCCTTCTGGCGGTACATCTTGCGCCCGGTTCCCGAAACCTCGCCGCGGTGCTTCGCCTTGTGGGTCCCCGCCCGGCGCTTGGCCAGCTGCCAGACCACGGTGCGTTGCAGGATGTCGGGGCGGACCGGGACGGCGAAGACCTCGTCGGCGAGATCGATGTCGCCGACCTTCTGGCTGTCGAGATTGATGACCTCGTGCTTCATCGCCGCTCAGTCCTTCTTCTCGGCCTCGGCGGCCGGGGGCTCGGCCGGCTTCGCCTCGGCCGACGCCGCCGCCGGCGCCCGGGCGAGGAGGCCGGCGGGAAGCGGCGCCTCCTTGGGCATCGGCCTCTTGATCGCGTCCCGGACCAGCACGTAGCCGCCGGCCGCGCCGGGGACCGCGCCCTTGACCAGGATCAGCCCGCGCTCGGCGTCGGTGCGCAGCACCTCGAGGTTCTGGGTGGTGACGCGCCGGTCGCCCATGTGGCCGGCCATGCGCTTGCCCTTCCACACCTTGCCGGGGTCCTGGCGGCCGCCGGTCGAGCCGAGCGAGCGGTGCGAAAGGGACACGCCGTGGCTCGCCCTGAGCCCGCGGAAGCCGTGGCGCTTCATGCCCCCGGCGAAACCCTTGCCGATCGAGGTGCCGGAGACGTCGACGAACTGGCCGGCGACGAAGTGATTGGCGCCGAGCTCGGCCCCGACCTCGATCAGGTTCTCGGCGCTGACCCGGAACTCGGCCAGCTTCCGCTTCGGCTCCACCTTCGCCTTGGCGAAGTGCCCGCGCATCGGGCGGGTGACGTTCTTGATCTTCGCCCGCCCGCAGCCGAGCTGGACCGCGGCGTAGCCGTCCTTCTCGACGGTGCGGGTGGCGACCACCTGAAGGCCGGACACCTTGAGCACGGTCACCGGCAGGTGCTGACCGTCCCCGGTGAAGAGGCGGGTCATGCCGAGCTTCTGGGCGATGAGGCCGCTGCGCATCGGAGGCCGGCTCCTAGAGCTTGATCTCGACGTCCACGCCCGCCGCCAGCTCGAGCTTCATCAGCGCGTCCACCGTCTGCGGCGTGGGATCGATGATGTCGAGCACCCGCTTGTGGGTGCGGATCTCGAACTGCTCGCGCGACTTCTTGTCGATGTGCGGCGAGCGGTTGACGGTGAAACGCTCGATGCGGGTGGGCAGCGGGATGGGTCCGCGGACCTGCGCTCCCGTCCGCTTGGCCGTGTTGACGATCTCGCGCGTCGACTGATCGAGCACGCGGTGGTCGAAGGCCTTGAGCCTGATGCGAATGTTCTGGCTTTCCATCATCGTCGCTTTCCCGCGGCCGCCTGCCGGCCTTCGAGCCCTTCCGCCCTTTTGCCTCTACTCGATGATCTTGGCGACGACGCCGGCGCCGACCGTGCGCCCGCCCTCGCGGATGGCGAAGCGCTGGCCCTCCTCGAGGGCCACCGGGGTGATGAGCGTCACCTGCAGGTTGGTGTTGTCGCCCGGCATGTCCATCTCCGCCCCGCCCTGGAGCTGCACCTG
>JACQOE010000098.1 GCA_016202695.1 Pseudomonadota bacterium | reverse complement strand
GGCGCCGCTGCCGTGCCGGGACCGGGGCATGACGGCGCTCTCCCCGTGGAGGACGCTTGCGCGCCCCGGCCTGTGGGGCGGGGAATTTCGGCGCCTCGCCAAACGCGCGCGCGGTCCGGCCGAGGGGGCGCGGCTCGGCTACCCCGAGGTCTCCCTTTTCGCCGAGATGATGAAGGGCGGCTGTCCGATCTGCCGCTGGCTCGTCGACTCGGAGCGGGGCTGGTTCTTCGCCTATCTCCACGAGATGTATCTGGAGCCGGAGAGCCTCGGCCCCCTCGCCCGGTCGCTCGGCTTCTGCCGGGCGCATGCCCACTATCTCGTCCGCCACGGCAAGGGCGGCCCCCAGATCGTCTCGGCCCACGAGGTCGTCGCCCGTCGCATCCGTGGGATTCTGACGAGCGAGCGAGAGTGGCGACGGTTGGCGGCGGAGGTCGCGGTGAGCGGCGGGCGTCCCGGCCTGTGCCCGGCTTGCCACGCGCAAGCAGGCAGCGGGGAGCGCGCCGCCCATTTCTTTGTCAAGCTTCTCCGCGACGCGCGCACCGCCGAGCGCTACGGGGCGTCGGGCCTGCTCTGCCCATCCCATCTTGCGCTGGCCGCGCCCTCCCTCGACGACTCGCTCCTCGAGCGGACGCTGGCGATCCACGACCGGGCGGTGGTGGCGGCTCTCCCGGCCGCGGGCGATGCACCGGGCGATCGTTGGGCCTGCGAGCCGGCCCTCTGGGTCGCGGTCGGTTGCGACCGGGAGTGGCGGTACCTGCCGAGGACGGACGATGTCTTGCCGGATGGCGCGCATCGCGATCCGATCGCGACGCTGGCCGCGGACATGCGAAGCGCGGATCGCTGCCCGGTCTGTTGCGAGATCGACAGGTCTTGGCGCGACTGGGTGGGATGGCTCGAGTCGGCGGCGGGCGATCGCGAGATCATCGAAGACGTGCTCCCCACCTGCCCGGACCATGTGTGGGAGGTGATGCGCGTCGCCGGGCCGCTCCTTGGCCGTGCCGTCGTCGAAAGAGCCCTCTTCGCCGCCTTCCACCGGATACGCTTCCCGCTGGAGAGGCTTCGCGCGGATCCGCCCCAGCCCAACTTCCGACGCCCGATCGAGGCGCTGCAACGGATGACGGCGGGTCGGCGCGATCTCGTCCGCTTGGCGCGGAGCGTGCTCGCGCGCGAGCCGCCCTGCCCGCTCTGCGGGCGGCTGGCCCGCGCCAGGGACCGGACGCTCGGCTTGCTGTTCCTCCTGCTCGAGCAGGGTCGCCATCGCGCCGGTTACGAATCGGGTCACGGCCTGTGCCTCGGCCACTTCGCCCGCGCGGTCGCGCTCGGACCGGATCCCGCCGTCGGCCGGTTCCTGCGCAAGATGCAGGCGGCGAAGCTCGGCGTCCTCGAGTGGGAACTGGCCGAGTACTCGCGCAAGGCGGCGTGGCACGCGCGCCCCGAGACGAAAGGCGCCGAGCAGCGGGCCCCCCGGCGGGCGCTCTGTCTCTTCTCGGGTTACCCGCAGGTGGCGGACGCATGAGCCCGCCGCCGTGCCCTGCTGCGCCGGGTCGCGTCGCCAGCGGGTGGAATTGGCGAGGTTTCCGGCTCGAAGCGGTGGCGCCCGCTCGCCGGTCCTCACGGCGCTGGCGGGACGCCGCGGTCGAGCCGGGCCTTGTGCTTGCCGAACCAGGCGAGCACGTCGCTCGCCCGGCCCCTGAGGACGCACCGCCACTCGGAGGTCCGGAGGGCATCCTTGCCCCCCGGTTGCCACCAGCGCTCGACGACGACCAGAAGCGACCAGGAGTTCTGGCCCTTCTGGCCATAGGTGAGCGTATGGCATTCGATCCGGAAGGCGTGATCGCGGCCGGAAAAGCCGTGCCTCTCGCGAACCCACTCCAGACCGTCGACGCCCCAGCGCTCCTTGTCGTGGCCCGGGTTGGTGGCGTGGTAGAGCGCGTTCCAGACATCGGCGAAGGATTTGCTGTGGATGCTCTTCACGGATCCCCTCCCTCGGCTGACCTCGGGGAGCGATGGCCGGCCGCGGCCGGGTTGGCCGCGTCTCGCCCGCCGCGCAGGCGGGAACGAAAAAACCCGCCTTGCGGCGGGTCTCGCGCGACCTCCCGCCGCCCTAGGTCGAACGGCAGGAGTCATCAGCCTCGATCGGCGCTCACAGGGGGACTCCATCCCCTTCCTGCGGATGGCCCGAGCCTGCGGGAGGGGCGCGGCCCTGTCAACACTCCGCTGCGCGCCCGCCGCCGTGTGGTCGGGGCGCATCGATTCCTGCACCCTGATGACGGACCGAGCCGACCATGACAAAGCAAGGAGACTCCCTGGCGGCCGGGCTGTGCGCGAAGGGCGTTCTCTACCGCTTCCTGTACTGTGACGGCTGCCGCCGGGAGTGGCCGGCGGAGCACACCTCCTGCCCCGAATGCCTGCGCTGGCTGGGCGAGAAGCCGCAGCAGCGGACCGAATGGCAACTGGTTCCTTGCGCCCACCCGGACCTGCCTCCTGCCGGGTTCGATCTGATGGGCGCGGTGGCGCTGTCCGTCCGCGTGGTCGGATTCCGTCCGGCGGAGGCCGCGTTGCGCGCGGCGGCTTCGTCTCTGGCCCAGGTTCTGGCTGGCGAGCCGAATGCGGGGGTTTTGCCGGTGGCGGAGCGAGGCTGGATGGTTTGGACGCGCCGCGGCCCGCGGCAGGCGTTCCGGCTCGGTTGCGCGCTGCGCGACCGGCTGGAGACGGCGACGCCGGGGCTGGAGGCGGCCTTCGGCCTCGGCGCGCGCCTGCGCTGGGGCCTCTGGGTCGACGAGTACGTCCTCCCCGTTGGCGCCGACGGCCCGCCGGTGGTCGGGGCGAAGGCGGCGGGCGCGATCTTCTGGTTCGAGCCCGACGGGCTCCTGCTCGCCGCGGAAGGCGTCTTTCGCGCCAACCATTCCTGGGAGCACTTCGTGTGCATCCCGGCCCGGCGGCTGGACGGGAGCTACGGCAACGGCTATCGGCCCCTCGGCCGCAAGCGCCCCTCCGCGCTCGACCACCTCTCGGCCCTCGATCATGCAGAGGCAGCCAGGCAAACGCCGTTTGTCGGGCGCGCTCGCGCGCTCGCCCGCCTTGAGGCCGCCTGGCGGGCCAGCCGTCGGGCGACCCGGAGCGTGACGATCGTCGCCCCTCCGGGCGCCGGCAAGACCCGCCTCGTCGGCGAATGGCTGCGCCGCCACGCCGAGGCGCGGGCGATCCGCGGGAACTTCAGCCTCTTCGGGGGCGACGTGACGTCCTTCGCCTACCAGCTCGCCCAATTGCCCGCGGACACGCTCGCCCCGAGGGCGCTCGCCGCCCGGGTGCTCGGGCGGATCGACCGGGAGCGGGTCGACGTCCTCGTCCTCGACGATCTCCACTGGGCCGGCGCCGAGGCCCCCGGGTTCCTCGAACGCCTGCTCTCCGGCATCGCCTCGCGGCGGATGCTGGTCGTCCTCTCGACCCGTCCCGCCGGGCGGCGGCTCGCGCGGGCGCTCTCGGCCGGCGAGGAGATACGGCTGCGCCCGCTCCCGCCCGCCTCCGTCGCCGAGCTCGCCGGCCGCCTCATCGGCGCGCCCGAAGTTGCCGCCCGCGCCGCGCGCCTCGCGGCCGGCAACCCCCTGTTCGTCGAGCAGTTCGCCGCCTGGGCCGAGGAGAGCGCCTACCCCGGCAATGGCCCCTGCCCGCGCACCCTCCACCAGCTGATCGCCGCCCGCATCCGGCACCTGGAGGAGGTCCGGCTCGGCCACCTCCGGCCGAGCCTGTTCCCGCTCGGCGGATGGGTCCGCCACGAGGTCGAGGGGGAGCTCGACGAGATCGAATCGGAGATCGGCCGCTGGCTCGACCGGCTCGAGACGGGCGACTATGCGGATCGCACCGAGGTTGTCCAGTACCTCACGCGGCTCGAACGGATCAATTTCGAGATCTTCATGATCAGCATGCTGGCGGGTCGCCCGAGGCCGCGGTCGAGCCGGCTCGGCGAGGCCATCGACCGGCTCATGATGGGGAGCGCCGATCGCATCCTGGCCGACATGGCCGCCCGCGCGCGGCGGGCCGGAGCCGCCGAGGATCCCAACCTGTGGCGGGACGCGCGCCGGGCCGGGGACTGCGCGTTCGACGACTTCCGCTGGCGGCTGGCGGACCGCTTCTACCGCCTCGCGCTCGCGGCCGCGCCGGGCTGGGAGGAGGCGGAGATAGAGGCGCGGCGGCGCGCCTGCGCGCGTCGCCTCGGCGTCAAGGCGGCGCGGCGCGCGCTCGCCGACGGCGCCGGCATTCTCGACGAGCTCGATCGCGATCCGGCGGTCGATCCGCTCCGCCTCCCGGAAGTGTGGCTGAGGCTCGGCCAGCGGTTCCGGTCGCGCGGTTACTATCGGCGGGCCGAGAAGGCCGCCGCGGCGATCGGCGATCGCGCCCTCGCCCGGATCGCGCGCGAGGCCGCAGAAGCTGCTCGAGCACGCCCTCAAGAAGTAAGCCCGGCGCCGGACGAGCGCGGCAGCGGGCGCAGGAGCGGCACGGCGAGGGCCAGCACCAGGAGCGCGACCAGGCCGTAGCCGAGGCCGTAGCTCCCGCTCCCGGTCACCACCAGCGAGAAGCTCGACGGGCCGGCCATGATCGCGGCGGCGAAGATGACCAGCACCCCGCCGGTCGCCGCCCCGGCGCGGCCCTCCGGCGCCTGGCGGGCGACCTCGGCCAGCAGCACCCCGTTCCAGCCGATCACCGTGAACCCGAACAGCACCGAGACCGCCAGCATGGCCGCCCCCGGCCAGCCGGGTGCCAGCGCCGCGGTCAAGAGGCTGGCGATCCCGGCGAGGATGCCGATCAGGCCGAGCACGGCGCGGGGCGCGCCGGTGCGGTCGGCGACCGCGCCCCAGGCCATGCGCCCGGCGATGCCCGCCGCCTGGGCGGCCGAGAAGTAGAGGCCCGCCGCCACCAGCTCCACGCCCAGCCGGCCGGTGACGTAGACCACGAAGAAGCTGGCGAAGCAGAACTGGGCGACGCCGTAGGCGCAGGAGACGAAGGTGAGTTCGCGCAGCCGGTCGATGCGGAGCGCGAGGCGGACCGGCTCGATGACGCTTGCCGCCGAGAGGCGGCTCCCCGGGCTGCGGTCGGAATCGAGCCCGGCGCGCACGCCCTGGAGCGCGAGCGCGAGCCCGGCGCAGGCGACCGCGACCGCGACCACGCCCACCCGCCAGCCGAAGGCGACGGCGAGCGGGGGCACCAGCGCCCCCGCCGCGGCGAGTCCGAGAGGGACGCCGGTCTGCTTGATCGAGAAGACGAGCGAGATCACGCCGGAAGGCGTCCGGCCCATCAGCACGTGCGCGCCGACCGGGGTGACCGGCCCGTGCCCGAGGCCGACGAGGACGGCGCTGACGGCGAACAGCCACGCCTCGCCGCCGGTCGCGGCGAGGAGCCCGGCGGCGGCGAGGGCGAGGCCCGCCTGTGCGAGGCGGACCGCGCCGAAGCGCGCGATCAGCGCCCCGGAGAGGAGCGACGTGACCATGCTGCCGGCGTAGAGGAGCGAGGTGTAGAAGCCGACCAGCCCCGGCGCCAGGCCCGCCTCGGCGGCGGCCGCGGGCGCGATCACGGGCAGCGTCAACGCCGCCATCGAGATGACGACGTGGATCGCGAGCATCACGGCGAGGGGAACGACGACACTGCGCATGCGAAGGAGGTCCGGGCGGGGCGGCGGCAGAGCGGACGGGCTCTAGCATGCCCCCGGCGCCGGGGCAAGGAAGGCCGGCCTGCGCACCGCGGTTGCGCGAGGCGGGGCCGGCGGAGTAGACGGGCGGGGGTTTGCAATCCTCGCCCGAGGCAGCGCCGATGACGGCCGCACCCGGCCCACCCCCCGATCCCGCGCCGGCGCCCTCCTGGCATCGCCGGGCGTGGACGCTCGCCGGGCCGCTCATCCTCACCAATCTCACCACGCCCCTCGTCGGCGCGGTCGATTCGGCCGTGGTCGGCCACCTCCCGGCCTCCTTCTATCTGGGCGCGGTCGGCATCGGCAGCGTGGTCTTCAATGCCCTCTTCTGGATGTTCAGTTTCCTGCGCATGGGCACGATCGGGCTCGCCGCCCAGGCGCTGGGGGCGGCGAGGCCCGACGAGGCCCTGGCGGTGTTCGGGCGCGCGCTCCTGCTCGCGCTCGCGATCGGGGCGGCGATGATCGCGCTCTCGCGCCCGATCGAGGGGGCGGCGCTCTGGTACATGGGCCCCGGCCCCGAGGTCGCGCCCCACGCCCGCGACTACATCCGCATCCGCATCCTCTCCGCGCCGGCCATGCTCGCCGACTACGCCCTCCTCGGCTGGTTCGTCGGCGTGCACAACACCCGTGCTGCGCTCGCCGTCGCGCTCGCGACCAACGTCGTCAACGTCGGCCTCGACCTCCTCTTCGTGGTCGGGTTCGGCTGGGCGGTGAAGGGCGTCGCGGCGGCGACGGTGGCGGCCCATTACGCCGCCGTCGGGCTCGGGCTGTGGCTCGCCGCGCGCGAGGCGCGCCGGCTCGGCGCCCGCCTTGATTGGCGGCGGGTGCGGGCCGCGGGCGAGCTCCGCCGCCTCTTCGCCATCAACCGCGACATCATGATCCGCACCTTCTTCCTCATCGCCTCGTTCTCGGCCGTGACCGCGATCGGCGCCAGGATCGGCGATACGGTGCTGGCGGTGAACGCGCTCCTCCTCAACCTTCAGAGCCTGATGACCTTCGCCGTGGACGGCTTCTCCCACGCCGCCCAGGCGCTGGTCGGGCGCGCGGTGGGGGCCGGCGACCGCGAGGGGGCGCGCCTGGCGGTCCGGGCCTGCGCGCTCTGGGGGGTGGGGATCGCCGCGCTCTACGCCGCCGGCTACGGGCTGTTCGGCGACGACCTGATCGCCCTCCTGACGAGCCTTCCCGAGGTTCGCGCGCTCGCCCGCGAGTACCTGATCTGGGCCGCGTTCTCGCCGCTCGTCTCGGTGGGCGCGTTCCTGATGGACGGCGTCTTCCTCGGCGCCACGCGCACCGCGGCGATGCGCGACTCGATGATCCTCTCGGCCGCCATCTACGCCGCCGCGCTCGCCGTCCTCGTTCCGGCGCTCGGCAACCACGGCCTCTGGCTCTCGGTGATGATCCTGCTCGCCGCCCGCGCCCTCACCCTCGGGGTCCGCTATCCGGCGCTCCTCGGCGCGATCGGGCACTGAGGTGGACAGGGCCGGCGGCGGTTTGGCAGACTGCGCGCCCGGCGACCCGCGCCACGCCCGGCCCGCAGCATGACCATCCTCGAACCCGCGCTCGACACCGGCCCCAGCCCCTATCACGACCTGATCGGATTCCGGCTGGTCGAGTGGCGCGAGGATTTCGCCCGCGCCCAGCTCGCGGTCGCGGAGCATCACCTGAACCGCTCGGGGGTGGTGCACGGCGGGGTGTTCCTGAGCCTCCTCGATCAGATCGCGGGCTTCGCCGGGCTCTACGCGCCGGCGCCGGGGGGCCCCCGCTTCGCCGTCACCCTCTCGATCTCGTGCAGCTTCATGGGCCAGGCGCGCGCGGGCGTGCTGACCGCGATCGGGCGCAAGGTGGGGGGCGGGCGCAACATCTACATGACCCGGAGCGAGGTGCGGGACGAGGCCGGGGCCGCGCTCGCGCTCGCCCAGGGCGTCCACCGCTACCGCGCCGGCTCGGAGCCGGCCGGGGGCGCCCCGGCGGGCGGTTGAGGGTCCGCGACCGCTCGTAAAACGCAAGGATTTCAGTTTGTTATGATGCAACGCAAGGGTGGGCGCGCCCCCTTACGGCGGGGCGCGGGCGCCCTAGATTCACATCCGGAACGAGCCCTCGGCCGGCCCGAGCGGTCGGGGCGGGGGGGCGTTCAGTTGGATCGCAAGCGATGTGAGGTGTGCCATGACAGGGTTTTGGCAGACTTTGTCGCGCCGCTGGCAGGACGGCCTCAATCTCCTGCTCGGCATCTGGCTCATCCTTTCTCCGTGGGTCCTGGCCTACGCGACCGTGCAGTATGCGGCGTGGAATGCCTATGCGGTCGGCGTCGTGATCGCGGTTGCGGCCGTGGCCGCGCTGGTCGCGTTCCACGAATGGGAGGAGTGGGTGAACCTGCTGTTCGGCGTGTGGCTGATCGTCTCGCCCTGGCTGCTCAAGTTCGACACGGTCACGGCCGCGCTCTGGAACCAGATCGCGGTCGGGCTGGTGGTGGGCATCCTGGCGGGCTAGTCGGTGTTCGCCACCCGCTCGCAGGTCCAGCACGCGCGCTGAGGACCGGTCGCAGCAGGCGCGCGCATCCGGAGGGGCGGGCCGGCTGCCGAAGGGGGCGGATTCCCGCCCCCTTTTGTTTGGGGCCGATGCCCCCGCCCCGGCCTAGTCGACCAGGAGCCGGGTGAGCTCGCCGATCTCCTTGACCGCCCCCAGGTTCCGCACCAGGCCGACCACGGAGTCCGCCTTCTTCGCCGGCCAGCGGGCGAACTCGGCGCACTCGCGGAACTTGTCCGCGACCTCGTCGAAGCCCATGGGGTGGGCGGGGCTGCCCTTGCCGAAGTCGGCCCGGCCGGAGATCGTGCGCCCGTCGGCGAGCTCGATGTCGATGATGGTGGTCATCTTGTCGTAGCCGGCGGCCTCGGCCTCGGGGTGGACGCCGAAGTCCACCTTCTCGATCATCGACCTCACGTCGGCGCGGTTGACCACCGCGTCGGTGAACTCGTTCAGTCCGGCCCGGCGCTCGAGGAGCAGGATCGCCATGCAGAACTCCATCGAGAACTTGGCGTTGAGCTCGGTCTTCGGGCGGTGGTGGATGAGGGCGTTGGGCATGTTCTTGTTGGTCCCCACCCTGACCCGCCTCACCTGCCCGGGGCGGATGTCGTGGGCGCGGATCAGCTCCAGCATCTTGGTCATGCCGGGATGGGTGAGCGAGCCGGAGGGATGCGGCTTTATCGAGACTCCGGGGCTGGCGAAAGTCCACGGGTTGCCGAGCCGGCCGCGGATGGCGCCGTCGTCGAAGCCGCCGCCGGCGGCGCGGAAGAAGCCCCGCGGCGCCTCCAGGATCGCGGGCGTCGCGCTCAGGCCGAGCGCCGCCAGCTCGGCCGCCAGCACGCCCGACTCCGAGGCGCGCCCGGCGTGGAAGGGCTTCATCATGGTGCCGAAGTTCTCGCGCAGGCCGGCCGACTGGCTGCCGGCGATGCCGAGCGCCCGGCGCACCACCTCGGGGGCGTGGCCCCTGAGGCGGCAGACCGCGGCAGCGGCGCCGAAGGTGCCGCAGGTCGCGGTCGAGTGGAATCCCTCCTGGTAGTGGCGGGGGTTGATCGCCTCGGAGATCTTCGACTCGACCTCGACCCCGACGTGGTAGGCGCACATCGCCTCGAGGCCCGAGCGGCCGTCGGCCTCGGCGGTCGCCAGCACCGCCGGCAGCACCGGCGCGGTCGGATGGGTGAGGAGCCCGTAGACCCGGTCCTTGGCCACCGCGAGCTGGGTGTCGTCGTAGTCGTCGGCGTGGACGGCCATGGCGTTGGCGAAGGCGGCGAAGCGCGAGGGAAGCCGGAGCGCGGTGCCGATCACGCCCGCCGGCCCGGCGAGCCCGCCGAGCCCGGCGAGGTGGCGATGGACGATGTGGCAGCCCTCCGAGACCGATCCCGAGAGGGCGAGGCCGAGCCCGTCGAGGATCGACTTCTTGCCGAGCTCGATGACCTCGGCGGGGATGGCCCTGGGCTTCACCGAGGCGATGAATTCGGCGACTTCGGCGGTGAGGGAGTCCGGCGTCTTGGTCTTGCTCGACGACATGTCGCGTGTTCCTTGCCGTTCCGAGGGGAGGAGCGCGTGAAAACGAGGCGGCCATCTTAGTCCCTGCCGGATGGGGCGCAAGCCGCCCCCGCGGCGCCGGACGAGGGGCTGGATTTCGCCCCGCGGAGGCGATTAGATCGCCGGGCAACGCCGCCCCAGGCGCGGGCGGCGAGCCCCACGTCGCAGGCGCCCGATGTCCGCCAAGGAGCTCGCCTCGAATCGCGACCAGACGCTCGTCGGGGCGCTCTCGGCCAGCACCGCGTTCCTCGTCTGGGGCGGCTATCCGATCTACTTCAAGGCGCTCGACCGGATCCCGGCGGTGGAGCTGATGTGCCACCGGGTGGTGTGGTCGGTGGCGGTGCTGGCGCTCGCGCTCGCCTGTCTGCGGCGCCTCGATGCGCTCCTCGCCGCGCTCGCCAACCGGCGGCTCCTCGCCATGCTGGCGCTGACCGGGGCGCTGATCGCACTCAACTGGGTCACCTACATCTGGGCGGTGCTCAACGACCGCGTGCTCGAGGCAAGCCTCGGTTACTACGTCAACCCGCTGATGAACGTGGCCCTCGGCGTGGTGGTGCTGCGCGAGCGCCTGAGCGCGCGGCAAGCGGCGGCGGTGCTGCTGGCGGCGGCCGGGGTCGCGGCGCTGATCGTGCGCCACGGCGCGGTGCCGTGGGCCGGGCTCCTGATCGCGCTCTCGTTCAGCGTCTACGGCCTCATCCGCAAGCTGGCGATGGTCGACGCCTTCACCGGGCTCATGGTCGAGACCGCGATCCTGTTCCTGCCGGCGCTGGCCTATCTGGTGGCCGTCGGCGCCGAGGGGAGCGGCGCCTTCGCGCGCCAGGGGCCGGCGGTGAGCGGGCTGCTCGCCTTCGCCGGGATTCTCACCACGCTCCCCCTCGTCCTCTTCGCCCAGGCGGCGAAGCGGCTGCGCTACGCCACCGTCGGCTTCTTTCACTACATCACGCCCACCTGCCTCTTCCTGCTCGCGGTGTTCGCCTACGGCGAGCCGATCACGGGCGTGCACCTGCTGACCTTCGGCCTCATCTGGGCGGCGCTCGCGCTCTACACGCTCGACAGCCTCTCGCTTGCACCCCGCGCGACGGGCCGGGCCTAGGGCGGGGCGATGCTCAGCGTCCGCGGGCTTCGCCGCGCCGGTCTCGGGCCGGCCTCCTTCGACCTCGCCGACGGCGAGTGCGTCGCGGTCCGCGGCCCCTCGGGGGCGGGGAAGACGCTGCTTCTGCGGGCGCTGGCCGATCTCGATCCCAATCAGGGCGAGGTCCGCCTCGACGGTGTCCTGCGCGAGGCGGTGCCGGCGCCGCGCTGGCGGCGCTTGATGGCCTACGTCCCGGCCGAGGCGGGGTGGTGGGCCGAGCGGGTGGGCGAGCACTTCGCCGACTTCGCCGCGGCCGAGGCGCTGATCGCCGCCCTCGGCCTGCCCCCGGCCTGCCGCGACTGGCCGATTGCCCGCCTCTCGACCGGCGAGCGCCAGCGCCTAGCGCTCGCCCGCGCGCTGGTGCTCGCGCCCCGGGTGCTGCTCCTCGACGAGCCGACATCGAGGCTCGATCCGGACGCCGCGTCGGCGGTCGAGCGGCTCCTCGGCGAGCGGCTCGCCGCCGGCGCAGGCGCGCTCTGGGTCAGCCACGACCGGGCGCAGGCGCAACGGGTGTCGCGCCGGGCGCTCCGGGTCGAGGGCGGGACGGTGGCGGAGGCGGAGCCGTGAGCTACGTTCGCCTCGACATCCTCGACCTCGCCCTCGCCGGCCTCCTGGTGCTGCTCAACGGCGGCCTCTCGCTCGCGCTCCAGCTCGGGCTTGAGCGCCAGCTCGCGATCGCCTCGCTGCGGATGCTGGTGCAGCTCTCCCTCGTCGGCCTCGTGCTCGCCACCCTCTTCCAACTCGTCTCGCCGCTCTTCACCGGGCTCGCCGCGCTCGCCATGGTGCTCTTCGCCGGCCACGAGATCCTGGCCCGCCAGGAGCGCCGTCTCGCCGGCGCCTGGGCCTACGGGCTGGGAACCGGGTGCATGCTGGTCGCCGCCGGCGTGATCACCGTCTTCGCGCTGACCATCCAGCTCCGGCCCGAGCCCTGGTTCCATCCCCGCTACGCGCTGCCGCTGCTCGGCATGGTGCTTGGCAACACCATGACCGGCATCAGCCTCGGCATGCATACCCTGACCACCGGGCTGACGCGCGAGCGGGCCGCGGTCGAGGGCCGGCTCGCGCTCGGCTTCACCCGTCACCAGGCGATGCTGCCGGTGATCCGCGGGGCGCTCCGCGCGGCGCTGATGCCGGTCGTGAACTCGATGGCGGCGACCGGGCTGGTGGCGCTTCCGGGGATGATGACCGGGCAGATCCTCGCCGGGGTCGAGCCGACCGAGGCGGTCAAGTACCAGGTGCTGATCATGTTCCTGGTCGCCGGCGGGACCGGCCTCGGCGCGGTCTCGGCGGTGCTCGCCGGCAGCCGGCGCCTGAGCGACCACCGCCATCGGCTGCGCCTCGACCGCCTCGCCCCGGCGAGGCGCCGCCGCTGACGCGGGTCGCCCTCAGGGGGGCAGGCCGGGAAGGCGCACCGTGCGGGTCGCAGCGGCGCGCACGTCGGCCTCGGCGAAGGGGGCCGGGCGAAGCCGCTCGCGGCCGAAAAGCTCGCGCCCCTGATCGAAGAAGTGGGGCGAGGCGGGATCGTCGCTCGCCCCGTAGACGCCGGCGGCGAGCGCGCGCGGCCCTTCGGGCGCAAGCTCGACGACGAGCAGGTAGACCGAGCCGAAGCGGACCTCGACCCGTCCGTCCTCCGCCGGGTCGAGGCGCGCCTCGCCCGCGGCGACCGAGCCGGCGAAGGGCCGGTAGGGCCCCTCGGCCGCGTGCAGCGTGCCGAGGAACTGCCAGGAGCCGCCGAGGGGCGCGCGTTGGGCCGCGCCCCGGCGAAGCGCCGAAGGGAGCCGCACCGCCTCGTGCACCTCGCCCCACCGGGGGTCGATCCGGCCGTGGCGGGAGAGAAGTGAGGAGACGGCGAGATCGAGCCCCCTCAGCCGCTCGGCGTCGGACTTCACCGGCCGCCCGAGGGCGAAGACGTAGTCCTGGAACAGCGCCGCCGCGCGCGACTCCCGGCTCGCCCGTCCGTCCCAGTCGGCGAGGAGCGCGACCGCCGGGGCAAGCCGCGCGCGGCGCGCGGGCGTCAGTCCCGGTTCGAGCGCCTTCCAGGAGGCGAGGAGGCGCGGCAGATAGCCGCAGCGCAAGCCCCGGGGCGTGGCCTCGGGGAGCATGCCGTCGACGCACGTGTCCTCGCCGGGAGGAAGGGGATAGTCGGCGGCGGTGACGCGCTGGTCGAGGAAGACCTCGGCCGCCTCGGCGAGGGTCAAGCGCCGGTCGCCCGCGAGCGCGTCGGCGAAGCGCGCGCCGCGCTCGTTCTGCCGGTAGGGATAGAGGTCGCGGCAGGGGGCGATCAGCTCCGGCTGGCCGCAGCGCGCGACCGTCGGCGGATGGGTGGCGACCCAGGGCGGGGTGTTGGCCATCTGCAGCCAGCCCGAGGCCGGGTTGGCCTCGCGCGGGAACGCCGCCGGCGGCAGCCAGCCGCGCGCGAGCGTGGCGCTCGTCCAGCCGGGGATCGCCTGCAGCCGGTTGCCCGAGTTCGCGAGTGCCGGGCAGGGGGCGGCCGGGGTCGCCTCGTCGGCGACCCAGTCGACGGCGAGCGGCCCGCAGCCCAGGGGCCGCCCGTCGACCAAGGGTCGCTCGGCACGGGCTCCGACGCGGCCGACATGGGCGTAGAGGAGTTCGCCCGCCGCATCGGTGAACAGGAACCCGTAGTTGGGGGTCTCGAGGAGGGCGATCGCGGCCTCGAACCCGGCCCGGTCGCGGGCGAGGTTCATCCGGTAGAGCTGCTCGGCCATCCCCTCCGGCCGGCGCGCCGCCCAGGCGAGGGCGACGGCGGCGCCGTTCGCCGGGCGCGCGACCACCGGGCCGTGGACGGTCTCGTGCACCGCGAGCGGTTCGCTCGCGCCGCCGCGAACGGCGAGGGTCTCGGTCCGCGCCTCCATCGGCCGCCACGCCCCGTCGAAGAGGTAGGAGGCGGGGTCGGCCGGGTTCACGATCAGGGAGTAGCGGTCGAAGGTATCGGCGTAGTGGATCGTCACCCCCCAGGCGGTCCGCGCGGTGTGGCCGAGGATGAAGAACGGCAGGCCGTAGAAGGTCGCGCCGCGGGCGTCGATGCGCGCGCCCTTGATCCGCGCCTCGTACATCAGGAAGGGGTGGGTGAGGTGGATGTGCGGGTTGACGCCGACGATCGGGTGGCCCGAGGCGGTGCGTCGGGGCGCGAGGGCGAAGGCGTTGGAGGCGGTGGGCGGGGCGCTGCCGCGCCTCCCCCCCCAGGGGGCGAGGGCGATGTTGGTCGAGTAGCCCCAGGGGTCGTTGACGGTGGAGAGGGTGAAGCCGAAGAAGGCGAAGAGGGCGAGGAGGTCGGCCTCGGTCACGGGGAGCGCCGCCTCGGTCCAGGCGGGAAGGTGCGCTCCGGCGCGCGCGGCATAGGCGTTGATGCCGGCGGCGAAGGGGGCCAGGGCCTCGCGCCGGAGATCGGGAGCGAGGCGGGTGAGCCCGTCGCGCGCCGCGCGCCCCAGGCCGAGGGTGCGGAAGTGCCGGTCGCTCTCCAGGCACCCCGCCCCGAACGCCTCGGCGAGCCGGCCCTCGGCCTGGAGGATCAGGAACAGGAGCTCGGGCAGGTGGTCCTCGGCCTGGGCGTAGCCGAAACCGTAGTAGGCGCCGGCGTCCGACTCGGCGAAGACCGAAGGCACGCCGAAGGCGTCGCGGTAGAGCACCACGCTCCCCTCGCCCGCCGGCCCGGCCGGCGGCGGCGCCACCGCCGGGAGCGGCCCCAGACGCGCCGAGGCGGGAACGCAGCCCGCCGCCTCCTCCGGGTCAGGCGGCGCCTGGCAAGCGGCGAGGGCGAGCGCGGCGGCGCCGAGCGCGAGCCGCGCCCCGGCGGCAAGCCGCTTGAGGGCGGGGCGCGTTCGCCCGCCCGCTCGTCGTGCTCGGCAATGGACTTCCGCGCCGCTTTCTGCACACTGCACGGCCGGGGCGGTCCGCCGCATCCGCCCTTGCCCGCTTGCCCGAGGAGCCCGCCGATGCCCGACAGCCCGAAAGCCGACCAGGCGAAGAGCTTCCCCCACGAGACGGTGCGCGAACAGATCGCCCTGTTCCTTTCCGGCTGGGGCATGCCGCCCGAATCGGTGGAGATCACCTCGCGGGTGATGATCGAGACCGATCTGCGCGGCATCGACACCCACGGGCTCTCCATGATCACCGAGTACTACGACCGCTGGCGGAGCGGGCATCTCACCCTCGACGCCAAGGTCAGCGTGGTGCACGAGACCCCGGTCGTGGCGCTGATCGACGGCGGCGGCGGGCTCGGCCACGTGCCGGCCGTGCTGGGCATGAGGATGGCGATCGCGAAGGCGAAGGTGGGGGGCATCTCCGGGGTCGGCATCCGCAACTCCGGGCATTTCGGCGCCGCCGGCTACTATACGCGGATGGCCGCCGATGAGGGGGTGATCGGCATCGCCATGACCGCGGGCTCGCGGCCGCGGGTGCTGCCCACCTTCGGGGCCAAGCCCAAGCTCTCGACCAACCCCATCGCCTTCGCCGCCCCGGCCGCGCGCCATCGCCCCTACAGCCTCGACATGGCGACCTCCACCGTCGCCACCGGCAAGATCCGCAACAAGGCGAACGAGGGCGCGCCGATGCCGATCGGCTGGGCCTGCGACAAGAACGGCCGGCCGACCACCGACCCCGCCGACTACTTCGCCGGCGGCGGCATGACCGCGCTCGGCGGCACGCCGGAGGGGGCGAGCTACAAGGGCTACGGGCTGGCGATGCTGGTCGAGGTCCTCTCGTCCTGCCTGACCGGGGCGAGCCTGGTCACCTCGCCCGATCACGGCCATCGCACCCCCGGCACGATGGAGATCGGGCATTTCCTGATGGTGATCGACCCCGCCGCCTTCCAGCCCAAGGGAACCTTCGAGGAGCGGGTGAGCGAGCTGATCGACGACCTCCACGAGACCCGCCCGGTCGATCCGGCCCAGCCGGTGCGGATGGCCGGCGAGCGGGCCGACCGCTGCAAGGAGGACCGGCTCAAGTCCGGCATCCCGGTGCCGCCCGGGCTTCACGGCAAGCTCAAGGAGGTCGCCCGCCGGTCCAACGTCGAGTTCATTCTCGTCTAGCCCTGGCCCGGGCGGGGGGCGCCGCCCGCCGCGGCCGGGCGAGGCGCCGTGCCGGCCAGAACATCAGCGCCAGGCGGGCGCGCGTCTCGAGGCCGGCGGCGAGGTCCCAGCCGTTGACGATGGCGAGGCGGAAGCCGCCCGGCGGCATGGCGTGGGTTTCGGGCGGCTTGTCCTCGTGGAAGGTGATCTGGATGCTGGAGATGCCGGGGCGCGCCCGGAGCTCGGCGATCAGCTCCGGGTCGCTCCGGTTGTAGGCGAGGCCGTGCGGCCCGAAGAGGACGACGCTGTGGCCGGTGCGGCGCGCGGAATCGGCGAACTCCCAGCGGCCGGTGGCGTAGAGCGCGACCACGCTCTCCATCCAGCCGGGGCCGTTGAGGTCGACCCACTGATCGGAGAGGCGGAGGTGGAGGTCGATGATGACCCCGCCGATGGTCTCGAGGTTCGCCATCCCCGAGTAGCCGTCGAGGTGGCGCCCGAGCCACGCCCCGCAGGCCGCCTCGATCGCCGGCATCGGCTCGGCCATCACCGTCCAGCGATCGAACATGCCCCCGCCGAGGGGCACCCCCCGGGTGTGGCGCCACCAGCGGGCCTCGCCCTTCACCAGCGCCACGTCGCTGGAAAGGTGCTCGCCGGCGAGCACCGGCATCCACATGTGGCCCGGCTGCTGAAGGCGCTCGTAGTCGGCGCGAGACTCGATCACCCGGGTCCCGGTGCCCATGCCGCGGAGGTTGTAGATCGGCTTGCTGAAAACCGGGAAGCCGAGCGGATCGACCCCGTGCGGCGCCGCGGCGAGCCCCTGGCTCTCGGCGAGGAGGAGCTTGTTGTAGATCCAGCGCTCGGCCGGATAGAGGCGGAAGGCGTCGCCGTCGTCGGTCGGGATTTCGATCCCCTCGGGGCAGGCGACGCCCTCGAAGTACTGCCGGCGCCAGGGGTCTTTCTCGTGGATCGGCATGGCTGCGGGCGGGCGGGGGCGCCGCTCACTCGGCCGCGGCGCGGGCGGCGGGCTGGGCGAAGAGGCGCATCTGCGCCGCTTCGAGCAGCAGGCGAAGGAGTTCGGCGTAGGCGAGGCCGGCGAACCCGGCCATCAGGTTGAGCTTGCCGTCCCAGCACCAGGCGGGATTGGGGTTGACCTCGAGGAGCTTGATCTCGCCGGCGGCGTCGGCGCGGAAATCGAAGCGCGCGTAGTCGCGGCAGCCGAGCCGCTCGAAGAGGAAGGTCGCGTAGTCGACCAGGCGCCGGCGGGTCGTCTCCTCCACCCGCGCCTCGCGGTAGCGGATCTGGGTCCAGTAGGGCGAGGCGGGATCGGCCTTGGATTCGTAGCTCAGGATGCGCGGCAGCGCCGGGTCGAGCGCCGAATAGTCGACCTCGAGCACCGGCAGCACGGTGAATCCGAGGCCGGGATTGCCGATCAGGCCGACGCTGTATTCGGCCCCGGTCAGGAACTCCTGGATCAGCGCCGCCCGGCCGGGGAGCTCGGCCCGGAGCCGGCCGAGATAGGCGATCGCCGCCTCGGGGCTCTCGACCACCGCCTCCTGGGTGATGCCGAGGCTGCCGTCGGCGGCGTTCGGCTTGATCAGCGCCGGGAAGGCCGAGGGCACCACCGCCTCGGGGCCGGCGGGATCGACGAAGGTCTCCGCCGGCACCGGAATGGCGTGCGCGGCGGCCACCGCCCGCACCAGCGCCTTGTCGAGGCAGAGGCCGAGCGCGGTCGGGCCGGCGCCGCTGTAGGGGATGCGCAGGAGCTCGAGGAGCGCCGGCAGGTGCGGCTCCTCGAGCGGGTCGTTGGTGAAGCCGGTGTCGCAGAAGTTGAGGACGAAGGCGGGCGGGCGCGCCCGGAGGTCGGCCAGGAGCGTGCTGTGGTTGTCGCAGTAGGCGAAGCGGTAGCCGCCGAGCTCGGCCAGCGCCGCCCGCATGCGCGCGACCGCGTCCAGGTCCTCGGGGGAGAAGCGGCGGTCGGTGCGGTTGAGGTTGGGAAGCCGCGGATCGGCGAGCAGCACCGCGACCTCGGCGACCAGCGGCCGGCTGGGGAAGGCGGGCCCCACCTTGTGGGGGGCGAGGGCGGTGAGGAAGAGGCGGCGCGGGCGCGGCTCGCCGGTGGCTGGCGCCTCGTGCACGCGGATCGAACGGAACCCGGCGGCCGCGAGCCGGGCCTCGATGGCGGCGCGCGAGTAGAGGCGCTCGGCCCGCACCCGGTCGGCGATCACGCCCCGCTCGGAGTCGATCACCACCTCGCGCACGATCAGGCGCTCGCCGTCGGCCGCCAGCGAGCGCTCGCGGCAGACGATGTGCCGCTCGTCGAGCCAGGTCCAGGAGCGGGGCTCGAAGTTCTTCGCCAGCCACTCGCCGTCGGGAAGCTCCACCGCCAGGACGCCGCCGGAGCGCAGCGCCCGCTTCGCCGATTCGAGCACCGCCGCCACGTCCTCGGTCCGCTCGAGGATGGCCAGCGCTCCACCCATCAGGAGGACGCAGCGGAACGCCCCCTCGGCGAGGCGGAAGCGGCGGGCGTCGCCCTGATGGAAGGTCACCGGCGCGCCCATCTCGCGGGCTTGGCTCCGCCCCTGGCGGACGAGCTGGCGCGAGCGGTCGAGCCCGGTCAGGTTGCGGAATCCCCGGCGCGCGAGCTCCAGGCAGCGCCGGCCCGGCCCGCACCAGACGTCGAGGATCGCGTCGTCGGGATCGAGGTCGGCGGCGGTGAGCAGGAGGTCGATGTCGCGGGCGAGCGCGGCCGCCGCCTCCTTGCCTTCGGGCTCGGCGGCAAGCGAGGCGAGAAGGGCCGGCGGCCAGTCGGACGCCAGCCGCTCCGCCGGCCCGGACTCCGCCTCCGGCCCTGGCCGCGGGCGACCGGACTGTCCGCTCCTGCTCTCGGTCACGGCCTCTCCTCCTCCGGCCTCAGCCCTCGATCCCGAACACGCCGAGCACGAAGGCGTAGCTCCGCGCCACTTCCTCCAGGCGGTCGAGGCGGCCGCCGGCGCCGGCGTGGCCCGCCTCCATGTTGGTCTCAAGGAGCACGAGGTTGTCGTCGGTCTTCAGCTCGCGCAGCCGCGCCACCCACTTTGCCGGCTCCCAGTAGGTCACCCGCGGGTCGCTGATGCCGGCGGTGGCGAGGACGTTGGGGTAGGGGTGCCGGGCGACGTTGTCGTAGGGCGAGTAGGAGCGGATATAGCGGTACGCGGCCGCGTCCTCGACCGGGTTGCCCCATTCGGTCCATTCCGGGGGGGTGAGGGGAAGCTGCGGGTCGCACATGGTGTTGAGGACGTCGACGAAGGGAACCTCGGCGAGCACCGCCTTGAAGAGGTCGGGGCGGAGGTTGGCGACCGCGCCGACCAGGAGCCCGCCGGCGCTCCGGCCCTGGGCGACGATGCGCCCGGCCGAGGTGTAGCCCTCGCCGATCAGGTGCTCGGCGGCGGCGATGAAGTCGAGGAACGTGTTGGATTTCTTGCCGAGCTTGCCGTCGCGATACCAGCGATAGCCCTTGTCGGTGCCGCCCCGCACGTGGGCGATCGCGTAGACGAAGCCGCGGTCGACCAGGCTCAGGCGGTTGGGCTGGAACGAGGCCGGCATGGCGAACCCGTAGGCGCCGTAGCCGTAGAGCAGCAGCGGCGCCGGGCCGTCGCGGACGAGCCTCCGGCGGTGGAAGAGCGAGACCGGGATCTCGGCCCCGTCGTGGCCGCGGGCGAAGACGCGGCGGGTGACGTAAGACTCCGGGTCGTGGCCGCTCGGCACCGCCTGCTCCTTCCGCAGAACCCGGGCGCGGCTGCGCATGTCGTAGTCGTAGGTGCGCTCGGGCGTGGCGAGCGAGCTGTAGGTGAAGCGGAGCCTGTCGGTCGCGAACTCGAACCCGGCGACAATGCCGAGGTCGAAGGTCTCCTCCTCGAAGGCGATCTCGTGCTCGGCCCCTGTCGCCAGCTCGCGGACAACGATCCGCGGCCGCCCGTCGGCCCGCTCGAGGCGGACGAGGAAGTCGCGGAACAGGCGGAGCTGCCGGATCAGGCGCCCCGGCCGATGGGGAACGAGGTCGCGCCAAGCCGCGTGCCCGGGCGTCGAGAGGGGCGCGAGGACGACCTTGAAGTCCTCGGCGCTGTCGGCGTTGGTGCGGATGACGAGGGTCTCGCCGTGCGCGCTCACGTCGTAGGCCAGTTCGGGCTCGCGCCGGGCGACGAGGAGGGGCGGTTCCCCGGGGCGCGCGGCGTCGATCAGGCGAACCTCGGTGGTGGGGGCGTGGTCGCGGGCCTCGACGACGATGAAGCGGCGGTCCTCGGTGGTCGCGAGGCCGACGTAGAAGCCGGGGTCCGGCTCCTCGTAGACGAGGGCGTCGTCGGCCGCGTCCTCGCCGAGGCGGTGGCGATAAACGCGCGAGGGCCGGTGGCGTTCGTCGAGCACGGTGTAGAAGAGCGTTCGCCTGTCGGCCGCCCAGGCGATGTCGCCGTGCGCGCCCTCGATCGCGTCCGGCAGGGTCTCGCCGCCGGCGAGGTCGCGGAAGCGGATGGTGCAGGATTCCGAGCCGGTCGAATCGGCGGCGAAGGCGAGGAGCCGGTGGTCGGGGGCGTGCCGGCAGGCGACGATGCGGAAGAAGGGCAGGCCCTCGGCGGCGCGAGGGCCGTCGAGCAGCACCTCCTCGGGCGCGTCCTCGTGGTCGCGGCGGCGGCAGTAGATGGGGTGCTGGCCGCCGGTCTCGTAGCGCTGGTAGTAGAGGTAGGGGCCGTCGCGGGCCGGGACCGTCGAGTCGTCCTCCTTGATCCGCGCCTTCATCTCGGCGAAGAGCCGTTCCTGAAGCCCGGCGAGCGGTTCGAGGCAGGCGGCGGCGTAGGCATTCTCGGCCTCGAGATAGGCGCGGATGTCGGCCGGAAGGAGGCTCGGGTCGAGCATCGCCGCGCGCCAGTCGGGCGTCTTCAGCCAAGCGTAATCGTCGACCACGGTCTCGCCGTGACGCGAGCGGGTCGTCGGCCGCTTGGGCGCGCGCGGCGGAGCCAACCGATGAAGGGCGGGGCGGGAGGCCTCGGGCATAAGCGCCAGTCTACAATGACTTAGCGGGGGCGCGGTACTTCGGTGCCCTTGCGGCGACGGGTGGCCAAGCCCCGGGCTTCGCGGCCGGGGCTAGGCGGGCGGGCCGCTTTCGGCTACCGATGCCGGCCGAAGGAAGGCCGACGCCGGCCCCGCCCGGCTACCGCCAACCCCCTTCCGAAGCCATGACACCGCTCATCGTCGCCGTCTTCGTCGCCACCTACCTCGGCATGGCCCTCGGGCGGGTGCCGGGGCTCAGGATCGACCGCACCGGGATCGCGCTGATGGCGCTGGCGTTTCTCCTCGCCACCGGTGCGGTGGGCGTCGCCGACATCGGCCGCGCGGTCGACGCGCCGACGATCGTGCTCCTGTTCGCCCTGATGATCCTCTCCGCCCAGTTCGCGGCGGCCGGCTTCTACGACCTCTGCGCCGGGGCGATCACCCGCGCCGCCGCCTCGCCGACCGGGCTCCTCGCCCTCACCGTGGCGGTGAGCGGGGGGCTCTCGGCGATCCTCGCCAACGACATCGTCGTCTACGCGATGACGCCGCTCCTCTGCGCCGGGATCGGCGGCCGGGGGCGCGACCCGCGGCCCTACCTGATGGCGCTCGCCGGGGGCAGCAATGCCGGCTCGGCCGCCACCCTCATCGGCAACCCCCAGAACATCCTGATCGGCCAGGTGGGCGGGCTCGACTTCTGGGCCTTCGCCGCGGTGTGCGGGGCGCCGGCGGGGCTGGCGCTCCTCGCCGTCTTCCTCGCCGTCCGGGTCACCTGGCGCCGCGAGCTCGGGCGCGCGGCGGTGCCGCTGCCGACGCGGGTCGTGGGGGTGCCGATCAATCGCTGGCAGATCGGCAAGGGCCTGATTGCCACCCTCCTCTTGATCCTCCTCTTCGCCACCCCGGTCCCGCGCGAGATCGGCGCGCTGGCGATCGCGGCGGCGCTCCTGGCCAGCCGCACGCTGGCGAGCCGGCAGATGATCGGCGCGGTCGACTGGCACCTCCTCCTCCTCTTCGCCTGCCTGTTCACGATCACCGCGGCCTTCGCCGGCACCGGGATGGCGGCCGACGGCCTCGCCTGGCTGGCCGGGCGGGGGCTCCTTCCCGACTCGCTCGGCGTGCTCGCGCCCCTGGCGCTGGCGATGTCCAACACCATCGGCAACGTCCCCTCGGTGATCCTGCTGATGGCGATCTGGCCGTCGCCGCCGGTGGGGGCGCTCTACGGGCTCGCGCTCCTCTCGACCCTGGCCGGGAACCTGCTCCTGGTC
The DNA here is from genome assembly GCA_016202695.1 of Pseudomonadota bacterium. Taxonomy (GTDB): domain Bacteria; phylum Pseudomonadota; class Alphaproteobacteria; order JACQOE01; family JACQOE01; genus JACQOE01. Next base: position 39,706 of record JACQOE010000098.1, on the reverse strand, counting down.
GGCAGCCTCGCCAACCTGATCGTGGTCGAGCGGGCGGCGGCCTCGGGGGTGCGGCTCACCTTCGCCGACTTCGCCCGCGCCGGCGTGCCGATGACCCTGGCGGCGATGGCGATCGCCGCCCTCTGGCTCGGCCTCGGCGGCTGGATGCCGTGGCTCGGTTAGGAGCCCGGCGTCGGGCCCGCGGCCGGCGCCGCCCAGCGGTGGTAGGCGCCGGCGTAGAACATGTGATGGGCGGTCTGGGCGAGCGCGATCGCCTTGGTCAGGGTCTCGCGATCGACGCCGGGCGCGGGGCGCAGCTCGCGCGGGCCGGGCTCCATCAGGTAGCCCCGCGCCTCGAGTCCCGGCACCAGGGCGGCGACCTTGCCGCCCTCGGCGTAGGCGATGGCGTAGTTGTGCTCCATCACCACCCGGCCGCCGCCTTCGGGCACGCGCATCAGGTCGACGCCGAAGAAGGGGCTGTCGTAGTCGACCCCGAGGAGGCCGAGCAGCGTCGGCGCGACGTCGAGGCTCGAGCCGAGCACGCCGATCCGCCGCGCGGGGAGGTGGGCGGGCGAATAGAAGAGGAGCGGCACCCGGTAGGAGGGCACGGGCACGATTGCCGCGCCGTAGACCCGGGGCCCGTGATCGCCGATGAAGACGAAGACCGTGTCCTTGAACCACGCGTGACCGCGGGCCCGCTCGATGAAGTCGCCGAACGCCCAGTCGGCGTAGGTGGCGGCGTTCTCCTTGCGCCTCCGGGCCGCGGGCTTGTCGATCCGCCCGTCGGGATAGAGGTAGGGGCGGTGGTTGGAGACGGTGAGGAGGCCGAGGAAGAAGGGCCGTCCCGCGCCGGCGTGCTGATCGAGGCGCCTGAGCGCCTCGCCGAAGAGGTACTCGTCGGCCACGCCCCAAGCGGTGGTGAAGCCGTCCTCGGCGATGTCGCCCTGGTCCCAGACGTGGTCGAAGCCGATGTGCGACCAGAACCAGCCCATGTTGTCGAACACCGCCCGCCCGCCGTAGAGGAAGGCGGTCTCGTAGCCGAGGCGCTTGAGCGCGGTCGGGAGCGAGTTCATGCCGTCGGCGCCGGCGCGCCGGACGGTGGCGACGCCGGGGATCGGCGGGAACGAGGTGAGGATGGCCTCGAGGCCGCGCACCGTGCGGTTGCCGGTGGCGTGGACGTTGGTGAAGAGGAGGCCCTCCCTGGCCAGCCGGTCGAGGCGGGGCGAGATCGCCTCGCCGCGGGTGTTGTCGAGGCTGTCGACGTAGGTCGAGCCGAACGACTCCTCGATCACGAGCACGACGTTGAGCCGCTTCGGCGATCCCGAGCCGCTCACCCGCCGCCACAGCCCGGCCTCGGGGCCGGCGGGGGCGAGCGGGCGGGTGTTGTCCTGCGCCACCAGGGCGCGGACGATCGGCAGGGCCTCGCCCTCGGGCATGGCGAGATAGAGGCCGTCGTAGCGCTGATCGTTGGTGAGGGCGGCGCGAAAGAGGCTGTGCAGGCCGTTGGCGGCGATCTCGTCGAGCTCGCGGTTGGCGAAGTGCTGGGAGGACTCGATGGCGAGGGCCGGAACCGTGAGCGCCACCGCCGCGAGCCCGGCGCCGAGCGCCCGCAGCCGCTCGCCGCCGGCGAGGGGCGCCGCCAGCGCGGCGCTCAAGCGGCGCCGCAGCGGCCAGTAAAGCGCCGCCGCCGCCGCCAGGATCGGCGGCAGGAGGAGCCCGAGGTCGAAGGACTGGCGGATGTTGCCGACCACCTCGCGCGGGAAGATCAGGTAGTTGACGGCGATCGAGTTGTAGCGGCTGTCGAACTCGTTCCAGAAGATCGTCTCGGCCACCAGGTTGAAGACCAGGAGCGCGAGCAGGGCGAAGAAGACGAGGTGTCCCGCCGCCTTGCCCACGGGGCGGCGCAGGAGCCCGGGAACCAGGTACATACCGGCCAGGAACGGCGCCCCGAGCAGGACCCCCATCGCCGCGTCGTTGACCAGGCCGAGGGCGAGGGCGCGGAGCGTCTCGGCGCCGAAGCCGGGGGCCGAGGAGAGGCCCCAGGCGATGAGCGTCAGCCGGGTGAGGGACTGGACGGCGACGAAGGTCGCGAGGCAGAGGAGCCAGAAGCGCAGGCGCGGGCGGGCGCGGAGGTAGGCGATCATGGAGCGGTTAAGTCCCCTTGCGGCCGGCCTTCCCTCGGACCCGAGTCCCGGGAGCGGGCGGCCGCCGACCATATGGGGCCTCCGCCCCAACCGGATCAAGGGCCTGCTGCGTGCGCCCCGGGTTCGTCGCCGGGCTCGCCCGTAGGCCCCGCTACGCGCTTCGCCCCGCTCCTGCCCGCGCCGCAAAAGGCCTCCGGCGCAGACGGTTCAATCCGGGAAGATCATGCTCTAGGCTCGGCCATGCCCGGCGAGCGAGGACGGCATCGGTGAGCGAGGAAACCCTTATCCGCGAGGCGGCGATTCGCTATGCCCGGCTCGGCCTCTCGGTGGTCCCGCTCAAGGCGCGGGGCAAGGCGCCGCTGGTGCGCTGGGAGGACTTCCAGCATCGGCGCGCGAGCGAGGCCGAGGTCGCGGCCTGGTTCTCGCGCTGGCCGGGGGCGAACGTCGGCCTCGTCACCGGCGCGGTCTCAGGGCTGGTCGTGCTCGACGTCGATCCCCGCCACGGCGGCGCCGAGAGCCTAGCCGAGTGGGAGCGCCGGCACGGGCCCTTGCCCGACACCGTGGCCGCGACCAGCGGCGGGGGCGGGCGGCACCATTACTTCGCCGCCCCGCATCTCGGGGTGCGGAGCCACGTCGGCCTCGCCCCCGGGATCGACCTCAGGGGCGAGGGCGGCCTGGTGGTGGCGCCGCCCTCGATCCATCCCTCGGGCCGGCACTACGCCTGGGTGGTCGAGCGGGCGCTGGGCGAGGCGGCGCTGGCCCCGCTCCCCGCCTGGCTCGAGGCGATGGCGCGGTCTGGGGAGGGGCCTCGCCACGGCCGGCCGCTCGCTTACTGGCGGGCGCTGGTGCGGGCGGGGGTGAAGGAGGGCGAGCGGAACACCACCATCGCCTCGCTGGTCGGCCATCTCCTCTGGCACGGGGTCGACCCGGCGGTGGCGCTGGAGCTGATGCTGGCCTGGAACCGGATGCGCTCGGACCCGCCGCTTGCCGACGAGGAGGTGGCGGCGGTGGTCGAGAGCATCGCCCGCCTGCACGAGCGCGAGCGCGGCCGCGGCCGCGAGGGCTGAGGCGGGGGCGAAGGGCCGACCGCGCGCGCAGAAGGGAGACGACGAGGACATGGCCCCGCGGACGGCAATCTGGCTCACCGCGCTCGCGCTCACCGCGCTCGCGCTCGCCGCGCCCCCGGGCAAGGCGGCGGAGGGCGAGTTGCTTCCCCGGGCCGACTTCGCGATCGAGCGAACGCGCTCCGATCCCGCCCGTCCGGTGCGGGCCCCGCGCACGGCGTATCGCGGGCCGATCATCGACGCCCACCTGCACCTCGATCCGCCGCGGCGCCGCGAGGCCAACGACCTCGGCGCGATCCTCGCCGCGCTCGCCGAAGCCGGGGTCGAGACCGCGGTCTTCATGCCGACGCCGAACGAGGGCCGCTTCCGCGAGAGCGCGCAGGGCCAGGACGAGAAGCGCGAGCTGCTCGCGCGGGGGCAGGGTCGGGTGCGGCTCTTCTGCGGCTCGGACTACATCAGCGTCTGGCTGAACGATGCCTTCGCCCTCGGCTATCGTGAGCGCGAGGTTGACTCGATCCTCGCGCGCCTGAGCGCCGATCTTGCCGCGCCTTCCTGCGCCGGGGTGGGCGAGATCGGGCTCTTTCACTTCAACAAGAAGGGCGATCAGGCGGTCGTGACCTACGCGCCCGGATTCAAGCCGTTCCTCGCCATCGTCGGGCTCGCCGCCGGCAAGGGCGCCTGGCTCGATCTGCACGCCGAGCCGGTCGAACCCGAGGGCGCGTCGCACGAGGACGAGGTGTTCGGCGGGCTCGCGCTCCTCTTCCGACGGTTCCCCAATCTTAAGCTCATCCTCTCGCATACGGCGATGACGAACCCGACGAACGCGCGCCGCATCCTCGCCGCCTATCCGACCGTGATGATGAACCTGAAGATCGTGCGCGAGCACGACGGCTGGCGGAACCTGGAGCCGGTGACCGACGAACAGGGCGCCCTCTACGAGGACTGGGCCAAGCTGTTCGAGGAGATGCCGGGTCGCTTCATGATCGGAACCGACGCCAAGTTCGGCCGCCGCAGCTTCAGTCCCGACAGGTACCGGAGGGAGATCGAGCGTATCCGGCTGCTGCTCGGAAGCCTCTCCCCCGAGGCGCAGCGCCCGATCGCGGTCGAGAACGCGCGGCGCGTGCTCGGCGGGGGTTGAGGCGGCGGCGAAGGGCCGGCCGCGCGCGAGCCGCGCGCTTTTCCCTCCCGTCCGCGCCCCGGCTGCGATAGGCTCCGCGGTCGGGAAACGTTCCGTTCGCATTCGCATAGGAGGGGGAGATGGCGAAGACCCACCAGCTCAAGGCGACGCCGGAGACGGTCCACTGGGGCTACTTCGAGGCCGCGCTCAAGCCGGTGCTCCGGATCGCCTCGGGCGACACGGTGGAGATCGAGTGCCTGGTGGCCTCGCGGCCGGGCACGCTGCCCGGCGCCGGCTTCGAGGTTCCGGCCGCGCTCCGGGCCGTGCACGAGAAGCTGGAGATCAAGGGCAGCGCCCACATCATCACCGGCCCGATCTGGGTCGAGGGGGCCGAGCCCGGCGACACCCTCGAGGTCCGCATCCGCGACATCCGCCTGGCCATGGACTGGGGCATGAACAACATCCGCCCGCTGGTGGGGACGCTGCCCGAGGACTTCCCCAAGAGCCGGCTGGTACACATCCCCATCGACCGCAAGCGGAAGGTCTGCAAGATGCCCTGGGGGACCGAGATTCCGCTCTCGCCCTTCTTCGGCGTGATCGGGGTGGCGCCGCCGCCGGCCTACGGGCGCATCCCCTCGGGCCCGCCGCGCGAGCACGGCGGCAACCTCGACAACAAGGAGCTCCTGGCCGGCTCCACCCTCTACCTGCCGGTCTGGGTGCCGGGGGCGCTCCTTTCGATCGGCGACGGCCACGGCGTGCAGGGCGACGGCGAGGTCGACGTCTCGGCGCTGGAGACCTCGCTCAATGGCACCTTCGAGATCGTGCTCCGCAAGGACCTGAAGCTCGCCTACCCGCGGGCCGAGACGCCGACCCACTACATCACCATGGCCTTCGACACCGATCTCGACGACGCCGCCAAGCGGGCGCTGCGCGACATGATCGGGCTCATCGCCTCGCTCGCCAACCTCTCGCGCGAGGACGCCTACATGCTGTGCAGCCTCGCCTGCGACATGCACATCACCCAGCTCGTGAATTCCGAGAAGGGCGTGCACGCCATGCTGCCCAAGTCGGCGCTGTAAGGGGGAGAGGGGTGCATTGCCCGTGGTGCGGAGGGCGAAGCGGAGGACCTGACCGGTGACGACAAGAAGGAAATCCGCCGCGCCCTCGCCGCGCTCGCGGGCGAAGCATAGCGCGGCCGGCCGGCGCCTGATCACCGCGGCGAAGGAGGCGCTGGCCCACGCGCGCGACGAGGTCGCGCTCTCGTCCTACGCGGTCGAGGTGCCGAAGGCCGTGGATGTGGCCGCCGTGCGCAGGCGGCTGGGTTTGAGCCAGCGCGCCTTCGCCCGGGCGTTCGGCCTCGACGTTACCGCCATCCACGCCTGGGAGCAGGACCGGCGCCGGCCCGACTGCGCCGCACGGGTGCTGATCAGGGTCATCGCCCGCGAACCCGAGGCGGTGAAGCGCGCCCTCGCCCCGGGGCGGGGATGACTGAAAAAGCTATACGTAGTCGACTGGTTGAGCGCGGGCAGACCCTGTTCGCGGCCCCGAAGGGGCTGGTTCAGTTCACCCAACGTCCCGAAGCTGACATCCTGTTAAATGACTTCGACAGATATCCACACGCCTTCGTTATCGCCTGTGTGATGGATCGCCAGATAAAGGCTGAAAGAGCATGGCTTGTCCCGTACGCGATTTCGGAAAGGCTGGGCGGGTTTTCGATGGAAGCTCTGAGCCGGCTGTCGCGGGCAGACGTGAAGAGGTTGATGTCAAAGCCGGCGCCGCTCCATCGCTTTGTTGATACGATGAGCGGGCTGTTCTGGTCAGCAGTCCAGCGAATCACCAGCCGCTATGGAGGTGATGCATCCCGCATTTGGGCTGGAAATCCGCCAAGCGCTGAGGTGGTTTATCGTTTTCTTGAGTTTGACGGCATTGGTCCAAAAATAGCGAGCATGGCGGCCAATATCCTTGCGCGCCGCTTTAAGGTTCCATTCTCTGATTTCTACTCGATCGATATCTCGGCGGACGTGCATGTCCGGCGCGTTTTTGCTCGGCTAGGCCTTTGCGCCGCTGACGCCACAATTGAACAGGTTGTGTACAAGGCAAGATCGCTCCACCCCGAGTTTCCGGGCATCATGGACCTGCCGAGTTGGGAGATCGGAAGGAACTGGTGTAAGGCCCGTGGCCCAGTTTGCAGCGCCTGCTACCTGAACGACCTGTGCTCAACGGCGACAGGGAAGCACGCTGGCAGCCACGAGCGAAAGCGGTGTAAGGTCCGGGCTGGGTGAGTCTAAGCTACAAAGGCCGTAACTGATTGAAATCACTGGTGCCCGCTGGGGGATTCGAACCCCCACTCCCGACAGGGAAACGGATTTTAAGTCCGTTGCGTCTACCGGTTCCGCCAAGCGGGCGCGCGCCTGCCCCGCGCAACGGGGCCGATCGCCACGCCAGATTAGCGCGGGCGGCGCCCGCCGGCATCGGCCGCGATTTGAGGCCCGGGTCGGGCCGGCGCGGTCAAACGGTCAGGCCATCACGAAAACGAGAACAAACGAACCAACCTAAATCAACCATTCAAACCCTCCCCGTCTGCCTGTTCCGCCACGGGGACGATTACAGCAGCGTCTTGAACTCCTCGACGCCAAGCCCCGCGTCGGCCGCGATCCCGCCCATGGTATAGGCGTTGATGGGATCATTGCGCGGAATGGTGAGAAACCGGTTCCCGTCGGACATCACCACGTGCCTGCGGCCTTCACGAACGACCCGAAATCCGGCCCTTATCAAGGGCGCGAATGGCACGGCGGTGGTTGACGCCCGGAATCCTGGGCATCGCTAATCGGTCACGTCGACTTCCCGGACATCTTCGCCAACAAGCGTTGCGGCGACCGCAGCCCGATACTCGGCGATGGCATCGCGGATGTTGCCGATGGCCTCGGCCTCGGTCGCGCCCTGCGACCAGCATCCGGGCAGACCCGGACAACTGACGCTGTAACCCTCGTCGGTTCGTTTGAGGACCACCCTGTACTTCATGACCATCGAGTCCCTGACCGTCCGAAGCGGACCCAACTTAAGACCACTCTACACGTCCAGCCCGGACAACCCCAAGGCCGATGACGGCAGGTCCGTCGCTCGGGCGGCGCCCGCCATCATCGCCCGCGGTCGCGGCCCGCGCCGGCCAGGCTCACTCGAACGGAATTGCGAAAAATCGGGGCATCACAGGATTGCCGTCATGCGCGGGTTTGACCCGCGCATCCACGTGGATCGGTTGGCAATTCCGGGGATCGGAAGGCGTGGATGGCCGTGCCAAGCACGGCCATGACGATCTACAAGACCCATGAGACGTTGATTCCAACGCAATCATTCCGGCCCGGCCCCTACGCCTCCGCCTCGTCCTCCGGCGACCGTCCGGTCATGTCCCGGGGCTCGGCGCCGAGCGATCGCATCAGCGCCGCTACCTCCGCGGCGGCGGCGTCGATCGCCGCCCGCTCGGTGCCGCGGATGACGATCGAGGTGCCGTAGCGGCCCATCTGGAAGTAGGGGTAGCTGCCGATCTCGACGCCCGCGTGCCGGCGCTGGACCTCGGCCACGCCCCCGGCCAGGAGGCCCTCGCCGATGCCGGCGGTCAGGGTGCGCGAGAGCACCGGCCTTCCCCCCACCAGCCGGGGCGCGATGCCCTCGAACATCGCCTGCATGATGTTGGGCACCCCGGCGAGCACGAAGACGTTGCCGATGGCGAAGCCGGGAGCGGCGCTCACCGGGTTGTCGATCAGCGTCGCCCCCTCCGGCGCCTCGGTCATCTTGAGGCGGGCCTCGTTGAGCTGCCCGGGCGGGTAGTGGCGCGTAAGCCGGCGCACCGCCTCGGGATGGCGCCTCACCCCCACTCCGAACGCCCGGGCCACGCAAGGGACCGTGATGTCGTCGTGGGTCGGGCCGATGCCGCCGGTGGTGAAGACGTAGGTATAGCGGGCGCGGAGCGCGTTCAGCGCCTCGATGATCGCCTCCTCGACGTCGGCGACGATCCGCACCTCGCGGAGCGGGATGCCGAGCGCCGCCAGCCGCGCGGCCAGGAACTGGACGTTGGCGTCGCGGGTGCGCCCCGACAGGATCTCGTTGCCGACGACGAGGAGGGCGGCGGTGGGCTGGGTCATGGCGCGGGCGGCCGGGCTCCGGTGGCGATGGGGCGAAGTCTAAAGGAAGTCGCGGAGCATCGCGACCAGCGGCTTGTCGGCCGGCGGCATGGGGTAGTCGCCGAGCCGGCCCACTCGCACCCAGGCGACCTCCTGGCCCTCGCGCGGGCGGAGCGTGCCCCCCCACACCCGGCAGACATAGAGCGGCATCAGGAGGTGGAAGCCCTCGTAGGCGTGGCTGGCGAAGGTCAGCGGCGCGAGGCAGCTCGCCTCGACGTCGATCGCCAGCTCCTCCTTGAGCTCGCGGATCAGCGCCTGTTCGGGGGTCTCGTCGGCGTGCACCTTGCCGCCCGGGAACTCCCACAGGCCCGCCATCGCCTTGCCCTCGGGCCGCCGCGCGATCAGCACCCGGTCGTCGGCGTCGATCAGCGCCACCGCCGCCACCAGCACCACCGGCCGCGCGCCCCCGCCGGCGGGGAACCCGGAGGCCGGTGTCGCCCGGCGGAGCTCGGTGCGGGTCAGGGCGTAGCGATTGACGGTCTTGACCTCGCCGCGGGCGGGGAAGTCGTGCTTGAACAGCCCCTCGTGGCGGAAGCCCAGCTTCCTCAGCACCCGCGCCGAGGCGTCGTTCTCGACCAGCGTCACCGCCCACAGCCGCTCCAGGCCGAGGTTGACGAAGGCGAACTCGACCAGGCGGCGGACCGACTCGGTGGCGTAGCCGCGGTTCCAGTAGGCGCGGCCGATCCAGTAGCCGAGGTCGGCGCGGGTGCGGGTCTCGTCGACGATCAGCCCGACCACGCCGACCAGGTCGCCCTCGGCCCGGAGCGCGACTCCGAGGGCGAACTCGCGGCCCTTGGCCAGGGCCGCGTGGGTGGCGCGAATCCACGCCGCCACGTCCTTGGGCGGGAAGGGGAACGGCACCCGCGACAGCTTGCCCGCCACCTCCCAGTCGTTGATCAGGCGGTGGACCGTGGCCGCGTCCGCATCCTCCAGGCGGCGGACGACCAGCCGCTCGGTCGTCAGCGGGGGAAAGCCGCCCTCAGCTCCGGTAGCTGCCATTGATGTCGATGTAGGCGTGGGTGAGGTCGCAGGTCCAGACCGTGGCCCGACCGCGCCCCACGCCCGCGTCCACCGCGATGGCGATCTCGCGGCCCTTCATGTGGGCGGCGACCGGGGCCTCGTCGTAGCCGGGGACGACCCAGCCCTCGGCCGCCACCGCGACCCCGCCGATCGAGATCGCGAGGCGGTCGCGGTCGACCCGCTCGCCCGACTTGCCGACCGCCATCACGATCCGGCCCCAGTTGGCGTCCTCGCCGGCGATCGCGGTCTTGACCAGGGGCGAGTTGGCGATGGCGAGCCCGATCCGCCGCGCCGCCCGGGCCGAGGCGGCGCCGGTGACGGTGATGGCGACGAACTTGCTCGCCCCCTCGCCGTCGCGCACCACCTGCTGGGCGAGGTCGAGGACGAGGTTCTCGAGCGCGGCGCGGAAGGCGCGAAGCGCGGGATCGCCGGCCGAGGCCGGCTTGCGGTTCCCCGCCCGGCCGGTGGCGAACAAGAGCAGCGTGTCGCTGGTCGAGGTGTCGCCGTCGACGGTGATGGCGTTGAACGAGCGGTCGGCGGCCCGCGCCAGGAGCGGCTGCAACGCCGCCGACGGGATCGCCGCGTCGGTGAAGACGAAGCCGAGCGTGGTCGCCATGTCGGGGGCGATCATGCCGGCGCCCTTGGCGAAGCCGTTGAGGGTGACGCGCGTGCCCGCGATCTCGGTGCTGCGGGTGGCGAGCTTGGGGAAGGTGTCGGTGGTCATGATCGCCTCGGCCGCGGCCCGCCAGGCGCCCTCGCTCAAGGAGTCGCGAAGGCGGGGAAGCGCGGCCGCGATCTTGCCGTCCTCCAGGGGCTCGCCGATCACCCCGGTCGAGGCCAGGAACACCTCGCGCGGGCGGCAGGCGAAGGTCTCGGCGGCGCGCCGCGCCACCCGCGCCGCCGAGGCCGCCCCGGCCTTGCCGGTGAAGGCGTTGGCGTTGCCCGAGTTGACCACCAGCGCCCGCGCCCGCCCGCCCGCGAGCGCCGCCCGGCACCACTCCACCGGGGCCGAGGCGGTGAGCGAGCGGGTGAAGACGCCGGCGACCCGCGTTCCCGGCGCCAGCTCGGCGAGCATCAGGTCGGTCCGCCCCTGGTAGCGCAGCCCGCAGGCCCCGCTCGCTAGGCGCACGCCGGCGACGGGGGATAGCTCGGGGAAGCTCTCGGGGGCGAGGGGCGAGACCGTGGGCATGGCGGCGGCTCTGGCGTGGTTCGGGGGCGCGGGGCGGCCGGCGCCGCCCCGCCCGACGGCGGTAGAAGTGCCCGATTCCCCCACTCCTTGGCAAGCCCGCGGCGGGGAAAAAGAAGGAGGCCCGCGAAGCGGTTCCGCGAGCCTCGAGGCCAGTCATTCCCGGCCTCCCGGGGCGCCGCGCCGCCGGGGGGCCGTCCGCTGGAGCCAAAGCTTGCTAGGCCACCGCGTCGAAGCGGGGGGCCCCGGTCGCGCCGTCGTCGTCGACGTTGCCCGCGCCCGCGGTCGGCTCGGCCGCTGCGGCCCGCTCGATCAGCGGCAGGACGACATCGACGCGAAGCCGGCTCGGGGGCGCCCCGTCGGCGCCCTCGACATGGCGCACGCGGACGAACGAGTCGCGCACCGGCTCGTCGTCGCCGGCGGCCGCTCCGGGCCGCTCCGAGGCGCCGCCCGTGCCGGGATCGAAGAACACGCCGCGCGGAACGTCGTCCCCCTCCGCCCACGCGTGGGGGCCGGCAAGGGCGGCGACGGCGCTCTCGGCCTGGACCGACAGGCCGCGGAAGGTGAAATCGATCCGGCCGCCGGCCGGGTCGCCGGTCACCTCCAGCGACTGCACGGCCAGCGACAGCGACCGCGAGGCGGCCACCACCTGCCCGTCCAGGCCGTAGAGCGCGATGCCGTCCTTGGCCGCGACCGCGCCCACCGCCTCGGCGAGACGGCTCGGCGGGTGGAAGGCGCCGAACACGGCCGAGGCGATCCGCGCCGCCATCTGCGCCGCCTTCATCGGCGGGTGCCCGAACATGGTGAACAGGCCCGCGAGGTCGGACTGGAGCTTGGCGATCGCGCCGCTGAACATCGCCTCGACGGCGGTATCGGCGATCCGGCCGACCAGCCGCGAGAGGTTGGCCGCGGTCGAGACCATCTTGCCGAAGGCCAGGCTGGCGCTGGCCGAGAGGTCGATCTCCACCGCCGGGCCGCGGGGATAGGAGCCGTGATCGGGGCCGCCTCCCTCGGGGCCACGGTGCAGATCGGCCATGCCAACGCGAAGCGCCGACACGCGCTCGGCGTCAACCGCCATGGGTTTGGATTGGGTCGGGTCCATCGCTCTAAACCTCCTCCTGAGGTTCGGCGCTTCGAGAGGCCCTTCCGGGCGGTTCCGGCACGTTCCTGCGCCGGGATGGAGCCTCGAGATGCGCCTGACCGGAAGCTACTTGCGTCCGGAGCCTACTTGCACTTGGAACACATACTCTCACAGCCGGGGCCAATTGTAAACCTTTTTCGTGGCCGCCGCCGCGTGCCGCGCCGCGGGCCGCCGCCGCCCGGCCGCGGAGGTGGCGTTGACATGGGGGAGGGCCGGTTCTATCTGTCTTGCGACCTGTCCGGCGACCGCGCGCAAAGCGGGGTCGCGGCCGCGTCGCGGCCTCCCTGAGGAGTCGATGCTCAAGTCCCTCGCCCGAAAGGTCTTCGGCAGCGCGAACGAACGGTACTTGCGCGGCCTCCAGCGCACGGTGGCGGCGGTCGGGGCGCTGGAGCCGGAGCTCGAGCGGCTGAGCGGCGACGAGCTCCGCGCCCGCACCGAGTGGCTCCGCGGGCGGCACCAGGCGGGCGAGAGCCTCGACGATCTCCTGGTCGAGGCCTTCGCCACCGTGCGCGAGGCCTCCAAGCGCACCCTCGAGCAGCGCCACTTCGACGTCCAGCTCTTGGGCGGGATCGTCCTCCATCGCGGCATGATCGCCGAGATGAAGACCGGCGAAGGCAAGACCCTGGTGGCAACGCTGCCGGTCTATCTCAATGCCCTCGCCGGCAAGGGCGTGCACGTGGTCACGGTGAACGATTACCTGGCCAAGCGCGACGCCGAGTGGATGGGCCAGATCTATCGCTTCCTCGGGCTGTCGGTCGGCTGCATCGTCCACGGGCTCGACGACGACGAGCGTCGTGCCGCCTATGCCGCCGACGTCACCTACGGCACCAACAACGAGCTCGGCTTCGACTACCTGCGCGACAACATGAAGTTCCGGCTCGAGGAGATGGTCCACCGGGACTTCCAGTACGCCATCGTCGACGAGGTCGACTCGATCCTGATCGACGAGGCCCGCACCCCGCTCATCATCTCCGGGCCGACCGAGGACAACTCCGACCTCTACACCCGGGTCAACGCCATCATCCCCCGCCTCAAGCCGGAGGACTTCGAGAAGGACGAGAAGCTCCGCACGGTGACGCTGACCGAGGCCGGGAGCCTCAAGGCCGAGTCGATGCTCGAGGACTCGGGGCTCCTGAAGCCGGGCGGGCTATACAACATCGGCAACGTCACCATCGTCCACCACGTCAACCAAGCGCTGCGCGCGCACACCCTCTTCCAGCGCGACACCGACTACATCGTCAAGGACGGCCGGGTGGTCATCATCGACGAGTTCACCGGCCGGATGATGGAGGGCCGGCGCTATTCCGACGGCCTGCACCAGGCGCTCGAGGCCAAGGAGGCGGTGGGCATCCAGAACGAGAACCAGACCCTCGCCTCGATCACCTTCCAGAACTACTTCCGGCTCTATCCCAAGCTCGCCGGCATGACCGGCACGGCGATGACCGAGGCCGAGGAGTTCCGCCAGATCTACGGCCTCGAGGTGATCGAGATTCCGACCAACATGCCGATGATCCGGACCGACCACAACGACGAGGTCTACCGGACGCTGGCCGAGAAGCACGGCGCGATCATCGCCGAGATCGAGCAGGCCCGGGCGCGCTCGCAGCCGGTGCTGGTGGGTACGGTGAGCATCGAGAAGTCCGAGCATCTCGCGGCCCAGCTCAAGAAGAAGAAGATTCCGCACCAGGTGCTGAACGCCCGCTACCACGAGCAGGAGGCCTACATCATCGCCCAGGCGGGGCGCCCCGGGGCGGTGACGATCGCCACCAACATGGCCGGGCGCGGCACCGACATCCAGCTCGGCGGCAACCTCGAGATGCGGCTCAAGGAGGAGCTGTCCGGCATCTCCGACGAGGGCGACCGGGCGCGGCGCAAGGCGGCGATCCGGGCCGAGATCGAGGAGGCCAGGAAGGTCGCGCTCGCCGGCGGCGGGCTCTACGTCATCGGCACCGAGCGCCACGAGAGCCGGCGCATCGACAACCAGCTCCGCGGCCGCTCGGGCCGCCAGGGCGACCCGGGGGCGTCCAAGTTCTTCCTCTCGCTCGAGGACGACCTGATGCGCATCTTCGGTTCCGAGCGCATGGACGGGATGCTGCAAAGGCTCGGCCTCCAGGAGGGCGAGGCGATCGTCCACCCCTGGATCAACAAGGCGATCGAGAAGGCCCAGCAGAAGGTCGAGGCGCGCAACTTCGACATCCGCAAGAACCTGCTCAAGTTCGACGACGTCATGAACGACCAGCGCAAGGTGATCTACGAGCAGCGCCGCGAGATCATGGCCAGCCGCGACACCGCCGACGAGATCACCGCCATGCGCCACGAGGTCGCGCACGAGATCGTCTCCCGGCGCATCCCCGAGAAGGCCTATCACGAGCAGTGGGACATCGCCGGGCTGCACGAGGACGCGCTGCGCATCTTCGGCCTCGACCTGCCGATCCGCGAGTGGGCGGCGGAGGAGGGCATCGCCGATCAGGAGATCCGCGAGCGCATCATCAGTGCCGCCGACCGCAAGATGGCGGAGAAGGCGGCCAACTGGGGCCCCGACGTGATGCGCATGGTCGAGAAGAGCCTGCTCCTGCAGCTCGTCGACCAGATCTGGAAGGAGCACCTTCTGTCGCTCGATCACCTCCGCCAGGGGATCGGGCTCAGGGCCTACGGCCAGCGCGATCCCCTGAACGAGTACAAGTACGAGGCCTTCAACCTGTTTCAGGCCATGCTCGTCCAGCTCCGCGAGCGCGTCACCAGCGTGCTCTGCCATGTCGAGATCCGCACCGCCCCCGAGGAGGAGTCGCTCGTCCCGCACGAGCGGAGCCGGCCCCTGCGCGAGACCCGCGAGGACCCGGCCCTCGCCATGGCCGGCGGGCCGGCGCGCGGCAACGGCGGCGGGGCCTGGCCGGACGGCCCGGCGCCGGCGCGCCCGGCGGTCTCGCGCGCCCCGGCGGCGGCGCCCGACCGAGCCGATCCCACCACCTGGGGCAAGGTTTCCCGCAACGCTCCCTGCCCCTGCGGCTCGGGGCGCAAGTACAAGCACTGCCACGGCCGCCTGCACTGACGGGCGGCGGCGTCCGCCTGCTCCACGGCAAAGAAGAACCCGCGCCGAGGGAGGGTCGGCGCGGGTTGGGGAGGGTACGCAGTCTCCGGTTGGTCCCCGGAGGGTGGAGGAGATATGCCCCCGGCGCTGCGGCGGGCCCCCGGTCGGAAGCCGGCCGGGTCCGGCCGTGAGATGGGGAGAGGGAACCGGTCCCTGCGGAACGGCGCCGCCTTGAAGACGCGGGCCCGTCCGGCGACCGGAGGTCGTCACTCCTCGACGCTTACCCTAGGCGGGCCGGGTCCGGCGGGATGTGACGGCCGTCACAATTTGAAAGAAATTCCCGGCGCCTTGAAAGAAATTGCCATCGCCGCCGGAGGCGGGGGCCGCGGCCGGGGCGCGGATCAGCCGGAGAGGCCGAGGCTTCCCATGCGCAGGTACTTGTCGCGCCTCTGCGCCCTCAAGACCCCGCCGTCGACGGCGCGGAGCCCGGCGAGCGCCGCCTCCAGGGCCTCGCCGACGGCGTCGATCGCGGCCTCGGGCTCGCGGTGCGCGCCGCCGAGCGGCTCCTTGACCACGCCGTCGATGGCGCCCAGGCGCTCGAGGTCGGCGGCGGTGAGCTTCAGCGCTTCGGCCGCTTCCTCCGCCTTGTCCCCGCTCCGCCACAGGATCGAGGCGCAGCCCTCGGGCGAGATCACCGAATAGATCGCGTGCTCGAGCATCAACACCCGGTCGGCGGCGGCGATGGCGACCGCGCCCCCGGAGCCGCCCTCGCCGATGATCGCGGCGACGAAGGGGACGCGGATCTCGAGGCAGGTCTCGATCGAGCGCGCGATCGCCTCGGCTTGGCCGCGGGCCTCGGCGTCGACGCCCGGATAGGCGCCGGGGGTGTCGACGAAGCTGATCACCGGCAGGCGGAAGCGCTCGGCGAGCCGCATCAGGCGGCGCGCCTTGCGGTAGCCCTCGGGGCGGGCCATGCCGAAGTTGTGCCGGAGGCGGCCCTCGGTGTCGGCGCCCTTCTCGTGGCCGAGGATGACGGCGGAGTGGCCGCGGAAGCGCCCGATCCCGCCGACCACCGCCCGATCCTCGCCGAAGGCGCGGTCGCCGGCGAGCGGGGTGAAGCCCTCGACCAGCCGGGCGACGTAGTGCGAGAAGTGCGGCCGGTCGGGGTGGCGGGCGACCTGGGTGCGCTGCCAGGGGGTGAGGCGCGAGTAAGTCTGGCGAATGAGCCGCGTCACCTTCTCCTGCAGCTTGCCGACCTCCTCGGCGATGCTGAGCCGGCCGTCGTCGCCGAGATGCCGGAGCTCCTCGATCTTGCCTTCGAGCTCGGCGATCGGCTTCTCGAAATCGAGGAAGTGACGCATCGGCATGTCCTGGGCGCGCCCGCGATTTGCCCCCGGCCCCCGTAGCCGCTAGGCGCGGGCGCCGGCGCCGCCGATCGGGGCGCGGCCGACGGGACTGGCAAGGGTCATCCGGGACCTCCGGGATGGCGCGGTCGGGGGGCCTCTGGCCGACGCCGGGCGCGCCGCCGGGCCGGCGGGGCGAGGCCCAAGAACATGCCCGGGACGGCCCCGGTTTTCAACCTCGCCGTCGGCGGCGGGTGCCCCGCGCCAGCGGATGATGCTCGCCGACCAGCGCCCGCAGCCGGTCCTCCAGGACGTGGGTGTAGATCTGGGTGGTGGCAATGTCGGCGTGGCCGAGCATCTGCTGCACGCTCCTCAGGTCGGCGCCGTGGGCGATGAGGTGGCTGGCGAAGGAGTGGCGCACCACGTGGGGCGAGACGCGGGCGGGATCGATCCCGGCCGCCGCCGCCAGCTCCTTGAGCATGCGGGTGACCCACTGGCGGGTGAGGTGCCCCGCGGCCGAGCGCGAGGGGAAGAGCCAGGGCGAGCGGGCCCCATCGGTCCCCTCGCCGGCGCGGAGGCGAAGCCAGGCGGCGACGGCCTCGCGCGCCGGCACGCTCAACGGCACCAGCCGCTCCTTCGCCCCCTTCCCGCGGACGATGAGCACCTCGCCGCCGCGGGCGAGGGCCGAGCGCGGAAGCCCGACCAGCTCCGAGACCCGGAGCCCGGTGGCATAGAGGAGCTCGAGGAGCGCGCTCAGCCTCAGCCCCTCCCGGCCCGGCTTCCGGCGGGCGGCGGCGATCAGCGCCGACACCTCCCCCTCGCCCAGGTACTTGGGCAGCGCCCGGCCGCGGCGGGGGCCGTCGACCTGGGCAGAGGGGTCGTCGGCGCGGACGCCCTCGGCGAGCAGGAAACGGTGGAACTGGCGGAGCGCCGAGAGCCGCCGCGCGCCGGTGCGGGGCGAGAGCCGCTCCCGGGCAAGCCGGCCGAGGTAATCGCGGACGTCGTCGGCCCGGGCCTCGGTGAGCCCGAGCCCGCGGCGGGCGAGGAAGGCGGCGAAGTCGTCGAGGTCGCGACGGTAGGCGGTGACGGTGTTGGCGGCGGCGCCGCGCTCGGCCACCAGGAGCTCGAGGAAGGCATCGAGGAGGCGCGTGCCGGCGGCGGCGGATCGGCCTGCCTGCGCAAAGCCGGCGCTCCGCTTCGGCGAAGGCGGGCCGTCGGCGCCGCTCATAGGCCGGCCGCGAGCGCCGCCTCGACGGCCAGCGCGCGGGCCTCGGCCTCGAGGCCGAAGCTGCGGAGCGTCGTCAGCACGGCCGCCAGCGCTACCGGGTGGGTGCTCGCCGGGCCGTCGGCGCCGAGCGCGATGATGGCGAGGAGCAGCGCCTCGCCCTTGCGCTTGGCCGCAAGCGCGTCGGCGAGGGCGTGCCAGGCGGCGGCCGAGGGCAGCTCGGCGGCCTCGACGAGCGGGCGGGCGAGCAGGCCCCGCCAGAGGTCACTTTGCCCCTGGGCGGGCGCGCCGGCGCCGCCCAGCGCCTCGACCAAGGCGAGGAACTGGGCCGCCCGCCGGGTCCCGTCCTCGGGGTTTTCCTTGGTCATGAGGGCGCGCCAGTCGTCGAAGGTCTTGCCGAGCGCGTCCTCGCCCTGGGCGAAGGGCCCGGCGAGGCGCGCCAGCGGCCAGGTGCGCAGGTGCAGCTGATCGGGATCGCCGCCGTAGCGGGCCTTCTGCAGGGCAAGCTCGCGCCAGGCGGTGGCCTCGGCCGGGAGCCCGGCGGCGTAGAGCGCGCGCGCGGCCTCGGCCGCGAACCAGAGGAGCTCGGGCGAGGGCTCGATCGCCTTGAGGAGTGGCGCGAGCGCGCGGGCGATGCCCGGGAACACGCCCAGGCGCGCGGCCTCGGTGAGGATGGCGAGCGCGACCTCGGCCCGGGCGGTGCGCACCGGCTGCGCCTGGGCCGCCTGGAAGAGGAGCGCCAGGCCGCGGAAGGGCGGCTCGGCCTTGGCCCGGGTGAAGGGCTGGGCGAAGTCCTCGCGGGTGAAGGCCGCCTTGGCGAGGAGCTCGGCGAGCGCCGGGCCCGGCAGGGCGCCGGCGGCCTCGGCCCGGAAGGCGGCCTTCAGGCGCACCTCGTCGACCGCCCTGCTGGCGAGCGCCACGCTCCGCTGCACCGCCGGTCCCGCCCGCTCGACGAGGGCCGGCGCCACCTCCACCTCGGCGGCCCGGGCCATGGCCAGGTAGAGCGGCTCGGGCGCCTCCAGGGGGCCGGCCTTGGCGCGGCGGGCGAGGGCGTCGAGGAGGGCGAAGAAGGTCACGTCCTGGTGACCGTCCTCGCCGAGCAGGCGGGCGGTGAGGAGCGCCGCCTCGGTCTGTCCCGCCAGCGCCAGGCAGAAGCTCATCAGCTTTCGCCAGTAGGGATCGTCGTAGAGCTGCAGGGTCGGCTCCGCCAGCCGGCAGGCCTCGGGGGTCCGGTCGAGCAGGAAGAGGTCGTCGAAATGGCGCCGCGCCAGTCCCTGGTCGCGCTCGCGCCCGGGGACGAGATCGAGCAGCCGCTCGGCGTCCTCGAGGTGGCCGAGGCGGGCCAGGCGCTCAAGGCGGAGCCCAATCAGCCGCTCGCCCTCGCCCTCGGGGGCGGCGGCCGAGGTGAGGAGGAGCCGCCGGGCGAGAGTCTGGGCGGTTCGCGAGGCGAGCTGCTCGGGGAGCGCCGACAACAGGGTCCGCACCGTCGCCCGGTCGGTCCCCCGCCAGAGGTCGGCGCCGAGGCCGCCCTCGCCGGGGCCGAGGAGGCCGAGCGAGTCGGGATCGACGCCGGCCAGCGCGTCGACCTGCACGGGCTTGACCAGGGCCGGGGCGCCCGCCTTGGGCGCGACCGGGGGCTGGGGCTGCGGCGCGGGGGCGGCCTGGGGCTGGGGGGGCACGGGTGCCGCCCGCGGCTCCGGGGTCGGCTCGGCCGGCTCCCTGCGCGACGGGACCAGCCGGCGCGGCTGCGCCGGCTCGGCCTACGGGCCGCTCGCCGCCGGCCCCGCCGGGGCCCCGCCCTCGGCCCAGGCGGCGGACCCGGCGAGGACGAGAAGGACCCCCGCGAGCGCGGCGCCGACGAGGGCGGGCGCGCGGCCCCGGCTAGCGCGGGAACCGGTCATCGGGGAGGGTCTTTTCGATGGTCGAGGACGGCGGCGGGATGTCCCAGGCGGCGAGGAACAGGACCCCGATGGCCAGCACCAGGACGACAACCGCCAGAACGAGCTTGGTCGATCCGCTCATCTCTCCCCGGTCCACAAGCGCGCAAACGCCCCTCTCGTCGCCCTCGTCTGTATGCGCGGGCGCTGGCGACAGGTCGGGCGGACTATGCTAGCTTCAAGCATGGCAACATTGTGGTCACTCTATCGGCTCGGCCGGCGGCTTTCAACGTGGCCAACCGGGCCGGCGGGCGCCGACGCCCCGGCGACCTGAGCCCCCAGACCGCGCCAATGGAACGCTCGCCCCGCCTCGACCGGTCGGTGGTTCTGGTCGGCCTGATGGGGGCCGGCAAGTCGAGCGTGGGGCGCCGGCTCGCGCAGCGGCTTCACGTCTCGTTCGTCGACGCCGACGCCGAGATCGAGCGCGCCGCCGGCTGCTCGATCGAGGACATCTTCGCCCGCTACGGCGAGCAGGCTTTCCGCGACGGCGAGCGCCGGGTGATCGCCCGGCTGCTCGAGGGCCCGGTGCAGGTGCTGGCGACCGGCGGCGGCGCCTTCCTGGATCCCGAAACCCGCCGGCGGATCAAGGAGGGCGCAGTCTCGGTCTGGCTCAAGGCCGACCTCGAGGTGCTGGTGCGCCGCACCTCGGGGCGCCTCGACCGGCCGCTGCTCAAGGCCGGCAACCCGCGCCAGGTGCTCGCGCGTCTGATCGAGGAGCGCTACCCGGTCTACGCCGAGGCCGACATCACCATCGAGAGCGTCGACGAGTCGCCCGAGGTCACCACCTCGCGGGTGCTGGCGGCGCTGGCGCGCCGCGTCGACGGGTCCGGGTCGGACCTCGCCGGGGGAGCGCCCGAGGCGGCCGGGCGGGTGCGGGTGGAGCTGGGGCCGCGGGGCTACGACATCCTCGTCGGCCCCGGGCTGATCGCCCAGGCGGGGCACCTCCTCGCCCCGCTCGTGCGCGAGAAGCGCGTCTTCGTCGTCACCGACGAGACGGTGGCGCGGCTGCACCTCCAGCGGCTGGAGGGGGCGCTCGCCGAGGCCGGACTCTCGCCGGTGGCGAGCGTCGTGCCGGCGGGCGAAGCCTCGAAGAGCTTCGCGGTGCTGGAGCGCGTGCTCGACGATCTCCTCGCCCGGCGCATCGAGCGGGGCTCGACCGTGCTCGCCTTCGGCGGCGGGGTGGTCGGCGATCTTGCCGGCTTCGCCGCCGCGACCGTGCTCCGCGGGGTGGACTGCGTGCAGCTGCCGACCACGCTCCTCGCCCAGGTCGACAGCTCGGTCGGCGGCAAGACCGGGATCAATACCCCGCGCGGCAAGAACCTGGTCGGCGCCTTCCACCAGCCGCGGCTGGTGATCGCCGACACCGAGGTGCTGGACACGCTGCCCCGGCGCGAGCTCGTGGCCGGCTACGCCGAGCTGGTGAAGTACGGCCTCCTCGGCGACGCCGCCTTCTTCGCTTGGCTGGAGGCGAATGCCGAGCGGGCGCTGGCCGGCGACCAGGCGGCGCGGCGCCACGCGGTGCGCGCGAGCTGCGCGGCGAAGGCGGCGCTCGTCGCCGAGGACGAGCGCGAGGACGGCCGGCGCGCGCTCCTCAACCTCGGCCACACCTTCGCCCACGCGCTGGAGGCCGAGTTCGCCTACCGCCCGGAGCTCCTCCACGGCGAGGCGGTGGCGATCGGTATGGCGCTCGCCTTCGAGCTTTCCGCCCGCCTCGGCCACTGCCCGGCCGAGGACGCGGCCCGGGTGAGGGCGCATCTCCGGCGGGTGGGGCTTCCGGTCGATCTTTCCGCCATCGCCGGCGCCCCGCCGATCGAGCCCGGGCGCCTGATCGGCCACATGCGCGTCGACAAGAAGGTGCGCGCCGGCGCGCTCGCCTTTGTGCTGGTGCGCGGCATCGGGCGCGCCTTCGTCTCGCGCGAGGTGCCCGAGGGCGCGCTTCACGATCTCCTCGGCGCGGCGCTCGGCGCGGCCTGAGGGCCGCGCGCCGTTCCCCTTGATCGAGCCCAAGCCATGCTTACGACCATCGCCGCCATCGCCTTCCTGATTTTCCTCTCCGCCTTCTTCTCCGGCGCGGAAACCGCGCTCACCGCCGCCTCGCGCCCGGTCATGCACCACCTCGAGCGCGAGGGGGACGTCCGCGCCCGGCTGGTCATCAAGCTGCACAGCCGGCGCGAGCGGCTGATCGGCGCCATCCTGCTCGGCAACAACCTGGTCAACGTCCTCGCCTCGGTGCTGGCCACCAGCCTGCTCATCGGCCTGGCCGGCGAATCCGGGGTGGCCTACGCCACCATCCTCATGACCCTGCTGCTGGTGATCTTCGGCGAGGTGCTGCCCAAGGTTTACGCCATTCACAACGCCAACCGGATGTCGCTCCGGGTGGCGCGGCTGATCAGCGCCGTCGTCGTCGTGCTCATCCCGGTCACCCAGGCGCTCGAGGTCCTAGTGACCGGCATGCTCCGCCTGCTGCGGGTGCGTCTCGGCGAGGAGGATGCGCATGCCGAGGAGCAGCTTCGCGGCGCGATCGAGCTCCACCGCGGCGAGGACGAGGAGGAGGTGGCCGAGGAGCGGGCGATGCTGCGCAGCGTCCTCGACCTCGCCGAGGTGACGGTGGGCGAGATCGTCACCCACCGGCGCGAGGTGGCGGCGCTCGACGTCGAGCAGGAGCCGGCGAGGATAGTCGAGCAGGTGCTGGAAAGCCCCTACACCCGCCTCCCCGTCTGGCAGGGCGATCCCGACAACGTGGTCGGCGTGCTGCACGCCAAGCAGCTCCTGCGCGAGGTGTGGTCGCGCGGCGGCGACCTGAGCCGCCTCAACGTCGCCGACCTCGCGGCCAAGCCCTGGTTCATCCCCGAATCGACCACCCTCCTCAACCAGCTCCTCGCCTTCCGCGCCCGGCGCGAGCACTTCGCCCTGGTGGTCGACGAGTACGGCGCGCTGATGGGGATCGTGACCCTCGAGGACATCCTCGAGGAAATCGTCGGCGAGATCTCGGACGAGCACGACCTGTCGGTGGCGGGGGTGCGACCCGCCGCCGACGGCTCCTTCGTCGTCGACGGGACGGTGACCATCCGCGACCTCAACCGGCAGTTCGACTGGCAACTCCCTGACGAGGAGGCGGCGACCATCGCCGGGTTGGTGCTCTACGAGGCCCGGCGCATCCCCGAGGTCGGCCAAGTGTTCCGCTTCCACGGCTTCCGCTTCGAGGTGCTGCGCCGGCGGCGGAACCAGATCACCGCCCTCAAGATCACGCCCCCGCCCCCGCCCGCCGATTGATCGCGCCCCCGGCTGCCGCTATAGGGGGCGGCGACGGGCGTCCGATGGGACGGACCGCGAACCCGAGGAGCCGGCCGCAGCCATGCCCCTGAGCCCCCCGACCCGCCGCCAGCACTGGCACCTCCGCCAGGTGGAGTGCCGCGGCTACGCCCGCGACGACGGCCTCTACGACGTCGAGGCCCATCTCGTCGACAGCAAGACCTACGACTTCGACAGCCACGACCGCGGCCGGGTCGCGGCCGGCGAGCCGGTCCACGACATGTGGCTCCGCCTCACCGTCGACGACGGGTTCCGCATCCGCGACGCCGAGGCGGTGACCGATGCCGGACCCTATCGCCTGTGCGCCGAGGTCGGGCCCAACTTCGCCCGCCTCAAGGGCCTCACCATCGGCCCCGGCTTCCACCGCAAGGTGCGCGAGCTCCTGGGCGGGGTCGAGGGCTGCACCCATCTGGTGGAGCTCCTCGGGCCGCTGGCCACCACCGCCTTCCAGACCCTGGTCCGCACCCGCATGGCCCGCGACGGCCGCGACGATCCCGGCTTCAAGCACGACCGCCCGCCCGCGGCGCTCAACTCCTGCCACGCCTACCGCACCGACCGCGAGGTGGTGAAGCGGCTGTGGCCGGCCTTCTACACCGGCCCCGGGGCGCCCAAGGCGAAGGATCCGGCCTAGCCGCCGGCCTCCTCGGGGGCGAGGGTGGCGAGGGCCAGCGCGTGCAGCCCGGTGCCGAACTCGCCGGCGAGCGCTGCGTAGACCATCTGGTGGCGCTCGATCGGCGAGCGGCCGCGGAAGGCGGCGGCGATCACCCGCACCCGGTAGTGGGTCTCGCCCCCGGGGCGGGCCCCGGCGTGGCCGGCGTGGCGGGCGGACTCGTCCACCACCTCCACGGCCTCGGCCTCGAGCGCGGTCTTGAGGATGTCGCGGATTCGGCGCGCGCGCTCCATCGGCTGTCTCTACCCTTCGGCGAGGTCGGCGGTCGCCGGCCCCGGCCGGGCCCGCCCGGAAAACCGCCCGGGCGCCCTTGACGTGGCGGAATCCCTGTGCATTTGCAAGGGGTGCGGATCGCAAGCTCCCTTGCCAGCCCAAATGCGACGGACCATAGTGGCGCCATGCCGATCGAGACCCGCAGGCTTGCCGGAACGAGCGGGCCGGCGCCCGAGATGGGCGCCGGGCGACGCTGCTCGACGCCCGGCTGCGAGGAGCCCGGCCTCTACCGGGCGCCGATCTCGCGCCATCAGCCCGACGCCTACTACTGGTTCTGCCTCGATCACGTGCGCGACTACAACAAGGCGTGGAACTACTTCGAGGGCATGAACGAGGCCGAGATCGAAGCCTTCCGCCGCCTCGACGTGGTCGGCCACCGGCCGACCTGGCCGCTCGGCAGCCGCTCGGGCGGGCGCGTGCGTTTCGACCCCCGCCGCCTCGGCGACGGCTTCGGCCGCTTCTTCGCCGACGACGCCGAGGCCGCGGACGAGGCCGAGCCCGTCGACGCGGCGGCGAGCCGCAGCCCGGCCCTGAGGCGGGCCCTCTCGGTGCTCGACCTCGACGCCTCGGCCACGCTGCAGCGGATCAAGGCCCGCTACAAGGAGCTGGTCAAGCGCCATCACCCCGACGCCAACGGCGGCGACAAGCGCTCGGAGGAGCGGCTCAAGGACATCAACCAGGCCTACGCCGTGGTCCTGGCCACCCTTTCACCCAAGCCGCAGGTCTGATCGCCTCGCCGCGCCGTCCCGATTCGAACAACAAATCCGGAAACCCGACTTCATGACAGCCATCTCTCCGTCTTCCGAGAAAGCGGACCCGTTCACCCTCGCCATGCCGGACATCAAGGTCTCGGTCCGCCAGACCTTCGGGCTCGATTCCGACCTCGAGGTGCCGGCCTTCAGCGAGCCCAACTCCTATGTTCCCGACCTCGACGAGGCGTACCGCTTCGATCATGCGACCACGCTCGCCATCCTGGCCGGGTTCGCCTTCAACCGCCGGGTCCTCATCCAGGGCTATCACGGCACCGGCAAGTCGACCCACATCGAGCAGGTGGCGACGCGGCTCAACTGGCCGTGCATCCGCGTCAACCTCGACAGCCACATCAGCCGGATCGACCTCATCGGCCGCGACGCGATCGTGCTGCGCGACGGCAAGCAGGTGACCGAGTTCCGCGAGGGGCTGCTGCCGTGGTGCCTGCAGCGCCCCTGCGCGCTGGTCTTCGACGAGTACGACGCCGGCCGGCCCGACGTGATGTTCGTCATCCAGCGGGTCTTGGAGGTCGACGGCCGGATGACGCTCCTGGATCAGAACCGGGTGATCCGCCCGCACAAGGCGTTCCGCCTGTTCGCCACCACCAACACCATCGGGCTGGGCGACACGACCGGGCTCTATCACGGCACCCAGCAGATCAACCAGGGGCAGATGGACCGCTGGAACATCGTCGCCACCCTCAACTACCTGCCCCACGAGGAGGAGGTGGCGATCGTGCTCGCCAAGGTCCCGTCCTACAACACCGAGGAGGGGCGCAAGACCGTCGCCGCCATGGTCGCGGTCGCCGAGCTCACCCGCTCGGGGTTCATCAACGGCGACATCTCGACGGTGATGTCGCCGCGCACCGTCATCACCTGGGCCGAGAACGCGCTGATCTTCGAGAACGTCGGCCTCGGCTTCCGCTTCACCTTCCTCAACAAGTGCGATGAGGTCGAGCGGGCGACGGTGGCCGAGTACTACCAGCGCTGCCTCAACGAGGAGCTTCCCCCCGAGCGCCCCTCCGCCAAGCTGATGTAAGCCGAGGGCGATGTCGGACGACAACCGGCGCTACGACGAGTTCAAGCGGGCAACCGAGGCGACGCTGCGCGCCATCGCCCGGCGCGGCGACGTCTCGGTCAGCTTCCAGTCGCGCTCGCCCGGGCTCGAGGGCACGAAGGCGCGCCTGCCGCTGCCGAGCCGCGGGCTGCCGCCGCAGGAGGTGGCGCTGATCCGCGGGGTGGCCGACTCGATCGCGCTCAGGCTCCGCCATCACGACGACAAGGTCCACGGCCGCCGGCTGCCGGCCGGGCGCGAGGCGCGCGACATCTACGAGTCGCTGGAGCAGCTCCGGGTCGAGGTGCTGGGCGGGCGCCGATTCCGGGGCGTGCGGTCCAATCTCGCCACCCTCCACGAGGAGCGCTGCCGGCAGGAGGGCTACGCCGGCATCGTCGAGCGCGACGGCAGCCAGATCGCCGCCGCGGTCGGGCTCTTGATGCGCGAGCGCCTTACCGGCCGGCGCGCGCCCGAGCTGGCCCGCGCCTTCCTCGACCTCTGGCGGCCGACGCTCGGCAAGCGCATCGCCGCCGCCGCCGCCGAGCTGGGCGAGACGCTCGCCGACCAGGAGGCGTTCGCCCGCGCGCTCAGGCGCCTGATCGCCGCCCTCGATCTCGGCGAGGAGGAGATCGAGTCGGAGTCCGAGGAGGGCGGCGACAGCGAGGAGGGCGAGGGCCAGGGCCAGCCCGACAACCGCGACGGCGCCGACCAGACCGCGGCCGCCGACGCCGAGGCGATCTTCGGCATGCAGCCCGAGGACGGCGAGGGCGAGGCCGGCGAGGAGAGCGAGCGCCAGGACGGCGAGATGATGGCCGGCGAGGGCGAGGAGAAGCCCGGCGGCCCGATGAGCCGCCGGCGCGAGGAGGCGGCGCGGCGGCACAACGAGCCCGCCTATCGCGTCTATACCGCCGCCTACGACGAGGAGGTCGAGGCCGAGGAGCTGTGCGAGCCGGAGGAGTTGGCGCGGCTGCGCGCCCAGCTCGACCAGCAGCTCGCGCATCTCCAGGGCATGGTCGCCAAGCTCGCCAACCGGCTGCAGCGGAAGCTCCTCGCCCAGCAGTCGCGCTCCTGGGAGTTCAACCTCGAGGAGGGGCTCCTCGACGCCGCCCGCCTCGCCCGGGTGGTGGTGAATCCGCTCCTGCCCCTCTCCTACAAGCAGGAGAAGGAGACCGAGTTCCGCGACACGGTGGTGAGCCTGCTGATCGACAACTCCGGCTCGATGCGCGGGCGCCCGATCACCGTGGCGGCGATGAGCGCCGACATCCTGGCGCGGACCCTCGAGCGCTGCGGGGTGAAGGTCGAGATCCTCGGCTTCACCACCCGCGCCTGGAAGGGCGGCCAGTCGCGCGAGAAGTGGGTGGCCGACGGCAAGCCGCGCAATCCGGGTCGCCTCAACGACCTCCGGCACATCGTCTACAAGGCCGCCGAGGCGCCCTGGCGGCGGGCACGGAAATCCCTCGGGCTGATGCTGCGCGAGGGGCTCCTCAAGGAGAACATCGACGGCGAGGCGCTGCTCTGGGCCCACGCCCGCCTGCTGGCGCGGCCCGAGCACCGGCGCATCCTGATGGTCATCTCCGACGGCGCGCCGGTGGACGACTCCACCCTCTCGGTCAACCCCGGCAACTACCTTGAGCGCCACCTGCGCGAGGTGATCCAGTGGATCGAGACCCGCTCGCCGGTGGAGCTGATCGCCATCGGCATCGGCCACGACGTCACCCGCTACTACCGGCGCGCGGTGACCATCGTCGACGCCGAGGAGCTGGGCGGGACGATGATGCGCCAGCTCACCGACATGTTCGAGGAGGACGCCAGCGAGGCGCGGGCCGAGCTGGCGGCGCGCGCCGGCGCGATCGCGATCTGAGCCTTCGCGCCCGGGCCCGGAAAACGAAGCGGGCCCGCGCCGCGGGCCCTTTCCTTGCAGACGCCGGTCTCGCGGTGCCGCTCAGGCGGCGGCGCGCTTGGCCCTGGCCTTGCCGATCCGGCGCTTCACCCGCCGCGCCTCGGCCGAGAGGTCGGAGTCGGCGGCCCCGAGGAGGAAGGCATCCAGCCCGCCGGCGTGCTCGACGGTGCGGATGCCGCTCACGCTGAGCCGCAGCCGCACCGGCTGGCCCAGCGCCTCGGAGTAGAGCGAGGTGACCTGGAGGTTGGGCGCGAACTTCCGCCGCGTCTTGTTGTGCGCGTGGCTGACGTTGTTGCCGGACATCACGCGCTTGCCGGTCACGGCGCACTCTCGGGGCATGGGACCTTTTCTCCGCATCGAACGGGTGGCGGGGTTTTAGGGAACCGGGCGGCGGCCGTCAAGGGCGACGCTCGGCGCCGGCCTCAGTTCTGACGCTTCTTGGGCGGCGGCGGATGGACGAAGGCGCGGATGGCCATGGCGGTGAGCTTGTCGCGGGTCTCCTGGGGAAGCTCGTCCAGGATCTTGGCCTTGTCGCGGTGCACCTCCATGGCGCGGCGGAGCAACTCCTGGCGCTCGGGGGTCGATGGCCTCGCCGCCGCCGGCCTGGGTGCCGCCGGGGGGGCCTGGGGCGCGGCCGCGGCCCTGGCCGGCGCCGCGCGCGGCGCCGCCTGGCCCTGGGCGAGCTTGCGGGCGAGGGCCTTGGCCTGCGCGGGGTTCCCCCGTCCTTCCGCGGCGGCGCGGGCGAGCGAGCGGACGAAGGCCTCGCGCCGGGCGGCCTGGCCCTTCGGCGGCGTCGGCGGCGCCTCGCCGGCGAGCACCGCCTGGGCGCGGGCGATCGCCTGCTGGACCTCCGACTCCCCGGGCTTGTCGGGGGCGGGCCGGGGGGCATCGCCCGGCGCCCCGCCCGGGGCCGCGGCGGCGGGCTTCGGCGCCGGCTCCTTCGTGCCCGGCGACGCCTTCCCCTCCCTGTAGCGGGAATAGTTCTCCCGTCCCTCCTTGGAGACGAAGAGCGACATCAACGCCTTGCCGATGATCTTCTTGGCCATGGGCTGAGCCCAGTGTCCTCGTGCGCCCTGCTCGTCCCGACCACTGTACCGTTTTGGAAGCGGTAGTTCCAATCCGTCGCGTCGGGCCGGCTCCCCGGTGCCGCGGGCGCGGCCTCAAACCTGGCCGGAGAAGGTTGTGCAGGCGTTCCCGTCGCGCCCCTCGGGCGTGACCCGGCTGATGGCTGGTCGACTCGCGCGCTCAGGCGTCGTTGCTGGGCTTGGGCTCCGGCTCGTCGCCGTCGCGGAACGCCCCCGAGCGCACCGACTCGATGGCGCGGTCGAGGACCTTAAGCATGCCCGCCTCGTCGTGGGTGCGGGCCAGAAGCGACATCGCCCCCCCGAGCAGCGCGCTCGCCGCCGTGATCGCGCTCACCCCGTTCTCGAGCATGTGCTGGATCGCCTTGTCGGCCACCGCGCCGGCGTAGCGCAGCTCCTCGAGCGGCAGCTCGGATGATGGTGCGTCGGTCATGCGTCGGCTCCCCTGGGTCGGCCTCCGCGGCGAGTATACCGAATATACCTAATCAAATAAGAATGCGGGGCGCACGCGCAACCCGTTCCTCAGTCCCCCGCCGCCTGGGCGGCGGGAAGCTCGTCGGCCACCGAGCGCAGCTCGCGCTCCAGCGCCGCCTGCTCCTGCTGGCGCGCCCACATCTCGGCGTAGAGGCCGCGCCGCGCCAGCAGCCGGTCGTGGCGCCCGCGCTCGACCACGCGCCCCTCCTTGAGGACGACGATCTCGTCGGCGTGCACGACCGTTGACAGCCGGTGGGCGATGATCAGCGTCGTGCGCTCGGCCGAGACCTCCTTGAGCGAGGCCTGGATCTCCTTCTCGGTCTGCGAATCGAGCGCCGAGGTCGCCTCGTCGAAGAGCAGGATGCGCGGGCCCTTGAGGATGGTGCGGGCGATGGCGACGCGCTGCTTCTCTCCGCCCGAGAGCTTGAGCCCGCGCTCGCCGACCCGGGTCTGGTAGCCCTCGGGGAGCGAGACCACGAAGTCGTGGATGCGGGCGAGCCGCGCCGCGCGCTCGATTTCGGCAGGGGTCGCGCTCGGCCGGCCGTAGGCGATGTTGTAGTAGATGCTGTCGTTGAAGAGCACGGTGTCCTGGGGGACGATGCCGATCGCGGCCCGCAACGATTCCTGCGTCGCCTCGCGGATGTCCTGCCCGTCGATGCGGACCGCGCCGGAATCGACGTCGTAGAAGCGAAACAGGAGCCGCGAGATGGTCGACTTGCCGGCCCCGCTCGGGCCGACGATCGCGACCGTGCGCCCGGGCGGCACGGCGAAGGAGACGTCGCTCAGGATCGGCCGCTCGGCGCGGTAGCCGAAGGAGACGCGGTCGAACTCGACCCGGCCCTCGGAGACGGCGAGCGCGCACGCGCCCGGCGCGTCCCCGATCTCGGCGTGCACGGTCAGGAGATCGAACATCTGCTCCATGTCGGCCAGCGACTGCTTGATCTCGCGGTAGACGAAGCCGAGGAAGTTGAGCGGCAGGTAGAGCTGAATCAGGTAGGTGTTGACCAGCACGAAGTCGCCCAGGGTCATGCCGCCCCCGGCGACGCCGGCGCCGGCCATGATCATGACGATGGTCAGGCCGACGGCGATGATCGCTCCCTGGCCGAGGTTGAGGAGCGAGAGGCTGGCCGTGCTCTTCACCGCCGCCCGCTCGTAACGCCGGAGCGAGTCGTCGTAGCGGCGGGCCTCGTGCGCCTCGTTGCCGAAGTACTTGACCGTCTCGTAGTTGAGGAGCGAGTCGATCGCCTTGGTGTTGGCCTCGCTGTCGGTCTGGTTCATCTGCCGGCGGTACTTGAGTCGCCACTCGGTGATGAGGAGCGTGAAGGCGATGTAGCCGCCGATGGTGACGAGGGTGACGAGCGAGAACCGGGCGTCGTAGAGCGACCACAGGATGGCGCAGACGAGCAGGATCTCGAGGAGCGTGGGGAGGACGTTGAAGAGGGTGAAGCGGAGCACGAACTCGATCGCCTTGGTGCCGCGCTCGATGGCCCGGCTCAGCCCCCCGGTCTGGCGGTCGAGGTGGAAGCGGAGCGAGAGCCCGTGCAGGTGGCGGAAGGTCTCGAGGGCGACGGTGCGGATCGCCGCCTGCGCGACCTTGGCAAAGACCGCGTCGCGCAGCTCGCCGAAGGCGGCGGCGAGGACGCGCAGGAGCCCGTAGGCGAGGATGATTCCGACCGGCACCGTGATCCCGGCCGGCAGCGAGAGAGCGTCGACCGCCTGCTTGTAGAGGAGCGGCACGGTGACGTTGGCGAGCTTGGCGCCGATCAGGAGCGCAACCGCCAGCACCACCCGGACCCGCATCTCGATCCGGCCCTCTGGCCAGAGGTAGGGAAGGAGCGTCCGGATCACGCGGACGTCCCGGCGCGGTCCGGGCGCGTCCCGGGCGGGGCTGTCGAGGTGGGCTCTCACGGCGATCTGGCTGGGGGGCGGCGGCTCGCTCGGCGCTCGCATCCGGGTGCGTGCCCCTAACATGGGGCTTCGGCGGGCGACTCGCAATCGCCGCCGGGGGGCTGCGGGCGTGGCGGTTGCCGGAAGCGGCGCGATCGGGTATGGGCACGCAACCGGCGGAGGGCGAACCTTGGGCTTCCTCGATCACATCCGCGCCTGCAACAACGCGGGCGACCTCTCACGCTTCCTCCCGCTCCTGGTCGCGGGGCGGCGGCTCGGCTGGGTGCGCCCGGCCTTCGCCGAGGCCCTCGCCGGCCATCCCGAGGCTTTCGCGGTCGGGCGCGAAGCGGTTCGGCTCGCCGCGCGCCTCGGCGATCCGGCGGCGCGGACCGAGGCGGTCGAGGCCGCGCTCCGGGCGCTCGCGGCGGCGGGCACGATCCCCGGCTGGCGGGACGAGCGCTATCCGGTGGTGGCGCGCTTCGGCGAGGCGCCCGCGTTCGCCGTCGAGCGGGCGGCGGTGCCCTTCCTCGGCGTGCGCGCCTTCGGGGTCCACCTCAACGGCTTCGTCCGCAAGGCCGACGGGCTTCACCTGTGGGTGGGGCGGCGGGGCGCCGATCGGGCGGTGGCGCCGGGCAAGCTCGACAACCTGGTCGCCGGCGGCCAGCCGGCCGGCCTCGGCCTGGCCGAGAACCTGGCCAAGGAGTGCGCCGAGGAGGCTGGGATCGAGGCCGCGCTCGCCGCCCGCGCGCGCCCCGCGGGGCTGGTCTCCTACCTGATGGAGGTGCCGGCGGGGCTGAAGCCCGACCTCCTCTTCGTCTACGACCTCGAGCTTCCGGCCGGGTTCGCCCCCCGCAACGTCGACGGCGAGATCGCCGGCTTCGAGCTCTGGCCCGCGGCCGCGGTCGCCGAGCGCATCCGCACCGGCGACGACTTCAAGTTCAACGTCAACCTGGTCAACATCGACTTCCTCGTCCGTCACGGCGTGATCGAGCCCGAGCGCGAGCCCGACTATGCGGCGATCGTGCGCGGGCTCCGCACGCTCGACTGAGGCGCGTAAGTCTGGACCAAGGAGGGACGGCGTGAGCGGCGTCTTCGACCTCGACGGCCCGAGCCGGGCGCCCGCCTCGGGCGGCGCGGCGAAGCAGCTCGTGGTGCTGGCCCACGGGGTGGGCGCCGACGGCCACGACCTCATCGGCCTCGCGCCGCACTGGGCGGGCCTCCTGCCCGAGGCCGAGTTCCTGTCGCCGCATGCGCCCTTCCCGTTCGACCTCGCCCCCTTCGGGCGGCAGTGGTTCAGCCTCGGGGAGGCCAGCCCGCACGCGATCCTCGCCGGGGTGCGGGCGGCGGCGCCGATCCTCGATGCCTTCCTGGATTCGGCACTCGCCGCGCGCGGCCTTCCCGAGTCCGCGCTGGCGCTCGTCGGCTTCTCCCAGGGGGCGATGATGTCGCTCTACGTCGGGCTTCGCCGCCGGTGCGCGCCGGCGGCGATCGTTGGCTACTCGGGGATGCTGGTCGGGGCCGAGGCGCTGACCGCCGAGCTCGCCGCCCGCCCGCCGGTGCTGCTCATCCACGGCGATGCCGACCCGGTGGTGCCGGTCGACTCGCTCGCCGCCGCCCGGCGGGTGCTGGAGGAGAACGGCGTCCCGGTCGAGGCCCATGTCCGCCCCGGGCTCGGCCACGGCATCGACGACTGGGGCTTGCGGCGCGGGGGCGAGTTCCTGGCCCGCGCCTTCGGGCGGGCGCCCGCCGGAGGGGCTTCCCGAGCATGATTCTAACTCGTTCCAAACCTTGAGTTTTTGCCGCCGATCCGCTATCACGGCACGGCCATGGCGACGACGGCCTATGCGGTTGGAGGGGCGGCGTGAGCCTCGCGGCGAGCGATTGCCCGGTCCTGGTGCTGAACGCGGACTTCCGCCCGCTCAGCTACTTCCCGCTCTCGATCTGGAGCTGGCAGGACGCGCTCAAGGCGGTGTTCCTGAAGCGCGTCAACGTGGTCTCGGAGTACGAGCGGCGCGTGCGCTCGCCCTCGGCCGAGTTCCGGGTGCCGAGCGTGATCTCGCTCAAGACCTACGTCCCGCACGCGCGCTATCCCGCCTTCACCCGCTTCAACGTCTTCCTCCGCGACCGCTTCGACTGCCAGTACTGCGGCGGGCGCTTCGAGCCCCGCGACCTGACCTTCGACCATGTCGTGCCGCGCTCGCTCGGCGGGCGTACGACCTGGAGCAACGTCGTCACCGCCTGCCTCGACTGCAACCTCAAGAAGGGCAACCGCCTGCCGCGGGCGGCGCGCCTGTTCCCGCTCCGCCTGCCGCGCGAGCCCACCACCTTCGAGCTGCAGGATAACGGCCGCGCCTTCCCCCCCGACGAGCTGCACGAGAGCTGGCGCGACTACCTCTACTGGGACAGCGAGCTCGACGCCGACTGAACCGGCGGCGGCGCCCTGGCGTCGTTACACCCGCTCGGAGAGCCAGATCGCGGCCCGGGTCCCGGTCTTGA
This sequence comes from Pseudomonadota bacterium, assembly GCA_016202695.1. GTDB lineage: Bacteria > Pseudomonadota > Alphaproteobacteria > JACQOE01 > JACQOE01 > JACQOE01. The sequence goes on along the minus strand of JACQOE010000098.1, from coordinate 6,447 downwards.
TGACCTCGTAGAGGAGCCGGTAGGCGGGCGCCATCTCGGCGTCGTGGTCGATGCCGAGGTCGCGGTGCTCCACCTCCTCGGCGCGGAAGCGCTCGATCAGCGCCTTAAGCTCGGCCTCGTCCTCGCCCAGCTTGGCGTTCTGGCCGGCGTAGTGGCCGTCGATCACCTCCTCGACCGCCACCGTGCAGGCCATCGCCGCCCGCTCGCCGAGAAGCGCCGTTCCCGCCCCCAGGAGGTAGCCGGCGACGTGCCAGACGGGGAGGAGCGCGGTCGGGCGCACGCGCCGCTCGCCGATGAGGCGGGCGAAGGTCTCGAGGTGGTGGAGCTCCTGGTCGGCCATGTGCTGGAGGAGCGGCGCCTTGTCCGAGCCGCCGAGCACCGCGAGCTGGCCCTCGTAGATGCGCTTGGCGCCGTACTCGCCGGCGTGGTCGACGCGGAGGATGCGGGCCAGCAGCTCCTCGCGGCCGAGGTCGCCGGGAAGGCGGTCCTCGGCGGTCTCCTTGGGCCCGCCCGCGCCGGCCCCGCTCGGCTCGGTCTCGCTCATGGCATCCGCTCTCCCCCTCTCCCCATCCGCACGAACGCGAGGCCGGCGGCGACGAAGAGGACCGCCGACCAGAGCAGGTTATAATTGGCGATCGAGAGCCCGAAAAGCGCCCACGGGATCTCGTCGCAGCGCACCGCCGGGGTGGCGAGGAGCTGGCGGGTCAGCGCCTCGACCGTCGTCGCCTGCGCCCCGCCCCCGCCGCAGGCGGCGAGGGCCGAGGCCCACCAGTGGCGCTCGACCCCGGTGTGATAGGCGGCGATCGCGGCCCCGGCGAGGAAGGCGAGCGCGCCCGCGCCCACGGCGGCCCGCGCGAGGGGGGGCCGGGCGTGCCCTGCCGCCCCGGCCAGGCCGAGGACCAGGGCGGCGGCGAAGGCCCAGCGCTGATAGAGGCAGAGGACGCAGGGCGCGAGCCCGCCGAGGTACTCGGCCGCGAAGGCGACGGCGAGACTCGCCGCCGCCGCCGCGGCGATCGCGAGCGGGGCCGACGGCGCCGGCGGCGTGGGCGCGGGGCGGGGGCGGATCATGGCACCAGGATCGGCGGTCCGGGGCCGCGGCTCAAGCCCTGAGGCGCGCGGTCCCGGCCTCGTCGACCCCGCCGTCGGGGCAAAGGGCGACGCGGTAGAGGGTGCGCGCGGAGCCGGGCGAGACGAGGCCGTTCCGCACGTCCTCGGCCACCCGCGCCGGATCGCGCATGCCCGCCTCGCCGTGGCCGCCGCCCCCCGGCATCTCCAGGACCAGGGTCGCGCCGGGCGGGATGGCCTGCGCCCCCTTCGCCTTCAGCGCCGCCCCCGAAAGGAGCCCCACCCGCCCCGGCGCCCCGCTTCCCCCGCCCGCGCGCCCGCGCGGGGGATGGCCGATGCGGTCGTAGCGGGCGAAGAGGGTGAAGGGCGCCCCCGCCCGGTGGGCGATGTGCATCACCTGCCCGAGCCCGCCCCGGAACCGCCCGGCGCCGCCGGAATCGGGGCGGAACTCCTTCCGCCACACCACCAGCGGCGTCACCGTCTCGGTGATCTCGACCGGCACGTTCCTCACCCCGCTCGGGAAGGCCGTGGCCGAGAGCCCGTCAAGGCTGGGCCGGGCGCCGGTGCCGCCGTTGTGGAAGCAGTTGGCGTCGAACGGCGCCGAGGCGGGCGCGCCCGCAAAGCTCCCGGCGCTCCGCCCCGGCCCCCCGGCCACGGTCAGGTTCCAGAGGCAGGAGGTGCTCTCCGCCGGCACCATTTCCGGCAGCGCCTTGGCGAGGCAGCCGAGCACCACGTCGGGCAGCATCTGGCCGATGATCCCCCGCGAGGCCACCGCCGCCGGGCGCTTCGGATTGAGGAGCGAGCCCGCCGGCGCCCTCACCGTCACCAGTTCCAGCGAGCCGGCGTTGTTGGGAATCCGGGGCGCGATCACGCAGTTGACCGCGAAGCAGGAGTTGGCGGTGGCGTAGGAGAGCGGCACGTTGATGGCGTAGGGGTTCTGCGGCGGCGAGCCGGCGTAGTCGACCACGATCCCGTCGGCGGAGACGCCGAGCGCGCAGCGCAGCGTGAGCGGCCGGTCGAAGCCGTCGATCCGCATCTCGTTCTCGTAGGTGCCGGGGGGGATCTTCCGGATCGCGGCCAGCTTCGCCGCCCGCGAGGTCGAGAGGATGTGGGCGGCGAGCGGCTCCAGCGAGGCGATGCCGAACTCGGCCATCATCCCGGAAAGGCGCCCGATCCCGACCTCGTTGCAGGCGAGCAGCGAGTGGATGTCGCCCACCACCTGCGTCGGCTCGCGCACGTTCGCCCGCACCAGCGCCAGGAACCAGGGATCGACGCGGCCCCTCTCGGCCAGGCGCAGGATCGGCACCTGCAGCCCCTCGTGGAAGATCTGGCGCCCGTCGGGGGTGAGACCGAGCCCGCCGATGTCAACCACGTGGCAGGTGGCGGCGAAGAGGGCGATCGGCCGGCGCCCGCGGAAGGCCGGCGTCACCACCGTGAAGTCGTGCAGGTGGCCGGTCGCCAGCCAGGGGTCGTTGGTGATGAAGGCGTCGCCCGGGCGCATGCTCGCGGGCGGGAAGCGGCGGAGGAAATGCTTCACCGCCTCGGCCATCGAGTTGACGTGCCCGGGCGTGCCGGTGACCGCCTGGGCGAACATCCGCCCCGAGCCCGGCTCGAAGACGCCGGCGGACACGTCCCCCGCCTCGCGGGTCGAGGTCGAGAAGCCGGTCCGCACCAGCGCCTGCGCCTGCTCCTCCACCACCGCGATCAGCCGGTTCCACATCGTTTGCAGCTCGATCGCCTGCTTGGCCGCGGCCCGCCGCCTCGCTCCGCCCGGTTCGCGCATGGCCGCCCGTTCCGGTGCCTCAGGCGAGGAGCCGCAGGGCGAGGAAGCCGGCGAGGAGGAGGACGAAGAAGAGGGTGGTGAGCAGCCCCAGGTAGCGATCGAGGAAGGCCCGGATCGCCGCCCCGAAGTACCAGAGGAGGCCGGCGACGACGAAGAATCTGAGGCCGCGCGAGAGCACCGAGGCGACGACGAAGACGGCGAGGTCGAGCCCGGTCGCCCCGCTGGCGATGGTGATCACCTTGTAAGGGAAGGGGGTGAGCCCGGCCATGAACACGATCCACGCCCCCCACTCGTTGTAGCGCTGGGCGAAGCCCGCGAATGCGTCGGCGTAGCCGTAGAACTCGAGGATCGGCCGCCCGGCCGCCTCGAAGAGGAGGGCACCGATGGCGTAGCCGCCGAGGCCGCCGAGCACCGATCCGGCGGTGCAGAGGAGGGCGAGCCCGAGGGCGCGGGCGGGCGCCGCCAGCACCAGCGCGATCAGGAGCATGTCGGGCGGGATGGGGAAGACCGAGCTCTCGATGAAGGCGACGGCGAACAGCGCCCAGCCCGCGTGCGGGTGGGCGGCCCGGTCCATGGTCCAGTCGTAAAGCCGGCGGTGGAGCGTCACCTGCATTGGCCGAGAGGGCCGGCGCCGCGCCCTTAGGGGGCGCGGAGCCGGCGGGTGGCCTCCTCGTTGACCTTGCCGTCGCGGTCGACGGCGACGCCGTAGTGCCGCCTGGCGGCCACGGGCGAGACAAGGCCGTTCCTCGCGTCCGCGGCCACCCGCTTCACCTCGCGCGTCTTGGGGTCGCCGTAGCCCGCGCCCCCCGGCATCTCGATGATCAGGAGGTCGCCGGGCGGCACGGTCTGAAACCCCTTGGGGCGGAACTCGGGGCCCGACGCGATCCGCACCCGCCCGGCGCCGCCGTCGAGGCCGCCGGCGCGCCCGCGCGGGGGATGCCGGATGCGGTCGAAGCGGGGCGAGATGGCGAAGGGCGCACCCTCGCGGTTGGCGACGTGCATGATCTGGCCGGTGCCGCCGCGGAAGCGCCCCGGCCCGCCCGAATCGGGGCGGAACTCCTTCTGCCACACCACCAGCGGCGTGATCGTCTCGGTGATCTCGACGGGGACGTTCCTTACCCCGCTCGGGAAGGCGGTGGCGGAGAGCCCGTCGAGGGTGGGCCGCGCACCGGCGCCGCCGGAATGGAACGAGGTCACGTCGAAGGTGGTGGCGTCCGCCGGATAGGGATATTTGGGGTCGGTCCGCCCGGGACCGCTGCAAAGCGTCAGGTTCCACAGGCCCGAGGTGCCCTCGGCCGGCACGCCCCCGGGCATCGCCTGCTGCAAACAGCCGAAGACCACGTCGGGAAGCATCTGCCCGGTGGTGCCCCGCGCCGCCACCGCGCAGGGCGGCTGGGCGTTGAGGATCGAGCCCGGCGGCGCCACCACCTTCACCACCTCGAGCGAGCCGGCGTTGTTGGGGATCATCGGCGCGATCACGCAGTTGACCCCGAACGAGGTGTAGGCGTCGGCGTAGCAGTAGGGGACGTTGATCGCCCACGGGCTCTGCGGCGAGGTGCCGGTGAAGTCCACCGTGATACCGTCGGCGGCGATGGTCAGCGCCGCGACCAGGTCGACCGGCTCGTCGTAGCCGTCCACCCGCATGGCGTTGCGGTAGGTGCCGAAGGGGAGCCTGCGGATCGCCTCCAGCTTGGCGGCGCGCGAGGTCTCGATGATGTGACGGCCGAGCTCGTCGAGCGACTCGAGGCCGAACTCGTCCATCATCTCCACCAGACGCTGGCAGCCGATGTCGTTGCAAGCGGCGAGCGAGTAGATGTCGCCCACCACCTGCACAGGCTCGCGCACGTTGGCGCGGACGATGTCGAGGAACCACTCGTTGATGCGGCCCTCGCGGGCGAGCGGCATGATCGGGACGTAGAGCCCCTCGTGGTAGACCTGCCGGCCGTCGGCGGTGAAGCCGATGCCGCCGATGTCGACCACGTGGCTGGTGCAGGCGAAGAGGGCGACGACCTTCCCCTTGCGGAAGGTGGGGGTGACGACCGTGAAGTCGTGCAGGTGGCCGGTGCCGAGCCAGGGGTCGTTGGTGATGAACACGTCGCCCGGGCGCATGCCCGCGACCGGGAAGCGCCGGATGAAGTGCTTGACCGCCTCGGCCATGGAGTTGATGTGGCCGGGGGTTCCGGTCACCGCCTGGGCGAGCATCTTGCCGTGGCGGGTCTCGAACACGCCGGCCGAGACGTCGCCCGCCTCGCGGGTCGAGGTCGAGAAGCCGGTGCGGATCAGCACCTGCGACTGCTCCTCGACCACGGCGATGAGCCGGTTCCACATGATCTGAAGCCCGATCGCCGAGGCCCGGGGCGCCCGCCCTCGCCCCGCCGCCCGCGCCGCGGCCGGCCGCGCGCGGGCTAGGCGCACCGCCGGCCCGGCGCGCTTGGCGGCGGTCCGGACGGGCCGGCTCGCCGCCGTCTTTCTCCCGCGCCGAGGGCCGCGCGCCATCGGGCTATCTTCTCTTCCCCTGGCGCTCGAGGACGATGTACCCGAGCGAGTTGACGGTCGCGGTGAAGCCTTTGGGGACCACGGTCGAGGTCTCGTTCTCGCCGATCACCGCCGGGCCCTTGATCGCGGTCCCGGGCCCGAGATCGGGGCGCCAGTAGGTCGGCACCGCCCGCGCCCGGCCGGTCTCGGGCTCGAGAAGGGTGCGCCGGCCGGTGGGCTTGGGCGGCCGAACCTTGCGCACCGCGCGCACGTGCCCGGGCTTCGGCGGCACCGTGCTGACCGTGATCGACCAGCTCAGCGCCTCGACCTCGCCGTCGGGGATCACCCGGTTGAAGTGCTTGTTGTAGTGGGTCTCGAACAGCGACTTGAGGAGCCGCACGTCGCCCTTCCTGAGCCGCCGAACGGGAAGCGGCACCGAAATCTCGTGGCCCTGGCCGATGTAGCGCATCATCGCCGAGCGGGTCTCGGTCAGCCGCCCCGTGGGGGCGCCGCCGCGGACCACCGCGTAGGCTTCGGCGCGCATCTCCTCGATCACCGCGTTCGCCGCCTCGGGGTCGAAGTCGGTGAGCCGGATGTAGCGGCTCCGCGCCACCTCGTAGGCGACGGGGGCGCGCAGGAACCCCCAGGCCGAGCCGACCCCGGCGTTGGTCGGGACGATGATGCGCGCGATGCCGAGCTTGTCGGCGAGCCGCGCGGCATGCAGGGGCGCGGCGCCGCCGAAGGCGACGAGGGTGCGCTCGCCCAGCGTCTTGCCCCGCTCGATGGCGTGAACCCGCGCCGCGTTGGCCATGTTCTCGTCGACGATTTCGACCACGCCGAAGGCGGACTCGGCGGTGTCCATCCCGAGCGCCCGGCCGACCGACTGGGCGAGTGCCCGCGCGGCGGCGGCGGTGTCGAGCCGGAGCGTGCCGCCGGCGAAGGTCTCGGGGTCGATCCGGCCCATCGTCAGGTCGGCGTCGGTCACGGTGGCGTCCGTTCCGCCGCGGCCGTAGCAGGCGGGGCCGGGCTCCGAGCCCGCGCTCTGCGGCCCGACCTGGATGCGGCTCAGCTCGTCGACGCTGGCGATCGAGCCGCCGCCGGCGCCGATCTCGACCATCTCGATC
>JACQOE010000012.1 GCA_016202695.1 Pseudomonadota bacterium | reverse complement strand
CCTCCCCCGCCTCCCCCGCGGGCGGGGCGAGGCCCGGGCGGTAGCCGAGGGCGACGAACGCCTCGAGGAGCGCCCGGTCGCGGCTGAGGGCGTGGACCGGCACGTCGGCGCCGCCGTGGCCGCGGCCGATGAACGCCGCCGGCTGGTGATCCCCGACCACGATCACCAGCGCGTCGCCGGCGACCGACGAGCGGACGAACGCGAAGACCTGTTCGAGCGAGTAGCCGACCGCGCGCAGGTAGCGGCCCCTGAGGTCGCGCCAATCGGGCTCGGCCCGGGCGGAGCCGCCCGCCGCGCGCCAGGCCCGGGGGTCGTCGAGGCGCGCACCTTCGGGAAGGCTGGGCGGAACGGGCTGGAACGGGAAATGGCTCGAGATCAGGACCGCCTGCACGAACAGCGGCCGATCCGCCGCCGCAATCTCCCAGTCGCGGATGCGCGCGAGCGTGAACTGGTCGGGGATGCCGAAGAAGCCGAACGCCGGGCCCGGATAGGCGAGATCGGCGGCGAGATACATCTTGTCGAAGCCCTTGCGCCGACCCTCGGGCCAGACCCCCCGCATCCCGGGCATGAACAGGACCGTGCGATAGCCGCTCCGCTTGAAGAGGTGGACCAGCGTCTGGTGGCCGGAGCGCTCGAACAGCTCGTAATGGAACTGATCGGAAATCTCGACCCCGCCGGCGAGGGTGGAATGGGCGAGCCAGGACATGCCGCCGACGGTCGGCGAGCGGAGCCGCCCGCTCGCCGCCGAAACCCCGCCGCCGGCGAGACGCTCCTCCGCGCTCCGGTAGAAGGCGGCCATGCCCGGCCGGAACTCCGGATCCTCGACCAGCGCCGCGCCATAAGACTCGACCACCACCAGATACACGTCGCGCGCGCCCAGGCCGGGAAGCGCGGTCCGGCCCTCGGCGATCCCGGCGCCCGCCGCGGCGAAGGCCCGAAGCGCCTCCTCGCGGTCGAACAGCCAGCGCTTCGCCTCGGCCGCCTGCCGAAGAAGCGCCGCCGACGCCTCGTGCGAGACCAGCTCGGTTCGGGCCAGGAGCGGGACGGCGGGCTCGGCCGCCAGCAGCACGGCGGCCACCGCCAAGGCGGCGAGGGCGAGGCGGCGCGGACGCCCCTCGCCAAGCGCCCGCATGAGCCGGCGGCCCGCCCACGCGATCGACCCGACCAGACCGGCGAGGGCGACGAGGAGGGCGAGGCCGACCGCGGACGCCGGCAAGCCGGCCTCGCCCGCCATCTCGATCAGCACCGGGACGTGGCGGGCGTCCCACACGAGATCGAGCCGCCGGCCGAAGATGCCGGCCGCGGCCACGTCGCCGAGGCGGACGAGGACAAGGAGCGTGAGCGCGCCGACGAGGGTCGCGCCCAAGGCCCGGCCGGCCCGGGGGCCGATCCGCCCCGCACCAAGCGCCAGGGCGACGAACCCGACCAGCTCGGCGGGCAGGCCCGGATGCAGGAACGCCGCCTGCCGGTAAACGTCGTAGCGGACCGCGAGCAGCAGGTAGAGCCAGACGAGGGCGGCGAGGGCGACGGCGCGCCGGCCGATTCGGCGAGGCCCTCCTACCACCCCGGCAGCGCCACCACGCGCGGGCGCGCGGGCAAGGTCGAGCGCGAGACCACCAGCGTCGGCGAGTCGCCAACCACGATCTCGTGGGTATCCCTGACCCGGGCGAGGAACTGCTGCAGGCGGGACTCGCTGAACCAGTGCATGGGCAGCACGATCGCCGGCTCGACCTGCTTGATCACGTCGAGCATCAGGTGCTGAGCCAGGGTGTAGGCGCCGTCCACCGGCACCATCAGCACGTCGATCCGCCCCAGCGCGGTCAAGTCCTCCTGGCTGAGCCGATGGTGCAGGTGTCCGACATGGGCGATGCACAGATCCGCGGTCTCGAAGACGAAGATCGAGTTGCCGTTGATCCGGGTGCCGCCGGCGAAGTCGCGCACGTTGGTGGGAATGTTCCAGATTTGCACGTCCTTGTAGGCAAGGTCGTGGCGCGCGGCCCCGCCCTCGGGGTCCCAGCCGCGCAGCACGTACTTCACGCCCGGCTCGATCGAGTCGGTGAAATGGGTGGTATGGGCGTTGTTCATGGTGACGATGTCGGGCCCGCGCCCGCGCCCGTTCAGGCCGTTGTAGTCGGTGATGATCCTCACCCCCTCGGGGGTCTCGATCACGAAGCTCGCGTGGCCGGCGAAGGTGATGCCGACATGGCCGGCGGGAACCGCCGCCGGCCAGAGGAGCGAGGCGACGCGCACCTCGCCGTCGAGCCGCACCATCGGCTTCTGGCACTTGGCCTGGACGGATACGGGGACCAGCGCCAGGCCCGCCGACAGGAGCAAGGCCAGGCGCAGCCGGGCACGGCGCGGCGACGCGCCGCACGGCCGGCCGACACGGTTGAGCATGGGCGAGCCTCCCTTTCGCGCGAACCCCGCCGACAGCCTCTAATATGGGCCCGCGCCCGGCCCCCTGCCAAGCGGGCCGCGGAAGGGCGCGGCCGCCACGGCGGCCTTACGAATTTCCCTGCCCCCGCCGGAAGTCGTCCTCGATGCGCGCCCAGTCGGCCAGCCGGGTGAGGCGAAAGTAGTCGTCGAAACCCATGCCGGTCCCGAACAGCGCCATCCGCTCGCTTTTCAGGTCGTCGAGCGCGAGGCGCATGGCCTCGGCCGCGCGCATCAGGAGGGTGGTGCCGTAGATCACGATCCGGAAGCCCATGGCGCCGAGCTCGGACGGCCTCAGGATCGGCGTCCGCCCGCCTTCCAGCATGCTCGCGAGCTGCGGTGCATCGAAGGCCCGGCCGACGATCGCGAGCTCCGCCACGGACAGCGGGGACTCGATGAAAAGCCCGTCGGCTCCGGCCTTGAGATAGCGCTCGCCGCGCCTCAGCGCCTCGTCCAACCCCAGCACGGTGCGGGCATCGGTGCGGGCGATGATGAAGGTCTCGGGGTTCTCCCGGGCGGCGAGGGCGGCGCGAATCTTGTCCGCCATCGCCCCGGCGGGGACCAGGGCCTTGCCGGCGAGGTGTCCGCAGCGCTTGGGCGCCGCCTGGTCCTCGAGGAACAAGGCGGCGACGCCCATCCGCTCGTAGGCGTGGACCGTGCGAGTCACGTTCTTCACGTCGCCGTAGCCGTCGTCGGCGTCGACCAGGAGCGGCAGGCGGCAGGCCTCGCGGATGTCGCGGACGCCGGCGCCGATCTCGGCGAACCCCATGAGGCCGATGTCGGGGACGCCGTAGCGCGACCCGACGAGCGCGAAGCCGCCGACGAAGATCCCCTTGAAGCCCGCCTGCTCGATCAGCCGGGCGCTCAGGGCGTCGTGCGCGCCTGGCAGAACCAGCGGCCTCTCGCTGGCGAGGAGGGCTCGAAAGCTCGGTGTGGTCATCTGTCGCCTCCGCGATCCGCGCCTCTCGGTGCCCGCAGCATAGCAGCCGGGAGCCGGGAGAGGGCCTGGCCGATCGCCCCGGCGGGATGTCGGCGCGGAAGCTCCGGCGCGGGTCCGCGCGAGCCGAGCTTCCGCCGGGCGCGCGCCAGTGTTAGACAACCGCAGGACGGCGGCTGGGTCAGCGAGGGCTGGTCATGGTGCGATCCCGATCCGAGGTCGGCCGAGCGGGCGGACCGGCACCGCGCCGGACGGCGCTCGTCGTCGGTGCCACGGGCATCGCGGGAGAGCCGCTTCTCCGACACCTGGTGGGGCGCGAGGACTGGTTCGCCTACGGCCTCTCGCGGCGTCCGCCGACAGCGGGCGGCGCCCTCCCCGGCGATTCCGTGCGCCACATTCAGGTCGACCTCGCCGATCCTCGCGCCACGGGCGCCGCCCTCGCCGGGCTCGCCGAGGTCACCCACGTTTTCTATTGCGGCTACCAGGAGCACTCCGATCCGACGGAGCACCGGCGGGTCAACGCCGCCATGTTCCGCAACCTCCTCGACGCCGTGGAACCCGCCGCGCAGGGGCTTCGGCGCATCGTGCTGCTCCAGGGGATGAAGTACTACGGTTGCCACCTCGGCCCCTTCAAGACGCCGGCCGAGGAGGACGACCCGCCGGTCACGACCCCGCACTTCTACTACGACCAGCAGGCCGAGCTGATCCGGCGCCAGCGCGGCAAAGGCTGGACGTGGGCGGCGGCGCGCCCGCATTCGATTTGCGGCCCGTCCGTCGGCGGGCCCATGAACATCGTCGCCACGATCGCGGCGTATGCCACCGTTCGCAAGGCCATGGGGCTGCCGCTGTCGTTTCCGGGCAAGCCCGGCGCCTACAAGGCGCGCCGCCAGGTCACCGACGCGGCGATGCTCGCCCGTGCCATGGCGTGGATGGCCACCGCCCCGGAGTGCGCCAACCAGGCGTTCAACATCGCCAACGGCGACGTGATCAGCTGGCAGCAGGTCTGGCCGCTGTTTGCCGGATACTTCGACATGAGGCCGGGCGAACCGCGGCGCCGAAGCCTGGCGCGGACGATGGGAAACAAGGGTCGGCTGTGGGACCGCCTCGTTCGCACGCACGGCCTCGAGCCGTATTCCCTGGACAGGCTGGCCGCCTGGAGCTACGGCGACGCGCTCTTCGGCAGCGACTGGGATATCCTGTCGGATACCGCGAAGTGCCGCGCGTTCGGATTCCGGGAGGTTGTCGACAGCGGACGGATGTTCCTGCGCCTCTTCGACGGGCTCCGCGCCGCAGGCGTCATTCCCTGACGGAACCCCGCACCGGGATGCCGGCACAGAGCCCATGACCCGAGTCCGTGCACCGATCCGCACGCCCCGCGGGAATCGCCGGCCGGCCCGGCAATCGCGGCGACGCGGCACGGCCGGCATCAGGACAGCGACGAGGTGATCGTGACAACCGTGCGGCGGAGTTGGGTGCGCTGGTCGCTAACCGCGCTCGTCGTGGTCGCCATCGTCGCGACCGTCATGTTCGGGATGCGCTCCTACCGATCCTTCCTGTTGTTGCGCTCGGCTTACGAGGCAGGCTCGGCGGACGTGAGCCGCGTCCGGCCCTGGATGACGCTTCGCTACGTCGCGAACACCTATCGCGCCCCCGAGTCCGCCCTCATCCAGCGTCTCGGGCTGTCACCGGAAACGGCACCCGGCGCGAGCCTGAAATCCCTTGCCGAGAGGCAGGGGATTTCGCCGTTTCGCTACGTCCAGCGCGTGCAGAAGGCGCTCGTCGACGTGTCTCCGGACATCGGCGCCGAGTCGGGAGCGGAAAGCGCGGGCTGGCTGCGCACACTCGGCAACGAGGTCCTCGCGGCGGTGCTCGCCTACGGCTACCCGGCGCTCGGAGCGACGTTCGTGCTCGGCAGCATCGGCTTGCCGGTGCCGACCGGACTGGCGACCGCCGTCGCCGGCTCGTTGGCCGCCCAGGGGCGCATCAACTGGCTCTCGGTCGCCGCGTTCGTGGTGCTGGCGCAGATCCTGGGCGATCTGGGGGCGTATGGACTCGGCCGCGTGCTCGGCCGGGAGTTCCTGGAGGGCCGGGGGCGCTGGATCGGTTTCACGCCGGCGCGGCGAAAGCGCGCGGAGATGATCTTCGCGCGATGGGGACTCCTGACCGTACTCTTGAGTCGCACCCTCGTCTCGGGTCTGAGCGCGGTCGTGAACCTGCTCTCCGGGGCGAGCGGATACCGGCTGCGGGGGTTTCTCGCCGCCGCCCTGGCCGGCCGTCTGATCTGGACGGCCGCCTATTTCGGCCTCGGATTCGCGGTCTCCGGCGACGTCGAGCCCGCCGCCGATTTCCTCAAGAACGTCACCGGCTTCCTGATTTCGCTGGCGGTGCTGGTCGTCTCGGGGCTCGTCATCCTCGAGCGACGAAAGGCGACGCGGCGCCCCGGCCCCTGAGAGTTGCAATCGGCTTCGTACCCCGGAACCAGCCTGTTTCGGCTCGCCGGCGCCGCCGGTTCCACCTGGAAAGTTCGTGCTCTAAGGGATGTCGATATCCAGAAGGGGGGCGAACTGCTGCCCGCCATGGTTATCGCAGTCGCCGATGTCGCCCTGGAACGTCGGACGGCGGATCGACGCCTTGAACGCCCGGGCGTTGTCGCAGACGAAGAACCGCACCTCGTTGGCGGAAACCCCGTAGAGGCGTGCGACCGCCTGCCCGCTCACCGCTCCCGACCGCTTGACCCGCTCGAAATCCTCCTGCCTGTTGAACAGGATGTCGAAGGTGAGGGCGAACGGGCCCGCGTTCTTGCTTCGCACCAGGCTGGCCAGCTCATAGAGTTTCGCCATCGTCGCTCCCCGGTCCCTTGTCGATGCGCGTTCCGGCTAGCCGATCTCTCTCGGCTCGATCGGGAACATCTCCAGCGGATCGTCCGGCTCGACCACGTGGTTGACGTTGAATCGATACACCGCGCCCCGTTCCAGGTAGGCGGGATTGTAGAGACACGCCAGGTTGGTCACCATCCCGCTCCACTCCGGGATCGGCAAATGGAGCGCCTGGTGGCGGATGATCAGCGCCAGGGAATTGGCGATCTCCTGCGACGACGCCGTGACCTCGAAGACGACGCCAAGCTCATGCGAGCGAATCTCCTTGACCGGCTCGAGCGCGCCCATCACGCCGTTCTTGCCGTAGACGTGCGTCCGGTAGACGTATTCGTTGTCGGACAGCCGGTCCCGGTACACCTGGCGCACCCGCTTGCGGACCGAGGCCTGGAGCCGGCCGAGCCAGTCGTCGATCTGGCGGATGAGAAGGGGGTCGCGAATGCCGCCGATGATGACGCTTTGATAGCCCACCTTCTCGACCCCCTCGAGCTTGACGGTATAGGTCGCGGCCGGAATGAACCCGCTGCAGGAGACGCGCACCATTCGATCGTCGAGCGCCTCGTAGACCGATTCCCGCAAGTCCATCGTCCCCGAACACTCGACGATGAAGAATGGATCCGCGTTCTCGTAGAGGGTGTGGGCCGCCACCGTCTGGGGGGTACAGCGGAACTCGGGATTGAGCGGCTCGATCACGAAATGGTCCCTGCGGATGGTGGCCAGCATGCAGTCGGGATGCTTGCGATGCACGACCGCGGCGGCGCCGCATTCCAGGATCTTGGCGGCGTGCCAGGCGAGGCCCTCGGGGTATCCCTCGCGGATGGGGATGCCGGCGAAGATCGCGGTGTCGCTCGACCGCCCGGCCAGCACCACGTCCGCGCCCCCTTCCAGCGCCCGCAGATACGGCTCCACGCCCATCATGCCGACGATCCGCTCGCTGCGGTCGATCACCCCCTCGTCGAAGGGCGGAGCCGGGTCGAGGGGGCGAATCCGTCCGTCGCGGAGCTTCCTCTTGAGGTAGTCCTTGTCCTGTTCGGCGTGGATGAGGGCGACCTTAAGGGAGAGTGATTCCTCGGCCGCGACCGCTCTCAGGTTCTCAAACATCCAGGCGAGATGCACGTCGCCGCCGGCCGTGCCGCACGAGCCGATCAGGAGCGGGATGTTGAGCCGTCTCGCCCCGCGGACGATGATCCGCAGGTCCGCCTTGACCGAGTCCGCCGAAAGGACCGCGGTCCCGGCTCCAAGGTAATAGGGGCCGGCGTCCGTGGTTCCGCCGTCCACGCCGATGAAATGCGGACGGCGCCCCAATCCCTCCTCGAAGGACTCCTCCCGGAAGCCGGAGCCGATCACGCCATTAGGCGCGAGGATCCTGATTTCGTCGCGCTGGCGGGTGCTCACGATGGTCCCCCCTTTTCGCCGGTCGGCCGGAGCGGTCCTCCCCGCTCGGACGGCACCGACTAGCATGACCGATTCCGGGTCGGCAAGCCACGACCCGTTGATCGTCCCCGGCCTCGTGCCGCCGCTTCCGGCCCCGGGGCCCGGACGTCCCGCCCGCCCCGGCTACCCCCGTTCCGCGTCGCCCGGCACCGTTCCCCTGGGCAGGGTCGCGACGTAGTCCGCGATCTCGCCCGGACGCGCGAGCCAGATGCGGTCGCGGTAACGGACGACGTGCTCGATGACCCGACGCAAGCCCTTCAGACGGAAGGGCTGCCCGAGGACGTGGGTGTGGAGAGCGACGCCCATCACCAGCGGCTGACGCTCCGACTGGCGCAGCATCTCGTCAAAGTTGTCGATCACGTTCTCGGTCCAGTCGCGCACCGATTCGCGACGGGTGATCATGGCGAGCGAATCGTTGGCCTCGGACGGATAGGGGACCGAGAGGATGGGCCCGTTCCTGGTGCGGAACCAGAACGGCTGGTCGTCCACCGGCCAGTCCATCATGTAGAGGTAGCCGGCCTCCTTGAGGAGGTCGAGCGAGTCGT
>JACQOE010000089.1 GCA_016202695.1 Pseudomonadota bacterium | reverse complement strand
CGGGCGCCACCAAGCATGGCAGAATGCCGCCCGTCACCGATCCCCGCCCCCGCGCCCAGCCCCAGCATGAGCGAACTCTCAGGCCCGCCGGCCCCCGCCAGGGGACAGCGCCGCTCCGCCCTCGGCCCGGTCCTGACCATGGGCCTCTTCGTCCTGGTCGCGGGCACGGCCACGCTCGTCTTCCGCGGGCCGGCGGCCGGCCTCGACGCGCTGGCCGGGGCGGGGCGGCTCCTCCTCTCGGTCCTGCCGATGATGGCGGCGGGGGTGCTGATCGCCGGCTTCGCCCAGATGCTCGTCCCCCGCGACGCGGTGGCGCGCACGCTCGGGCGCGAGTCGGGGCTCAGGGGGCTGCTCTTGGCGACGCTCGCCGGCACGCTCATGCCGGGCGGGCCGATGGCCTCGTTCCCGCTCGTCCTGGTCCTGATCGGGGCGGGGGCCGACCGCGGCTCGGTGGTCGCCTTCATCACCGGCTGGGCGACGCTCGGCCTGCAGCGGGTGGTGACCTGGGAGATCGCGGTGCTGGGGCCGAAGTTCGCGCTGATCCGCTTCCTCGCCTCGCTGGCGCTGCCGCTGATCGCGGGGGCGATCGCGCGGCGCCTCCCGATCCGGGTGGCCACCCCCACCGGCGAGAGGCTGTAGGCGCCGGCCATGTTGGCGAGCCTCCTCGTCGTCTGGGCGGCGGCCGCGGGGCTGGCGGCGGTGGTGCTCGTCCGCTCGCCCGAGGCGTTCGCCAAGGGGCTCCGTTTCGCGTTCGGGCATCTCAGGACGATCCTGCCCATCGTCCCGCTGGCCGTGCTCGCCGCCGCGTTCATCGCCGAGATGATGCCCCAGGACTTGGCCTCCGGCTGGCTCGGCGAGGGGGCGGGGATCAAGGGCATCCTGATCGCCTCGCTGATTGGCGGCTTCATCCCCGGCGGGCCGTTCGTCTCGTTCCCCATCGCCCTCGCCTTCATCAAGGCCGGGGCCGGGCTCGCCCAGACGGTGGCGCTGCTGACCGCCTGGTCGGCGATCGCCGTGCACCGGGTTTTCATCTGGGAGGTGCCGGTCACCGGCGCGGGCTTCGCCGCCCTCAGATTCGCCTCCTCGCTCGTCCTTCCGCCCATCGCCGGGGTGACGGCGGCGCTCCTCGTCGCCCTCCTCGGCGGGTGAAACGGCGCCCGAACCGTGCATAATCGGCGCGGGGCCGCCCGCGAGAGGAGGAGAGCCGTGCCGCGCCAGCCCGTCCGCTACCTGAACCCGCGCACCGGCCGCACCTGGCCGGTGGAGGAGGCGCTGTGGCGCGCCCCCGACGACCGCGGCTACCTCAACCTCACGCCCGGCGCGGGCCTCGAACGGGGCGCGATCGACACCGGCGCCCGCTCGCTCTGGCGCTACGCGGCGGCGATTCCGGTCGCGGGCGCCCCGGCGGCGAGCCTCGGCGAGGGCTGGACGCCGCTGGTGCCGATCCGCTGGGAGGGGGCCGGGTTCCTGGCCAAGCTCGACTTCCTGATGCCGAGCGGCTCGTTCAAGGACCGCGGCACCGCGGTCATGCTCCGTTATCTCAAGGGCCGCGGCATCGGGCGCGTGCTCGAGGACTCCTCGGGCAACGCCGGCGCCTCGCTCGCAACTTACGCCGCCGCCGCCGGCGTGAGCTGCCGCATCCTCGTGCCGGCGGCGACTCCGAAGGCGAAGATCGTGCAGATGGCGGCGGCCGGGGCCGAGGTGGTGCCGGTCGCCGGCACCCGCCAGCAGGTGGCCGAGGCCGCGCTCGCCGAGGCCGAGCGAGTGTTCTATGCCAGCCACAACTGGCAGCCCTTCTTCCTGGAGGGCACCAAGACTCTGGCCTTCGAGCTGTGGGAGCAGCTCGGCTTCGAGGTTCCCGACAACGTGATCGTGCCGCTCGGCTACGGCAGCAACGTGATCGGGCTCCATTTGGGCTTCGCCGAGCTCAAGAGCGCGGGCGAGATCGCGCGCGGCCCCCGAATCTTCGGCGTCCAGGCCGCGGCCTGCGCGCCGCTCGTCGCCGCCTTCGCGGCCGGGGCCGAGGGGCTGGTTCCCTGCGAGATCGGGCCCACCGTGGCCGAGGGCATCGCCTCCTCGAAGCCGGTGCGGGTGGGCGAATCCTTGCGCGCCGCGCGCGAGAGCGGCGGCGCCCTCGTCTCCGTCTCGGAGGAGGAGATCGTCTCGGCGCTGCGCCGCCTGGCGCGGCGCGGCCTCTACGTCGAGCCGACCAGCGCCACCGCCATCGCCGCCTTCGATGCGCTCCGGGCCGGGGGCCGGATCGGCGGGCGCGAGCGCACCGTGGTGGTGCTGACCGGCATCGGCCTCAAGGCCTCGGAGAAGATCGGGGCGCTCCTCGGGCTCGCCGGCGCATGAGGCGGGGGATCGGGCGATGATCGAGACCGACGTGGTGGGGCGGCCCGTGGCCGCCCTCGACACCCCGGCCCTGGTGGTGGACCTCGACAGACTCGCCGCCAACATCCGCCGCATGCAGGCGCTGGCCGAGCGCTTCGGGGTCGGGCTCCGCCCGCACATCAAGTCCCACCGGCTGCCCCCCGTCGCCCACATGCAGCTCCAGGCCGGCGCGGCCGGGATCACGGTCGCCAAGCTGGGCGAGGCCGAGGTGATGTCCGACGCCGGCATCGACGACATCTTCGTCGCCAACCAGGTGGTGGGAGCGGCCAAGATGGCGCGCCTCGCGCGGCTTGCCCGCCGGGTGCGGATCGCGGTCGGGGTCGATCATCCCGACCAGGTGGCGATGCTGTCGGCGACCTTCGCCGAGGAGGCGAGGCCGATCGAGGTCTCGATCGAGATCGACACCGGCCAGCGCCGGGGGGGCGTGTTGCCGGGGGCCCCGGCGGGAGAGCTCGCGCGCGCGATCGCGGGCGCGCCGGGGGTGCGGCTTCGCGGCGTCTTCACCCACGAGGGCCACGACTACGACGCGCCGACCAAGGCCGACATCCCGGCCGTCGCCCGCAAGGCGCAGGAGGACATGCTGGCGAGCCGGCGGGCGGTGGAGCAGGCGACCGGCGGGCCGTGCCTGGTGTCGATCGGCTCCACCCCCTCGCTCATCGGCGGGGCCGATATCCTTCCCGGGATCGACGAGATCCGGCCGGGTACCTACGTCTACTTCGACGCCTGCCAGGCCCGGATCATCGGCCACACCGAGTGGTGCGCGGCGACGGTGGCGGCGACCGTGCAGTCGATCCCGGCCCCGGGCCGCCTGGTGCTGGATGCCGGGGCCAAGGCGCTGACCAAGGAGCAACGGGGCCCCGGCGTGCTCCATCGCGAGGGCTTCGGACTCCTGGTCGGGCACCCCGAGGCCCGCATCGCCAGCCTCTCCGACGAGCACGCGGTGGTGGAGGCGGTGCGCGCCGCCGACTTCCGCGTCGGCCAGGTGGTCGAGATCCTCCCCAACCACATCTGCCCGGTCACCAACCTCTACGACGTGGCCTACATCGCCCGCGCCGGCATCGTCGACGGCTGGTGGCGCATCCTCGCCCGCGGCCGCAGCCAGTAGGGCGGATGCGCCGCCCGGGCGCGGGACTGTTCGAATCTTCGGCCAAGTGCCATATCGTTTCCCGGCGGGGGCGAGGTTCGGAATGAAGGTCCTGTTTCTCGACGAAAGCGGCGATCACAACTTGGCCGTCATCGACCCGCAATACCCCATATTCGTTTTGGTGGGCATCATCGTCGACCAGCGGTATGCGGAGGGAGAGCTTACGCAGCGCCTCAACGCCTTCAAGCGGGAGATGTTCGGGGCCGAGGACATCGTCCTTCATACGTCCGACATCGCGAGAAACCGTTATGGCTTCGAGAAGCTAATCGAAGAGGACTTCCGCCGCCGCTTCTACGAGGGCCTGAACGCGCTCATGCGTGAACTCGACTTTCGGGTTGTCGCCTGCGTGATCCGCAAGGAGGACCACCTCGCGCGGTATGGGGTCGCGGCGCTCGACCCGTACATGCTGAGCCTCGATATCCTGGTTGAGCGGTTTTGCTTCGACGTCGGGAATGTGGCGGGCGGCGGACTGATCGTCGCAGAGAAGCGCGATCCGGTACTCAATCATCAACTCGAACTTGCGTGGTTGAACCTGAAAATTCAGGGCACGCGCTACCTACGGGCAACCGATATCGAGAAGCGCATCGTCGGGCTGACCACCCGCCGCAAGAGCGCGAACCTCGCCGGCCTCCAACTTGCGGACCTCGTGGCGAATCCGATCGGCCGGGCCGTCCTCGGCAAGCCCACGAAGGAAGACTACCGGATCATCGAGGGGAAGTTCCGCCGGAGCCGGGCAGGCCAACACCTCGGGTTCGGCCTCGTCGTGCTCCCGAAAAACCAGGGGCCAGCCCCCGCTACGCAGTGACCAGCCCACACCATGAATATAGGGGAAAGGGGGCGAATGTCCAGGCCCCGTCCCACCGCAGCCCCGCACGAGGCGCCCCAAGGTGTGGATCGAGGCCGTCAGAGCCCGCCCCCGCGGCCGCAGCCAGTAGGGCGGATGCGTCGCCTTCGCACGGGTCTTTGCAATTCTTCCGCGTTTGCCCATATAGTTTTGAAATACCTCCGAGAACGTCCCGACGCCCCCGCCAGGGGCGGCCCGGGGCCGAGACGCGGCGATCCGAGGGGGCTGAACCCGCATCGTCGACGAAGGAGGGATCAATGGCGCTTCAGCGCTTCCTTGCTCGCCTGGGCTCGGCCGCCGGCCTCGCGCTGCTCATTTCCGGCGCCCTTCCCGCCGCCCCCGTGCTGGCGCAGGGCGTGACCTACAGCGGCGACGTCCTCCCGATCCTCCAGCTTCGCTGCCTGGAGTGCCACCAGCCCGGCGGCGAGGGCTACGAGAAGAGCGGCCTCGACCTCAGGACCTACGAGGGCCTGATGAAGGGGACCAAGTTCGGCGCGATCGTGGTCCCGGGCGACGCCTTCACGAGCAACTTCATCGCCATGGTGGACGGCCGGGTGGCGCCCCCGATCCGCATGCCGCACAACCGCAACAAGCTGACGCACTGCGAGGTCGACATATTCCGGCGCTGGGTCAACCAGGGCGCCAGGAACAACTGATACCAATGAGCCTTGTGACCGACGCGTCATTCCGTGCGCGCCGCAGCACGAAGCGATGCGGCGCAGACACGGAATCCCGTGTCGTGCTCACGAGAGGCCGGATCAGCGACGCAGCACTCCGTGCCGCATCGCATCCGGCATGACGGCATGAACAAGGTTCGTCGGGATCACATCTTCTCGTAGAACTTGTAGATGCCCTGGGTGCCGTCGCCGCCGCCGCCGGCCTTGGCGAAGTCGGCGAACTGATCGCGCGACAGCTTGAGCCCGGGGAGCCTGAAGCTCGCCCGCTTCGCCTCCTCCAGCGCGATGTCCATGTCCTTGATGAAGTGCTTGACGAAGAAGCCGGGGGCGAAGTCGCGGCCGGCCATCTTGCGGCCGAGGACGTTGAGCTGGAAGCCGCCCGCCGCGCCGGTGCCGATGCAGTCGAGCACGGTCGGGATGTCGAGCCCCACCCGGTTGGCGTAGGTCAGCCCCTCGGCCACCCCCATGATGGTCGAGGCGATCACGATCTGGTTGACCATCTTGGTGTGCTGCCCGGCGCCCGCCCCGCCCTGGAGGACGATGTTGGTGCCCATGAGCTGGAAGATGGGCTTCACCGCCTCGAACGCCTCCTTGTCCCCCCCGACCATGATCGAGAGCTTGGCGTCGCGGGCGCCGACGTCGCCGCCCGAGACCGGCGCATCGAGCGAGGATACGCCCTTCTTCCTCGCTGCCTCGTAGATCTTCTGCGCCAGGCTGGGCGAGGAGGTGGTCATGTCGACGATGTAGCTTCCCCGCTTCACGGCCTCGAGGACGCCGCCCTTGCCGAGGTACACCCCCTCCACGTCCTTGGGATAGCCGACGATGGTGATGATGACGTTGCAGGCCTGGGCTACGCCGGCGACGGTGTCGTGCCAGATCGCGCCCTTGGCGATCAGCGGCTCGGCCTTCGCCCGGGTGCGGTTGTAGACGTGCAGGGGATAGCCCGCGGCCTGGATGTGCCCGGCCATGCTGCGCCCCATGATGCCGGTGCCGATGAAGCCGACCACCGCGTTGTCCTTGCTCAAAGCCATGACACGACCCCCATGATGTGCGGCGGCCTCGGCCGCTGACCCCAGGCCGGCCCGCCGGCCCGCCGGCGGGCGCCTTCGCTTCTCTACAGGGGCGAACCTAGCGCCTCGCCGGAGCGGCCGGCAACCCCTTCCGGGGCCCGATTCTTCAGCCGGGCGAGGCGTCGGGCGCGCCCCGCGGGCGGGCCGCGAGCCGGGCCACGTCGATGGCGAAGGAGAGAAGGAGCAGCATGAGCCCGGCGCCCGCGAGCCAGGCCGGGGCCGCCGACGGCACCGCCGGGACCGAGGCCGCGACCAGGCACGCGGTCGCCAGCGCGCAGGCCGCGCTCCGCCGGCGGCTCGGCGACAGCCTCGCCCGCAGCCACGGAAGCGCGAGGCCGGCGCCGAGGAAGAGATAGCGCAGGAGCCCCGCCGCCAGCACCCACGCCCCGGCCCGGCCCGAGCGCGCGAGCAGGGCCGAGAGCGCGAGGATGAGGAGGGCGTCGGTCTCGGCGTCGAAGCGGGCGCCGAAGGCCGAGGCGCGGCCGAGCGCGCGCGCCAGCCGGCCGTCGAGGGCATCGAGAAGGAAGGCGGCGGCGCCCGCCCCCGCCGCCGACCAGGCGAGGGCCGGCGGAATCGCGCCTGCCGCAAGGGCGAGCCCGCCGATCAGGCTGGCCAGCGCGGCGCGGGCGAGGGTGACGGCGTTGGCGGCGCCGAATCGCTCCTCGGGGAGGTGGGCGCGAAGCCCGGCGAGCGCGACCGCCGAGAGCGACGCCAGGATCGCGATCCCGGCGGCCGGCGCCGCCCAGCCGAGGCCGGTAGCGGCGGCGAGCGCGAATCCGGCCAGCGCCGTGCCGGCGAGCCCGGCGGCGAAGGCGGCAAGGGCGCCGGCGAGGAGCCGCGGCGGCGGCGAGGCCGGGCGCCGGGGGCGCGGAGGGAAGGTCAACGGGGCTTCGCCTGTTTGATAAGATGGGTCCGCCCACAGCTTTGGGCGGGGCGGGGCCCGCGATCAAGGCCCGGGGGGAGCGGTGCACGAGCGACTGATCGGGCCGGAGGGCGAATCGAGGCCGGTGGCGGCGGACGAGGCCTGGCGGGTGGTGCTCGCCGCGCGCGGCCGGGCGCCGCGGGCCGCGCCCGGCGCCGGCGACCCGGTGCCGGTCCGGATCGGCCGCGACGGCGCCTGGATGAGCCGGCGTCCGGTGAGCCCAGAGGCGGCCGGGCTCCTCGATCTCTACGCCCCGCTCGCGGCAAGGCTCGCCGCCGGCCCGTTCGTCGTCGCCCACCTCGCCCAGACCCTCGACGGGCGGATCGCCACCCGCGGCGGCGCCTCGCGGTGGATCAGCGGGGCGGCGGATCAGGTCCACACCCACCGCCTGCGCGCGCTCTGCGACGCGGTGGTGGTGGGGGCGGGCACGGTGGCCCTCGACGATCCCCAGCTCAACGTCCGCGAGGCGAGCGGCCCGAACCCGGTGCGGGTGGTGCTCGACCCCGATCGCCGCCTTGGGGGGCGCTTCCGGGTCTTCACCGACGGGGCCGCGCCCACCCTTCTCGTCTGCGCCGAGGACCGGGCGCCGCCCCGCCCCGCCCGCTCCGCCGGCGCGGTGGAGGCGATCGGGGTTCCGCGCGCCGGCGACGGGCTCGACCTTCGCGCCCTCCTCACCGAGCTTCGCCGTCGCGGCCTCGCCGGCGTATTCGTCGAGGGGGGCGGGGTCACGGTCTCGCGGTTCCTGCGCCAGGGCCTCCTCGACCGGCTTCAGATCGCCGTCGCCCCGGTGATCCTGGGCTCGGGCCGGCCGGGGATCGCGTTGCCGGAAGTCCGCTCGCTGGCCGAGGGGCGCCGCCTCGCCGTCCGCCATGTCCGCCTCGGCGCGGACATGCTGTTCGACTGCGCGCTCGCGCCCGGCGGGGAGCCGTGATCCGCGCCCGCGCCTTCTGGGTCGCCGCGCCCGGCCGGGGCGAGGTGCGGAGCGAGGAGATTGCCCCCCCGGGCCCGGGCGAGGTGCTGGTCCGGGCGCGCGCGAGCGGGGTGAGCCGCGGAAGCGAGGGCCTCGTCTTCGCCGGCCGCGTGCCCGAGGGCGAGGGCGAGCGCATGCGCTGCCCGTTCCAGGCCGGCGCGTTCCCGGCGCCGGTCAAGTACGGCTATGCCTCGGTGGGCGTGGTCGAGGCCGGGCCGGCGGGGCTTCGCGGCCGGCGCGTCTTCTGCCTCCATCCCCACCAGGACCGCTACGTCGTGCCGGCCGGGGCGGTGGTGCCGGTGCCCGACGAGGTGCCGGATTCGCGCGCGGTTCTGGCCGCCAACATGGAGACGGCGGTCAACGCCCTCTGGGACGAGCCGCCGCGGGTGGGCGACCGGATCGCGGTGGTCGGCGCCGGGGTGGTAGGGACGCTCGCCGCGTTCCTCGCCGCGCGGCTTCCGGGCGCCGCCGTCGAGCTCATCGACACGAACCCCGCCCGGGCCGGGATCGCGGCGGCTCTGGGGCTTGCGTTCGCCCGCCCCGGGGCGGCGAGGCCCGAGGCCGACCTTGTGGTGCACGCGAGCGGCAGCGCGGCCGGCCTCGCCACGGCGCTCGCCCTCGCCGGGTTCGAGGCCACCGTGGTGGAGCTGAGCTGGTACGGCGCGGGCGAGGTTCCGGCCCCCCTCGGCGGCGCCTTCCACTCGCGCCGCCTCACGCTCAAGTCCTCGCAGGTGGGAGAGGTGGCGCCCGCCCGCCGGGCGCGGCGGACGCGGGCCGGGCGGCTCGCGCTCGCGCTCGCGCTCCTCGCCGACCCGCACCTCGACCGGCTCCTCACCTCCGAGGGGCCGCTCGACGGGCTGCCGCGCGACATGGCGGCGATCGCCGCCGGCGGGCGCGATATGCTCTGCCACGTCGTCCGCTATCCTTGATCGTCCGTTCAACCAGGTGAGGAGCCCCCGCGTGTTCAGCGTCTCGGTGCGCGACCACATCCTCATCGCCCACAGCCTCAAGGGGCCGGCCTTCGGCCCGGCCCGGCGGCTGCACGGGGCGACCTTCGTCGTCGAGGCCGAGTTCCGCGCCCCGGCCCTCGATGCCGACGGGATCGTCATCGATATCGGCCGGGCGCGGGGCCTGTTGCGCGCCGTGCTCGACGGGCTCGACTACCGCAACCTCGACGAGCTGCCCGAGTTCGCGGGCCGCAACACCACCGCCGAGACGCTGGCGGAAGCGATCGGCGAGCGCCTCAAGGCGCGGCTCCTGCCCGCCGGCTTCGGCGGCGGCACGGGGCGTCGCGGGCTCCGGGTGGCGCTCACCGAGTCCCCCGCGGCCTCCGCCGCCTACGAAATCGAGATCGGATGAGGGGCCGAGATGCTTGACCGGCTTGCCGAGACTGGCATCGACTTCGTCGTCCCCGGTCCGATCGACCAGCGGACCGGCGGCTACATCTACGACCGGCGCATCGTCTTGGGCCTCGGCGCGCGCGGGGTTCCGGTCCGGGT
>JACQOE010000087.1 GCA_016202695.1 Pseudomonadota bacterium | reverse complement strand
GAACCGCAATGGCGGGGGCGGCGGCGGGAGCCGGCTTCTCCTCGCCGGCGGCGATCGGCGGCGGCAGCGCCACCGAGCGGGCGCCGGGCCGCGTGGGCGGCGGTGCGGCCATGCCCTCGGCCCGCGGCCTCGGCGGTTCGGCCACCGGCACCGCCATCGGCGGGGCCGGCGGAGTCGAGGGGGCGGCGGCCGTCGGCGCCGGCGGCGGCAGCGGCGTCTCCGCCGGCGGCAGCAGCCGCTCGACCTTGGGCTCGGGGCGCGCGCCCGAGCCGGCGTCGTAGACCAGCTTGTCGCGGTTCGGCACCTGCATGCCGCCGGGCTCCGCGGGCTTGACCTTGATCGGGGCGGTATCGGCCCGGACCACCGGGACCTCGCCGGTCGGGGGCGACGCCCAGAACTCCCAGTAGTAGACCCAGCCGCCGTAGGCGACGCCGGTGAGGAGCACGAAGGCGAGAACGATCATCAGGATGCGCCGGCCCCGTCCGGAACGGCGCCGATCCTCGCGCGGACCCGGATCGACATCGGGGATGTCGAGGTCGTCGTCAGCCATCAGCGCATCTCCTCAACCGGGGTCACGCCCATGATCCGAAGCCCCGAGGCGATCACCGTCGCCACCGCCTGCACCAGGGCCAGGCGCGCCGCCGTGCGATCGCGGTCGGCGGCGTCGATGAAGCGGAGCGTCGCGTCGTCCATCCCCCTGGTCCACAGGCCGTGGAAGGCGGCCGCGAGATCGTAGAGATAGAAGGCGACGCGATGGGGTTCGTGAGCCTCGGCCGCGCTCTCGACCACCCGCGGCCATCCCGCCATGTGCTTGATCAAAGCAAGCTCGCCGGGATCGGTCAAGCGCGCGACCGGCGCCGCCTCGGCCAGGCGCTCGGGCGAAAGCTCGTCGGCGGCGAACAGGGCGCGGGCGTGGCGCAGCGCCGACCGGCAGCGGGCGTGGGCGTACTGGACGTAGAAGACCGGGTTCTCGCGCGACTGCTCCATCACCCGATCGAGGTCAAAATCGAGCGGGGCGTCGTTGCGCCGGGTGAGCATGATGAAGCGCACCACGTCCCTGCCGACCTCGTCGATCACCTCGCGGAGCGTGACGAAGGTGCCGGCCCGCTTCGACATCCGCACCGGCTCGCCGCCCCGGAGCAGGCTGACGAGTTGGCAGAGCTTTACGTCCAGCGCCCCTTCCCCACCGGTGATCGCCTTGACCGCGGCCTGCATGCGCTTGACGTAGCCGCCGTGATCGGCGCCCCAGACGTTGATCATCGCCTTGAAGCCGCGGCGGAACTTGTCGTGGTGATAGGCGATGTCGGTGGCGAAGTAGGTCCAGCTGCCGTCGGACTTCTGGAGCGGCCGGTCGACGTCGTCGCCGAATTGGGTGGCCCGGAACAGCATCTGCGGCCGGGGCTCCCAGTCCTCGGGCACCTTGCCCTTGGGCGCCTCCAGCACGCCGGTGTAGACGAGGCCGCGTGCTTTAAGCGCCTCGACCGCCCGCTCGACCGCGCCGCCCTCGACCAGCTCCCGCTCGGAGGTGAAGAGGTCGTGCCTGACCCCGAGGGCGGCGAGGTCGTCGCGGATGAGCGCCATCATCCGCGCCACCGCGACGGCGCGCAGCGGCGCCAGCCACTCCTCCGCGGCCTTCCCTTCCCACTCCCCGTCTTCCCCGCGCCGGGCAAGGGAATCGCCGTATTTCTGGACGAGCTCCTGACCGACCGGAATCAGGTACTCGCCGCGGTACTGAAGCTCGCCTCCCGGGCAAAGACCGGCGAACGTTTCCGGGCTGATCGTCGCTCCCAGGGCTTCGAGGTAGCGGAAGTAGCTCGACCACGCCAGGGCATCGACCTGCGCCCCGGCGTCATTGACGTAGTACTCGCGGGTGACGGTGTGCCCGGCCTTCTCGAGGAGCGCGGCGAGCGCGTCACCGACCACGGCGCCGCGGCCGTGGCCGACGTGCATCGGCCCGGTCGGGTTGGCGGACACGTACTCGACGTTGACCACGACCCCGCGGCCAACCCCGGAGTCGCCATAAGCCGGGCCGGCGCGGAGGATGTCGCGGAGCCGGGCGTGCCAGAAGGGGTCGTCGAGGCGGAGGTTGACGAAGCCCGGGCCGGCTACCTCTGCCGCGCTCACCCCGGCCCGGCGCGCGAGCCGCCCGGCCAGCTCCTCGGCCAGCGCCCGCGGCTTGAGCCCGGCCGGCTTGGCCAGCACCAGGGCGGCGTTGGTGGCCACGTCGCCGTGGGCGGGATCGCGCGGCGGGTCGACCGCGACGCGATCGAGATCGAGCCCCGCGGGCAGCCGCCCGGCCCCCGCCATATCTTCAAGCTCGACTTTAATCTGCTCTTTTAAGATATTGATGAAATTAGTCATGCTTGGCCTGAAGGTCGAACAGGCGGCGGTGCTCGGCCAGGGCGTAACGGTCGGTCATGCCGGCGATGTAGTCGGCCACCACGCGGGCGGTCTCGGCACTCCCCGGGGCCCCGGTCCCGGCCTGCCACTCGGTCGGCAGGCAGGCGGGCTCGGCGAGCAGCAGCCGGAACAGCTCCTCGACCACCCGCCGCGCCTTGCTGGTCATGCGGTTGACCTTGTAGTGGCGGTACATGTGCCGGAAGAGGAAGTCGCGGAGCCGCCGCAGCTCCTCGTTCAGGGGCTCGGAGAAGCCGGCCACCGGGCGGCCCATGGCCCGCACCTCGTCGGCGGACGCCGGCTTCGCCCGCGCGAGGCGCGCGCGGGTCTCGCCAAGGAGGTCGGTGACCATGAGGTCGATCAGGCGGCGGACCGTCTCGTGCACCAGCCGCGAGGGCTCGATCCCGGGATAGCGCCGCCGGAGCGCGGCCACGAACCGCCCCACCGCCGGCACCGCGGCGGCGAGGTCGTCGAGGCCGAAAAGGCCGGCGCGCACCCCGTCGTCGATGTCGTGATTGGTGTAGGCGATGTCGTCGGAGAGGGCGGCGACCTGCGCCTCGGCCGAGGCGAAGGTGGCGAGCCCGAGGTCCCGGCGGGCGGCGTAGTCGGCAATGATCGCGTGGACCCGCTCCGGCCCCTCGCCCGGCGTCCGGTTGGGGCC
Source organism: Pseudomonadota bacterium (assembly GCA_016202695.1). GTDB lineage: Bacteria > Pseudomonadota > Alphaproteobacteria > JACQOE01 > JACQOE01 > JACQOE01. The sequence continues at coordinate 38,696 of JACQOE010000087.1, read as the reverse complement.
GATGAGGGGGCCGTTGTGCTTGACCAAGCCCTCGAGCGTCTCCCAGCTCAGGTTGAGGCCGTCGAACTCGGCGTAGCGGTGCTCGAGGGCGGTGACGATGCGGAGGCTCTGGGCGTTGTGGTCGAAGCCGCCAAACGGCGCCATGGCCTTGTCCAGAGCCTCCTCGCCGGCGTGGCCGAAGGGGGTATGGCCGAGGTCGTGGCCCAGCGCCAGGGCCTCGGCCAGATCCTCGTTGAGACCGAGCGCGCGGCCGATCGAGCGGGCGATCTGCGCCACCTCCAGCGAGTGGCTGAGCCGGGTGCGGTAGTAGTCGCCCTCGTGGTAGACGAATACCTGGGTCTTGTACGTGAGTTTTCGAAAGGCGCCGGAGTGGATGATACGGTCGCGGTCGCGCTGGAAGGGCGAGCGGGTCGGACTCTCGGGCTCGGGATGGAGCCGGCCCCGGCTTTCCTCGGGCCGACAGGCATAGACGGCCAGCGCGTGTGGGTAGGCCGCGGTCATGGTCGGAAGCTACCCGTCGCCGCCGGCCCCGGCAATGGGCAATCGGCCGCACGCACGCGCCGGTCCGGGTTTGACAAACCGGCCGCGCACCCTAGATTTTAGGCGTGGCGGCGGGTGGCCGGAGGGGCCGGCCCGCGCCCGCCGGTATCGCCAGGAGCCACACCATGGACGCACCCACGGTTGTCCTGACCGAGAGCGCCGCCCGGCGCATCGGCCAGCTCGCGGCCGAGGAGAAGGACGCGCGCCTGATGCTGCGGGTGACGATCAACGGCGGCGGCTGCTCGGGCTTCCAGTACGCCTTCAGCCTCGATTCCGCGGTCGGCGACGACGACGTGGTTTTCGAGCAGCACGGGGCGCGCCTAGTGGTCGACCGCACCTCGCTCGACCTCCTCGCCGGCGCCGAGGTCGACTTCGTCCAGGATCTCGTCGGCTCCGCCTTCGCCATCCGCAATCCGAACGCCCGCTCCTCCTGCGGCTGCGGCGCCTCGTTCTCGACCTGAGGCCGGCCTTGGGCAGGGCCACCGCCCCCGGACGCACCGCCGCCAAGGGCGGCCTCAGGATCGCCGCCTGGAACGTCAACTCGGTCAAGGCCCGGCTCCCCAACCTGCTCGACTGGCTCGACTCCTTCACCCCCGAGGTGGCCCTCCTGCAGGAGATCAAGTGCCCGGCCGAAGACTTTCCCCGGCTCGAGATCGAAGACCGGGGCTACAACCTCGCAGTGGCGGGGCAGAAGAGCTACAACGGCGTCGCCATCCTGTCGAAGACGCCGCTCGAGGTGGCCCGCGACCGGCTCCCCGGCGACGAGGGCGACGATCAGGCCCGCTATCTCGAGGCGGTCACCGGTAGCGGCCGGACGGTGGTGCGGGTGGCCTCGCTCTATCTTCCCAACGGCAATCCGGTCGGGTCCGACAAGTTCGCCTACAAGCTCGCCTGGATGGACCGGCTGCTGGCGCACGCCCGCACCCTCCTCGCCCTCGATGAGGCGGTGGTGCTGGGCGGCGACTACAACATCGCCCCCGCCGACGGCGACGTCTACGATCCCGAGGGCTGGCGCGACGACGCGCTTTGCCGCCCCGAGAGCCGAGGGCGGTTCCGCGCCCTCCTCCATCTCGGCTACGTCGATGCCTGGCGCGCCCGCCACGCCGAGGTCGGCGCCTTCACCTACTGGGACTACCAGCAGGGGCGCTGGAACCGCGACGAGGGCCTCAGGATCGACCACCTGCTGCTCAACGCTTACGCCGCCGACCGGCTCGGCGGGTGCGAGATCGACCGCGGCCCGCGGGGCAAGCCGAAGGCTTCGGACCACACCCCGGTGTGGTGCGAGTTGGGCGACGCCGGGTGGTAAGGGCGCCAAACGGAGCGAGGCGATCATGGCCGCGACCGAAGGGCGCGCCTCCGCCGCGGGCGGCGACCTGGTCGAGCGGGTCCTGACCTTTTGGTTCGGTCCTCGCGCCGGCCCGGGGTTCGGCGAGAAGCGCGCGGCGTGGTTCAAGGCCGGCCTGGCTTTCGACCGCGAGATCGCCAAGCGCTTCGCGGCCGAGGCCGAGGCGGCTGCGGCCGGCCGGCTCCACCACCTCGCCGCCACCGCCGAGGGCGCGCTCGCGCTGGTCATCCTGCTCGATCAGTTCCCGCGCAACATCCATCGCGGCACGCCCCGCGCCTTCGCCGCCGACAGGCACGCGCGCGAGGTGGCGGCCGCGGCACTCGCCCGCGGCTTCGACCGCGAGCTCGCGCCGACCCAGAGGCTGTTCCTCTACCTTCCCTTCGAGCACGGCGAGGAGCTGGCCGACCAGGAGCGCGCGGTCGCGCTCGTGGCCGCGCTCGGCGACGCCGAGGCGCTCGACTACGCCATCCGGCACCGCGACATCATCGCCCGCTTCGGGCGCTTCCCGCACCGCAACGCCATCCTCGGGCGCGCCAGCACCGCCAAGGAGGCGGCCTTCCTGAAGCAGCCGGGCTCGTCGTTCTAGGGCCTATCCCGGCGGGGGTCAGGCCCGCGCCGCCTGCTGTGCCGGCTCGGCGGCCGCCACCGCGGCGGTGCCGATGCCGAGCCGGTCGCAGGCCGCCTCGACGATGAGCTGCAGGAGTTGCGGATAGCGCAGCCCCTCGAAGCCGGCCATGATGTTGACCTTGCCATCCCAGCTCCACCCCGGGTTGGGGTTGACCTCGAGCAGCTTGATCGTGCCCTCGCTGTCGGTCCGCCAGTCGAACCGGGCATAGTCGCGGCAGGCCAGGCGCTCGAAGAGGAGGGTGGAGGACTCGATCAGCTGCCGGCGCTGCTCGGAGGGAAGCGCGGTCTCCTTGTACTTGATCTGGGTCCAGTAGGGCGACTCGGGCAGCCACTTCGACTCGTAGCCGAGAATGCGAGGAAGCTCAGGATCGAGGCCGCTGTAATCGACCTCGAGGATGGACAGCGCCCTGAGCCCGACGCTCGGGTTGCCGATCAGGCAGACGCTGTACTCGGAACCCGACAGGAACTCCTGCACCAGTACCGGCCGCCCCGGCAGGGTCTCGCGCAGGCGGCCAAAATAGCCGACCAGCTGCTCCGGCGTGTGGGCGATCGCGTGCTGGTCGATGCCGACGCTGCTGTCGCCGAAATTCGGCTTGAGGAGGGCGGGAAAGACCGACGGGATGGTGGCCGACTGGTCGTCGGGCCTGACGAAGGTCTCGAACGGGACCGGGATGTCGAGGTTGATCGCCACCGCCCTGACCAGGGCCTTGTCGTAGCAGACCGCGAGGCAGGCCGGCCCCGCCCCGGTGTAAGGGAGGCCGAGCATCTCGAGCTGGGCCGGGATGTGCATCTCCTTGAAAGCGTCGTTGTTGAACCCCTCGTCGCAGAGGTTCATCACCAGGTCGGTCTCGACCCCCTTGAGGTCGTTGAGGAGCGTGGCGTGGTTGTCGAGAACGGTGAAGCCGTGGCCGGGGATCTGGCTCAGGGCGTCCCTGAGCCGCTGGATGGTCTCGATGTCCTCGGGGTTGAAGCGGCCGTTCTTCTTGACCGCGTCGGGGAGGCGGGGATCGCCCATGATCACCGTCACCCGGATGGGCGCGCGCTTGCGCCCGCTGATCACCGGCAGCTTGCGCGGCGCGCCGGCGGTGAGGAACAGCCGGTGGGCCATCATGCCGAGGTCCTGGCCGCGCTCGGACTCGGTGACCACGGTCTCGTGCATGCGGACGTTGCCGAAGCCGGCCTTCTCCAGCAGCCGGACGATCCCGGCCCGCGAGTACAGCCGCTCGGCGTAGAACTGGTCGGCGATCACGCCGCGCTCGGAATGGACCACCACCTCGCGCGAGATCAGCCGCTCGCCGGAGTCGCTCAGCGAGCGCTCGCGGCAGACGAAGTGGTTCTCGTCGATCCACTCCCAGGAGCGGCGCTCGAAATGCTCGCGCATCCACTCGCCGTCGGTGACGTCGAGCACCACCGTCCCGCCCGAGCGCAGCGCCCGCTGGATGGTGTTGAGGACCTTGAGGTCGTCCTCCTCGGTGTCGAAGTAGCCGAAGGAGTTGCCCATGACGATGACGCCGTCGAAGGCGCCCTCGCGCACCCGGTAGGCGCGCGCGTCACCCTCGTGGAAGGCGACGTTGAGCCCCAGCCGGGCGGCGCGCCGGCGGGCGAGGCGGACCAGGAAGCGCGAGCGGTCCACCCCGGTCACGTGCTGGTAGCCCCGCCGCGCCAGCTCGAGCGCGTGGCGCCCCTGGCCGCAGCACAGGTCGAGGATGCGGTCGTGGGGCTGAATCCCGGTCGCCCGGATCACCATGTCGACGTCGCGGATTGTGTTGCCGTCGTTCTCGACGACGTCGCCGTCGGTCCGGAGATAGAGGGAGTCGAACAGCTCTCGCCACCACTCGGGCGGCAGATGGGCCTCGAGGTCGGCGACCGGCCCGACGGTGCCGGCGGCGCGCGGGCGCCCGCGCTTCAGGGGAATCTTCGCCATCGTCCTTCCGCTCGATCACGCACCACGGGGGCGCTCGCCAGCGCGTGCCGTCCGGCGCCGCCGCCGAGCGTCCCCCGGTTTCGCGGCGCGCCAGGGCGAGGTGGTGGGGACGGCAACTCCGAGTCGCGTAGATAGATGACTGTGCGTTGATGTCAACAGGATTGTGTGCGCAGATGCGGGCGGCGGGCGATGAATACTATCCTCGGCGCCCGCCGCTCATCGCGGTTTGCCAGCGCAGGGGCGCGGAATCAGGAAACCGACCCCCGCCGAGGCGACCGCGCCGGCCGGCGGTCCCGCCACGGCTTGGCCACCTCGAGCTGGGCGGCGACGCGGAAGAGCGCCGCCTCGTCGCCATAGCGGGCGACGAGCTGAACCGCAAGCGGGAGCCCGTTCTCGGTCTCGCCGAGGGGAAGGACCATCGCCGGCTGGCCGGTGAGGTTGAACCAGACGCTGAAGGGCGTGAACGCCTCGATCCGGTCCCAGTAGGCGCGGACGTCGTCCATCATCATGTCGAGCCAGCCGAGCTTCACCGGCGGGCTCGCCAGGGCGGGGGTGAGGAGCAGGTCGTGGGCGCGGTGGAAGCGGGCCATGTCGCGCCCCAGCTTGTGCGCGGCCTGGGTCGCCCGCAGGTAGTCCGCGCCGCTCACCCGCTCGCCCAGCTCCTTGGTCGCCCAGGTGACCCGCTCGACCTCGTCGGCGCGCGCCGGGCGTCCCTCGCGCGGATGGCGCGAGAGGTTGACCACGGTGTTGGCGGCCATGATCGTGGCGAAGGTGGCCCAGGCCGCCGGGCCGTCGATCGGCGGATCGGCCTCCTCGACCCGGTGGCCGAGGCCGGCGAGGAGGCGGGCCGTCTCCTCGACCAGGCGCACGCACTCGGGGGCCACGCTCCGGCGGCTCGGGGCGCCGCGGGTGAAGGCGATGCTGAGCCGCCCGGGATCGGCCCCTACCTCCTCGCGATAGGGCCGCGCCGGGGCCGGAGCCACGTAGGGGTCGCCCTCTCCGGGCCCGGCGACGGCGTCGAGGAGCGCGGCGCAGTCGCGGACGCTCCGCGTCACCGCGTGCTCGGCCGAGATGCCCCCCGCCCCCTCGCCCAGGTAGGGGGCGAAGGTGTTCCGCCCGCGGCTGGGCTTGAGCCCGACCAGCCCGCAGCAGGCGGCCGGCACCCGGATCGAGCCGAAGCCGTCGGTGGCGTGCGCCGCCGGCACCATGCCGGCGGCGACCGCGGCGGCGGCGCCGCCGCTCGACCCGCCGGAGGTGCGCCCCTCGTCCCAGGGATTGCGGGTCGGGCCGTAGAACCGCGGCTCGCAGGTGACCGAGAGCCCCAGCTCGCAGGTGTTGGTCTTGCCGAAGATCACCAGCCCGGCCCGCTTGAGGCGCCGGACGTGTTCGCTGTCCTCGGCGGCGAGCGCCTCGGCGAAGAAGCGGCTGGCGCGGGTGGTGGGGGTGCCGGCGAGGTGCGAGGAGATATCCTTGAGGAGATAGGGCACGCCGGCGAGCGGCCCCTCTGGAACCCCGGCGGCGAGGGCGGCGCGGGCCAGGTCGTAGAGCCTCATCACCACCGCGTTGAGGCGCGGGTTGAGCGCCTCGACGCGCGCAATCGCCGCCTCCAGCACCTCCTCCGCGCCGACCTCGCGCCGGCGGATCAGCTCGGCCAGGCCGAGGGCGTCGTAAGACTCGTACTCGGCGAAGGCGGCACTCACCCGGTCTCCCTCCCCCGTCCCGGCGGCGTCAGCCGACGACCCTGGGCAGCCAGAGCGCGATGTCGGGGTAGATGACGATGAGCACGATCATGATCACCAGCGTCACCACGAAGGGAGCCGCGCCCAGCATGATGTCGTGGAGCTGGCCCCGCCCGCGCACCCCCTGGACGACGAAGAGGTTGATGCCCACCGGCGGGGTGATCATCGCGGTTTCGATCAGGAGCACGATCATGATTCCGAACCAGACCGGATCGAAGCCGAGATGCACGACCAGGGGCGTGATGATCGGCACGGTGGCCACCATCATGGAAAGGGTCTCCATGAACATGCCGAGGATGAGATAGAAGATGATCACCATCGCCATGGTGCCCTGGGGCGACATGCCGAGGTCGGTGATGAAGCGGTTGACCTGCATGGTGAGCCCGATCGAGGTGATCACGAAGTTGAGGAAATAGGCGGCCACCAGGATGGCCATGATCATGGCGGTGGTGCGCACCGTGCCCTCGATCGCCTGGCGGAGCATCGCCATCGTCAGGCGCTGGCGCCAAGCGGCGACGGCGAGCGCGCCGATGACCCCCAGCCCGGCCGCCTCGGTGGGGGTGGCGAGCCCGGCGTAGATCGAGCCCACCACCAGCATGAAGATCACCAGCGGCGCCACCAGGTCGGGAAGGCTCTTGATCCGCGCCTCCCAGTCGGTCTCGATCCTCCGTCCGCCGAGACCCGGGTGGATGGCGCAGGCGACCAGCACGGTGACCATGAAGAGGAGGGCGAGCGCCAGCCCCGGCACGATCCCGGCAAGATAGAGCTTGGGGATCGAGGTCTCGGTCAAGGCGCCGTAGACGATCAGGTTGATCGACGGCGGGATCAGGATGCCGAGCGTGCCCCCGGCGGCCAGCGTGCCTAAGAAGAAGCGCTCGTTGTAGCCGTGCTTGTCGATCTCGCTGATGGCCACCGTGCCGATGGTGGCGGCGGTGGCCACGCTCGAGCCCGAGGTGGCGGCGAACAGGGTGCAGGCGACGATGTTGGAGTGCATCAGCCCGCCCGGCAGCCACGAGACCCACTGGATCATCGCCCCGTACATCCGCTCGGCGATGCCGGCGCGGAGCAGGATCTCGCCCAGGAGGATGAAAAACGGAATGGCGACCAGGATGAAGTTGGTCGACACCGCCCAGGAGATCTCGCCGATCGCCAGGCTCAGCGGCAGCGGCGCGTAGATGCCGGTGAGAAAGAGGCCGAGCACGCCCAGCACCCCCGCCACCGGGATCGACAGGGCGAGCATGCCGAGAAGGAGGGTGAGCGTCGAGCCGATCATTGCCGCACCTCGCCCATCCCGCGCACCTTCCCGACCTCGGCGATTTCCTCCTCCACCTCCTCGCGGGCCGAGCGCGAGCCGATCAGGCGCTGGACGCCGGGCGCGTCGCCGGTGGCGAAGGCGAACAGCGCCCGCACGAACAGGAGCAGCGCGACCACGAGGAAGACGGCGAACCCCACCACCCAGAGCGCCTGGGGAACGACGAGCGGCGTGCCCAGCGGCGAGACCGAGTGCGCGCCGACCGAGTAGGACTGCTCCAAGACCCCGTAGGCCCGCCAACCGACCAGCGAGAAGAAGACGGCGAAGGCGGCGAGGCTGAGGATGTCGAGGATCGCGCACAGGCGGACCGGCAGCAGGGCGTAGAGCGAGTCGATCCGGATGTGGGCGCGATGGAGAAGGGCGAAACTCATCCCCCAGGCGGTGCAGATCGCCAGCGAGAAGCCGGCGAGCTCGTCGGCGCCGCCGAGCGAGAGGCCGAACGCCTTGCGCACAACCACCTCGACTCCGATCAGGAGCGCGGCGCCGAGGATGAGAATGCCGCTGAGCCAGGCCCCCATTCGGCAGGCCCGTTCGGCGAAGTCAATCAGACGATCCATGACCTGGTTGCTATCGCTCAGAGCCGGAACCGCGGGCGCTTCCCGAAGGAAGCGCCCGCTCACATGACATGAACGGCTCCGGCGCCCCCTCAGTTGACCGGCGCGGTGTAGCCGAGGGTCTTGCCCACGGTCTCGTTCCACTCCTTGGCGCACGCCCCGCCGCAGCGCGACGCCCAGCCCTTGAGCACCGCCGTCTCGATCAGCTTCTTGTGCATGTCGCCGTCGGCCGCCGAGACCGGAACCTGGGTCAGCTTGGCCGGCTTGCCCATCTTGCAGGGCTGCTTGCCGAAGTTGCAGTTCTCGGCGTCGGCTATCGCCTCGGCGCCGGTCGCCCACAGGGCGTCCTCGAACTTCTTGTACTCCCGGACGAAGAACGCCTGAACCGCCGGGTTGAGCCGGTTCCACGAGTTCAGGTTGGCGGCGTACACCTGGATGCTCCAGCCCAGCGACATCGGATAGAGATGGGTGGTCACCTCCGGCCAGCCGGCGGTGTTGCCGCTCAACGTCCCGGTCACCCCGCAGTCGACCACGCCGCGCTGCAATGCCGGCACAACCTCGGCGAAGGCCATGTTGACGGCGGTTGCGCCGACGCCGTTGAGGAAGTCGATCATGGTCTTGTTGAAGACCCGGACCTTCTTGCCCTTGAGATCGGCGAGCCCGGCGATCGGCACCCGGCACCAGAAGACCTGCGGCGGGTTGGTGCCGAAGGCCAGCAGCTTGGCGTTCCAGTTCTTCTGCATCAGGCCGTCGAGGACGGCGCGGTAGGCGTCGCAGCCGGCCCGCGCCTTCTTGAGGTCGAGGCTGACGCCGGCCAGGTCGCAGCCCTCGAAGTGCGGGTCGTCCCCGGCCATCTTGCTGATGTCCATCTCGGCGAAGTCCATCACCCCCAGCTTGAGCAGCCGGAGCATGGTCTTGTCGTCGATGCCCAACTGGTCCTGAGGGGTGATGTCGGCCGTCACCATGCCGTTGGAATCTTTCGGGATCGTCTCTTTCCAGAACGGTATCTCGACCTTAAACGACGCCACGATCGTGCTGTAGGCCCCGATCACCTTGACGTGGGTGCGCGGCAGCTCGGCGGCCGCAGCCGACGCCGCCAGCGCCCCGCCCAGGGCGAGTGCCCCGAAACACGAGAGTGCCGACGAGTACAGCGTCCGATATCTGATCTTAGACATGCGAGCCCCCTGCGTTTAAGTCCCCCGCGACTTCGGCGCGGTTGTCTGAACAGGCCCCATCCTACCCTTTGCCCCCTTGGCCGGAAAGGGCGTCCACCGGCCAAGCCCGCCCCGCGGCCCGGCGACGGCAAGATCGCATCCATGCTGCACCGGGGGCGCCGCCCTGCCCGGCGGCGCCATCCGCGGGTGGGCCGCGACCGGCTTCCCCCGAGGGTGCCGGCGATCGTCGGCCTTGCCCGCGGATGCGGCCCCCGGCGACCGCCTCAGTTGACCGGCGCGGTGAGGCCGAGAACCTTGCCCACGGTCTCGTTCCACTCCTTGGCGCAAGGCCCCCCGCAGCGCGACGCCCAGCCCTTGAGCACCGCCGTCTCGAGGAGCTTCTTGTGCTCCGCCGCGTCGGCCGCCGAGACCGGGACCAGGGTCAGCTTGGCCGGCTTGCCCATCTTGCAGGGCTGCTTGCCGAAGTTGCAGTTCTCGGCGTCGGCCACGGCGGCGGCGCCGGTCGCCCACATCTTGTCCTCGAACTTCTTGAACTCGTCGAGGATGAACTTCTGCACCGCCGGGTCAAAGCGCTTCCACGAATTGAGGTTGACGGCGTGGACGTTGATGCTCCAGCCCAGGTACATGGGATAGAGATGGGTGGTCACCTCCGGCCAGCCGGCGGTGTTGCCGCTCAACGTCCCGGTCACCCCGCAGTCGACCACGCCGCGCTGCATCGCCGGAATCACCTCGGCGAAGGCCATGTTGACGGCGGTCGCGCCGACGCCGTTGAGGAAGTCGATCATGGTCTTGTTGAAGACCCGGACCTTCTTGCCCTTGAGATCGGCGAGTCCGGCGATCGGCACCCGGCACCAGAAGACCTGCGGCGGGTTGGTGCCGAAGGCCAGCAGCTTGGCGCCCCAGTTCTTCTGCATCAGGCCGTCGAGGACGGCGCGGTAGGCGTCGCAGCCGGCCCGCGCCTTTTTGATGTCGAGGCTGATCCCGGCCAGGTCGCAGCCCTCGAAGTGCGGGTCGTCCCCGGCCATCTTGCTGATGTCCATCGAGGCAAAGTCCATCACCCCCAGCTTGAGCAGCCGGAGCATGGTCTTGTCGTCGATGCCCATCTGGTCGAGCGGGGTAATGTCGGCGGTCACCTGGCCGTTCGAGTCCTTGGCGATGGTCTCCCGCCAGAACGGCACCTCGTCGAGGAACGAGGCCACGGTCGGGCTGTTGAGCCCGATCACCTTGACGTGGGTGCGCGGCAGCTCGGCAGCCGCAGCCGACGCCGCCAGCGCGCCGCCCAGGGCGACGGCACCGACAGACGACAGCAGGGATGAGAAAACCGTCTTGGACATGCGAACCCCCTTTATCGTTGATCCCCCCGCACAGCCGCGGGGACGTCCGGATACCGGAAAAATCCTAGCAAGCGGGAAAATCCTAGCCCAAGCCGGCGCCAGCGTCCATCGCGCCGGCCGACGGGGCCGGGCCGCGCGGCGCGCGCCGCGAGGATTCGCCGGCACGCGGGCGACCGTCGGGCCGCCACCCACCCGCCGCGGGGATCGAACCGGGATCGAACCGTTTCCGCCGGTGCGTCGGCCCCGCGCGTGCGGAGCCGAGATGCGATGGTCGATAGGACCTCCACCGGGATCGGCGCGGCGGAGTCGTGACAGGACCCGCCCAAGGTGATTTCATTCGCCGGGGCGCGGGCGAACGCCAGGGCGAATCTGGTGCCGGCGGAGGGAAGTGGCCCGGGAGCGCGCGATGAACGTCTATTCGCTGTCCGCGGACGAGGCCCTCGCGAGCCTCCACTCTGGTCGCGCCGGCCTGACCGCCGCCGAGGCCGCGCGGCGGCTGGCCGAATTCGGCCCCAACGCGGTCGAGCGCGTGCGGGGCAAGCCGCTCTCCATCCGCTTGATCGGCAGCTTCACCCACTTCTTCGCGCTCCTGCTCTGGTTCGCGGCCGCCATCGCGTTCGCCGCCGAACTGAGCCAGCCCGGCCTCGGCATGGCGGCCCTCGGCTATGCCATCGTCGCGGTGATCGCAGTCAACGGGCTGTTCGCCTTCGTGCAGGAGTACCGCTCGGAGCGCACGCTTGCCGCCCTGGCCAAGCTGCTGCCGGTGGCGGTGAAGGTCGTCCGCGGCGGCGTGGTCACGGTGGTTCAGAGTGAGGAGGTCGTCCCTGGCGATGTCGTCCTGGTCGGCCAAGGCGACAGTGTGGCCGCCGACTGCCGACTGGTGGAGGCCTTCGCCTTGCGCGTAAACAACGCCACCGTGACCGGAGAGGCGACGCCGGTGGCCCGCACTCCCGCGCCCACCGATGCGCCCGACAGCGTGCACAGCGCCAACGTGCTCCTCGCTGGCACCTCCGTCCTTTCCGGCGAGGGAACGGCAGTAGTGTTCGCCACTGGCCGCAACACGGAATTCGGTAAGATCGCCCGCCTGACGCAGGTCACGGCCGAGGTCCGCTCGCCGTTCTTCGAGGAAATCGCCCTCGTCAGCCGCGTGATCGCCGTCCTCGCCACAGGGCTCGGGATCGCCTTCTTCTTCGTTGGCCTCTGGCAGGGGCTTTCGTTGTGGCATGCGCTGATGATCGGCATCGGCATCATCGTCGCCAACGTCCCCGAGGGCCTGCTGCCGACCATCACTCTTGCCCTCGCCATGGGCGCCCAGCGCATGGCCCGGCGCAAGGTGCTGATCCGCCACCTGCCGGCGGTCGAGACCCTGGGATCGGCGACGGTGATCTGCACCGACAAGACCGGCACACTCACCGAGAACCTGATGGCGGTGAGGACGCTTTTCCTCGCCCGCACGGGGGCGTTCGCCGAGCCGGCCGCCATCGCGCCGCGCTCCGCGCCAGCGGATCGCCGACTGTGCGAGGTGGCGCGCTGGTGTCAGACGCTCAAACGGACGGGCGCCGGCAGGGGCGGCTGGCTGGGCGACCCGATGGAGGCGGCTCTGGTCGAGATGGCGGAAGCGGCGGGGGCGCCGCTGCCCGAGCGGCCGCTCCGCGGCGAGATCCCGTTCGATGCCGACCGCAAGCGGATGTCGACGATCCACGACTCCGCCGACGGCCCGATCCTCTACACCAAAGGCGCACTGGAAACTGTGCTCCCCGCCTGCACGAGGGCCGAGACCGCGGCTGGCCCGGCCGTCTTGACCGACGACATGCGCCGACAGGCGGGAGAGGCCGGCGACCGGCTCGCGGCGGAGGGGCTGCGCGTGCTCGCCCTCGCCTACCGGCTCTTGCCGGCGGCGGCACCGGTCCCCGCCGACGAGGCGGAGCTCGTGTTCCTAGGTCTCGTCGGCTTCGAGGATCCTCCCCGGGCCGGGGTGGCGGAAGCGATTCGCACGACGCGCGACGCCGGGCTCAAGGTGATCATCACCACCGGCGACCATCCCCACACTACGGTCGCGGTCGCCCGCCGGATCGGACTCGTCGGGCCCGACGAGGAGCCGCCGGTCGTCACCGGCGATCGGCTGCGCCATCTGACCGAGGCGCAACTTCGCATGGTGCTCGACCGGCCCAACGTGATCTTCGCGCGGCTTGCCGCGGACCAGAAGCTCGGAATCGTGCGCGCGCTCCGGGCGAAGGGACACGTGGTCGCGGCGACCGGGGACGGTGTGAACGACGCGCCCGCGCTCAAGGAAGCGGACATTGGCATCGCCATGGGCCGTTCGGGAAGCACCGTCGCACGCGAGGCGGCCGACATGGTGCTGGTCGAGGACAACTTCGCCAACATCGTCGACGTCATCGAGGAGGGCCGCACCGTCTTCGACAACGTGCGCAAGTTCATAACCTACATCCTCACCTCCAACGTTGCCGAGCTGGTGCCGTATCTGGCCTTCGCGCTGTTCGGCATCCCACTGCCGTTGACCATCATCCAGATTCTCGCCGTTGACCTCGGCACCGACATGCTGCCCGCGCTCGCGCTCGGTGCCGAGCCGCCTGACGCTGCCGCCATGCGCCGGCCACCGCGACGGCGGGGCCAGCGCCTCCTCGACCTTTCGCTGCTGCTGCGATCCTATCTGTTCCTTGGCCTGATGGAGGGCTTGGCCGCCATGGCGGCCTACTTCTTCGTCCTCTATCGCGGCGGCTGGTCGCTGGGCGAGCCGCTGGCCGCCTCGGCACCGCTCTACCTACGGGCGACGACCGCGTGCCTGGCCGCGATCGTCGTCGTCCAGGTGGTCAACGTCTTCTTGTGCCGGAGCGAGCGGGAGTCGGCCCTGGGGCGGGGCCTGTTCGGCAACCGGTTGATCCTGCTCGGCATCGCCGTGGAGGCGGGGACCGTCCTGCTGATCGTGTACACCGACCTCGGCAATGCCATCTTCGGTACGGCGCCGATCGAGGCGGATATCTGGGCGTTCACGCTGCCCTTCGCCGCCGCCATGCTGCTCGCCGAGGAGGCTCGCAAGTGGGTTGTCCGCCGCAGGCGGACGGCGGGCTGAGAGCCGGGACGGGAGAGAAGGCCACGACGCTCGCGCAGACGGTCTGCGACGAGCGGAACTCCTGGATCGCGCCCTGTTTCAGCGCACGGCAAGGTGCCGGCGGCGTACGGCCTTTCCGACGACGGAGCCCGATCGAGGGGCTCGTCGCCGGCGGGGGCGAGGCTGGTGCCCCCGCCGCCGGCGTTCGGTCGTCGTCAGGCGATCTCGCCCTCGTCCCTGAGCATGCGCACGCTCTTGCGGAACGCGCCGACGGTCCGCTCGAGGTCGTTGTCGGTGTGCACCGCCGAGGCCGGTCCGCCCGGCCAGCCGGAGAGGTCGACCCCGTTCACCCGCATGGCGAGGCGGAGCTTGGTGAGGGTATCGGAGCCCCGCTTGGCCTTGAGCTGGGTGTAGTCGAACTTCAGCGGATCGAAGCTCTTCGGGCTCACCCCGGGGAGATTGTTCGCATTGGTGAAGATGTGGGTGCCGGTGAAGGTGCCGTAGGCGGCCCAGGGCAGGCCCTCGGCCTCGATCGCCTGGTTGATCGCCTTGCGCAGCCGCTCGGCGTAGGCGCAGGCGCGCTTGTTGGCGTCGGTGCTCTTCAGGATCTCGAGCGTCTTGACCCCGGCCGCGGCCGAAACCGGGTTGGCGTTGTAGGTGCCCTGGTGGGGAACCTTCTCGCGCCCGGTGGCCTGCGCCCAGGCCGGATCGAGGGCGTCCATGATGTCCTTGCGCCCGACCACCGCTCCCCCCGGGAGCCCGCCCGACAGCACCTTGGCGAGCGTGCTCATGTCGGGGATCACGCCGAGCGCCGCCTGGGCCCCGCCCGGCGAGCAGCGGAAGCCGGTCACCACCTCGTCGAAGATCAGGACCACGCCGTGCTTCTTGGTCTCGGCGCGGAGCTCCTTGAGGAAGGCCGGGGCGATCGGCACTTGGCCGTAGGTCGAGCCGGTCGGCTCGAGGATCGCGGCGGCGATGTCGTCGTGCTCGGCGAGCGCGCGGCGCAGCCCCTCGCGGTCGTTGGGGTCGACGAGGACGACGTTCCTCGCGATCTCGTCCAGCACCCCCGGCGTCGGCGTGCCGTCGAAGTGGTTGGTCACCCCGAAAGCCATGTGGTCGTGCCAGCCGTGGAAGTGGCCGCGGAAACGGAGCAGCCGCGACTTGCCGGTGAAGGCGCGGGCCAGCCTCAGCGCCATCAGCGTCGCCTCGGTGCCGGAGGCGGTGAAGCGCACCCGCTCGGCCGAGGGGATCAGCTCCTGCACCAGCTCGCCCCAGCGCATCTCGAGCTCGGTCGAGGCGCCGAGGTGGGTGCCCTTGTCGAGCTGGGCGTGGACCGCCGCCATCACCTCGGGATGGCAGTGGCCGAGGATCAGCGCCCCGTGGCCGCCGTGGTAATCGACGTACTCGTTGCCGTCGAGGTCCCACTTGCGGCTGCCGGCAGCGCGGTCGCAGTAGATGTTGTGGGGCAGGATGTAGCGGCTGTCGTGGGTGACGGCGCCAGGGAAGATTCCGAGCGCCTTCTGGTGGCGCTTCTCCGAGGTCGGCGTCTTCTCGCGATAGGCGGCGACGATCCTGGAATTGCTCAGCGCCTTGCTGAGGGTCATGCTGGTCATGGCGTGCGTATCTCCGTTTGGCGGAGAGGATGACTGGCGCTCCATTCCGCGCGTCCAAAACCGCGGGGGTAGCGACGACCCGTCGCCCCCCTCCCGCCGCACGGCCACGTTCTGGAGCGGTCGTTTCCCCAACTGAAGGGCCCATCCTACCCCGGGTCCCGGGCGAAAGCGAGGGGGCTCGCGCCGGCCGGCGATGGGGCCGGCGTTCCCTACTTCGGCACCGGCCGGGCTTCGCCTATACTCCGGCCCCCGGCCACTCCGGAGGGGGACAAGGGACGATGCTCAAGGTCGGATGCTGCGGGTTTCCAATCGCCCGCGGCGCCTACACGTCGCACTTCCCCCTGGTCGAGGTGCAGCACACCTTCTATCAGCCGCCCCGGCCCGAGACCCTGGCCCGCTGGCGGGCCGAGGCTCCCCGGGACTTCGAGTTCACCCTCAAGGCGTGGCAGCTCGTCACCCACCCGGCGACCTCGCCCACCTACCGGAGGCTGCGCGAGCCCTTGGCCGACCCGGCCTCGGTCGGAAGCTTCCAGCCGAGCGAGGCCGTGTTCGCCGCCTGGAAGCGGACCCGCGAGGCGGCCGCCGCGCTCGAGGCCAGGCTGATCGTGTTCCAGTGCCCCGGGAGCTTCACCCCCAGCCCCGGGCACGTCGCCAACATGCGCGCCTTCTTCTCGGCCGCGGCGCGCGACGGCCTCCGCTTCCTGTGGGAGCCGCGCGGCGAGTGGCCCGAGGAGACGATCCGTGCCCTCTGCCGCGAGCTGGACCTGGTCCACTGCGTCGATCCGTTCCTCCACCTGCCCCTGACCCCGGGCCTCGCCTATTTCCGCCTGCACGGGATCGGCGGCCACGGCTACCGTTATGCCGAGGCCGATTTCGCCCGGCTGCTGGCCGTGGCCGAGGCGCACCCCGAGACCTACGTCCTCTTCAACAACCTCGGCATGTTCGAGGACGCCGAGCGCTTCCAGGGCCTCGCCGCCCGCCGCCGGCACTGAGGGGCCGGGCGGCGCTCAGTGGGCGCCGTGGGCGCGCGACAGCCGGTCGGCCAGGCGGCACGGCTCGGGGAGCCGGTAGCGCCCGGTGACGGCGAGCACCAGCCGGACGGCGCTCTCGAGGCTCACCCGGTGGCCGACCGAAACGAAGAGCGGGCGCACCCCGGGCCGGGTGCGGAGGACGGCGCCGATCACCTCGCCCCGGTCAAGGAGCGCCGAGCGCGCGCCGCGCTCGGGCCCGGGCTCGGCGAAGCTGCCGACGAGCCGCGACTTGGCCACCCCGATCGCGGGAATCCCGGCCAGCACGCCGACGTGGCAGGCGAGCCCGAAGCGGCGCGGGTGCGCGAGCCCCTGGCCGTCGATCAAGAGGAGGTCGGGGCGCACCCCGAGGGCCGCCAGCAGCGCCGGCGCCTCGCGGAACGAGAGGAGCCCGGGAACGTAGGGGAAGCCGGTCGGCCGGCAGGCGAGCGCGCTCCGCTCCAGGACGAGATCGGGAAGCCGCACAAGCGCGGCCGCGGCGAAGGTGAGCCCGCTCTTGGGCGCGTAGTGCGCATCGAGGCCGGCGACGCGCAGGACCGGGCCCGGCGAGTCGCGCGCCGACACCCGGCCGCGCAGCGCCTCCTGCGCCGCCCGCGCCTCGGCCGGGGTTCGCGGCCAGTCGCAAGCCGGAAGCGCCGCTCCCCGGCCCCGCGCCCCCGCTACCAGTCGGCGCATTTCTCCTGCTCGCGGCGGTAGCTCTCCGGCGAGTCGAGCCTGGCGTTCTCGGCGTCCTCGGCCCGCGACAGCTCGGCCAGCACCGGGGCGAGGTCGCGCCGGAGCCGCTCCTGCAACAGCGCCGCCGCCTGGTCGGGCTCGGCGACGACCACCGGCTCCAGGCGCCTCACCGCCTCGGAGAGCCGCTCGCGGAATTTGGGCGCGAGGCGCACGAGGGCGGCGCGGAAGGCGGCGACGTGGCTGTTCTCATGGCGCATCACCACCCCGTAGGGGCAGCTTCCCGGCGGATACCGGCTGGCGATGTAGACCCGGAAGGTGGGGTGGCCGACGGTCGCCTCGACCGAGCCGAGCGAGGCGCAGTAGCGCCCGCGCCCGAGGGGGGTGGCGGCGACGCGGGTATGCATGCGGAACTCCATCTCGGTGAGCGTGAGCCCGGCCGCCACCTGGCCCGGCGGCCGCGCCGCCATGCCGCGGGTGTGGCGGAGCTGCTCGAGCTCGGCGGCGTCGCGGTCGGTGTGGTAGACGATCGTTCCGTAGTCGATCTTGAGCACCGCGGCGGGCGCGCGCGCCAGCGCCGGGCACGCCCGCGGGCCGGTCGCCCCCGCCGCCGGGGACGCCGCCACCAGGGCCAGGGTCGCCGCCAACGCCGTCGTCGCACGCACCGGCATGCCGCCTTCGAGAACGCCTCCTCGCCCCGGGACTATGGGCGAGCGCGTCCGCCGAGGCAATCGCCCCCTGCCGGCGGCGGGGCGGGCGGGTTTGGCGTGGCGTTCGCCGCCGATTCGGGCGAACATGCGGGCCGCGCCCCGGGGCGGGGGCGTTGCTCACGGAACGGAGGGCGAGGGATGGACTTGCAGCTTGCCGGCCGGGTCGGGCTGGTGACCGGCGCCAGCGTCGGCATCGGCAGGGGGATCGCCAAGGTGCTGGCGGGGGAAGGCGTGCGCCTGGCGCTGAGCGCGCGGCGGACCACGCTCCTCGACGAATTGGCCGACGAGATCGCCAGCGGCGGCGCCGAGCGGCCGCTGGTGGTGGGCGCCGACCTTTGCCGGCGCGAGGCGCCGGCGGAAATCCGCGAGGCGGTGATGGGTCGCTTCGGGCGCCTCGACATCCTGGTCAACAACGCCGGCGGCTCGCGCCCGACCGCGCCCGATGCGCCCGACGAGGTGTGGGACGAGGCGATGGCCCTCAACTTCACCTCGCTCCGCCGCCTGACCCAGGCCTTCCTGCCGGCGATGCGGGCGGCCAGGTGGGGCCGGATCGTCAACATCACCGGTACCGGCGAGCCGCGCGGCACCAACGCCGCCAACGCCGCCAAGTCGGCGGTGCACGCCTGGGCCAAGGGCCTGTCGCGCGACATCGCCGCCGACGGGGTGACGATCAACTCGATCCCGCCCGGGCGCATCATCAGCGAGCAGATCACCAAGCGACTGCATCCCACCGAGGAGGCCCGCCGCCGCTTCGCCGCCGAGAACATCCCGGTCGGCTACTTCGGCGAGCCCGAGGACATCGCCAACCTGGTCGCCTTCCTCGTCTCGCCGCGCGCCCGCTACATCACCGGGCAGGTGATCAACGTCGACGGCGGCATGACCCGCTTCGCCCACTGAGCGGCCGGCGGCGGGCGCGCCTCGATACAGTGGACCATGGCGCGCTTCGGTCATCGATTCCCGGCGCCCACCGCCCAGCAACATGTTTGTCGTGCACCGGAGTCCGGGAGGCGCCACTTGCGGGCTCGGTGAGCAGCCCGATTTCATCCGGGTGTTTCGAGAGGCACGAGTGGGCACGGCGGAAAGCGGGCTTGTCCCGCGCCGGCACCGGCGGCAACGACGCCTCCAAAAGCCTGCTCCATGACCAGCGGAGAGAACGCCATGGCAAAGGGCAAGGTCAGCGATGCGTTGCGGAAGCGGATCCGCAAGGAGCTTCCCGAGGTCGAGTGGATCCGCGACCCGGGGCTCCGCGACAAGGTCGTCGAGGCGTGGTCCAAGGCGATCGCCGAGTCGAGCTACTCGGCGATCAAGGACATGCGCCCCTCCGGCAAGCCCGACACCGACCGCCTCAAGCGCGGCACCCAGACCAACCACATCCGCGGGGTCACCCGCCTGGCGGTGAAGATGGGCGACGAGATGAAGGAGGAGTACCCCGAGCTGCCGCTGGATCGCGACATCCTGGTCGCCGGGGCGCTCTGCCACGACGTCGGCAAGCCGTGGGAGTTCGACCCCGTCAACCTCAGGCGCTGGGACAAGAGCCCGCACCGCTACGGCTGGCCGACCGTGCGCCATCCGCCCTACGGCGTCTACATCTGCCTGAGCGTCGGCCTGCCCGAGGAGGTCGCCCACATCGCCGGCATGCACTCGCACGAGGCCGAGCTGCACTTCCCGCGCGGGCGCAAGCTCGCCCGTAGCCTCGAGTGCACCATCGTCCACTACGCCGACAACGCCTGGTGGCAGATCCTGCGGGTCGGCGGGCTGATGATCGACGACCTCAAGATGGAGCTGCGCTGAGGTGGCCGGGCCGGGGGGCGCCCCGGCCGGCGCCGGCGCCCAGCCTTGATCGGCCCGGGGGCGGGCTCCTATAGTCGCGGTGGAGGCGCGACAGGCGCCCGGCGGCGCCGTCGCAGGGCAATTCACGTCCAGAGCGGAGACACGCCATGACCCACGGAATCCTTACGCGCCGCGATTTCCTCGCCCAGGGCGGCAAGGCCGCGTTCGGCCTCGCGCTCGGCGCCGCGGCCGGCCTGCCCGGGAGCGCCCGCGCGCAGGCCTATCCGTCGCAGAACATCGAGTGGATCATCTACCAGTCGCCGGGCGGGCTGATCGACACCTCGACCCGCACGCTACAGCCCTATCTCGAGGCCCAGGGCTTCAACACCGTGCTCAAGTACGTGCGCGGCGCCTCGGGACGCATCGCCCGGACCGAGCTCTACAAGGCCAAGCCCGACGGCTACACCATCATGACCGAGGCCAGCCCCGAGGAGGTGCTGGGCGAGGTGATCTACAAGGCTGACTACAAGGTGGCCGAGTTCGAGCCGGTCTACGGCTGGTTCATCAACGCCTTCAACCTTTACGTCCAGAAGGCCTCCGAGATCAAAACCTTCAAGCAGCTCCTCGAGACGGCGCAGAAGAAGCGGATGACGGTCGCCACCATCGGCAAGGGCGGCCCCAGCCACCTCCAGCTCGCCATCCTCAAGAGCCGCCTCAAGATGAACCTCGAGTTCGTCCACTTCGCCGGCGGCACCCCGGCCTACACCGCCCTCGCCGGCGGCCACGTCGACCTCGCCATCGGCGGCTCGAGCTCGGTCCGCTACAGCGACACCGTCAACTTCGTCGGCGTCTTCCGCAACGGCCGCGACCCGGCGCTCCCCGACGTGCCGACCATGGCCGAGCTGGGCCACGCCATCCCGCCGATCAACGAGGTGATCTACGCCAACGCCGGGCCCAAGGTGCCGGCGGACCGGCTGCAGAAGCTCGCCGCCGCCTTCGACAAGGCGGTCAGGAACCCCGAGCACATCGAGAAGCAGAAGAAGCTCGGCGTCTTCCCCACGCCGATGACCGCCGCCGAGCTCAAGAAGATGGTCGGCGACATGTACACGCTCGTCAACGAGCACCGAAGCGAGCTGGAAGGGTAAGGGCGGCGCGCGGGACCGGGCGGATCGCGCGGGCCGCGCGGCCTCTCGCCCGGCCGCGGGCGGGCGACGCCAACCCCGATCTGAGCCGGCAGCCCGGCCGCGGGTGGACTCCATGGGCTGGAGAGCGGACGCGACCATCGCGCTTGGCGTGCTTTTTGCCTTCGCCGTGATCGTCGCGGTGGGCGCGGACTATCCCGAGGAGGTGCGCCTCTTCCCGATGATCATCGGCGCGGCGGGCATGGTGCTCGCGGCGACGGTGCTGGTGACCCTCGCGCTCAGGCTCGGCGCCGGGGCGCCGGGCGAGGGAGGGACCGACGGCGAAGGCGCGGGCGGGCGCCGGCAGACCTGGATCGCGCTCGCCACCGCCCCGGCCTATTCGCTGCTCCTGTGGCTGTTCGGCTACTGGATCGCCTCGCTCGCCTGCATGGTCGGGCTCCCCTGGCTCCTCGGCTACCGCAACCTCAAGGTCCTGGCGGTGCTGGCGGTGGCGATCGTCGGCGGCGTCGGCGTCTTCTTCCCCGGGACGATGGCGATCTACCTGCCGCGGGGCGCGCTGGTCGAGTGGCTGCGCGGCGCCCTCGCCCCGGCCGGCTGAGCCGGCGGCGAAAGGGGATCGGGAGACGGCGATGGACAACCTGTTGATCGGGCTCGAGGCGGCGTTCCGCCTCGACCGCCTGTTCTTCATGTTCGTCGGCACCTTCGTCGGGCTGTGGATCGGCATGATCCCCGGCCTCGGCCCGGTCATGGCGATGGCCATCCTGGTGCCGGTAACGCTGTCGATGGACCCGGTCTCGGGCCTGCTCATGCTCGGCTGCCTGCACGCGGCCGGCACTTACGGCGGCTCGGTCAGCGCGATCATGCTCAACGTGCCCGGCGACGCGGCCAACGCCGCCACCACCTTCGACGGCTACGCGCTGGCCCGCAAGGGGCAGGTGCGGGTGGCGCTCGGGCTCTCGGTCTGCGCCTCCTTCATGGGCGCCATCGCCGGGGTGATGGCGCTGATCCTCTCCGCCCGGCCCCTGGTCGAGGTCGCGCTCAAGTTCGGGCCGGCCGAGTATTTCGCCCTCGCCATCCTCGGCCTGACCGTGGTCGCCGCCGCCTCGGTCGGCTCCACCCTCAAGGCATTGCTGATGGGATGCCTCGGGCTGGGCGTCAGCCTGGTCGGGTTCGATCCGGTGCTCGGCTTCGCCCGCTACACCTTCGGCATCATCTACCTCGAGGGCAAGGTGGACTTCGTGCCGGTGCTGATCGGCATTTTCGCGATCGCCGAGCTGATGATCCTGATCCGCCGCGGCGGCACCATCGCCGAGAGCGGCCGGCTCGAGGGCAGCCTGCTCGACGGCGTCCTCATGGTCTTTCGCTATCCCGCCAGCCTGATCCGCGGCATCCTCACCGGCATCTTCATCGGCATCGTGCCCGGGGTCGGCGCGGTGACCGCGAACTTCGTCGCCTACTCGGTCGAGAAGAAGGCCGCCGGACGCCCCGAGCGGTTCGGCGAGGGCGCGCCCGAGGGGGTGATCGGACCCGAGGCGTCGAACAACGCCTGCGTGTCGGCGGCCCTGATTCCCACTCTCACCCTCGGCATCCCGGGCAGCTCGGGGGCGGCGATCCTGCTCGTCGCGGTCACCCTCCAGGGCCTGCGCCCGGGCGGCATCCTGTTCACCAGCTCGCCGGAGCTGATCTACGGCTTCTTCGTCGGGCTCCTGGTGGGCGCGGTCATGTTCGCCGTTCTCGGGCTCCTGCTCACCCGCTGGTTCGCGCTCGTCACCGTGGTTCCGGTCCCGATCCTCGCCCCGGTGCTGCTGGTGGTCAGCGTGATCGGCGCCTACGCCTACCAGCAGAACCCCTTCGACGTGGCCACCGCCATCGTCTTTGGGCTCGTCGGCTATTTCGCCCGGCTGAACGGCTATCCGCTGATGGGGCTGGTGATGGGGCTGATTCTGGGCGAGATGGCCGAGACCGCCTTTCACCAGGCCCTGCAGATCAGCGGCGGCTCCTACGCCATCTTCTTCGCCCGGCCGCTGTCGGGGAGCATCCTCGGCCTCTGCATCGCCCTCGTCGCCTGGCCGCTGGCGAGCGCCGCCGCGCGCCGGTTCCGCCCCGCCCGCGGCTGAGACCGGCCGGCGGCAGGCGGCGACTGTCGGGCGCCGCTACTGGCCGCCGCTCACCTCGATCACGGTGGCGGTGGCGAAGCTCGAGTCGTCGGAGAGCAGCCAGAGGACAGCGTTGGCGATCTCCTCCGGCCGGCCGACCCGGCGGAGCGGCAGCTTGGCCTTGATCGCCTCCAGGAACCCGGCGCCGCCGTAAGGGTCGTGCATCGCGGTCGCGGTCGGACCCGGGCGGACGGCGTTGACCCGGATGCCCTCCTCGGCCACCTCGCGCGCGAGCCCCATGGTGAAGGTCTCGACCGCGCCCTTGGTGGTGGCGTAGCGCACCCGGCCGTTGAAGCCGCCGAGCTTGGCCGCGGCCGAGGAGACGTTGACGATGGCCCCACCCTTGCCGCCGTGGCGAGTGGACATGCGCCTGACCGCCTCGCGGGCGCAGTAGAAGCAGCTGAAGACGTTGATCGCGAAGAGTTCGGCCAGCGCGCGGCCCTCCACTTCGTCCACCCGGCACTGGCCGCCGATCACGCCGACGTTGTTGACCAGCGCGGTGAGCGGGCCGAGCTCGGAATCGACGGTGGCGAATAGCCGCACCACCTCGTCCTCGCGGGCGACGTCGGCCCTGACCGCGATCGCCCGCCCGCCGGCCTCGCGGATCGCGCCCGCCACCGCCTCGGCGTCGGCGGCGCGCTCGCGGTAGTTGACGCAGACGGCGTAGCCGCCGCGCGCCGCCGCCATGCGGCAGACCGCGGCCCCGATCCCGCGCCCGCCGCCGGTCACCACCAGGACTCCGGCCATCGCTTCCCTCCCCGCTGCCCGGTTCAACCCTCCGGTGAAGGATAGCGGATGCGGCCGGCGGGGCAATCACGGGCCTGGGCCGGCGCCGGAGCCGGCGCTAACATCCGGATACGCCGATCGCCACACTCGCCCGCGGAGGTCCCATGCACGAGAACCCGGCCTTGTGGACGCTGGCCGAGCAGGGCCAGGCCCTGCGCGCGCGGACGCTCAAGATCGGCGAGCTTCTCGCCCGGCAGGAGGAGCGCATCCGGCGATTCAACGCCCGCTACCGCGCCTTCTCCTACCTGGCGGGCGACACCGCCAAGGCGGCGGCGACGCTCCAGCGCGCGCTCGGCCGCCGGCGCGACCGCGGCCCGCTGCACGGCATCGCGGTCAGCGTCAAGGGCAGCCTGCCGGTGGCCGGGCTTCCCTGGACCGAGGGCTCGCGCCTCTACGCCGACCGCGTCGCCGAGTCGGACGCCGAGATCGTCGCCGCGGCGCGCAAGGCGGGCGGCATCGTCCTCGGCACGACCACGCTCTCCGAGCTCGCCATGTACGCCCCCGACAACCCGGCCGAGCCGCTTGCGGTCAACCCCTGGGCCGAGGAGCGGACCTCGGGCGGCTCGAGCAGCGGCGCCGGGGTGGCGGCCGCGCTGGGCATGGCGACGGTCAACATCGGCACCGACGCCGGCGGCTCGGGCCGGAACCCGGCCTGCCATTCGGGGGTGGTGGGCTTCATGGCCTCGATCGGCGCCCTTCCCGCCGGCGGCAAGGTGAACTACTGCCCCTCGCTCTCGGCCATGAGCCTGCTGACCCGGAGGGTGGCCGACGCCGACGCCGCCTTCTGGGCGCTGCGCGAGGCGGCCGGACTGGCGGGGCCGCCGGCGAAGGCGCCGCGGCCCGGCCGGCGGCTCCTGGTGCTCGCCGGCCTGATCGAGGAGATGTGCGACGCCGCCACCAAGGCGATCTTCGCCCGCGCCCGCGAGCGCCTGACCAAGGCCGGGTTCGCCCTGATCGACGCCGACATCCCCGGCTGGATCGCGGGCGAGCGCGCCGCCGGGGTGGTCTCGCTGGCCGAGTGCGGGGCGGTGCTCGCCACCCTCGACCTCGCCCGCGCCAGCGCCTCGATCCGGGCCCGGGCCGAGCGGGCGAAGGAGCTGACCGCGGGCGAGGTCGGCCGCGCCCGCGACGCCTGCAGGGCCCTCGCCGACCACGTCGCCACGGCCCTCGCCCGCAACCGGGCCGAGGCCATCGCCACCCCGACCTGGCCCTTCGCCGCGCCCCCGATCAAGGCCGAGGCGGTCGAGGTGGGCGGGCGCCCGGTCCCGGTCGATCCCCACCGCAACTGCTTCGTGCGCGGCGCCAACGCGATCAACGCCTGCGCGATCACGCTGCCCGCGGGCGTCTACCCGGCGGAGAAGGTGCCGGCGGGGCTCCAGCTCATGGCACCGGCGGGGGCCGACGCCGCGCTCCTGGCCCTGGCCGCCGAGGTCGAGGCGGCGCTTCCGCCGGCGCCCCTCCCCCCGGTCGGCTGAGCGCGCGCCCGGAAGCAAAACGGCGGCACCGGACGGTGCCGCCGTTCCGACGGGGCGACGCCCGGGGCGCCCCTACTTGATCAGGCCGGCCTCCTTGTAGGCCCGCGCCGCGCCGGGATGCAGCGGCACGCCGATCCGCTGCCAGAGCTCGGCACCGGCCTCGGGATCCCAGGCCTTGTAGATCGTCTTCATGTACTTGCGGTTGTCGTCGGTGAGCAGGAAGCGCGCGATCTCGTAGACCACGCCGTCCGCCAGCCCGGAGCGGGCGACCAGCGTCGAGGGGTTGGCCACCGAGTTCACGTCGTAGTCGACCCCCCGGTAGGTGCCCTTGGGGATGACCACCAGGTTGGTCGCCGGGCTCGCCTGCTGGACCTTCTTGATGACGTCCATCGGGATCGAAAGGATGCGGATGTTGCGATGGGTGGAGATGTCGACGATCGCCGGCATGGGCAGCGCCGAGCCGGCCGCCACCGCGTCGAGGTTGCCGTCGCGCAGGTTCGTCGCGCTCTCGTCGAAGCCGAGGTACTTGAGGTCGAGCTTGTCGTTGAGCCCCATCGCCGTCAGCACGGTGATCGCCGTGTTGGCGACCCCGCTGCCGGCGGCACCGATCGAGACCCGCTTGCCCTTGAGGTCGTCGAAGCCCTTGATGCCACTCTCGGCGAGGACGACCCAGTGCGAGGGCGCGGTATCGACCACGGCGACGCCGCGGAGCTTGTCGGTCGAGGCGTCCTTGAACTGGCCGATGCCGTGGCGGCTCTCGTGCACCACCTGGGCGTTGATGAAGGCGGTGTCGAGCCCGTCGCGGGCGATGAGGCGGGCGTTCTCGACCGAGCCGCGGGTGGTGCGCGCGGTTGCCTTCACCTCCTTGGACTTCTCATTGAGGTAGCTGGCGAGGCCGCCGGCATAGAGATAGTAGCTGCCCCCCGGCGAGCTCGACCCGATGACGATCTCGGTCGCCGCCACGGCCGGCAGGGCGGTGAACACCGCCGCCGCGGCGAGCGCAAGCCTTGGCAACACGGTCATGGGTTCCTCCTCTGTCGCTCGGGCGCGCCCGTGCGGGCCGCCCCTTGTCGTTACCCGGCGGCGCGACCGCGCCTTACCCCTTGCGCGCGGCGGCGATCCATCCGTCGGCCCAGTAGACCCCCAGGATTATGGCCAGCGAGCCGCCAATCACAAAGGGATTCTGGGAGACGATCGCCACCGCCCCCAACGCCCCCATGACCACTCGCGCGGGCACCGACAGGGGGCGCCGGAAATAGCCCTCGACCGCCGCCGAGAGGACCACGATCCCGACCACGATCGAGCCGACCGTGACCAGGATCTGCCACGGCCCCCCCTGCATCAGCAGCCCCGGCTGGTAGACGAACAGCACCGGCAGATAAAAGAGGCCCGCGCCCTTCACCACCGCCGCCATGCCCGTCCGCCACATCGGCGAGCCGGCGATGTTGGCGGCGACGTACGCGGCGAGGGCGACCGGGGGGGTGATGTTCGACGCCTGGCCCCACCACATGACCACGAAATGGGCCGCCATCACCGGCACATCGAGGCGGATCAGCGCCGGCGCCGCCAAGGTGGCGAGGATGATGTAGGAGGGCACCACCGAGAGCCCCATCCCCAGCACGTAGCCGATGATGAAAATGAGCGCGACCGCGATCGCCAAGTTGCCGCCGGCGAGGTTGATCAAGAGCCCGGTGATCTTGAGCCCGGTCCCGGGCATGAGGATGGCGAGCGTCATCGCCGAGACCGGCCCCGCCACCGTGATGATGGGCAGCGCCATCCGGGTGCCGTCGGCCATGGCGTCGAGGATGGCGCGCGGGCCCATGCGGGTCCTGGGCGAGACCCACGAGCAGAGGATGGTGACCACGATCGCGATCAGGCCGATGCGCGACAGCGAGTAGCCCCGGTAGACCATCGCCACCACGATCGCCAGGGGAATGAAGAAGGGCCACCCGCGCCGCAGCGTCTCGAGGAAGCCCGGGCACTCCTCCCGCGGCAGGCCCTTGAGGCCGTTGCGCATGGCGTAAAAGTGCACCTGCAGGAAGACGTTAAGGAAGTAGAGGATCGCCGGCACGGTGGCATAGAGCGCGATCTGGACGTAGGGGATGCCGGTGAGCGCGACCATGACGAAGGCCGCCACCCCCATCACCGGCGGCAGGATCGTGCCCCCGGTCGAGGCCGCGGCCTCGGTGGCGGCGGCGATGTGGGGCTCGTAGCCGGTGCGCTTCATCAGCGGGATGGTGATGACGCCGGTGATCGCCACATTGGCGGCGGCCGAGCCGGTGATTGAGCCGACGATGAAGCTCGAGGCCACCGCCGCCTTGGCGCCGCCGCCGGCCCGCCAGCCGAGGAAGGAGAGGCAGACGTCGCTGTAGAAGTCGGAGGCGCCCGAGCGGGTGAGGAACTGGCCGAAGACCAGGAACAGGAACAGGGTGGAGGCGAGGATGTAGGTGATGACGCCGTAGAGACCCTCGGTCCCGGCGAACAGGTTGGAGGCGATGGTGTCGAGGTCGAAGCCGCTGTGGCGGAGCGGCCCCGGAGCGAACGGCCCGAAGTAGAGATAGGCGAGGAAGAGCGCGGCGATGAGCGGGATCGCCGGGCCGAGCACGCGCCGCGCCGCCTCGAGGCAGAGAATGGTGATCGTCCAGCCGAGGACGATGTCGAGGCCGCTGATCGGCAGCCCGGCGATCATCAGGAAGGTGTCGTACATGAGGTTGAAGCGAACGGTCGCGGCGGTGGCGAGGGCGAGCAGCAGGGCGTCGAAAATCCGGCCCGCGAGTCCGCCCGGCAGCGGATGGAGGCAGAGCGTCACCGCCACGCCGACGAAGATGAAGAGGCTCCGGTCCAGCGACGGCGTGGTGATGCCGAAGAACGCCACATAGGCGTAGTAGAACGTGCAGGCGACGGAAAGGACGTAGGCGAGCCCGGTCCATCGGCCCTCGATCGCCTGCCTGAGACGCGCCCTCACGGCAGATCGACCGTGTTGCCGAGCCCCTGCCGGCGGGCCTTCTCGAGCACGCGGGCGGCGAACGCCACGTCGCCCATCGCCATCCCCTGGATGATGGCGAGGATCCGCTCGGTCTCGGAGGTGCGCCCCGGCTTCGCGCCGCAGGCGACCTCGCCGATGTCGGCGTCGACGCGGGCGGCGACGGCCTCGGCCGTGATCGCTCCCTTCCGCACCCAGGCGGCGACGTCGCCCATCTCGAGGGCGTAATCGAGATCGTCGACGATGAACCGCCCGGCCTCGGCGAGGACGCCGAAATCGACCTCGTTGTGGCTCCCCATGGTGCAGACGAGGGCGCCTTCCGCGAGCCATCCCGGCCGGACCAGGGGCTCGGTCGCCTCGCTCAGGGTGACGACCACGTCGGCGCCCCTCACCGCCCGCTCGGGCGAGCGCTCGGCGCGGACCGCGAACCCGGCCGTGCCGGCGAAACGGGCGACGAAGGCGTCGGTGCTCTCCGCCCGGCGCGAATGGACGCGGAGCTCGGCGATGGGGATCGCGAGCGCCAGCATCGGCACGATCTCGGCTGCGATGCGCCCGGCCCCGAACAGGGCGACCGTCCGCGCCCCCTTGCGCGCCAGCAGCTTCGCCGCCGTCGCCCCGGTGGCGGCGGTACGCAGATGCCCGAGCCAGCGCTCGTCCACCAGGCCCTCCAGCCGCCCGGTCGCGTTGGCGTAGAGGGCGACATAGTTGCAGGCCGCGGGGCTGCCGGGAGTCTGCGCCTTGGAGAGCAACCGGAAGCCCGAGACGCCCGCGCCCGGCACCGTCGCCCCCTTGATCTTGAAGGTCGGCTTCGCCCCCTCGTCGGCCTTGAGCGTCATCGCCGAGGGCGCCGAGAGGCGGTTCCGCCTCCGCCCGTAGTCGCGGAACACGGCTTCCGCGATCGCCACCGCCTCGCGGGAGTCGATCAGGCGGCGGACGTCGGCGTCGCCGACGATCCGAAGCTCGCTCATCGCCCGCGCCCCGGCGCGCCGCCTCAGCCGCGGCGGCGGACGATGCAGGCGCAAAGGCCCCCGCCCGGCGGCGCCTGGTGGATGGTGTCGGCCGAGATGAAGAACTCGGTCGTGCCCAGCATCGAGCCGAGGATGCCGCTCGCCGCCGCCCGCAAATGCTTGTCGTGGTCGATGTGGCTGGTCAGGATCGTGGTCCGCCGCCCGCGGATGCGCCCGTCGGGGGCGAAGCCCACCTTGAGCAGCATTGCCGCCACCCGCTCGGAGTCGGCGACCTCGCCGAAGCGGTCGAGCCTGAGTCCGGCCTTGACCAGGAGCCGCTTGATTGAGCGCGCGTCGAGCACGTCGGCGATCTGGGTCGAGTGGATGGCGAGGCCGCCCCCCGCCCCCGGCTTGTTGCCCAGCAGCAGCACCTCGACGTAATCGACCTCGGAGCCCGAGAACACCATCGCCCGGCGGGCGTGGAGCGAGTGGTCGGCGCCGATCCGCGCCGGGGTGACGGCGCGGCCCGAGACCTCGCCGAGCGCGATCCCGGCGCCGAGGCCGCCGACCGCCTTGGAGTCGTGCGAGGTGATGCGCCGCTCCTCGGCCTTGCCCTCCTCGACCGCGGCGACATGGGGCATCACCGGCGTCTTGACGATCGCCAGGCCGACCTGCGCCGCCTTCACCCCCGCGTCGCGCATCGCTTTGCGCACCGTATCGGCGACGATGCGGGCGTGCGCGACCGTCCCCACCTCGCGCGCCTTGAGCGACCGGCTCCGGCCCACGCCGAGGGCGAGGCCGGAACCGGGCCGCCCCGGGCGGCGGCGGCGCGCGCGTGCCTCCTCGGCGTCGACGAACAGGTAGCCAAAGGGCGTGTAGGCGCCCTCGCAGCCGGTCGAGAACAGCGAGGTGGTGCGGGCCAGGAGCGCCGGCCCGCCGATCCGCTCGATCGCGCGGGTGGTGGCAAGGAGCGCCAGCTCGCGCGAGAAGTCGTTGGAATCGGCGTTGCCCTCGGTCTTGCCGAGGATCGCCAAGCGGCGGATGCGCCTGGGATCGAAGCGCGAGAGCTTGCGCTCGAAGTCGCTGGTGTCGCCGGGATTGGCCGTCGCGTAGGCGAGGACCGAAACCGCCATCGCTGTCTCCCCCCTTCTCTCTCCCCGCCGGTCGTCGGACCGGAAGCGGATGCGCGCAAACTCTAGAGCATATCCCGGCCAAGTGGAACCGGCCGCGCCGGAGGACTCTTGCGCCGCGGGCAGGAGAAGGACGAAGGGCGTAGCAGGGCCTGCGGGCGAGCCCTATCCTCCGGCCGCGGGTTCGGCTTTGCCGGCGGCGCGCGGGGTGGATAAGGTGGCGGCGCGCCCGCAGGGGGTCGCCTTCGTTCGCCCCCGCGCCGACGACAGGAGGAGGACCCGGCCGTGGCTCGTCGCGACCTCGATCCCGTGCTCGCCCGCCTGGAGGCGGGATTCGACGGCGCCCTGGCGCGCCTTTGCGAGCTCCTGCGCATCCCCAGCGTGAGCACCGATCCCGCCTACCGCGAACACGTGCGCCGGGCCGCCGGGTGGCTCGCCGACCGGCTCCGCGACATCGGCTTCGAGGCCCGGTTGTGCGAGACCGCCGGCCACCCGGTGGTCTTGGCCCATCATCCCGGCCCGCAAGGCGGCGGCGCGCCCCGCGTCCTCTACTACGGGCACTACGACGTGCAGCCACCGGACCCGCTCGGCGAGTGGACCAGCGGCCCCTTCGAGCCGACCCTCGTCGAGGGGCCGCACGGCAAGCGCCTGATCGCCCGCGGCGCGGTCGACGACAAGGGCCAGCTCATGACCTTCGTCGAGGCGTTCCGCGCCTTCAAGGAGGCCGGCGGCACGCTGCCGGCGCCGGTGACGGTGATGCTCGAGGGCGAGGAGGAATCGGGGAGCGCGAGCCTGCCCCGGTTCCTCGACGAATACCGGCGCGAGCTGGCGGCCGACATCTGCGTCGTCAGCGACACCGCGAGCTGGGACATCGCCACCCCGGCGATCACCTACATGCTCCGCGGCCTGGTCTACATCGAGGCGACGCTCAGGGGCCCGAGCCACGACCTGCACTCGGGCATGTACGGCGGCGCGGTGCTCAACCCCATCAACGCGCTCGCCCGCGTGCTCGCCGAGCTGCACGACGACACGGGCCGGGTGCGCGTCCCCGGCTTCTACGACGGGATCGTCGAGCCGGGGGCGGACGAGCTGGCCGGCTGGGCCTCGCTCGGCTTCGACGAGGGCGCCTTCCTCGCCGGCGTCGGGCTGCGGACGCCGAGCGGGGAATCCGGGCGCACCGCGCTCGAGCGGCTATGGTCGCGCCCGACCTGCGACGCCAACGGCATCTTCGGCGGCTACACCGGCGAGGGCGCCAAGACCGTGATTCCGGCCTCGGCCAGCGTGAAGCTGAGCTGCCGGCTGGTCCCCGGCCAGGACCCGGAGAGGGTGCTCGCCGGGCTCAAGTCGTTCCTCGAGGCGCGCACGCCCGCGGACGGGCGCTGGGAGATCAAGAGCTTCGGCGCCTCGCCGGCGATCCGGGTGGCGACCGACTCGCCCTACCTCAAGGCGGCGCGCGCCGGGCTCGCCCGCACCTACGGCCGCGAGCCGGTTCTAATCGGCTGCGGCGGCTCGATCCCGGTGGTGGGGATGATCCAGGACATCCTCGGCTTCGATTCGCTCCTGGTCGGCTTCGGCCTGGAGGACGATCGCGTCCATTCGCCGAACGAGAAGTTCGAGCTCGCCTGCTTTCGGAACGGGATGCGGGCGCAGGCGGCGATCCTGGCCGAGATCGCGGCGATTCGCCCGGCCGGGAAGGCCGCTCAGCGGTAGCGCCAGCGAAGCAGTCGGCGCTCGAGCCGCTCGGAGAGCGAGAAGAGCGCCAGCACGAACCCCATCACCAGCAGGATGAGGGCGAGCGTGAGGGCGGCGTTGTAGGTGCTCTGCGCGAACTGCAGCAGGTAGCCGAGCCCGCGGGTCGAGGCGACGAACTCGCCCACGACGGCGCCGGTGAAGGCGAATCCCACCGCCACCTTGAGGCTCCCCATCACCCAGGCGGTGACCGAGGGCACGTAGACCTCGCGCAGCAGCACCCAGCGCCCGCCGCCGAGCGTGCGCACCCGCTCGACCAGCCGCTGGTCGACCTCGCGAATGCCGCCGTAGACGGCGAAGAAGAAGAGCACCGCCACCAGCACCAGCGCCAGCGCCACCTTGGAGCCGAGGTCGATGCCGAGCCAGATGACGAAGAGCGGCGCCAGGATCACCCGTGGCACCGCGTTCAAGAGCATCATCACCGGCTCGAGGAGCTCGGCGACGACCGGAAGGAGAGCGGCGGCGAAGCCGAGGATGACGCCGGCCACGAGCCCGAGCAGGAGGCCGGCGAGGGCGGCGGCGAAGGTCGCCTCGAGGTGGCGCCAGATCGCCCCCTCGGCGAACAGCGAGACGAAGACGCGGGCGACGTCGGAGGGCGGCGGCATGTAGAAGGGATCGAGGACGCCTGCCCGCGACAGCCCCTCCCACACCCCGATCGCGATGACCAGGGCGACGGAACGGCGCAGCCAGCGCCGGTCGAGGCGGAGAAGGGTCATTCCGCCGCCTCCAGCCGGCGGAGCGACACCTCGGCCGAGAGGTCGCGCCAGACCCGGCCGAGGAGGGGCGCGAAGGCCGGGTGGGTGCGCGCGGCAACCACGTCGCGCGGGCGCGGGATCGGCACCGGATAGGACTCGCGGATGCGGGCCCGCGGCCCGCCGGACAAGAGATAGACGTGATCGGAGATCGACAGCGCCTCCTCGAGGTCGTGGGTGACGAGGAGCACGGTAAGGTGCTCCTTCTCCACCCAGTCGAGGAGGTCCTGGGTGATGCGGGCGCGGACGATGGCGTCGAGCGAGGCGAAGGGCTCGTCCATCAGCAGGAGCCGGGGCTTGAGCGCGAGCACCTGGGCGATGGAGACGCGCTTGCGTTGGCCCCCCGAGAGCTCGCGCGGGAAGCGCTCGTCAAGGCCGGCAAGGCCGAGCCGGGACAGCCACAGCGCCGCCTCGGCCAACGCCTCGGCCTTGGCGACGCCGCGGATGCGAAGCCCGAGGGCGACGTTCTGGCGGGCGGTGCGCCAGGGCAGGAGCGCATCGTCCTGGAACAGGAAGCCGACCTCGGCGGGCGGGATGGCGAGCGAGATCCGGCCCGCGGCCGGGCGATGCAGCCCGGTGACCGCGCGAAGGATACTCGTCTTGCCCGAGCCCGAGGGGCCGATCAGGCTGACGATCCGGGCCGCCGGAACGGCGAGATCGACCCCTTCGAGGACCGGCTCGGCGCCGTAGGCGAGCGTGAGGCCCGAGACCGAGAGCACCTACCCCCCGACGACCGCGAGATCGAGGAGCGTCCTGGTGTCCACCGGATCCTTGAGCACGCCCCCGATGCGATGCGCCTCGACGACCCGGTCGCAGGCGGCGACGTCGATGTTCACCGCCTCGGGATAGAGCGAGGTGCGATAGCGCTCCAGGATGGCCGCGAGCTGCGCCCGGTCGCCGCCGGCGACCAGCTCCTTGGGCAGCGCCGCGATGACCTCGAGGATCGGGATCGTGCGGGTGTCCTGGAGGCCCTTGGCCAGGGCCCGGGCGAGCCGGCGCATCTCGTCGAGCCGCGCGTCGCGCTCCTCGGCCCGCACCGTGACCCCCATGAACTCGTATGCCCCGCCGAGGTAGCGGTTGGCGTCGGCGATGTCCATGGCGTTGACCAGCGACTTGCCGCCCGCGGCCACGATCAGCGAGAGGGCCGGCTCCTGCACCATGCCAGCCGCGACCTGGCCGATCCGGAGCGCGTCGTAGAGGTTGGTGCCGATGGTGGCGAAGCTGATCTTGCCGGCGTCCGCACCCGCCTGCTTGAGGAGATAGAGAAGGATGACGTGATCGGCATTGCCCAGCGCCGACACCCCCACCGTCCGCCCCTCGAGGTCCTTGAGCGAGCCGATCTCGCCGGCGGTCTTGGGGCCGACCGCGAGCGCGAACAGCGGCAACCGGCCGGTCGAGGCGAAGCGGCGGATCTTGGCCCCGCGGGCGAAAGCCTGGACGGCCACGTCGTAGGAGGTGCCGGCATACTCGACCGCGCCTCCGACCAGCGCCTGCATGGCGGCGTTGCCGCCGCGGGTGTAGACCAGCTCGACCTCCAGCCCCTCCTCGGCGAAGCGCCCGCGGGCGCGCGTGACCTCGTAGGGAATCACGCACAGGAGCTGGCCGCAGAAGGCGAGCCGGAGCTTCTTGGCCTGCCCGAACGCGAGCCCGCCGGAGAGCGCGGCGACCCCGCCGGCGAGCCCGGCGAGTCCCTTGAGGGCGGCGCGCCGGCCGACTCCGCAGCCGGTTTGGCGCGTGCCGTCCGTCCCGGGTCCCAGTTTCTCGCAGCAACCCATGTGACCCTCCTCCGGGGAAACCCCCGTCGTCGATCCTACAGCCCACCATGGACGCGACAAAACACAATACGCCGCGGCGTTATCATTATTCAATACAATCTTCATATGTGAAAATGGCGGCGGACACGACCTTGGACCGCCGTTTCGTCGCCAGTACCCTTTCCGCGACCGACCCTCCCGACGTCCAATTGGAACGGCGCCGGCGCGCCCCTGGCAAGCCGGAAGCCGCCGGCCGCGGGCCTGCCTCTAGAGTGCCCCCTTGGGCAGCGCGCGCGGATCGCGCCGCTCCCAGCGGCCCGCCTCGACCGCGGCGAAGAACCTGAGACACGCCTGGTTGAAGAGCTCGGGCTCCTCAAGGTTGATGGTGTGGCCGGTCTTGGGCAGCACCCACAGTCCGGCGCGCGGGATCGCCCGTTTCAGGAGGAGGCTTGGCTCGAGGCAGGGCTCGTCCTCGTCGCCGGTGAGGATCAGCACCGGCACTCGGATTTTCCGGAGCTTCGGCTCGAGGTCGTAGAGCGAGGGCCGGCTCTTCTGCACCCCGCGCAGCGTCAGCGCCGCGCCGAGCGGATGGTGCTCGGCCATCTGGCGGGCGAACTCGGCCCAGCCGCGCGGGTCCTTGTTCAGGTACTGGATGCGGTAGGCACCGCGGGTGTAGGGCGCGGCCGCGGCCGCCGTTCCCTTCTCCTCGAACGCGCGGGCGACGCCCTCGATCAGTTCGTGGAACTTCGCCCGCTGCTCGGCCAGCGCCCCGTAGCCGCAGCCCGAGACCACGATCGAGCGCGCCAGGCGCGGGTGGCGCATAGCGAAGTGGAGGGCGGCGAACGCCCCCATGGAGAGGCCGACCACGTGGGGGCGGGCGAGCCCGAGATGACGGATCACCGCCGCCAGGTCGTCGACCGCGCGCTCCTGGGAGTAGGCGCCGGGGTTGCTCGGCACGTCGGAGGGCGGATAGCCGCGGGCGTTGTAGGCGACGCAGCGGTAGCTCCGCGAGAAGAACCTCACCTGCGGCTCCCAGCTCCGGTGGTCGCCGGCGAACTCGTGGACGAAGACAATCGGAATCCCGGTTCCCGTCTCCTCGTAGTAGAGCCTGGCCCCCTTCGCCCTCGCGAACGGCATCTCCCCCTCCCCCTGTTCCGGCGGATCCACGGCCCGAGACGAGATGATAGGGAGTTTGCCCGGCTCCGGCTATGATCGGGCTCCGCCCGCGCCGCCCTCCGGCGGCGCCAACCGCGAGCATCCGAGCGCGCCCGTGACCGATCCATCCGTCCCCTCCCCCCCACCGGTCCGCGCGTGGTCGATCTGGGCCCTCGGCGCGATCTTCGTCGCCTTCGGCTTCTTCGAGCGCCTGGCGCCGAGCGTGATGACCGGAGACCTGATGCGCGAGTTCGCCGTCGGCGCCGCCGTGCTCGGCAACCTGACGGCGATCGCGTTCTACACTTACGCCGGGCTGCAGATCCCGATCGGCATCCTGATCGACCGGCTGGGGCCGCGGCGCGTGCTGACCGGCGCCATGCTGGTGATGGGGGCGGGGAGCGCCCTCTTCGCCCTCGCCCAATCTCTCGGCCCCGCCTATGTCGGGCGCTTCCTCATCGGCATGGGGGCGGGGGTCGGCTTCGTCGGCACCCTCAAGCTGGTCGCGCACTGGTTCCCGCCGCGGCGCTTCGCGTTCGTCTCGGGACTCACCATGATGGTGTCGATGATCGGCGGCGTCGGGGGGCAGACCGCGCTCGCCGGCGTGGTCGGCGCGCTCGGCTGGCGCCAGGCGCTGCTCGCCGCCACGCTCTTCTCGCTCGCCTTCGCGGTCGTCCTCTGGCTGGTGGTGCGCGACCGCCCGCCCGGCGGGCGGGCCGAGGTCGCGGGGCCGGTGCGCGTGGGTTCGCTGCTCGCCGATCTGCGCGTGGTCTTGAGGAGCGGCCAGAACTGGATCATCGCCTTCCAGGGGGGCGCGATATACGCCCCGACGGTCGCGTTCGGCGGCCTCTGGGGCGTGCCCTATCTGGAGAAGCTGCACGGGCTGGCGCGCGCCGAGGCGGCGGCGCTGGCCGCGGTCCTGCTCCTCGGCTCCGCGGTCGGCGCCCCGGCCTGCGGCTGGATCTCGGATGCGCTCGGGCGGCGCAAGGCGCCGATCGTCGGCGCCTCGATCGTCGCCCTGGCCGGCTGGGCCGCTCTCCTCTACCTTCCCGGCCTCGGGATCGCGGCGACGGGGGCGCTGCTGGCGGTGATCGGCACCGCCAACGGCGGCATCATCATCTCCTACGCCCTGGCGCGGGAGCTGGGGCCGCTCCGGGTGAGCGGCGCCGCCACCGCCTTCGTCAACATGGCGGTAGTGGGGGCGGGCTCGCTGTTGCAGCCGCTGGTCGGCCTCGTGCTCGACGCCGTCTGGGACGGCACCCTGGTCGAAGGCGGCCGCTCCTACTCCATCGCCGCCTATCACGCGGCGTTCCACGCCCTCGCGCTCTCGGCGCTGGCGGCGCTGGCGAGCGCCCTCCTGCTGCGCGACTCCTACTGCCGGCCGCTGGAGAGCGCGTCCGCAACGGCGCCGGCCGGCGGCACCGGCCACCAGGCGGCGCCGTCGACGCCCGCCCGCTCCTGACTCTCAAGGCCGGATTTCGATCGGTGTTCCGTCGTCGACCGCCTGCCAGATCTCGTGGATGGCAGCGTTGGAGACGGCGATGCAGCCCTCGGTCCAGTCGCGCGGCAAGCGCTTGCGCCGGGCGTTCGGTATGCCGTGGATCATGATGTCGCCGCCGGCGGAGAAGCCCGTATGGGCGGCGCGAGCGAGGTCCACCTCGTTGGGATACGAGATGTGCAGCGACAGGTGGAAGCCGCTGTTGGGGTTGCGTCCGTCGATGATGTAGAGGCCCTCGGGGGTGCGCCCGTCCCCCTCCTCCTCCTTGTGGCCCTTCGGCGACCAGCCGAGGTTGAT
Organism: Pseudomonadota bacterium; assembly: GCA_016202695.1. Classification (GTDB taxonomy): domain Bacteria; phylum Pseudomonadota; class Alphaproteobacteria; order JACQOE01; family JACQOE01; genus JACQOE01. The sequence continues at coordinate 1,462 of JACQOE010000087.1, read as the reverse complement.
GGCATAGGAGCGGAGCAGCCGTCCGTCGCGGAAGAGGAACAGCTTGCGCATCCCCTTGAGCACGAGGATGCTGTCTGCCTTGCCGATCCCCGAGGCGCCCGGCGCGCGCGGGCCGGGAAGAAGGGCGAGGTCGGTTCCCCCGGCCCTGCCGCTCTGGGGCGCGGCCGACGCCGGCCCCACCCACGCCATAACCAGCACGAGCGCCGTGGCGAGACCGGCCGCGGCCCCATTCTTCCAACCCAACACCGGCCCCCTACCTCCGATGCCGCGGATCGGCGACGTCCGCCGAGGAGTATCGTCCCAAACCAGGCGCCTTCGTCAACCCTTTCTCCCATCGCCCGGGGGCGCGCTCGCCTCCGTCTCAGTGCAGCCGCGGCTTCTTGAGGAGGTCGTTGCGGTCGGCCGAGCGCACCCGTACCTCGACCGCGCCGCCCTCGCGGGCGACGGTGAGCGGGACCTCGACCCCCGCCGCGCCGAGCGCCCACACCTTGCGGAAGAGATCGGCCAGGCCGCGGACCGGCGCCTCGGCCACCTCGAGGACGACGTCGCCCTGCTGCAGGCCGGCGCCCTCGGCCGGGCCGCCGCTCGCCAGGCTGGCGATCACCACGTGACCATTGACCTCGGTGGCGTAGATGCCCAGCCACGGGCGCGCCACCCGCTTCGCCCTCCCCAGGCTGAGGAGGTCGTCGAGGATCGGATCGAGCAGGTCGATGGGGACGATCATGTTGCCCTGCAACGAGCGGCCCTCGGCCTCGGCCTCCTTGACGAACAGCGAACCGATGCCGGCCAGGCGGCCGTCGCGGTCGATGACCGCGGCGCCGCCCCACTGGGGGTGGGCCGGGGCGGTGAAGATCGCCTCCTCCAGCAGGTACTCCCAGTAGCCGGCGAACTCGCGCTTGGAGACGACCCGGGCGTTGAGCGCCCGTCGGCGCCCGCCCTGGCCGGCGACGATCACCGGATCGCCGACCGCGAGCCGCCCGGCCGATCCCCGTTCCAGCGCCGGTACCCCCAGCCGGCCGAGTGCCTGCACCAGCCCGAAGCCGGTCGGCTGGTCGTAGGCGAGCGAATGGGCGGGGACGGCGACGCCGGTGCCGGTGGTCAGCCACACGCTCTCGGCCTCGACCGTGAGGTAGCCGATGGTCAGCACGAGGCCGTCCTCGCGCAGCACCACGCCGTTGCCCTCGCGCTCGGTCCCCAACACGCCGGCGGTGAAGGCATCGGCGGCGCACTCGGCGCGAACCCCGACCACCGCGGCGAGGGCGCGCTCAAGGTCGAAGGAAACCTCGTCCGGCTTCGGCTGGACCGCGCTCGGAAACTCCCAGTCGATCGATTCGGCCATCGCTCCTCCCGGCGGACCGGCGCCGCCCCCCGGCTCAGTCCGCCCTCCGCCACTATAACATTTCCCGCCGATGCCGCGGGAGCGGGCCGCGGGCGCCGGCGCTCAGCCGGCGGGAGCGGGCCG
>JACQOE010000086.1 GCA_016202695.1 Pseudomonadota bacterium | reverse complement strand
GGGGATCGTGATCGCGCGCCTGGGTACTCCTGGCTGTGGCCCCTTTGCGGAGTACGTGACATGGCCCTCAACACCCTTTCCCTCCCGGTCGATATTCCGTGGAAGCGAATCTGCGTCAGCCCCGACATGGTGGAGCGCACGGTCTGCGACAGGCGCTTCCCCTATCGCTGGAGATCGTCGCTCGCTGTCTTCTCCTACGAGCCGCCCGAGGAGGACCAGACCTACGAGGACATGCTGGTCACCTATCTCAAGGTGACCGCGACGATCACGGGATTCCAGGCCGATGCCAACGAGGTCGGGATCAAGAACAGGCTCATCCATGGCTATTGGCTGACTCCCGAGGCGGTCGCCAATTACGAGGACGCCGTCGGCCAGTACTACGGATGCTACGGGGCGATCCTCGAGGTGGCGATCGCGCCCCCTGTCTCGCTGGCGGAACTCCGCACGATGCCGCCCGAGCACTTTCCCTATTTCATCGACTTTCAGCCCAAGAAGCGGGAGCTCTACGAGGTGGTCTCGGAAACCGGCGAGGTCATGTCCCGCACGCTCGAGGGCGTATCGGTGCAGAAGGGCACCACGAGCACCCGTTCCCACGAGAACCTCGACATCCTCACCGGCCAGAGCGGGGAGGCCAGCATCTTCTATGGACTCGTGCAGGCGTCGGGATCGCGGACCGGCCAGTGGGGCACGAAGGATGTCAGCGGCGAGGACTACTCGAATACGCGGAGCACGGACGAGTCCCGCGAGCGGCGCGAGACTCAGTCCCACACCACCCAGTATTCCCAGATGTACCACCAGTTCACGGCCTATCATCTGGGCACGAACCGTGCGGTCTTTTACATGCTGCCGCGCCCGCGCATCGTCCAGTCGGACCACACCTTCGTTAACGGGCCGCGGGCCCTGGAAGGCATACAGGACGTCTTCCTGATCGCCATGCGCCGGCGCAACACGCCGATGTTCTGCGTCGAGGCCTACCTCGAGACGGCCCACATCGCCGCCACCCCGATCAAGGAATACAGGGCCGCCCCGTCGAAGCTGCTGCACCTCCACGTTCCGCCCATGCAACCCGTGGGCGACAAGGACTACCAGTTCTGGTTGTTTAACGAGGGCTCTGAGACGGTGCAGGCGCCCGAGGGGCAGGAGGTCGACCTGGACAAGGGTGGTTACAAGGTCGAATCTACTTCGGGCAGTTCGGGGGGCGGGCCCCCCAAGTGGACCATCACGCCCTATCCCGATCGCGTGACCGCCTGGGGGCAGTCGTGGTCGAAGTACGTCGAGGGCGACTTTTTTCCCGGCGAACTCGACCTCAAGGCGACCGTCTTCCTCCGCTACAGCAAGCCGGAGACGGTCGGCTACGACACGACCCTGTGGTTGACCGGACGGGGCCTGTGCTGCTGCCCCTCAAAGAGAACCGTGAGCCAGAGGCCGCTGATGGAGCGCCCGTCGCTGGTGCGCGAGGTTCCGCTCCGATTGAGATTGAGAAAGCCGGTCGGCCGCGACTTGCGCATGACGATCTCGGAAGCAAACGAGGCCACCGCGCAAATCGGCCGCGAGGTGCTGCGCAGCATCGACGCACCCGATCGACATGCGTTCGGCGAGAGGGAATTTCTCGACGCCCAATTCATCGCCGACAGCGTCGCCCGGGCGATCGCACAGCCAGACAATCCCGACGACGTGCCGGTCCGCGACATCGCCGGACTCGACCGCAAGATCTCCGCCAAGGTCGCCAGGAGCGCCCCGGCGGCGACACGCCGCTCGCTCCTCCTCATGTCGCTCTCGGAGCTGGGCGACCGCTTCGACCTGAGCCAAGGCGAGGCCCGCGCGCTGCGGCGGGCGGCGCTCGGGCTTGCGGGGCCGGCCCCCGAAGGAGCGGCGCGCTGGACTCGACGGACACGCAGCCGGGTCGTGCCCGACCTTTCCGGGTTGCCGCACGATGTCGCCCAACGGCTGCTGTGGAAAAACAAACTTGGGGTCAGCCCGCCTGCGCAACTGGACAGCGGGCTGCCGCGGGACACCGTCGTGCGCCAGAACCCGGCGGGAGGGACCTCGGTTCCGGAGTGGACGCCGGTCGAGCTCGCGTTGGCATCCGGCGCGATCGTCGTCATCCCCGACATTCGCGGCACGAGCCTGCCGGTTGCGCTGGGCCGGTTGCGTGCCGCCGGGCTCGAATCCAAGCCATTGATCGAGGGGCGCGGCGGCAGGGCGGCGCGCGTTTCCGGCGTCCGGCCACGGCCGGGAACGCCCGTGACCCCCAACGCGCGCGTGACGTTGACGGTGGGGGGCGCCGGCGGCCGGGGCAAGTAGCGGATTGCTTCCGGCCGTTGCCGTCGAGGGTGGGCGGAAAGCGCGGCCGCACGGAATCCGGCCGCCGCCTCTCCCCGCCGACACGGGCTCGGCCGCGGGAACGGCCGACGGAGGCCACTCGAGTCCCGGTGACCGATCGGAAGCGCGCTTCGGAACCAGACGATGCCCAACGACGGCGACAAAGTCGAAGACCTGTACATCGTCGAGTCCGGCTGGATCGGCAGCCAGTATACGGAGGTCTGGAGCGACGGCAGCCTCGTCACGAGATCCGAAGAGTGGGCGTGGAACAACGATGTCGAGCCGAAACTCGCCGCCTACCTGAGCAAGACCTCGACACCCAGCGTTTCCGAGTTCGCGTACAGCAATTACAACATCTATACCAAGGCCGGCTACGAGGAGCTCGTTCGCCTGATCGCGAAGTACCGGCCGGAGCTCACCGGCAACCTTGAAATTCCGCAGGAGTACCTCCAGAACCTGACCCCGGCCGAGGCGCCGTCGCCGGTGCCCGCCAACGTCATCGACGGCAGCCCGGCGCAGGGGACCGGCTCGCTCCCGCCCGCCGCCGCCGTCGGGACGACGCATGCGGGCACGGGTAGCGGGGAGGCGGCTTCCGATTCCGGCGGGCAGGGCACGGCGTCCTCGCCGGCCGCGGGACGCACCGGCGGCGACCCGATCGTCCTCTGGAGCGGCCAGCTCTATCACCAGGTCACCGACCTCGAGGTCCGCGGCCGCGGCCTCCACTTCGCGTTCATGCGCACCTATCTGAGCCGCGTCCGCTACAAGGGACCGCTCGGGTACACCTGGGACCACAGCTACAACCTGTGGCTCCGCGAGGAGCGCGAGCCTCAGCCGGACGGCACGTTACGAAATGTCGTCTACCGGTCGACCGGCCAGGCCCGCGAGGACCGGTATGAGCAGATCGTCGATGAGCCGGTCGGCGATCTGCAGCCGCTCGATCTGTTCGCCGACGCGGTGTTCACGGCGCCGGCGGGTTTCTTCGACCGGCTGGAGAAGGTCTCCGGAAGGTACGTCTTCGAGACGGTGACCGGGGTCCGCTTCGATTACAACTCGGACCTGTACATCGAGCGCATCGCCGATGCCAACGGCAACGAGATGACGTTCGAGTACGGCGACGGGCTGCTGACCCGGATTCGCGATCCCGTCGGCAGGGAGTTCGTCCTCGACTACGACGAGATGAACCGCATTGCGGTCCTGACCGACTCCACCGGAGGGCGGAAGCTCCTTTATCACTACGGGAGCAACGGCGATCTCGAGGAGGTCGATTTCGCTGCCGCGGACTTCAGCGCCGGCACCGACTATCGCTATGCGGGGCCGGATTTCCCGCCCGATCTCCAGCACAATCTTGCCGAGATCGTCAGTCCTTCGGGTCACTCCGTTCTCGTGAGCGAATATGGGACCGAGCCCGGGACGTGGTCCTATAACCGGGTGGTGCGCCAGCGCAGCCAGGACGGGGAGTACCGCTACGAGTACGACGCCGTCCATGAGGCGGCCGTCGATCCGGCGGCTGACCCGGTCAATGCTCCGTTCACGCTGACCCGGGTCTTCCACCCCAACGATCACTGCGTCGAGCACTGGTTCAATCGCCAGGGCAATATCGTCCGCCGCATCGAGCAGATCATCGGTCTCTCCGGCCTGGTCGAAACCCTGGTCGCGCACTACCGCTACAACGAGGACGGTCTCCTGGTCGGCGAGGTCCGAGCCGATGGCGCGACCCGCGAGTACCTTTACGAACGCGACGCGTTCGCCGAGCCGCACGGCGGCGACACGGCGAGCGCCACTCCGCACGAGCGTCTCCGTTTCGGCAACCTGCTTCGCGTCGTCGAGGACCCGCGAACCGGCTCCGGGGAAACCCGGCGCATCGTCACCGACTACGCCTATCACGCCGCCGGCAACCGCCTCGCGTCGCAGACCGGACCCTACTACGCCGATCCGCTGCTCCAGCCGCTGCCCGACCAGGTCATCGGCAGCGTCGCCTACGAATACGACGCCGCCGGCAACCTGACGCGCATCACCTTTCCCGAGGTCGCCCAGGCGGACGGAACGCCGCAAATCCCGAGCCCGGCCGAGTTCGAATACGACGCCCACGGCCTGGTGCGGCACGCCCGGGTCGGGCCGCTGCACACGGAGTACGTATACTTCGCCGACCTCGTGCGCAGCGGCGTCGTCAAGGAGATGATCCAGGACGCCGACGGCATTGCCCGCGTGACCCGTTACCAGGCCGACGCGTTGGGGCGCATCACTGGCGTGGTCGAGCCCTACGGGGCCGCCACCGACATCGAATGGACCTCGTTCGATGCGCCGCGGCAAATCACCAGACCCGAGGTGACTTCCGGCGGCCCCCGGGCGACCGTCACCTACCGCTACAACCGCGACCGCCTCGTCGTCGAGTCGCGCGAGCAGATTTTCCTGCCCGACGGCACGCCGCACCCGCAAGAGGCGCTGGTCCGCGGCTTCCGCTACGACGACTTCGGCCGCATGGTGGAACAGCGCTCGGGGCCCGCGGCCGATCCGTCGGCGCGCAGGCGCCGGATCCGCTTCAACGCCAGTGGCCAGGTCGAGAAGGACATCGACTTCCGCGGAACCGTGACCCGTTACGTCTACGACGAGCGGATGCTGCTCGCTCGCGTGATCCGCGGTTGGGGCACACCGCAGGCCGCGACCCGGAGGCTCAGGTACAACGTCTCCACCGAGCCCGTCGAGGCGATCGACGGGCGGGGGGGCAAGACCGTCGTCGAGCGCGACGGCTTCGGGCGTCCGCGCCTCATCCGCGATCCCGACGGCAACGAGCTCGATCGGGACTACGACGCCGCCGGCCGGGTGATCCGGACGCGACTCCTCGGCCCGCATCCCCTGACCAGCAAGCACGAGCGGTGGGCCGAGGCGCGGCGAACCTACGACGCCGTGGGCAGGCTGATCGAAGAGGTCGAGCTCCTCTTCGTCCCGGGGGCGGGCGGGACCGACGACGAGGTCCGCACGCGCTACTTCTTCGACGAGATCAATCGCCTGACGAGCCTCGTCGACGCCGAGGGCCGGGAGTGGAGGTTCGAGTACGACGGCCTGGGGCGCCTCGTCGCGCGGCAGGGCCCGACGGGCGACCGGACCGAGTGGAAGTTCGACGACCCCGGCAGGGCGGTCGCGATCATCGACAAGAATGTCGGCAGCGACGATCTCGGGACACCGTTGACGCAGGTGTTTCGGCGCACCGTCCGGCACGACGCGCGCGCCCTCGCCGTCGAGCATATCGACGGCCTCGGAAACGCGGTGTCGCAGAGCTTCGACTCGCGGGGCCTTCCCGGGCGCCGCGTCGACGCCGGCGGGCATCCGCAGACGATGCTTTACGACGTCTACGGCCGGCCGGTCCGCTACAGTACGCCCGTCGGCGGCGTCGACGCCGTCACCACGATGAGTTACGACGCCAACGGCAACATCGTCGAGGCGCGCTCTCCGGTCGGGGGACTCACTACCTGGACCTACGACGCCCTCGACCGCATGGCGAGCGAGGAGCGGGGCGGCGCGGTGGCCGAGTTCGAATACGACCAAGAGGACAATCTGGTCCTCAGCCGCGACCGGAACGGCGTCGTCGTCAAGCGCGTGTTCTCGCCGGCAGGCCGACTGATCCGACTCGAGCCGGACGCCAGCGGCTACTCGCCGCCGCCTGCCTTGCCGAGCTACGTGCCCGCGACCAACGGGGTGTCCGAGTACAGGTACACGCCTTACGGCAACATTGCAGTCGCGACGAACGACGTGGCGAGTTGCGTTCTCGGATACGACTCCCTCGGCCGCGTCATCGACGAGACGAAGGCCGCTCGCACCGTTCTGCATCGTTACGATCGCACCGGAAGGCTGATCGGATTCACTTATCCGGAGGGGCGAGAGATCGCCCTCGATTACGACCCGGGCGGACATTTGCAGATCGTCCGGCAGACGGCGGAGGGATCCTCCTACCCCGGCGCCCCTGGCGGGTCCGCCGAGAAGCAGATTTTGAGGGTGTGGCGGGTCGGAGATCGACCACTTGCGATCCGCTTCGGCGACGGCCACGTGGCACGGCTCGGGTTCGACTCCGGAAAGCGCCCGATCGCGATCGACTGGGCGCGGGTGAGCGACGGCGTTCCGATCGCTCGCGAGCGGCTACTGCGCGACGGGCGCAGCCGTTGGAGCGTCCATCAGGTCGACTCCGAGCTGCATGTCCTGTCGCACGACGATCTGGGGCGGCTGGTCGGTCGCGCCGATTACGGCACCGGGGCGCCGATCGACGTGGCAGGCCTCTCGCCGCCCGGCGCGGTGGCCGAGCTTGGAACCGCGGCCACGCAGGCCGATATCGACGCCCTCATCGCCGCCGTGACCGCGGGCCTGGCGCCGCCGTCGTTGATGCGCCAGTTCACCTATCAGCTCGACGAGAATCTCAACCGCGTTCAGTCGCAGGAGTCCCTGTCGCCGCCCGTCCCGCCGGTCGCGACGACCTACGCGGCGGACGCTCTGGACCGCTACCAGGCGATCGACGGCGTCATCCCCGCCTACGATCGCGCCGGCAACCTTGTCCACGACGGGAGCAACGCCTACCGCTACGACTTGTTCGGCCAACTCGCGGAGATCGCATCGGCCGCCGGGACGATCAAGATCAAGCATGACCCGCTTGCCCGGCCGTACCGGATGGTCTCGTCGGCCGGCGACGTGAAGCTCGGCCACCTCGGCGAGCAGGTCATCGAGTGGCTTCGCGACGGTGCCGTCGAGGCGCAGACCGTTCCCTTGGGCACGCTGCACCGTTCCTCCCACGTCGCCGTTGGCGGCGGCGACTATGCGCCGCTGTTCGACCTCGGCGACTCGGTCGTCGGCTGGATCGCGGCCGGGGGGATCAAGGCCGGAAGCAGCGTCTACGACCCCTTCGGACAGGTGATCGAACGCACGCCTGGTTGGCCGGCGCCGTTCGGCTTCGCCGGGTTCTGGGAAATTGGTGAGTCGGGCGTGCGCCTCTTGCCGGCGCGCGGCTACCTGCCTCGCCTCGGCCGCTTCCTGCAGCCCGATCCGCTGGGTCCGGTCGACGGCCCCAACCCCTACGCCTTCGCTCATCATGCGCCGGGCAGCCTGAGCGACGAGTTGGGCCTGTCGTCGACCGACATCGACTGGGGGACGGTGGCCGTCGAGGGCGTGAAGACCGTGGCCGTCGGCGGGGCCGTGATCGCGGGGACCAGCGCCCTTGTTGCTGCCGGCGTGGTGTCGGCCCCGTTCGTCCTGACGGTCGGGGCCCTGGTGCTGGTCGGGGTGGCGATGATGTCGTTCTTCCGGCGGTCGGAAGAGGCGTTCGATGCCGGCAAGACGGACTTCCAGGGGCGGGCGGCCGTGGCCGCGCTCGGCGATACCGTCGGGGTGTCGAGCATCTACGAGGGGGCGACGGGCCAGGACGCGGTCACCGATCGCGTGTTTCAGAGCCGGGAGCGCAGCGAACGCCTCGGTTCCGGCCTCGGCTCGACTGCCACTTTCGCGTTCGGCGGGCGGTTCGCGGCGCTGGGGGGAGAGCTCGGCGCCGCGGTTCCGAAGCCCTACCTGTACAGGATCCCGTCGATCAGCCGTCCCTCCTATTACAACCCCATCATCTATGGCGAGTACGTCACTCCGGAAGGGCTCGTGCTCCGCGGCGACATCCGCCCCGGCTTACGGGCAGGCGGCGGAACGCTGCTTCGCACGCGAAGCCTGTCGGAGGCATACCGGGCCACCATCGACGCCGCCGGCAGCACGCGGCAGGGCGGTCGCTTCTTTCATGTGCTGCGGCACTTTCACGACCAGCCCGGACGGCTCAACGCCGCCGGCCTGCCGCAACCGCATGGCGTGTTCGCGCCTTGGTACCGCGGCCAGGTCGTCTACCTGCTCGACAGCGCCTTCGAGGCGTCGACCAACCCGGCGGCAGGCAATGCCTTCGGCCGGTCAGCCGGCCAGCGCTGGCAGGTCCTCGCCTGGTTCGAGGATCAGCCGATCGTCGGGGCGCAGTTCGGGCACCCCGCGGCACGGGGGTACGGCCAGGCACTGGATCACTACACCGTGGTGATCGACCAGCCGACGCTGGAACCAGTTACGATGTTCCCGGGCCTGAGCGGGCATTTCTGACGTATGCCCGCAGGCCGCGAAGCGCCGGCGGTCGCGGACCGCGGCGGGGGCGCGGACCGGCGTCTCACGCCCGGGCGGCGGCGAAGGCGGCGGTGGTGCCGTCGGCGACGGCCTGCGCGAGCTGCCCGCCATAGCCGGCGCGGACCGCGCCGGCGGCGAAGATCCCCGGGGCCGAGGTCGAGAGCGAGCCATCCACCAGGACGCGGCCCTCGTCGTCGCGGGCGATCGCGGCGGGCAGAAACGCGCTCTCGGGCGCGACGCCGATGAAGGGAAAGACGCCGCTCGCCGTCAGCTCCTCGGTGTCGCCGTCCCTGAGGTTCCGCACCGTCACCCGCTCGACGGCGTCGGCGCCGTGGATGGCGACGACCGTGGACTCCCAACGGAAGGCGACGTTGTCGCGGGCGGCGAGCCGGTCGGCGTAGTCCCGCCGCGCGGTCAGCGCGCCTTTGGTGACGAGCGTGACGCGCCGGCAGAATCCGGCCAGGACCAACGCCTCCTGGCAGGCGGAATCGCCGCCGCCGACCACCACCACGTCGCCGCCCCGGAAAAGCGGGCCGTCGCACGCGGCGCACCGCGAGACGCCGCGGCCGGCGAGCTCGCGCTCGCCCGCCACGCCGAGCCGCCTCAGGCGCGCTCCGGTGGCGAGGATCACCCGCCCTCCATGGTGCGTTCCTTCGGCGGTGACGACCGCGTGGCGCGCGCCGCCGGGATCGAGTGCGGTCACTCGGGAGCGGAGGAAGGCCACGCCAAACGCCCTCCCAGCCTCCACCAGCGCCGTCGCGAGCGCGGTGCCCGAGGTCGGCGCGGCCGTAGGATAGCCGTCGAGGCGCTCGACGTTGGCCACCAGCCCGCCGTAGACCGCGTCGCCCTCGAAGCAGGCGACACGGGCGCCCAAAAGCGCCGCGAAGTGCGCCGCCGTGAGCCCGGCGATGCCGCCGCCGACGACGAGCAGGTCGTACCCGCGGGCGGGGGGTCTAAGCACGCCCCGTCTCCGGCGTGGCGGCCGGGAGCGGGCTAGGCGGTGCGCTCATCGGCGATCTCGATCCTCTTGGTGATCCGGCAGGGCGGAAACCCCCAGGTCGGGAAGTAGGCGCACTGGGGAATGGGAAGATCGGCCCCGGCGACGATCACGGTGATGTCCTCGGGCGCGCGCACCACCGGAAGGCGCCCCTCGGCGGCGGCGGCCACCACCCAGTCGGGCCACTTTCGCTGGCCGGAGGTGAGGTTCTTGAGCCAGGCCCGCCCCCAGACCTCGACCGGCATTCGCCCGTGCTCATGCAGGTAGCGCTTCACCGCGTCCTTGGTCCATCCCTCGCCGGCGAGCCCGCGGGCGACGAACGGGGCGAGGACGACGGCGACGCGGCCGCCGTTCGCCATCGAGAACAGGGAGGCGGCCGAGCCCATGACGCTCGCCAGCTCGGCGAGCCCGCCGGTGACGTTGATCACGCTCTCCGCGCGCATCACCGTCAGCGCGCTGTCGGCGTCCGCGAGGCCGGACTCGACGTGCAGGGGCGGCCAAGGGCTCTTGGCGGCGTTCTCGGCGAAGCAGAGCGAGTAGCGGCCCGGCTGCCCGAGGCCGGCAAAGGAGACGGCCCCGGGCCAGCCGCCGCCGATGTTGTTCATGACCAGGCGGACCGCCCGGCCGATGGCGGCGTTGGCCTGCCAGCCCGGGCCGAGGGCGCCGAAGTCGGCGTTGATGCCGAGGCGCTCCGCCGCCGGCCCATTGACGACGAGGAGGGGGGTCACGTTTTCGTCCGTCGTCTGCACCCCGCGGAGGTTGAACTCCTCCTCGGCGATCGCCTGGACCGCCGCCACCACCACCGGCAGATGCTCGGGCCGGCACCCGGCCATGACCGCGTTGGCGGCGATTTTCTCGACCGTCGCTACGCCCTTGAGGGGCTCGATCTCGCCAACCACGTGGTGCCGGCCGAGGGAGACCCGGCGGAGCGCCGCGTCGACCCGCCCGAGGGTCGGGGGGACAATCGGCAGGCCGTCCGTCCAGCCGCGCTCCCGATAGAGCTCGTTGGCGGCCTCGGCGGGGTCGTTCGCGCGCACCACCTCGACCCGCTGGCGGGGGAAGTCGCCGACGCGCGGGGTCCGCCGCTCAAGCCCCTTCTCGGCGACGCGCAGCCTGAGCGTGTCGTCGATCCACTCGCCGGACGCCCGCTGTCCCGACGGGATCAAGAGCCAGAGCGGCTTCATCGCTTCCGTCCCGCGCGGCCGCGCCGGGCGGGCACTCGCTCTCCTCCGCCGGTTCCGCCCCCCGCCGCGGCCGATGCCTCCCTAATCGTCCGCGGCCTCGCCGAGCAGCGCATCCCAGTTCCTCGGCAGGGCGATCTTCCGGGCGACCGGGTAGCCGACGAACCCGTTGTGGGCGAAGGTGTAAGCGTTGGTCCGCAGAAGGTCCCCCGAGACCGCGATCATGAAGTCGTCGGGCTCGAACACGATCGGGACCAGCCGCTCGGGGTCGTCCGATTCGCAGAACACCTTGGGGATCTTGCCGAGCCTGTAGAGGTCCTCGAGCGACCGTGTCCAGAAGCTGGTCCACTCGCGCGCGTAGCGCTCGAACTTCCACGCCGGCATGCGCGCATGGTCGAACAGATACCGCTTCACGTCCTCCTTGGACCAGCCGTCCTTGGCCAGGGTCTCGGCCAGGATCGGGCTCAGCAGGAGCATCGGCCTCAGGCAGCCGTAAGAGAATCCGATCGTGAACACGATCTGCCAGCCGTTCTGCTTGAGCACACCGTCGGCCAGGTAGGGCATCATCTGCTCGCCGGTGCTGCCCACCACCGAGCAGATCGTGTCGCCTCCGGTGTAGCGGCCGATGGTAACCACGTTGTCGCCGGCGGCGAAGCCCATGTCGACGCACATCGGCGGCCAGCCGATCCGCCGCAGCACGTCCTCGTTCTCGGCCAGGACCACCCGCCAGGTGTTGCCGAACGTCGCCTTGTCGTTGGCGTGGGGAAGAAAACCCGCGACGTTCCTGAGATAGAGCCGCCAGAACCGGCCGACCGTCGTGTTGGCGTGGAATCCGTCGCGCAGCACGCCCTGCTCGTAGTTGAAGCCGAGCTGCTTGATGATCGGCCCGTTGAGGGTGATCAGCGTCTCCGCACCCGGAGTGTTGCCGCTGTGCTCGACGCCGTAGTCGGGGTTGCACATGGCCTCGATCAGGGCCACCAGCACCGGCATGTAGGCCGGCCGGCACCCCGCCATCACCCCGTTGACGGCGATGCTCCAGACGGTCGCGGTCCGGCTGTCGGGGAGCAATATCCCGAGGACCTCCTCGGGGTCGCGGTCGGTGAAGCGGAGGAACGCCTCGACCTTGTCGACGGTCGGGGGGACGACGGGGAGGCCGTCGCTCCACGCGTTCTCGTAGAACAGGCGGTTGACCTCCTCGAAGGAGCCCGAGAAGACGATGTCGCGCCGGCCCGGCTCGCTGACTCCGGTCGCCTCGGCGGGCTCGACGGTGAGATTGCGCACGACCTCGTCGAGGCAGACGCCGAGGATGTTTTGGCGCAGCTCGGCGACGCTCTGCGTGCCGACGTGGCCGGGGACAAGCGCCAGCGGCAGGTTCGGCATGCCGAGCCCGACCGAGGTCGTGCCCGCCTGCCCGATGAAACCCTCACAGACGAGCGAGGCGCTCGGAATCCCGGCCTGCTCGGCGACGGCGCTGGCCCGCAGCACGGCGGGCGTGCAGCTCCCTCAGCAGCCCATCCCGGAGACGACGGCGTCGACCCCGAGCTCCTTGAGCCGGCGCGGCAGGCTGTCGAGGACCTCGCGCTCGTCCTCGCTGTGGGTGGAGCCGAACTCCTGCCAGCCCACGAACTCGACGCCCGGGTAGCGGGCCTTGAGGCCCTCCTCGAGCATCGGGAATACCTCGTCGCCGCGGTATAGATAGGTCCACAGTTCCGCCACCCGCTTGCCGTCGAGGGACCGAAGGCGCGGCGCCAGCGGCTGGAGCGTCGTGCGCCGCTCGCTCCGCGGCCAAACGACGTCGTAGAGACCGGTGCTGTCGGCCATGTTGCTGCCACCTCCGAACGCGGGGAAGCGTGCCCTCCCCGGCGAGCCTCCCACCGGGCGGAGCATAAGTGCGGCGCCAGATCCGAGTCAAACGGCCGCTCGGTTGACGCCGGTCGTGCCGGACTCCACCGCCCCTTGTTGACCGGCCCCTTCGCGACGCCGGCCGGGAAGGCGACGATGCCCTTCGCCTTGTGCGATCTTTCTCTCCGGTGCTAGCGTTCCGCATAGCGCACAGACCGCAAACGCCGGAGTCTCGGCAAGCATCCCGGCCGGGACGCTCGACCCATCGGGGGATCCCACCGTGCAAGCCGCTCAGGACCGACTATCCGCCATCTTCTGGGCCCTGCTGGCGGTCGCCATCTATGTCTACAGCGACCGGTTCCCCGCCGCGGCCCGGCTGTTCCCGCTCCTCATCGCCGGCGCCATCGCGGTCTGTTCGGTGGCGATGTTTGCCCTCAGCTTTCGCCGGAATAGCGCCGCCGCAGGGCAGAATCCGATCTTCCTCCACCGCCGGCGCTTCGCCATCGCCTTCGGCGCCTCGGTCGGTTACGCGATCCTGATGTCGGTCGCCGGGTATTTCACCGCGACGTTTCTGTACGTCATTGCCCTTCCCGCCTTCCTCGGCTATCGCCGCTATCGATGGCTCTTGGCCACCGGGGGTGGCTTCGTCGCGTTCGTCTATCTCGTTTTCGTGCTGATCTTCTCGCGGCCCCTGCCGGCCGAGTTCTTCCAGGCCTACTGAGGCGTCGCCGCGACAGGCCGAGAGCCCTGGCCATGTTCGAACCTTTGCTGCACGCCCTCCCGCTCGTGCTCGAGTGGCACAACCTGCTTTCCTGGATCGGCGGCACGGTCATGGGAGTGATTATCGGCGCGCTTCCCGGAATCAGCGCCACCATGGGCATCTCGGTGTTGATACCACTCACCTTCGGGATGGACCCGTTGATCGCGCTCGGGATGATGGCGGGCATATACAACGGCGCCATGTACGGGGGCGCGATCCCGGCGATCCTGCTCCGCATCCCGGGCACGCCGGCGGCGATCGCGACCGTGTTCGACGGCTATCCGATGGCGCAGAAGGGCCAGGCCGGGTGGGCGCTCCAGGTCGCCTGCTCCTCGTCGGCGTTGGGGGGCATGGCGAGCGCGGTCGCCCTGATGACGCTGGCGCCGCCGCTGGCCGCGGTCGCCCTCCTCTTCGGACCGGCCGAGACGTTCTGGGTGGCGATGTTCGGCCTGGCCAGCATCGCCGTCCTTCTCGGCGACCAACCGCTCAAGGGCCTGCTGAGCGCCTGTCTCGGGCTCCTCATCGGCACCGTCGGGATCGACCAGGTCTCCGGTCACGAGCGCTTCACCTTCGACACCATCAGCCTGGTCGGCGGCCTGCACGTGGTGGTCCTGCTCACCGGCCTGTTCGCGCTCCCCCCGGCCCTGGCCATGGCCGAGCATGCGGTCATGCGCGGCGCCTCGGGCTCGCAGTTGCGAATCGGCAAGACCGGCCGGCTTTTCGCCGGCTGGCGGCTCCTTTGGCGCACCTGGATCCGGGCCGCGATCATCGGCATCATCGTCGGCATCGTCCCCGGCACCGGGGGCAACGTCGCCGCGCTGGTCAGCTACAACGAGGCCAAGCGCGCCTCGCGCAACCCCGAGGAATTCGGGCGCGGCACTCCCCTCGGCGTCGCCGCCGCCGAGTGCGCCAACAACGCCGACAACGCCGCGGCAATGATCCCGGCGCTCACCCTCGGCGTGCCGGGAAGCGTGGTCGCGGCGGTGATCCTGGGCGGGCTGACCGTGCACGGCTTGCAGCCGGGTCCGGGGCTCTTCCGCGACAGCGCGGACGTGGTCTACGGCTTCATGATCCAGATGTTCCTGACCTCGGTGCTGCTCTTTGCCTTCGGCGGCTATTTAGGGTCGCGTCTGTTCGTGCAGGTCCTGCGGGTGCCGCCGGTGCTGCTGGTGCCGATGATCATCGCGCTCTGCGTCATCGGCTCCTACGCCATCAACAACAGCATGTTCGACGTCTATCTGATGCTCTTCTTCGGCTTCCTCGGGCACCTGCTGGAGCGGATGAACTATCCGCTGGCGCCGGCCGTGCTGGGGCTGGTGCTCGGGCCCTACGCCGAAACCAGCCTCCGCCTCGCGCTTCGCATCTCGGGGGGCGACGCAACGGTGCTGGTTACGCGACCGCTTTCGCTAGCGGTGGCGCTGCTCACGCTCGCCATCCTCGTCTACCCCCTGGCCCGCGCCTGCCTTGGCAATCGAGGCAAGGCCGAGGAGGGCGCCTGAGCGGACGGCGAGGCGGGGGCGGCCCGGCCGGCCTCGCCTCGTCCGGCCCGCCGGCCGGGCCCGCTCAGCGCCAGGGTTTCGTGGCCCACAGGGCCTTGAGCCGTTTCTCGTCCTCGCGCAAATACGCGCCGTAAGCGCGGTGATCCATGTAGCGGACGGTGAGGTAGTTCTTGGCCGCGGCGCTGCGGAACCCGGAGTCGGTGGCGGCCTTGCCGATCGCCTCCGACAGCCGCGCCAGAATCGCCGCGTCGACCCCCTTCGGGGCGAGGAAACCCCGGCTCGCGCCGTAGGCGATGTCGATCCCCTGCTCCTTAAGCGTCGGTGTGTCGGGCAGGAAGGGCGATCGCTCGCCGCTCTGGACGCCGAGCACGCGGACCTGCCCCTCCTTGGCGTAGCTCGCCATCTCGGAGACCGATTGGTTGCTGACCGCGATGTGCTGGCCGAGGAGCGCGGCGCGGGTCTGAGTGCCGCCGCTGAAGGGAACGATGATGAACTTGAAGTCGGCCAGACCGGGAAGCCCCTGGACGAAGAGCAGGCTGAGATGGCCGGTCGCGCCGACGCCGCCGAAACCGATGGTCAGGACGCCGGGACTGGCCTTGGCGTAGGAGACGAGGTCGCCCATCGTCTTGAAGGGGCTGTTCTTGTGGACGATGAACATCTGCGGGTCGTCGATCAGGTTGGCCACCGGATCGAAGCTGTCGAGCGAGTAGCGGGCGGTCCCCTGGATGTAGAGCGTGATGCCGCCCGGCAGGTTGAAGGCGCCGATGGTGTAGCCGTCGGGCTTCGCGGTCGCGACCTCGGTGTAGCCGATCAACCCCGCCGCCCCCGGCTTGTTGACGATCACGATCGAGGCCCCGCTGCCGAGGTGCTTCTCGACGTAGGGCGCGAAGGTGCGGGCCATGACGTCGGTCCCGCCCCCCGCGTCGAAGGGCACGATGAGGTTGATCGGGCGCTCCGGATACGCGGCCTCGGCCGCGGTCGCCAGCGCGGCGAGGCTCAGCGCCACGGCCAGCAGACGGACGCTCGGTGTTCGGATGATCGGCATGGTCCTTCTCCCCCAACCGAAGTGAAGACGGATCGGACTCGGCCGCGCCGGCCTTCTTCCGCAGGCCGTACCGGCGTTCGCCCCGGCCGACGGGCCCGGGCCGGGTGCCCTTCGTCGATGGCCGTCGCGTCTCCCCCTGACGGAAGAGATGCCGGCGCACCCGCCGAATCTGCTCCCGCCCGCACCCTCCGGTCAATCGCCGGAGCTCAGACGGGCGAGCAGCATCGCGAGCAGACGCGTACCTTCGGCGAAGTCGGCGAATTCCATCGCCTCGTCGGGGTTGTGGCTGCCGTTCGCGTTGCGCACGAAGATCATCGCCGCGGGCACCCCGACGCTGGCAAAATCGACCGTGTCGTGGCTGGCGCCGCACGGCAGCTCCTTCGCCCGGATGCCGAGTTCGATCGCGCCCTGCGCGAGCAGGCGGCGGAGACCGGCATCCATCGCCGCCGCCGGGGTGGGGGCGAAGCCGCCGAGCTCGATCCTCGCTCGCCGGCGCGCCTCGACCTCGGCCGCCAGCCGCGCGGCGACCGGGGGAATGCCGTCCAGGGCCGCCTGGTCGCGGCTGCGAATGTCCATGGAGAAGCGGACCTCGCCCGCGACCTTGGTCATGCTGTGCAGCGCCGCGTCGGTGTTGATCTTGCCGACGGTGAAGGTGAGGTCGCCGCCCCTCGCACGCACCGCCTCGGCGTGACGGTCCATGCCGGCGATGAAGTCGACGGCGGCGAGCGCGGCATCCTGGCGGTAGGATTCCGGAGTCGCGCCGGCATGGGCGTAGGCCCCGAGCACCTTGACCTCGCGCGCCGCCAGGATGCCGCGAATGGCGGTGACGATGCCCACCGGATACCCCTCGGTCAAGAGCACGGGCCCCTGCTCGATGTGAAGCTCGATCCACGCGCCAATGCGCTCGCGCGCGAGGCGGGGCGGGCCCTCCGTCGCCTTCTTCGGGTCGAAGCCGGCGGCGGCGATGTGCCAGGCCAGCGACCGGCCGGTGTCGATGCGGATCGCGGTCTCGAGCTCGTCCGGCCACAGGAGGCCGAGCGCCATCCGCGCCCCCAGATGCCCGCCGTGCCGGCCCTTGAACCAGCTCCCGGACTCCTCGGCGCGGGTGGCCATCACGGTGATGTCCTGGCTCGGCCGCAGTCCCGCCCGCCGCAGCGCGGCGACGGCGGTGACGGCCGCGATCACGCCGGCGGCCCCGTCGTAGTTGCCTCCGCGTGGGACCGAATCGAGATGGGAGCCGGTCATCAGCGCCGGCCGGCTCCGATCGCGCCCCGGAAGGGTCATGTAGAGATTGCCGGCCCAGTCCGTGGCGATATCGAGATCGAGCGAACGGGCGGTCGCGGCCAACAGGTCATGGGCGAACTGCTCGCCCTCGCCATAGGACGCCCGCGTCACGCCGACGGTGTCGGCCGTCTTCTCGGCCAGGGTGCCAAACAAACGCTCGGCCATCGGCGATGCCTCGGCGAGCGCCCGGGAGACTGACACGGCGAGGCCGTCGGCCATGGCCCCGGTTCGCCTCAGGCCCGGATCCAGGTCTCGGACAAGGCGAGGAGGGCGGTCTTGATCCGCCGCCCCGTCCGGTCGGGCGCGCGCAGCATCACCGGGACGTGACCCCGGCCGCGGGGCGAGAGCGCCACCCGGAAGAAGCCGGGGAGCGTCACCCAAGGTCCATCCCCGGTCTCCTTGAGGGACATGCCGGGATTTTCGCCCGGCCCTTCGACGGCCCCGGAAAGAATTGGCGACTCGGTCACGGCGTGGCTCCGCCTTTCCCCGTGTTCGTACGCCGGCGCCGGACGTGCCTCCGCCGGGGGATCGTCGCGTCGTTCCCGTGGGCGCGGGTTTTGCGGATCAGCCGACGACCTGGTACGCCGCCCGGCCCGTCACCCGCACGATCGTCGCCGAGGGAGTGAGATTGTCTCCATGCGGGGGATTCCTGAACGTGACGCGGGTGCCGAGCGGGCTCGTGAACTCGAGGGTCTGCAAGATCTCGTGGATCTTCTCGCGGTCGGTGCTCCCCGTACGCTTGATGCACTCGACGACGGTCCACAACGAGTCGTAGCCATAGACCGACTCCGAGGTCGCCTCCACCGGGAAGGTGCGGTTGTACTCGGCGATCCAGTCCTTGAGCTTGCCCTTGGCCGAGGCGACATCGACGCCCAACCAGGTGTAGCCGCCCTTGACCCCGCCGCTGGAGGTGTCCCAGTAGACCCCGTAGGTGATCGAGCCGTAGCCGTTGAGAATGGGGACCCCGATCCCGGCGCTGCGGATCTGGGTGACCAGCTTCCCGCCTTCGCCGTGCTGGGCGGCGACGTAGATCGCCTCCGGTCTGGCGTTCTTGACGTTGGCGATCTGCGGCGAGAAATCCTGGTCTCCGGTGCGAAACGCCTCGAACGCGACGAGATCGTAGCCGAGCTTGGGCTGCTGGTCGCGGACGACCTCGGCGTCGCCCTTCTGTCCGTCCTGCGTCGACTCGTAGATGACCGCAAGGCGCTTCAGCTTTTCGACCTCGACGACCTTCTTGAGCAGGATCGGGGTCGCGGTTTGGGCGACGGGGTTGACGCGATAGGCCCATGTGTTCCAGTTCCGCACCGGCGCGCCCGAGCCGTTGCCGAGCAGCGGCGTCTTGATCTGCGCCGCCACCGGGATGCAGGGAAGGAACCCCACCGAGGTGGTCGGTCCGAGGACGGCGACGGTCCGCGGGTCCACCGAGTGCTGGCGGAAGAGCGTGATCGCCTGCTTTGGGTCGTTGCCCATGTCCTCGTTTTCGAATTCGATCGTGTAGGGGTTGCCCTTGGCGTCGGTGAACCCGCCCGCGGCCTTGATCTCCTTGAGCGCGAGCAGGGCGCCGTCGCGGGCGCGCGTGCCGGGCGCCGCGGACGGGCCGGTCACCGACTGGATGCTGCCGATCCTCACCACCGTCGCGCCCCGGGCCCGGCCGATGATCACCGGAGCGGCGACCGCGGCGACGGTTCCGGCCGCGGCAAGCCGCACAAACGCGCGGCGGGTGAGGGGGCGGCTCGCCCGAGTTGTCCGGGGCCGTTCGGTCTTCGTGCGACGAGACATGGTTTCCCTCCCATCGGTCGTGGCAGCCCGGCCTTGGTTGTGATCTTTCATGACCCCTGCGTGGGTGCCGGGCGGGTTTCGCAGGATCGCCTCCAGCTTAACTCGTTCGCCGCCGTGCGGCGAGGATTGGTTGGCGCGACGCGCCCGCTCCCGCGCGCATCGACGGCCGGGGGCGCTCCCCCGCCGCAATCGGCACGGTGGAGCCCGCGTTCGCCGGCGCGGCGGCGGGCGGGGCGGCGGGCATCCCGCGCCCGCCGCCGCCGACAGGCGAGCCCGCGCCTATTTCAGGACGCCGATCTCCTTGTAGTACCTGGCCGCACCCGGATGAGGCGCCGCGCCGGCGAACTCGGCCATGTACTTGGGCGTGATCGTCTCGATGCTCTTATGGATCTTGCGCACCGTGGCGATATTGTCCGCCAGCGTCTTGACGATCCAGTAGGCGTAGTCATCCGGCATCTTGGCGTTGGCGACGGCGAAGGTGGCGACGGCGACCGCCGGCACGTCCGCATCGACGCCCTTGTAAACCCCGGCCGGGATCGTCACCCGCAGGAAGCCGTCGTTGATCTCCTTCAGCTTCTTGAAGTGCTGGTCGTCGACCGGCAGGAAGCGGATCGCCATGCTGGCGGCGACCTCCGAGGCCGCGGCCTCGGGCAGCGTGCCGCCGGAAAGGTACATCTCGGCGCGCCGGTCCTTGAGCGCGTCCGAGGCCTGGCCGGTGCCGCCGCGGGTGACGATGTTGAGGTCCTTCTCGGACATGCCGTAGGCCTCGAGGATCATGCGGAAGATGCTGGTGATGCCGGCGCTCTGCTGCTGCAGCGCGGCCTTCCGGCCCTTGAGCTCGGGGATCGTCTTGATGCCGCTCTCGGCGCTGACCACCATGTGCGCGATCAGGTCGGTGAGCTGAAACAGGCCGCGCAGGTTGGTGATCTTCTGCTTGAACGGGTCCTTGCCCTGGGCCGCGTCGGCGACGGTGACGGTGAAGGTCATCCCCAGGTCGCCGACCCCGTTGCCGAGGTTGACCACGTTCGAGTTGCCGCCGCCGATCTCGGTGCTGGTCTTGACCCCCTGCTTGTCGAAGAGCTCGGCGATGCCGACCGTGAGCGGGTACCAGGCGCCGCCCGCGCTTCCCGACAGGAAGCGGAGCGACTCGGGCTTCGACGCCGCCTCGGCGGGCGGGGCGAAGGCGGAGGCGGCGACGAGTGCGCCGCCAAGGGCGAAGGCGATGCCGGTTCTTCTCATGGCTATGTCCCTCCTAGCCTTCAGGCACGCTCTCGGCCGCCGTATTGTCGCGGGGGCAGACGTTCGGCGACGGTCGGGAGACCGATGGCGGGCGCCAGCGTCATGCCGCCCGCACGGCGGCGAGCGATCGCCGAATGATCCCCCAACCCGTGGCCCGCTGTCCAGGGCGGTCGTCGTCCTGGTCGCGGCGCGGGCGCCGGGCGCGGCCGACGGCGATGTGGACATCGGGCGGAGGTTGGCCTAGTCACATCGGGCGAACCTCGACGGGGGAGGAGTCCGTGGACAAGCCGAAGTCGCCCAAGGCGCACAATCTCGGCCGCCTCAGGCGGGCGATGGCCGAGGCGGGTCTCGACGTCGTGGTGGCGCTCGCTCCCGAGAACGTGGTCTACGGCGCCGGCGCGCATTTCGTCATGTCCGATCTCTATCACCTGATGGAGGCGCGCGACGAGTACGCCGCCTGCGTGGTGCCGGCGGACGGCGAGCCGACGTTGCTGCTCTGGGAGCGCGAGCGCGCGCTGGCGCAGCGGACCTCATGGCTGAGCGAAGTCCGCGGCTATCCTCCCCACGGCATGGTCGACCTGCTCGCGGGCGTGCTCGCCGAGAAGGGCCTGGACCGGGCGCGGATCGGAGTCGAGAAGCTCTACATGCCGGTCGGCACGTTCGACTCGCTCGCCGCGGCGCTGCCCGGGGCGGAGTTCGCCGGCGCCGACTCGGCGCTCGGCACGGCGCGGATGATCAAGTCGGCCTGGGAGATCGAGACCCTCGGCGAGGTTGCGCGTCTGACCGCCAAGGCCATCCATCTCGGCTGGGAGCGCGCCCGCGCCGGCGACCGCGAGCGCGACGTGTGCGCCGACATCACCGCCAACGTCATGCTGTTCGGGGCCGAGCCGCACGTGTTCAGCTACGGCTCCGGGCCGAACAGCGCGCTCGGCCACCGCTGGGGCGACGACCGGCGCCTGAAGCCGGGCGACATTCTCCACGCCGACGCCAAGGGGCGGCTCCGGGGCTACTGGGCCGACGTCTCGCGCAACGCGGTCGTCGGCAAGCCGAACCAGCGTCAGGCCGACCTCTATCGGCGGCTGGTGACGGTTCACGACCGCATCGTCGAGCGCCTCCGCCCCGGGGTCCTCGCCGGCGAGCTCTACGAGTTCTCGCTGCGGGCGCTGAAGGAGGAGGGGATCGAGGCGAGGCCGCATCTCGTCGCCCACGGCGTCGGCGCCTCGCTCCACGAGGCGCCGATCATCGAGCCCGAGAGCGCGCCGATCGCGCTCGAGGAGGGCATGGTCCTGACCGTGGAGCCGGGGCTGCGCGAGGCGGGCGCGTTCTACCATTACGAGGACATGGCCGTGGTCACCCCCGCCGGCGGGCGCCTGATATCGAGCTACGGGCCCGACCGCGACCGCCTCTACGTCATCGCCTGAGCGGGGCCCGGCCGCGCCGCCGGGGCGCCACGGCGGCGGTCAGGTCAGCCGGTATTTGCGCACCATGTCCCAGTCGAGCCGGAGGTCGAAGCCGGGCCCTTGCGGGATCTGGATGAGGCCGTCGCGGACCGGCGGCGCATTGACGATCATCCGCGGCCACAGCGGATCGCGGTCGGGATCGGGGAAGCACTCGACGTAGGTCCCGTGCGGCACGCCGGCGAGGAGGTGGACAGCGATCTGCGGCTCCTCGTGATGCGCCATCTCGACGCCGGCGACGGCGCAGAGGGCGGCGGCACGACGCCACTCGCTGATGCCGCCGCCCTCGGAGGCGTCGAAGTTGACGATGTCCACCGCGCCGGCGGCGAGCAGACGGCGCACGCCGTGGCTCGAGATCTCGCTCTGCCCGGCGTTGATCGGTATCGAGGTGGCGCGCCGCACGTCGGCCATTCCGCGGGCGTCGTCGTACCAGTGGCAGGGCTCCTCGAACCAGCGGATGTCGAAGGGCTCGACCAGGCGGGCGAAGCGCTTGGCCTCGGCCGGGGTCCAGGCGCGGTTGGCGTCGACCGCGAGGATGAAGTCGGGCCCCGCGCCCTCGCGCGCCGCGCGCACACGCGCGCTGTCCTCCTCGGGCGTCAGGCCGCCCACCTTGAGCTTGCAGCCGGCCATGCCGACGCCCTTCAGCCACGCCATCTCGCGCGCCAGGTCGGCGGCGGTCTTGCCGGGCCGGTAGTAGCCGGCGATGGCGATGATCGGCAGGCTGTCGCGAAAACCGCCGAGGAGCTTGGAGACGCTCGTCCCCAGCGCCTTGCCGACGAGGTCCCAGACCGCCGTGTCGACGCAGGCGACGGCCTCCATGGCCAGCGCCCGGTCGCGGTCGAGGAGCGTGATCGAGGACATCTTCTGCCAGATGCGCTCCCAGGCGAGGACGTCCTCGCCGACGACGAGCGGCGCGATCTCGGTCTCGACGATCTTCGCCAGCTCGCGCCCCTGGGTGCGGTTGTCGCCGTTGTAGACCTCGCTCACCAGGCCGCCGGCGGTGTGGACGCGGGTGATGACGGTGCAGCGGCTGGCGACGTTGTACTTGCTGCCGGCGAACGACTTGGCGAGCGGAATCTCGATCGGGATCGCCTCGATCCGCTCGATCCGCAGGTCTTTCGCCATTCCGAGATCTCCTCTGGGCGAGGGTGGGGCCGACCCGACTGCCGCGCGGCCGCGGGCGCAAGCCTCTCCGCATTTGATCCTTTGCGGGCCGTGGGCGCAACGCCCGGCGGCTGGGTCGCGGCACGCGCCCGCCCCTCGCGGCGGCTGCGTGCGCCGTGCTAGGAAGGTTCGCGCCGCTGCCGTTTCGACGCGCGCGGCGCGAGGAGGGCCGGCGATGAGTCGACGCCTGGAGACCGGAAAGCTGCCGGCGGAGCTCCTGCGCGAGCTCCTGGCCGCCAACGGCCCCGCTCCGCCCGAGCTGCTCCTGCCGCCCCGCTTCGGCGAGGACGCCGGGGTGGTGGCGGTGCCGGCGGGCGCGCTGGTGGCCGCCACCGACCCGATCACGCTGACCGGGAGGGACGTCGCCGCCCACGCCGTGGTCGTCAACGCCAACGACGTGGCGGTGATGGGAGTGCGCCCGCGCTGGTTCCTCGCCGCCATGCTGCTGCCGGTGGGCACGACCGAGGACGAGGTTCGCGCCCTCTTCGCGGCCATGCGCGAGGCCCTGGCCGGGATCGACGCGGTGCTGGTCGGCGGCCACACCGAGGTGACGGCGGCGGTGACCCAGCCGGTGGTGGTGGGCCAGATGCTTGGCCTTAGCGAGGACGGCCGTTTCATCCGCACCGGGGGCGTCGGCCAAGGCGACGCCATCATCCAGGTCGGCCCCGCCCCGATCGAAGGCACGGCGGTGCTGGCGGCGGAGGCCGCCGGGAGGCTGGGTGCGCTCGCGCCCGAGGTGGTGCGCCGGGCGCGCGAGGCGCTGCGCAGCCCCGGCATCTCGGTGGTGAAGCCGGCGCTCGCCGCCGCCGGGCTCGGCGCCACCGCGCTCCACGATCCGACCGAGGGCGGGCTTTCCTCCGGCCTCTACGAGATGGCCGAGGCGTCCGGTGTGGGGCTGGAGATCGCGACCAAGGCGGTGCTGTGGT
This sequence comes from Pseudomonadota bacterium, assembly GCA_016202695.1. Taxonomy (GTDB): domain Bacteria; phylum Pseudomonadota; class Alphaproteobacteria; order JACQOE01; family JACQOE01; genus JACQOE01. Next base: position 3,030 of record JACQOE010000086.1, on the reverse strand, counting down.
TCGAACCCGGCCTCGCCGTCTGCCGCGCGCTCGGCGCCGATCCTTGGGGCGTGCTCGCCTCGGGGACTCTGCTGGCCGCCTTTCCGGCCGGGATCGCGGGCGCGGCGCTGGCGGCGCTCCGCGCCGCTGGCCACGAGTGCGCCGCCATCGGCCGCGCGGTCGCCGGCGGCGGCGTCCGCGGCGAGGGCGGTGGCCCCCTCGCGCGCTACGAGCGCGACGAGGTCGCCCGGCTCCTCGCCGGCTGAGCGCCCGAGACAGCAGCTTTCCCGTCCGCGGCAACGTGACCGGAATCACTGCGCCCGCGCCCGATACGTCGTAGAGTGGCGGGGTGTAAGGATGGCGGCGGCGAAGCCGCTCGGACCGGCGGCGGCGGCGCCAGGCTTGCACAGGGGCGGAATTCCGGTCGTCCCTCGCCGGGGTTTTGCCGTCGGCAGGGGCTGAGGAGAGGAGGTGCCGCATGGGCGCACTGGCCATTCACGATCGGCGGGTCCGGCTCTCGCTCACGGGCGGGGCGAAGGCCTACGACGCGGGGGTGACGATCTTCGAGGAGGGGGAGCCGGCGCGCTGCGCCTTCATCGTCCGCGCGGGCCTGGTCGAGATCAGCAAGGCGGGCTGGGAGGGGAAGGCCGTGCTCGGCTATGTGGGCGAGAACGAGATTTTCGGCGAGATGGCGCTGATCGACGGCCAGCCGCGGATGGCGACCGCGGTGGCGGTGAAACCGACGGTCTGCACCGTGGTCTCGGCCGAGGCGTTCCGCAAGAAGGTGCTGGAGGCCGATCCCCTGGTGACCGATATCCTTCGCATCCTCGCCCAAGCGCTGCGCACGGTCGAGGAGAACGCCGTGCTCAAGGCGACGCCGCGCTAGCGCCCGGCAGCCGGCGGTGCGTCCGTCCCCGGCCCCGTATCCGTGTCCATCGTGCAACCGACAAAGGAGGCTCACTATGAACCGGAGTCCTGCGGCGCTGGCCGCGTTTCTGATCGCCGTCGCGGCGCCAGGCTTTGCGCTCGCGCAGGCCCAGGGCCAGGGGGCGGCGAAGCGGAGCCCGGCGGCGGAGTGCGCCCGCATCGCCGAGCCGACCAAGAAGGACGAGTGCGTGAAGAAGGCGATGGAGAAGGAGAAGGCGGCGAAGGCGCAAAAAACGCCGAAGGCCCAGCGGCCGGCGGCCAAGAAGCCTTGAGAGTCCGACTCGAGGTGAGTCGGGCCATTTCAACGGCTTAGATCGTCACCCCCGCGAAGGCGGGGGTCCATGTCGAAGCGGCTACCCCGCGGCAAGCCTGGATTCCCGCTGTCGCGGGAATGACGGGGATGGCGCGTAACCGATTGAGACATACGTCTTCATTTCCGGCCGGACACTCAGGCGGCGGCCAAGGGCAAGCCGGCCGCAACTCAGGGGCCGGCCAAGAGGTGATCCGGCCGGCCGCAACCCCGCCGCCGGCCGTGCGCGGCCGACAGTCGTTGGTCCGCGCTACGGCCAGGATATTTGCTTGCATCCGCTCGGCCTGACCAACACTATGGAGGTGTTGGGAGAAGGGAAGGCGGCCGAATGAAATCGCCCGGAGAATAGGGGTTTCCGTAACAGGATCAGCGGGCGAGAAGACACAAGAGTCAGGGGGCTCATCGGCGTCGGGCGCCCCGGTTTCTTCCTCCTTCCCCACTTCAGGGTGCGGTGTCGTCTGGCCGTTCGCCAGGGGACACGACAACTGGGTTCGGCCCGGATGGGTCGAAAAAAACGGGAGGGCTATTCCATGACCTACAAGATTCTGGCCGTCGACGGCGGCGGCATCCGGGGGATCATTCCGGCGACGATCACCGAGTTCATCGAGCGGGAGACGGGGCGCTCGGCGTCGCAACTCTTCGACATGTTCATCGGCACCTCGACCGGCGCGATCCTGACCGCCGGGCTGGTCACGCCGACCGAGCGCGGCGGCCGGGTGGTCAGGCGCTACGGTGCCCGCGAGATCATGCGCATCTACCGCAACCTGGGCTCGCAGGTCTTCCAGGACGCCGATCTCGCGACCGTGCTGGAGCCGCTGGAGAAGCCGAATCCCCTCAAGGCCAAGAAGATGATCGAATCCATCCAGCGCCTTCACGAACCGCTGCACTCGGTCCGCAACCTCGAGCGGCTGCTGGGCGAGCAATACGGCGACATCACCATGAAGGACGTCCTCAAGCGCCTGCTCTTGACGACCTACGACTTGCAGTCGCGCTCGCCGCTGGTCTTCGACAGCGCCGAGCACAAGAACCGCAAGGTCGCCAAGGTCGTCGCGGCCTCGGCCGCGGCCCCCGCCTTCTTCGCGCCGGTGCGGATGCCGCGGGCGGGTGGGCAGCGCTATCTGCTCACCGACGGCGGCGTGTGCCTGAGCAATCCCGCCCTTCATGCCTGCATCGTGGCGATGAGCGAGGGCGTTCGCAAGGAGGACATGGTCGTCGTCTCCATTGGCACCGGGCACGCGCAATCGCCGGGCGTCGGCGACGACATCGAGAACTGGGGTCCCTGGCAGTGGATGCTGAGGATGGGGCTGCTCGACGTCATGTTCGACGCGATGGCCGATGCCGCCGACCAGCAGCTCGCCCTTCTCCTCGGCGCCAACTATCATCGCTTGCAGGTGGCGCTGCCGCCCGAAGACGTTCACCTCGACGACGGCTCCGCCGCCTACGTGGACAGGCTGCACAACTACACCCAGGCGTTCATTAACGACGACCTGAGCGGCGGCGGCCGCCTGCGCCGCGTGATCGAGGCGGTGCGTTCCTGAGCGGGCGCGTTCCGCCCGCTGCTGCGGTCGCGGAAACCCCGGGGCGACCCCCTTAAAGGGGCCGCATCGCGGAAAGCCCCCTTGTCTTTCCGGTCGATCGGCCGCGGCAGGTCCTGGGCGCTACCGGGGTGCGGGCGAATTTCGCTGCGCCCGCCCCCGCCGCTCAGCCCCTTCCGATGAAGGGCATCTTGGTCGCCATTACGGTCATGAACTGGACGTTGGCGTCGAGCGGCAGGCCGGCCATGTAGACCACCGCCCGGGCGACGTGTGCTAGGT